>CAMUJH010000020.1 GCA_947089145.1 uncultured Hungatella sp. | reverse complement strand
TTATTAACCGATAGACAGAGAATGGATGAACCAGCATGATTGAAGAAGAACCTTCGGAAAGGATGTTTAGAATTATCCTTCTGTCTAGCCAAAAAAGAATAAGTCTGTAAGCTGTTTTTCTTGCTTACAAACTTATTATACGAGGAGCAAAGCATAATGGGCGTGCCGGAGCAGCGCTACAGCAGGATCAGCGAAAAGAACAAACGGGAGATCTGCCTTCTAAGGGGATTCCCGTGCAAATGGGGGAAATGCTCCTTCTGCGATTATATTGAGGACAACGGAACAGACGAAGCCGCCATGACAGAGATGAACCGGCAGGTACTTAAGCAGGTTACAGGGGAATACGGGGTGCTGGAGGTCATTAATTCAGGGAGCTGTTTTGAACTTCCTGATGAGACTCTTGAAGACATTTCCGGATTGCTGAGAGAAAAACAGATAAAAAAACTGTATTTTGAGTCCCACTGGATGTACCGCAGACGGCTTAAGGAGATGCGGGAGAGGATGGGGGTTCCCATTGTTTTTAAGATCGGCGTGGAGACTTTTGACAATTATTTCAGGCAGAAAGTACTCAATAAAAATGCGGACTTTAAAGAACCGCTGGAAGTGGCCAGGTATTTTGATTCGCCGTGTCTTATGGTCGGAATACAGGGGCAGACAAAGGAAATGATTGCCTATGATATAGACTGTTTAAAAAAATACTTTAAACTTGGCACCATCAACGTATATAATAATAATACGACTGCCATTAAGAGGGATGAGGAACTTGTCAGGTGGTTTATGAAGGAATATGCCTGGCTGCAGGAAGATCCGACAGTGGAAGTGCTGTATGAGATCACGGATTTTGGAGTGGGATGAGGGAAGGACGCATGCAGAATCCCTGTTCCTGCATTGCGCAAAACAGCGCGCCAGCGCACTGCATGGCCGCAGAGATTACGGCCAATGGGATGAAAACCAGCTGCAAAGGCAGGCATGGGAGAGACTTGACAGGTACATGGATATGGCAAGGAGGTAAGATGACAATATGGAACCAGTAAAAGCCAGAAATGTGATAATCGGAAGAGGAAGGCCAAAGATCTGCGTCCCGATTGTGGCGGCAGAGGCCGGGGAGATATGTAAGGAAGCCCGGTCATTGGTTCAGATGCCTATTGATATGGCGGAATGGCGGGTGGACTGGTATGAAGATGCCATGGATTATTCCAAGGTTCTGGAAACGGCAGAGAAGGTGAGGGAAAATCTGGGAGAAATGCCGTTTTTATTTACATTCCGCACAGCTAAAGAGGGCGGGGAAAAGGCCATGGCCACAGAGGACTACATAAATATGAACAAGGCAGCGGCAGAAAGCGGCATGGTGGATCTTTTGGATGTGGAGCTGTTTACCGGGGACGAAGCTGTCATGGCGATTATTGAACATGCTCACCGCCATCAGGTAAAGGTGATTGTTTCCAGCCATGATTTCAGGAAGACTCCGTCGAAAGACGAGATATTGGGGCGGCTAAGGAAGATGCAGGATCTGGGAGCGGATATTCCTAAGATCGCAGTGATGCCGCAGCTTAAGCGGGACGTGCTGACGCTTTTGGAGGCTACTTTGGAGATGAGTGAACATTATGCCAAAGGACCTATTATTACCATGTCCATGGCGGACATGGGAGTGATCAGCCGGCTTGCAGGCGAAACATTTGGCTCTGCGGTAACTTACGGGGCGGCGGCAAAACGATCGGCCCCAGGGCAGGTGGATGCAGAGAAACTGGCGGAAGTGATTAAAGTGATTCATGAGAGTATGGGAAATCAGTAGGGATTTGCTGGATTTTGGTTAAAGTGCATGTTAGTTACTACAGATTGAGTATAAAAAAGCAGATAGGGTAGGTATGATGAAGACGATAAAAATAAAAAAGGCATAATCCATCTGTGAAAAAGTGTCGCTTAACAGCAAGTTAAGCGACACTTTTAATTTAATATATATTTAAAAAGCCTAATTTCTATAACGGTTTCGATTATAACATTAATTCTGACCAGTGTCAACAGGAGCAATTTGTCATTTTATTCTTATAATTCCAAAAAAATTCTTATAATTCTATATATCAATCAATAATATCTGATAAATCGATATGCCTAGTTTTGTATAACTGTCGCTTAACTTGCTGTTTAGCGACTGCTTTACAAATAATCTTTAAGGAGGATGAGGAAAATCTGGTATCTGCTGAAATGTCCGGAGGGAGGTGAAACGGACTATATGAACAGATGTCCTGAATTTGTGGATTCGGGAGAAATGGAAGAGATTCTGTGTTTTCAGTATCAGCGCATGATGCGTTACGGCGGAACATGGCATCTGGAAAAACGGATGGCTGTGCCGGGCTATGTCTTCATAGCCGGGACGGATGTGCTGGTGAAAAGCAACCGGCAGATGAGTTTTAAAAGAAGCAGTGAAGTCTTCATGATCCCTTGTGAGGCGCCATATTTGAAGGAACTATGTGAGCATGGTTCTCTCATAGGAATATCCAGGGGAATCATTAGGAATGGAACTGCTGTTGTAACCAGCGGACCGCTGACTGGCCGGGAAACACTGATACGAAGAATTGATCGCCATAAAAGGATTGCAGAGATTGAAATTCCTTTTGCCGGTGGTCAAAGGCAGATAACAGTAGGTTTGGAGATTTATGAGAAAGAGATGTAAGTAAACCTGCATGCGCCCGGCTGGGGACGTACTATCACACATGGAAGTCTGGCGGGCGCATCTGGCATCCTTGAATGTATGACACCTAATCGGCGGCGGGACTTTCATACTTACCCCCCATGCCGCTTTTTCGGCAACACCATAAATGAAAGAGGGGTTTACTATGAACCCTCCGGGGGATGCACACAAAATGCCAAAAACGGGCATTTTGGCGCCATACGGTCAGCGCAGCATATGCGCAGACCTACCGTGAGGATTCGAGACTTTCATAGTAAACGGGGAAGAAACAAAAGGACGAATCAGGATTGAGAATTGAATTACTGAAGCATTGGCACAGAATTGAGTTCTCATGGTCATATTGGCAGAGCGGTAGCGCAGCATAATTTATAGCTGCGTAATGGCGAAGCTTGCCCAAAATGCGAGGATGCATAAGCATGGGAGGGATACCATGGGAACAGAAAGATAGAGCGGGAATCTGAAAATGTGGTATGTTATACAGACCTTTGGAGGGCAGGAAGAAAGAACTGCGGATATGATCAGGAAAATGGTTGCACCAAGTTTTCTTAAAGAGTGTTTCGTTCCTAAAAGGGAGAGATTAAAAAAATTTCATGGAAGCTGGAATAAGGTGGAGGAAGTACTGTTTCAAGGTTATACATTTGTAATTTCAGAAAAACCGGAGGAATTATATGAGAAATTGAGACAGGTTCCGAAATTGACAAAAATGCTTGGGAGAGATATAGATTACTTTTTTGCATTAGGTGAAAACGAAAAAATGTTTGTTGAAAGTATTGGGAATCAGGAACATAAAACTATTTTATCTGAAGTAGTAGTGGAAGAGAGGAAAAGGATACAAGTCATTAACGGGCCGCTAAAAAATTATGTAGGGAATATTGTCAAAGTGGATCTGCATAAAAGAGCAGCGGTAGTAGAGATGGAGTTTATGGAAGAAAAGATGGAACTGAAGATGGGGATTAAGATAGTAGGTATGGATGACAAATGAATATGGGGAGATACAGAAATAAAATGGCAGAGAAACACCTAAAATGCAGAAGTAATTCCATCAAATGATATAACCGGTGAAAGACAGAAAAATGAGAAACTAGGGAGCACATGATTATGCACGATTTCACGCACGATCCGAGGTTTGCTGGAATCGAACCATTCACATCCAGAGTGTGGCTGGCTTCTCCAACCATGCATGGTGATGAGCAGAGATGGGTAGATGAGGCTATACAGACTAATTGGGTATCAACTGTGGGAACTAATATAAATGAGATTGAGAAGGAGATTGCTTCTTTCCTTGGATGTAAATATGCGGTAGCGCTTTCAGCTGGTACAGCAGCTCTTCACTTGGCCACTAAACTGGCAGGGGAAAGGCTGTATGGACAAGCACCCCCCTCTCGCGGCACCTTAACAGGCAAAAAGGTCTTTTGCAGCGATGTTACTTTTGACGCAAGTATTAATCCCGTGGCCTATGAGAATGGCGAGGCTGTGTTTATTGATACAGAAACTGATACTTGGAATATGGACCCAGGTTCTCTGCGCAAAGCTTTTGAACTGTATCCTGAGACACGGCTTATTGTTTTGGCGCATCTCTACGGAACTCCTGGAAAGATGGATGAAATCAGGAAGATTGCTGATGAACATGGTGCTCTTATTGTTGAGGATGCAGCTGAGTCTTTAGGAGCTGCTTTTTTTGCATCTGCTGATGGTCCTTATAAGGAGAACGTAAGAGAAGCAGGCGTGGTTGAACATATCGGAATGAGAGGCGCCTGGCTTGAAACCGGCACGCTGGGTAACTACAACTGCATTAGCTTTAATGGTAATAAAATTATTACTGGGAGCAGCGGCGGGATGTTTCTTACGAATTCTAAAGAAGATGCGGATAAGGTTCGGAAATGGAGTACGCAGAGCAGGGAGGCGGCTCCGTGGTATCAGCATGAGGAGATCGGGTACAACTATCGGATGTCCAACATCATCGCTGGCGTGCTCAGAGGGCAGATAAGATATTTAGAGGAACATATTAAACAGAAACGTGCCATATATGAAAGGTACAGGAACGGACTCAGCGATCTGCCTGTCAGAATGAATCCGTATGATGATGAGCATAGTATACCCAACTTCTGGCTGTCATGCATGATCATTGAACCTGATGCCATGGCATCAATGGTCAGAGGAGAGCAGGACTATCTGTGGAAAACAGAGCCGGAAAAAAGCAGCCCGCAGGAAATTTTGGATGCGATTAATGCATTTGGTGCTGAGGGAAGGCCTATATGGAAGCCAATGCATATGCAGCCTATTTACAAAAATCATGCATTTATAACCAGAGAAGGCAATGGCAGAGGAAGATCGAATGCCTATATTAACGGATCAGGTGCAGACGTAGGAGCCGATATATTTAGACGCGGGTTATGTTTGCCAAGCGATAACAAAATGACTGTGGAGCAGCAAGATAAGGTAATAGAGATTATACATAGGTGCTTTAAGTGAAAAGTATGCTGACTAAGGAGGGCGGAACATTATGGACATCCGAACGGTTACAGTTGTAGGAGTGACAGGAATAATGGGAGCGAATGTTGCAGGGATTTTTGCTTCGTTTGGCGATGCGAAGGTATACTGCGTTGGACGTGACATTGAAAAGGTTAAAAGGGCGATTCCAAGGATTGTGAAGTCCGTAAGGGCGGATGTGATTGCACACAATCTTATTCCGGCCGACTTCAATAACTTGGAACAGTGTGTGGCTGATTCGGATTTTGTCTTTGAAAGTTCAAAGGAAGATATAAGGGTAAAGTCTGAAATAGCCACACGTATTGGTAAGGCGCTGAAAAATAGCGCAATATCAGCTACAGGATCTTCCGGCTTATCCATAACCGAAATCGCTGAGTGTTATCCAGAAAATATGCGTGGCCATTTTTTTGGTGTTCACATGTTTAACCCGCCATATATGCTTCAGCTTTGTGAGCTGGCTTCTACAAAATATTCGGATGAAGAGATGTATGCAAAGCTGAAAGAGTATCTAAGGATAAAACTCCATAGAATCGTTGTTGAAGTCAGGGATTCTCCAGCTTTCCTTGGCAACCGCATAGGCTTTCAGTTCATCAACGAAGCACTTCAATACGCTGAGAAGTATAAGGATAATGGCGGTATTGATTACATAGATGCTGTTATCGGCCCTTTTACCGGTCGGAGTATGCCTCCGCTGGCTACATCTGATTTCGTTGGCCTGGATGTGCATAAGGCTATTGTAGACAACATATATGCGAATACTTATGATTATGCTCATGAGACCTTTGTCTTCCCGGACTTTGCACAGAAATTAGTGGAAGAGGGGAAACTGGGGCGGAAGAGTGGTGGCGGCCTGTACCGACTTGTTGAATATGATAATGGACGAAGACGCCAAAATGTATACGATATCAGCACCGGCCTTTATCGGGATGTTATCCCTTACATTTTTCCGTTTTCCGATAAGATGAAACGGCAGATTGAAGCAGGAGATTACCATAAGGCTTTTGAGGAACTTGTGGATAATTGCTCTCAAGAGGCTGAAATCTGTCTCTCTTTTTTACTCAAGTACATTGTGTACAGTCTCTATACTGCAGAAAAGGTTGGGTACGCAATGGAAGCTGCTGACGATGTGATGGCGGCAGGGTTCAATTGGTGTCCGCCTTTAGCTATGTATCAGGCAATGTCTTATGTTGCTGACGTCCCCGTTTTAATAAAGAAACGTTTTCCGGAAATCTGCCAGCAGATAGATGTGGAGCGATATCTGGCAGAAGCGCGGTCTTCAAAATACGATTTTAGGGTCTATTTCAAATCTGGAGGTTAAGAGGGATGAGTGAAGGCATGAGTAAGGTTTATATACTTGGTGGCGCTCAGACTGATTTTGAGCGCAACTGGAAAAAGGAAGGAAAAGGGATGATAGCGCTTCTTAAAGAAGCGATGACCGACGGACTGGAAGGTGCGGAATTAACCTTTGATGATGTGAAAGAACTGAATCAGGAAAATCGGGTTGCATGTTTTGTCGGAAACTTTATTGCAGAAAAGTATGTTGATCAAGGTCATCTTGGGGCGTTTTTAACCGAGGTAGATTCGGCATTTTATGGTGTCCCTTCTGCAAGATATGAGGCAGCCTGTGCTTCAAGTTCAGTTGCTATTGATACCGCAGCCACTAAGGTTCGCTCTGGTGATTATGATGTTGCAATCGTGATAGGCTGGGAACTGATGAAGACTGTGGAAACCAGAGTCGGCGGAGACTACCTTGGCCGTGCTGCCTACTATGAGAGAGAAGGTAAAGGCATCAATCTGCCGTTTCCCAAGTTGTTTGGCAGGCTCGCTGACGAGACGCTGATGAAATATCCAGAGCTTGATGAGAAGCGCTATATGGATGCATTGGCAAAAATTAGCGCAATCAACTATGAAAATGCGAAGCGAAATCCGCTGGCGCAGACTCGTAAATGGTTTATGAGTTACAGACAGGCAAGAACAAGGGGCACGGAAACGAATCCGCTGGTCGGTGGACGGCTGGCTGTTTCTGACTGTTCACAAGTAACAGACGGTGCTGCGGTTGTAGTGCTGTGCAGTGAGAAGTTTATTGCCGAAAGAGGGATAAAAGAAAGACCAATTATTAAAGGCTATGGCCACAGAACCGCACCATTATTATTTGAGAAGAAAATGGGTGATAACCAAGGCTCAGAATATATTCTCCCTTGGACTCGTCAGACAGTGTTGGATTCATATAGAAGATCCGGTCTGACAGTTGATGATATTGATGTGTTTGAGACTCATGATTGCTTTACTTCTTCTGAGTATGCAGCGATTTCAGCATTTGGTCTGACGAAACCCGGTAAAGAATATGAGGCGGTAGAGAGCGGTTTGATCTCATTTACTGGCTCCAAACCCATCAATCCTGGCGGCGGTCTTATTGGCTGTGGGCATCCGGTAGGGGCATCCGGAGCAAGGATGCTTTTAGATCTTTATAAACAGGTTACCAAAACAGCGGGGGAGTATCAGGTTAATGGCGCAAGGAATGGCATAATGCTAAATATCGGCGGCAGTGCTACGACAAACTATGTGTTTGTGATTGGAGCAGAGGAATGAAAGAGTATTTCAGAATAAACGTATTAAAGTATGTGGCTGGAAAAGACTTTGATGTTGTCAGACCTGCATCTCTGGACAATCCCAAGGATAATGCCGTAATGTTCATATCAGATGGCCATATGGGACAAGTTGACGCATTTAGGAGATGCAGCAGCTGTCTTATCTTCTGGCCCAATAGTGAAGATGTCCCTAATGATATTAGGAACAGACATGCGGTATATGAAGTCAAGAATTCAAGGAACGGTTATTGCGGATTCTTTCGTGATAACAACATTGTATATTATCCTCCTATTGAGAATGTTGAACTTGTAAACGGAGCTTTCATCGCCAAGACTGCAAAAGTTGGATATAACTGCCGCATTCTTCCTGGAGCATATATTGGCGGAGAGGTTGAGCTTGGTGATAACTGTTATGTAGGTACTGGAGCGCGTCTGATAGGGGAAATTCATATTGGAAACAACGTTGTAATTCGGGAAAACTCTGTAATAGGCGCTGATGGATTATCTACAGATCGCAGCGAAAACGGACGGGCGCTTACTATGCCGCAGTTTGGCGGCGTGGTCATTGAAGATGATGTGCAGATCGGAGCTCTTACTGTGATTGCACGTGGAGCGATTGACAATACGCTTCTTAGGCGTGGAGTTAAAGTAGATAACAGTACATTTATTTCTCACAATGTTACTCTTGGAGAAGACACTTTCGTTGTGGGCGAAACCATTATGTTTGGCAGCTCTTCTACAGGCAGCCAGGCGTTTATCTCCGGCAATAGCACGATCCGCAATGGAAAACACATCGGTGAGAAGGCGATTGTTGGAATGGGTTCCGTAGTGGTTCGGAATGTTGGGGACAGAGCCGTAGTTATGGGTAATCCTGCAAAGTGATGTGAGGCGGATATGACAGACAAAATGCCAAAGGTTAGAAAAACTATTTATACCATGGCTGTTAAGCGGATATTGGATGTAATTCTGAGTGGTATGGCAATTGTTATCTTATGTCCATTATTTTTTATCTTAGTTATCTTAGAATTGTGTTTTCATGGGAGGCCAATTCTGTATTCACAAGAACGGCCAGGGCTTCATGGGAAGATATTCAAGATCTATAAGTTTCGTTCAATGACGGATGAAAAGGACATGAATGGAAGGCTGCTGCAAAGTGAGGATAGATTAACACCGTTTGGCCGGTTTATCAGACGCTTCTCTTTGGATGAACTGCCAGAACTATTCTGCATTTTTACTGGCAAGATGAGCATAATTGGCCCAAGGCCGTTGTTGGTTAAGTATCTGCCATTATATACTAAGCGACATATGATGCGGCATGAAGTAAGGCCAGGATTCGCCTGTGTTCCATTAAAGCCTGTAAAAACGTGGTGTTGGAACGATCAATTTGAAAATGATATATGGTATATCGAAAACTGCAGTTTCTTAGTAGATGCAAAAATGATATTCGCCGTGTTACGGGAGGCTGCTTCCGGAGCCAAGTATAGAGTCGATGATACAAGGACTGAGTTTAACGGAAAGAATCTGTATATCGATGCAAAGGAGAATGTATGAACGTTTTGGTTATAGCACCGCACAGAGATGATGAAGTAATTGGCGTTGGAGGAACAATTGCAAAGCATTCTTATTTGGGCGATTCAGTATTTGTCTGCATATTGACCCATGGAGTAGAGCCGGTGTGTACCCCTTTGCTGGATGCGAAAATTAAAAATGAATGTATTGAGGCTGATAAATTATTAGGAGTTAAAGAAACGTTATTTTTGAATTTTCCCGCCGCAATGCTGGAAACCGTATCCCGATATGAATTAAACGATGCCTTAATAAAAGTCGTACAGAGAATTAAGCCAGATGTGGCGTACATTCCGCACTGCGGAGATATGCATTTGGATCACAAGATTGTTGCTGATGCGGCAATGGTAGCCTTAAGGCCCAAATATCAGCATATAGTCAAGAAAATATATGCTTATGAAACCTTATCTGAGACAGGGTGGGATGTTCCGAATACAGCAAATGAATTCATGCCAATGAGTTATAACGATATAAATGGATATTTGGATCTTAAGATAGATGCCATAAAGAGATTTACGACGCAGATTGCAGACTATCCTAATCCCCGTTCTGCTGAAGCAATAAGAGCGTTGGCAATATATAGAGGAGCATCTATGAATATGCAGGCGGCAGAAGCGTTTATTCTTCTTCGGGAAATTTGTAGCGGAGAGGTTTCTGGATAAGGTGACGTCATGGAGGATAAATGGATTGGTATAGGATAAAACATACGATAGGCATGTATTTATGCCCAACTGCAATTAAGAGAGCAGAATATCTGAAAAAAAATGACATTCTTTATTATATTGGAGATAACTGCATGACGATGTTCCGGAAGATACCTTTGTATCCTAAATTAATTTCAATAGGGGATAACGTTTGGATTGCCTCTCAGGTTAGTTTCATTCCCCATGATGTCATCCATAGAATGCTGAACAACAAATTTGAAGAAAGTGATTTCCAGGAAAATCTTGGCTGCATTCATATAAAGGACAATGTATTTATAGGCTCCAATTCCACCATATTACCGAATGTTATGATTGGATCGAATACTGTTATAGCAGCCGGGACATTGGTAAATAAAAGCATACCTGGTAATGGAGTTTATGGGGGGTACCAGTAAAGTATATAGGTTCGTTTGATGATTTCATAGAAAAACGAAAGAATATGCCTCATATAAAAATTACTTATGGCAAATGCGGCCTGTCAGAAGAGACAGTAGCAGCATGTTGGAAACGGTTTAAGGAAATGGAGAAGAGCCAATGAAAAACCTGCTTATTATCGGAGCTGGCGGATGCGGACGTGAAGTCCTGCAGTGGGCTAAGGATATTAATGAAGCTGAAAACAGATGGAATATTAAAGGTTTTTTAGATGATGACTTGAATGCATTAGAAGGAAAAAAGTGCAGTGCAACGGTTCTGTCTAAGATTGATGAATATGCCATAGAACCTGAAGATGAATTCACCTGCTGCATCGGAAATGGAAAAATCCGCAGCATGGTCGTAGAGAAACTGAAGGCTAAAGGAGCAGTGTTTATTACGATCATCCATCCGTCCGCTGTAATTGCGGATAGCTGTACGGTTGGTGAGGGCGTTATCATCTATCCATATGCACTGATTTCAGATAACGCAGTAATAGGTGATGGATGCATCATCAATATGTACTCATCCATAGCCCATGATTCGGTTTTGGGAGAGTATTGCACGATTAGCGCACATTGTGATGTAACAGGCATGTGCAAGCTTGGTAATCGGGTGTTCATGGGAACAACATCAAATATGGTTCCTGCAACAAAGATTGGAGATGATGCTTACCTTTGTGCTGGAAGTACAGTTATGACCAGGGTAAAAGACAATATGAAAATGTTCGGAAATCCGGCAAAGAATGTGAAATTTTAAATTTCTTTCTGTTTTAGAGCAAAGCAATAAGAAATCAAGGAGATAGGTGAAATGGAAAAGTTCTTAGAGTTTGTTGCTGAAATAATGGAAAAAGACAAGGTTACTATGGATATGACTTACAAAGAAGGGAAATGGGATTCCCTGATGATGCTCAAGCTTGTTATGGAATTGGAAGCGGAATACGGAAAAACTATCCCAATGGAGAGCCTTGATAATGTGAAGACATTAGAAGATTTGTATGAGATTATAAAATAGACTATCCTTCAGTAAATAAAGAGGATTATATTCAAAAAGGGAGCTTTACTGATAATGGCCGAGTCGAAGAAAATAATAGCACTGCTTTCAAATATTACTGTAGATCTGATCGTGAGCAAGCTGAGACACAAGTATGATTTTTATACACCTGAAGGATTTGATACCTGGGTGCAGGAAGCGATAAATCCCGCATCAGGACTTTATAACAGGAATGTAGATGCTGTATTTGTTTTGCTGGATGGTACAGAAGCTCGTTCTTGGAAAAGCGATGAAGAGGGAAAGGAAAGGATAACGCTCTGGAAGCAGGCCATAACAGCGCTAACAAACTATACCATAACAATCCCCATCTTTATTTCAACTATTGATATCCGTGAAAACAGAATCAAATCTCCTTCAGAGCGGAAAGCCAGATATGAGATGGAGAATGACTGGTATCAGCATATACAGAGCCTTGCAGAGAGCAAGAGCAAGGTATACACGTTAGATCTTGCGGATACCATTGCTGAAATAGGGCGAAAACAATTCTATTCGAACAAGATGTGGTATCTGAGCAGTATGCCATATTCCAAAGATGGCCTTGATGCTGTATGCATGGAGCTTGACAGAGCGCTCAGTGCTGCATTCAGCCTCCGCAAGAAAATCATAGCAGTAGATCTTGATAATACTCTTTGGGGCGGAGTTATCAGTGAAGATGGCATTGAAGGCATTGAGATATCTGATCACAAAGAGGGGCAGCGTTATTACGATTTCCAGCGGCAGCTTCTGGAGATGAAGAACAGAGGCATTATTCTGGCGATAAATAGTAAAAATAATGAACAGGATGCAGATAAGGCGATTAGGTTTCATCCGGCAATGCTTTTAAAAAATGATGATTTTGTAAGCAGGAAGATCAACTGGAAGAGTAAGGTAGCCAATCTCAAAGAAATGGAGAGTGAACTGAATCTTACAGAAGGCAGCTTCATCTTTATTGATGATAACCCGATTGAACGGGAGACGGTAAAAGCTGAATGCCTGGAAATACTTGTTCCTGACTTTCCGGCCGATACGACAGAACTGCTAGGTTTTGCTGAAGATATCTGGTTTGACTATTGCATGCCATTACGAGTTCTTGGCCATGATCTGAATAAGACTCAGATGTACCAGAACGAGGCAAAACGCAGTCAAGAAATGAGTGAAAGCATCAATCTGGATGATTACATAAAGAAACTTGAGATTATGGTTGATATTCACAGGATGCGTCCGGAAGAGATAGGGCGCGTTACTCAACTGATCAATAAGACGAATCAGTTCAATGTAACTACTAAAAGATATACACAAGACGAAATTGAAAAGATTGCTGCGGATTTTAGGAATGCGGTCTATGTGGCCTACAGTTCTGATAAGTATGGAGATAGCGGCCTGATTAGTGTGATTATCCTTAAAAATTCTGATACGGATATGAAAATAGACAGTTTCCTAATGTCCTGCCGGGTAATGGGACGGAAGCTGGAAAATGTGATTATCAATGAGCTGGCTTCGAAATTTGATGGAAAGATAATAGCTGAGTTCATTCCCACTGCGAAGAATATACCAGTAAAAGATTTGTATGATAGATTAGGATTTCATATAGTTTCTGATATTAACGGCCATAAGATATATGAGATGGATGCAGGAAACTATCAGAAGCAATTGTTCGCTTATTATAAAGAAATCAAGACTGAGGGATAAAACAGATGGAGATCGATCACATTGGATATGCGGTAAAAAAAATAGATAAGGCAATAGATGCTTTCCACAGTCTTGGTTATGTCTTTGAACCTCAAATTGACGATAAAGACAGGAACATCAGGGTTGTCTTTGGCGAGATGGATGGATGCCGGATCGAACTTGTATGTCCGTTAGAAAGGAACTTGAAGTCTCCAGTTGACCAATATTTAAGTTCAGTAGGCCCGACACCTTATCACATTTGCTATAAAAGCTTAGATTTTGATAAAGATATTGAACATCTGAAGATAAGTGGCTTTAAGGTGATTATTGGACCACGGGAGGCAGTTGCATTTGGTGGTAAGCGAGTAATTTTTCTGATGAGTCTTGGCTTTGGATTGATGGAGATTGTGGAAGGATAATATCTTAAAAGGATGGAAATACGGCAGTGATTATGCTAAAGAAAAATTATGCATCACTTAAAAGCGGTGCCAGCAATCTATATGAACTGACAGAAGATGATATTAAGAAAATGCATAAGATCCTTCTGGAGATTTATGATGATCTGTGGGCATATTGCGAAAAACACAGTTTAAAGCTGATAGCTGGCGGCGGAACAGCACTTGGCGCAATTCGGCATAAGGGCTTTATCCCTTGGGATGATGATATGGATTTAAATCTTACCAGAACTGATTATCAAAAGTTCATTGAATTCTTCAATAGAGATCTTGGAGATAAGTATGATCTGCTTGCTCCCGGATATGATAAGGGAGCAGCTTGCTTTCTGATGCGTGTTTTAAAGAAAAACACCACATTTTTAAATATGATTGATGAAGCATCGCCATACCCGACCGGAATATATATAGATATCACCCCCATTGATTTTGCGCCGAAGTCAAAGATGGCACAAAACTTCAAAGGGAAGATCGCAGATGTCCTTCGGTTTGGTTCGTATAGCGTTTACTGGAAGCAGTACAGGAGCAAGAGCCTGAAAGATTTCATGATTCACTCGGAAGGAAAAAGCTATTATAAACTCAGAATTGCAATTGGGACAGTGCTTTCGTTTAGAACAGCGGAGAAGTGGTTCGCTACATTTGATAGATTTATTAGAGGTAAGAAGAGCAGCTATGTGACTGTTGCAGCGGGAAGAAAGAAATACTGCGGGGAGATTTATGAATACACCACATTTTTTCCTCTGAAAAAAGTACCTTTTGAGGACAGGCAAATATATATTTATAATGATGAAAATACATATCTAAAGGGCTTATATGGTGATTATATGAAGATTCCCGATATAAAGGACAGAGAAAAACATCTATGCCTTCAGCTTGATTTTAACAGGGCAAGAAAGTGAGAATTAATGAATGTGGCAGTTATATTTGCCGGCGGTGCCGGTAAAAGAATGAATACAAAATCAAAACCGAAGCAGTTTTTGAAATTGCACGGCAAACCAATATTAATCTATACACTAGAGCTGTTTCAGCAGGCGCCGTCCATAGACGGCATTGTGGTTGCAATGCTTGAAGGCTGGATTTCCTATAGCCTTGATTTGATTGAAGAATATCGAATTACAAAAGTAAAGTCTGTTATTCCTGGTGGAGAGACAGGGCAGGAATCTATATTTAAAGGAGTAGAAAAGGCTCATGAACTGTATCCGGATGATAGCGTAGTGCTCGTCCATGATGGTGTAAGACCATTGGTAGATGTTAATACTATTGAAAATTGCATTAATTGCGTTAAGAAATACGGTAATGCGATTACAGTGTCGCCAGCAACAGAAACTATCGCTTTGATGGGCGAACAGGAGAGCGTGGGAGAGATCTTGCCGCGTAGTGAATGTCAGCTTGCAAAGGCACCGCAATGCTTTAATTTAGGAGAATTTTATGAGATGCATCTGAAAGCAAGGAGTGTCGGATACTGTGATTTCATAGACTCCGCATCACTAATGCAGTTTTATGGTCATAAGCTGTACACAGTTCAGGGACCAGCGGAAAATATAAAAATAACCACACCAGGAGATTTTTATATTTTCAGAGCTATTGTTGATGCCAGGGAGAATTCGCAGATATTTGGTTTATAGAGTCCGGGAAAGTGAACTGACGGAATGTATCGGAAACGGAGAAGCATAGTGGCTGTAAATAGGAATATTATAAGGGAAGACATTGAATGTGTATCAAATGCGGAATTCATTCCGTGGGATAAGATGAAAGGCGCTGCGATTTTGATTACTGGTGCAACAGGGCTGATTGGAACAACAATGATTCATTCGCTGAACCATGCCAATAAAACTAAGACTCTAAACCTAAAAATAATTGCATTGGTAAGGGATGAGAAGAAGGCGAAAAAGCATTTTAAAGATATTCTTGATGACGGGATGCTTAGATTAACTGAAGGGACGGTGGAGAAACTGCCGGAAGTGGATGGACCCATTGATTTTATCATCCATGGAGCGAGCCAAACGGCGAGTAAGGAATTTATCCGGCATGCAGTTGAAACAATAGAGACATCTGTGTTTGGAACATTCAATCTTCTTAAACTGGCAAAGGAGAAATCGGTAAAGGGATTCGTATACTTGTCCAGTATGGAAGTATATGGATATCCAGAACGTGGCCATAAGGTAACCGAGGATGAAATCGGCTCCATGACTCCATTGGATCTCCGCAATAGTTATCCAATTAGTAAGATAATATGTGAATCTATGTGCTGTGCTTTTGCCAAGGAATATGGAGTTCCAGCTACGATCTGCAGATTAACACAGACATTCGGTCCGGGAGTCAACTGTAATGATGCACGTATCTTTGCCTATTTTGGGCGTTGTATCAATGAGAAGAAGAACATTGTTCTGAAGACAAAAGGAGAGACGGAAAGGTGCTATCTGTATACTACAGATGCGGTGACGGCGATACTGATGATTTTGCTGAAGGGAATTTCGGGCAATGCGTATAATGCAGCGGATGAGAATACATACTGTTCTATTGCTGAAATGGCAGAAAGAATAGCTGCTGATGGGGGGATTCAAGTTGAATATGACATCCAAAATGAGGCGGTTAACGGATTCCCGCAGACGTTGTATATGAATCTTGATACAAACGCGTTGAAGCAGCTTGGTTGGGAGCCTCAGGGGGGGTATTCCATAAGTGAAATGTATCAAAGGATGATAGACGGGACTGTATCATAAATTAATTATTTGAGGAGTCTAAGTTAATGAAAGTCATAGCATTTTATCTTCCACAGTTTCATAGGACAAAGGAAAATGATAGGTGGTGGGGAGAAGGATTTACTGAATGGACAAATGTTAAAAGCTCTAAACCGTTATTTAAAGGTCATAATCAACCAAGAATGCCGTTAGATGATAACTACTATGACTTAGACCTGGATTTTGACAGGACGGTTGATTGGCAGATATCTTTAGCACATAAATATGGAGTGCATGGATTCTGCTTTTATCATTACTGGTTTAAAAATGGAAAGAAAATCCTTGAAAGGCCTGTAGAAAAATTTTTAGCTGATAAAACAAAAAACATTAATTTCTGTATCTGCTGGGCCAATGAGCCTTGGACGCGGACATGGAGCGGCAAAGCTAAAGAAATCATAATGCCTCAAGAATATGGAGATAAAGAAGAGTGGGAAAAACACTTTTACTATTTATTGCCCTTTTTTCAGGATAATAGATATATTTATCATGACAATAAACCTATGCTTATAATATACCGTCCCGAATTAATTAAAGAACTTGATGCAATGATCGACTGTTGGAACAAGCTTGCAAAGAAAGAATGCTTAGAAGGAATATATATTGTGTCGCAAGGCTCAACCTATGGTACAACTAAAAATACGAGTAACAAAGTGGATGCTTACATTTTATATGAACCCGGACATACACAAGCTGAGTTTAGTGTGTTCAGAACTAATCTTTTCAAAGATTTTATTATGAATTCTAAGCTGTTTTGTAATGTGGAGGGTCAGAAACTAAAGTCTGCGGTTGGTTCTTTAATAAAGTCAGAGAATCCCAAGATCAGAACAACATTTTTTGATTACGATGTTTTTTGGAAACATATATTGGACAGGAAACTTGATTCCGACAACCTTATTCTAGGTGCATTTTGTGATTGGGATAATTCCCCTAGGAGAAGAAATAGAGGGGCTAGAATTTTTAGCGGAGCTACTCCGCAGAAATTTAAAAAATATATGATTCAATTATTCAGAAAAGCGGAACAGGAAAGCAATTATGACATGGTGTTCATTAATGCGTGGAATGAGTGGAGCGAGGGTACTTATTTGGAACCGGATACAAAGAATGGATAC
This sequence comes from uncultured Hungatella sp., assembly GCA_947089145.1. Lineage (GTDB taxonomy): Bacteria > Bacillota > Clostridia > Lachnospirales > Lachnospiraceae > UBA3402. Next base: position 52,835 of record CAMUJH010000020.1, on the reverse strand, counting down.
GGATATTTAGAAGCTGTGAAGGAAGCATTAGATGCCTACCTGTCAGGGAGGATATGAAGAGTGAACATTTTATACATAATTGGCGGCAAGGGGGTAAAATACGGAGCAGAGGTTGTAGCTTCTAATCTCATTGAAAATCTATCGCGGGATTATAATGTTCATTACACCGTGGTAATAAATGCAAAAGGAGTTATTAGCGAATTGTGCGAAAAGCATAATATAGAGTATTATGTTGTCAAATTAAGGCAATATGTTTATGCAAAGCCCAGTAATCCGATAATTGATTTTTTGAAGAAAAATATACTGTTGTTGAGAGCTATGATCGATGATGCAGCTGCGCTTAAGAAGCTGGAAAGAAATATTGACTTTTCGGAGATTGATATAGTTCACACTAATTTGAGCCGTAATTTTTTGGGTGCAAAGATATCTCGCAAATATAAAGTCCCGCATATTTGGCATATACAAGAAATGGTTAACTCTCATTATAAACTGAATTTTCTTATAAATGATCAGATTCAATATATGAACAGGAATGCGGATATATTTATAGGAATTTCTAATACTGTTTTAAATGATTGGATAAGACATGGAATCAACAAAGAAAAATGCCATACAGTTTTAAACGGCGTGAACAATGATTTTATCAGAATATCTAATCGGCATAAAGTGTTTAAATTGATTATGATAGCTGAGATCACACATTCGAAAGGCCAAGAGTTTGTAATCGATGCAATTTCAAGGCTTTCTTCTGAAGAACGTATGAAAGTTTCATTGGATATTGTTGGTAATGGCAACCAGAAATATATAAAGATACTAAAGGACAAGATTAAAATGAATGGTTTGGAAAGCAGGGTTAAATTTAGAGGATATATAGAAAATGCCAGTAGCATTCTTCCGGCTTACGATATTTTAATAAATGCATCAGAGGGAGAAGGATTTGGCCTATCAACAGCTGAGGCGATGATGAATTCAGTGTGTCCTTTAGTTTCTAATAAGGGAGCTAATGTAGAATTAGTGAAAGATAGAGTAACAGGTGCGGTATATAAGTTTGGGGGGGGTAGAACACTTTATCAGTTCCCTTCTTTATTTATTGAATGATCAAGTGATTAGCGAACTATCATCAAATGCCCGTGAATATGCTATGGGACATTTTTCTGTCCAAAGGCAAATGAAAGAAATATATAGCTTATATAAAATGCTTTTGTAGAACGGTTGTTCCCAATATCACAAAGACATCCGGATTAAGTTCGCTATATGAGGGTGCTTTATATGGATGTGGCTTTTGTTTTACCGAACATACCACGAAATCCCGGAGGCGGTGCAAAAATGGTTTTTCAGTATGCAGACTACTTGGCCATAAAGGGAAATGTGGTGACAATATATTACATGACTGACAGGTTTCTAAAGGGCAGGCTGCCAGATGCAGTCAGAAAAAGAATAGGCCATATATACTCAAGGCATTGTCCTGACTGGTATGAGCTAAATAAGAATATTATCCGAAAAGCTGCTTTTGATAAAAGTGATATAAAAGATCATCATGATGTAATAATAGCTACTGCGGTAATGACTGCTGTATTTGTGAATAGTCTTCTGTGTCATGCCGTAAAGTACTATTTCATACAAGGATTTGAAACATTTTATACCAATGAAGAAGAGGTCTTTCAGTCTTATCGGCTGCAACTAAGAAAAATAGTTATATCTAAATGGTTAAAGGAGATTGTGCATAGTCAAACAGGAGAAATACCGGTATATATACCAAACGGCATCGATTTGTCTGTTTTTAAACCGACGGTTCCTATTGAACAGAGAGAAAAACATAGTCTTGCATTTCATTATAGAAATGCAGTCCTTAAGGGATGCGAATACGCGGTAAAGACTATTGACTATTTGCGGGATAAATACCCGGATTTAGAAGTGTATGTTATTGGCAATGTGGATTGTCCTGAAAGCCTTAAGGGGAAATGCCGTTACTATAAGAATATAACTGAAAAGGAAGTTGCAGATATTAACAATAGAATAAGGGTATTTATGAGCACAAGCATTGAGGAGGGATTTGGATTGCCAGGTCTAGAGGCAATGGCGTGCGGATGTGCACTGGTAACCACTGACTACGCAGGCGCAAGGGAGTATGCAATAAACGAACATAATGCGTTAATATCTCCAGTCAGAGACTATATGAAAATGGCAGAAAACGTGATTAGGTTGTTTGAAGAAGAGATGCTATTATATTCTATTTCATATGAAGCCGTACAATCTGCGAAAAGATTCTCTTTGTCAAACTCAAGAGAAGATTTTATGAAAGAATTATGCTGTTCCAACTGCATCCATTTGAATTAGGATTATTTTTATTAGATAGGAAATACTGATTATGGTAATTAGAATAAATAAAGATAAATTAGTGGCTTTTTTGTATGCAATATCTTATTTTCTCGAACTATATATATTGCCTGGCTTAAATTTGAATGCCGGATATTTTCCATTAATGCTTATTTCTTTATTATATTTGGTGTTGACAATGAAAAAACCGGTTAAACTACATGATTCGTCATATTTACAGCCTATTGTTATTACAATGTCAATTTATGTATTGTGTAATCAACTTGTAAATAGCTATGCGACTATTTACAATACATCTAAAACGAATTTAGCAAGTATAATCAGTATGTTTTTGTTTTTAATAATATGTATTTTTACATTTAAAACTAATGAGGAGATAAGAAAATACTATATAAAATATATGGAGGACATTGCGATTGTGTCAGCAGCTATTGTAATGCTCCAATGTATGTTGTATTATGTCTTCGGAAGTTCTGTGTCGCATGACAGATCTTTTTTATTTCCTTTCCCCAATTTAATGACAAAGGGCGTGCAAGAGTATATTCAAGTTTCGAAAATGGTGTCGAATGGCATATTCAGGCCATCGGCTTTTTTTCTGGAGCCAGCACATCTGTCGCAATTTTGTAGCATCGGTTTAGCCTGTCTGTTATTGGAAAATAAGAGATTGTTAAATAAAAAAGCAATATTTGTGTCGGTAGGAATAATATTGAGCACTTCTGGTATAGGCATAGCGTGTGTGTTTGCTTTATGGGGGGTTTCTTTATTTATCAATGGAGATGGCTTTACCAGGGAAACGCTTTTGAGGATTTTTTCTGGAATTATGCTTGCAGCAGCAGTCTTTGCTCTTGCATTTACAGTGTCATATTCATTTCGAAGTGCAGTGATTAGGGTATTTGTGGCTTCAAACGGATATAACTCCGGATTTGAAGGACGATTATGGTCGCGTTCATTTTTGAAGAACCTGTCAGGCATGGATTCGCTATTTGGTATGGGCTATAAAAATATACCAGTGTATGGAACAGATAAGACACAGTATTATATGACAGGAATCATAGAAATGTTGTACTGCCAAGGCATTGCAGGGATGGCGATTTTCGGCATTCTATACATTTTCATGTTCTTAAGGGCAAAAAGATATGGCGACCGGCTTCCTATGATAATATTAATTTTGTTTGTTCCATTCTTTATTGGAACGTCTTGTCTTAATGCTTTAACACTATCTAAGTATATTCCGTTCTTGTATTTTGCAATGAAAAGAAAAGATATGACCGAATAGTTCGGTTTGGAGGGCAGGGTTTGGTACGGAGGATTAACAAGATCTATGATCTTTTTTATGGACATGCTGTAGCATGTAAGATTATAAAAAGATACAAGGGATATAAAATCATATCAATCTATTCGGGTGTTGGAGACAGGGTATTTGTACTTGCTTATCTAAAAAGCTATCTTATCAGAGATAAGATTTCTAAATACAAAATAGTATCTGCAGCGCCTGAAAACGCTGTTTATAAATATTTTGGAATTGAAAAGGAGAATCTCATCTTTTTGCCAAAGAAAAGAATGCTCAGTTTAAATGCTTTTTATACATCGGATTGGGGATTTTCCTTTAGGCACAGACATCCTGAATTGCTATCAATTTCTGCTGATGCATATATGAGATCTGACTTTTTTAACTATTCAGAACTGTTTTATTATTCGGATGTTATAAAGACTATATTTAAGCTCCCATTATCAACAGCAGCTTCTAAAATTAACGTATACAATATATCATCTGAACTTATGGCTCTGTTTGAAACAGGAGAGTTAATTAGCGGCAGAACTGTTATCATAAATCCTTATGCAAATAGCTGCGGTGAAGTTCCGAGCTGCTTTTTTCAGAAAATATCCGATAAGCTTAGAACGTGTGGGTTTGTGACAATTACTTCTACAATAGGATCTCAAAGACCGTTGGATGGAACTAAGGGAATTGATTTTAAATTAATTGAAGCGGTTGATTTTTGTAATAAATGTGGATTTGTAATTGGACAGCGAAGCGGATTTATGGATTTAATTTCATTTTCACAGGCCGGGATTGTTTGTGTTGACAGTATCCTCTATCCACATTCGGAATTGTTTAGATTGGAAAAATGCTGGCCGCAGAATGAACATATAGTCACAGTAAGATACGGCTCATATGATGAAGAAAAACTTATTGATTTTGCCGTATCAATGATAAGTAAGTGGGGTAAATGAATGCTGTGTCAGTTATGGAAAAGTTTAATTCTTTTTATACTGATAAATACAGAAAATTTATTGAAATCAGGAGGACAATTATGGATGATTTGAATTACATCATTGTGCAGGCAGGGGGTAAAGGAACACGCATGCAGATGCTTACGAGGAATAAGCCTAAAGCGCTTGTTCCGGTGGACAATCTTCCAATGCTCTTTCATTTGTTTAAGAAATATCCTGACAAGAAATTCATTGTGATTGGCGACTATAAATATGATGTACTTGAACGGTATCTTCATGAATTTGCTGAGGTAGATTATAAGATGATATGCGGGGCGGGGCATGAAGGTACCTGCGCCGGACTTCAGGAAGCATTGTCTCTTATACCTGCCCACAAACGGTTCATGCTTATTTGGTGTGATCTCGTGCTTCCGGACGATTATGAAATTCCTGAAAGCGGCTCCAATATTATCGGTATTTCAAAGGATTTTTCGTGTCGCTGGATGTGGAAGGATGGCAGGTTTAAGGAAGAACGCAGTCGGGAAGATGGTGTGGCAGGGTGCTTTATTTTTAGGGACAAGTCTGTTGTTGCAGGAGTCCCTGAGCAGGGAGAGTTCGTTCGCTGGCTGCGTGACAGCGGCATAGAGTTTACAGAGCAGCCTCTGTATAGGACAAAGGAATATGGCCTATATGCCGATTGGGATAAACTGCCCAAAATGCGTTGCCGATCTTTCAATAAGATTACAATCCAAGGCGATAAGATCATTAAGGAAGGAATTGATGCTCAGGGACAGAAATTAGCCATTAGAGAGGTGGCATGGTATAAGAAACTTCAAGGAAGATCTTTTGACGCAATACCGGAAATCTATTCCTATGATCCGCTTTCCATGGAATTGATTGATGGCAAGAACATTTATGAGTACACCTATCTTTCATGTGAACAGAAAAAATATGTCTTGGAAAAGATTATCGATTGCCTCAGAAAAGTACATAATTTGGAATCCGCTCCTTATGACGAAATCAGCTATCGTGATGCCTATTTGGACAAGACATATGACAGACTGAAGAAGGTGAGAAATCTTGTGCCATTTGCCAATGATTTGACGGTTACTGTGAATGGCAAGACATGCAGAAATATCTTTTATCACCAGGAAGAGGTTGAAAAACTTATTATGCAGTATGCCCCAAGGGAGTTTGTGCTTCTGCACGGTGATTGCACATTCAGCAACACGATACTTAGGCATGATATAGACCCTGTGCTCATTGATCCCCGCGGTTACTTTGGAAAGACAAAATTTTATGGCGATGCGGCATATGATTGGGTGAAATTGTATTACAGTCTCTTCAGCAATTATGATCAGTTTAATCTGAAACGCTTTAGTCTGGATATCGGAGAAAACGATGTCAGACTTGAAATCGAGTCTAATAACTGGGAAGACATGGAGGAAACTTTTTTTGAATTGCTTGAGGGAGAAGTGACCCGCCGTCAAATGAAGCTCCTTTTGGCGATCATTTGGCTTAGTCTTACTACATATGTATGGGAAGACTATGATTCTATCTGCGGCGCCTTCTATAATGGTCTTTATTATCTTGAAGAGGCGCTTGAGATGGAAAGCGCTTACAGTTATTTTGGCAAGAACATGGAGCTGCTTAATGACGCACTTAAAGGTGTGTCAATGAGTGACATGGACAAACTGATATCGGACTGCGAAAATGCCTTGAAATCAGGTCATAAAGTTATAGCATCCGGGCTTGGAAAGAATGTGCCTATCTGTGAGAAATTTGAGGGAACCATGATATCTCTTGGACTGGATGCGCAGTTTCTTCATACGAATTCGGCAGTTCATGGAGACATGGGAATGGTAAAATCGGGAGACGTATTGATTATCCTTACTAAAAGCGGCAGCACGTCGGAGTCTGTGTACCTTGTCGATCTTTTGAAAAAACGGGATGGGGTGAAATTATGGCTTATGAGCTGCAATGAACACAGTATTTTAACTGAATGCATGGAAAACACACTTATCGTCCCGCTGCAGCATGAAGGAGATTCCTGGAACATCGTGCCAAATAACTCAACTACACTGTTTCTGATTGTTCTTCAGACTCTGGCTATGCAGCTGGCAAGGAGGATGAATATCACATTGAATATGTTCAGGCCTAACCATCCTGGCGGAGCCATAGGAGAGAGGCTGCAGAATGAGTGAATTAGTATTATCAAACCTTGGCCATACATGGATTTTGGATCTTGACGGGACGATTGTTAAACACAATGGTTATAAGCTGGATGGATATGACTCATTTCTGCCTGGTGCCAGGGCTTTCCTGGAGAATATTCCTCAAACTGACATGATTGTGCTCATTACGTCCAGGACGGATGAATACCAGGAGATGACTGAACTGTTTCTTAGGAATCATGGTGTTAGATATAATTATATTATCTATAATGCCCCGTATGGCGAACGCATCCTGGTTAATGACAATAAGCCCAGCGGACTGGCAATGGCTAATGCTCTTTCAGTAGGGCGTGATGAACCAATCAAAATAGATATAAGGATTGATGGAAATCTGTGATGAAACGGAAAAGCATTTCACTTAACAGCTTTATTTTTTCAGTAAAAAGCATATTAACAGTGCTATTCCCATTGATTACGTACCCATATGCCCTGCGCATTCTGGGTGTGGAGAACATGGGGAGGTACAATTTTATTAATTCAATTATTGGATATTTTCTGCTCCTTGGCTCTTTGGGGATAGCTAGTTATGCCAGACGTGACGGCGCAATTATAAGAAATGACAGGAAAAAACTGTCTCGATTTGCCTCTGAGGTATTCTCGTGTAACATAATACTTACTGTCATATCGTATATCATTCTTGTCAGCTGCATTTTTTTAATTAGGAAACTACAAAACGAGTATATTCTCGCATTAGTATTATCGCTGTCAATGTTCCTGACGGTTTTTGGAGTGGAGTGGATATATAACATCTATGAAGATTATATATATATCACTGCCAGGCAAATTGCGATGCAAATTATCTCAATGGCATTGCTGTTTTTACTGGTACATGATTCAGATGATTTGATAATGTATTCTATTATTTCAATTATTGCATCAGCCGGAGGAAATATATTTAACTTTGTACATTCAAGAAAGTACTGTAATATCGCCTTTACATTTAAATGCAATTTTAAGAAGCATTTGCCCAAGGCTTTAGTGTTTTTTGCAAATGCCATGATGATAACAATCTACGCAAACACGGATCAAACGATGCTGGGATTCATGTGTGGAGACTATAACGTTGGTTTGTATGGAACAGCAGTAAAAGTCTATCATGTTCTTTGCTCCATTTTGACATCTGCATCAATTGTAGGTGTGACAACACTGACCAACTTTATAGGAAACAACGAAATGGAGTCCTATAACCGATCGGCCTCCCACATTTTTTCAATAATTGTTACACTGGCTTTTCCTTTTGTTGCAGGCGGTGCAATCTTTGCCCATGAGATTATCTTGCTGTTTGGCGGAGTCGAGTACGTAGAAGCTGTCCATTCCTTAATTATTCTCATTCTTGGCTTGTTCGGCTATGTCATGGCTGTATTCTGGGGGCAATGTGTTCTTGTTGCGTCAGGGCGGGAAAAAACACTGCTTTATATTACCGCGGCAAGTGCCGTTATTAATCTGATTGGAAATTTTATTTTAATCCCTAATTTTAAGCAGGATGCTGCAGCTTTTACAACTTTGCTGAGTGAAGCGGTTACCGCACTGCTGGCTTGGAGCGTGGGAAGAAAGTTAGTGAAAATAGATTCTGGAATCAAAGTTATTGCCCAGTCATTTATAGGAGGAATATTTGTCGCTGCAGTTTCATTTGCATTTAAGCAATGGGTTCATGAAGGGCTGATAGCTTTGTTTTCCAGCATGTTTTTGGCTGGGGCAGGTTATTTCTGCATTGAATACCTTATAGGGAATCAGTTTGTGAAGGGAACTGCATTAAAAGCTATAATGGTTTTTAAAGGGAAATTAAGAAGGAAGAGATAGTATGGAAGTGAAGTCTTTTATAAAAAATTTAGCTTCTCTAATTAGGAAACTAATATGGAGAATCATGGATACAGGGAAGATAGTGATTAAAACTGAAAATGGCAGCTTCAATCAAACTCGTTTTCTTGGCATTGGCTATTGGAAACAGATGGCCTATGTAAATCGGGGGGGGTATAAAGCAGCCCGTATTCTATTTAAAGATAAACCGTGATGCCCCATATACTATTGAATGTATCCAGATGTGGCTTGACGTAATTAAAGCCATTGGCGCTGATTATTATTTTGTATGTGATAATAAATGGCTGGAGCACAAGGTTCTAAAGTCTTGTTTTTTTCCAAACCGTGATATTAAGTTTATTTCTTCATTTGGAAAGAATAGAATCCATAATGCTGAAAATCTCTATACCGGAAATTGGAAAAATGCTACATATGCGCATTTGACGCCTTTCTATCATGCAAAACAGAATGGGTATGAGAACTTCTGGAGCATAGATGCGGATGATACGTTCTTTTTGATGAATGCTGATCGGACGGCCTTGGCTTTGAAATATGCACAAAATTATGCGCTTGACAGCCGCATGGACATTATATCTCTTGATATGTGGCTGAGCCGCACATGTGGCCGGCATTGGTCGTTTGGAGTAACTTATGTGGATGCTGGCAGGGTGGACTATACGGAGATATTTGATAATATTGGTTCCCGGGCTTGGATGGGTTCCTATAATGATATAGAGGAGATTTTTAACCTGGATTGGTTTTTTACTTATTTAAGAGACAAAAAGGAGATTAATGTCGGCTCGTTTTATGTCGAAGGCTGCTGGTTTGTGCATTTTGGCAATTTTATCTCGAATCCGATTTATAGCTGGATAAATTATTGGGAATCAGGAAAGATTCATTATCCTATTCTCGAAAGCGTTTACAACAATGAAGAAATCGGCTGTCTGAATATAGCGGATAAAATATTTTCAATTGATGTGGGTGCATCTAAAGAGGAAGGAATGAAAATTCTTGAGAACAGAGTGTGCAAATCAAGATATTTCAAAAAGAAACAACATAAATTGTTCAATAATGAGACTTTCGCCAATAACAGGGATTTCTTTCGCATATGACAAGAACCCTCCTTGACATGGCGGCATTGACAGGAGGATTTTGAGTAGAGGGACGGCAGATAGTATCTATCCCTAAATAAGTTCTGTGGATGAAATAATTGACAGAAAGGATGAGTATAATTTAATCCATACGTATAAAGTTTATACTGTTAATAAATCAACGACATAATGACATAAGGAAATAAAACGATGAGAGAAATAAAGACAGAGGATTTACGGGCAACCCAAATTAAAATTCTTAATACATTTCAGGAATTCTGCCTGACAAACAAACTGAAATGGTGGATTGATTCAGGAACTTTGCTGGGAGCCGTAAGGCATGGTGGGTATATTCCTTGGGATGATGATATTGATGTGTCAATGCTTAGGCAGGACTACGAAAAGGCAATAGAAAAGTTTAATGATTGGTCTGAAAAAAACAAAATGGGCCGATTTCAAATGATTGCGCCAGAAATAGGAAATAATTATTATTATCCCTTCGGAAAGATTATAGATACAAAAACAGTATTGTATGAACAGGCGGGGAAGCAGATCGAGATTGGTGTATATATTGATGTGTTTGCATATGATAATGCGCCATCGGATAAGAGCAAGTATTACAAAATGCTTCACTATCGAGATTTTTTAGGTAAGCTGCGAAGGGTAAAGATGATGGGAAAGGGAAGGATCTCTTTAAAAAGGCTTAGAGTATTGGGGATTAAAGTTCTATTGTTACCTGTTTCGGTAAAGGCAATTACGATGAAAATTTTAAGCAATGCAAAAAGATATAAAAATGTGAATACAGGAAAAATCGGAGATTTTCTTTATCCATATGGTGGGAATGATTTTTTCTTGGACGCTGATTTTTTTGATGACTTGATTAATATTAAATTCGAAGACGGTGAGTATCCTGCACCTTCCAGATATGACGAATGGCTCAGGTTAAATTATGGCGATTATATGCAAATTCCTCCCAAGGAAAAGCAGATTCGGCATAGCATAAAGGCTTATTATAAAGATGCATGACCAGATATCAAACCGGAATGCATTCTGGGATTTGCATAGAAATCGTTATAGACAAACGAAAGAGGGTTTATTATGCTTAATTTTACAGTTGGACCGGTTATGTCCAGTGAAACTGTTTGTGCAGTTGGAGCAGAGCAGGTACCATATTTCAGAACTCCTGAGTTTTCAGAAGTAATGATTGAAAATGAGTATCTCATTAAAAAATTTGCAAAAGCGGGTAATGATGGAAGAGTGGTCTTTATGACTGGATCTGGCACGGCATCTATGGAAGCTGCCGTGATTAATTTTTTTACAGCGAAAGACAAAGTGCTCGTTATAGACGGCGGAAGCTTTGGACATCGTTTTGTAGAGATACTAGAGATTCACGAAGTCCCGCATGCGGTAATTAAGCCGGAATTCGGTCATAATATAACAGCGGAACAGCTTGCGGAATTCGATGGCCAAGGCTTTACTGGGTTCCTTGTAAATTTGAATGAAACCAGTGTAGGAGTTCTCTATGATATTAATCTTATTAGTGATTTTTGCAGACGGAATGATATCTTCCTGGTTGTAGACTCTATTAGTTCCTTTCTTTGTGATCCTTTTAATATGGAAGAATTGAATGTACAGGCAATGATAACTGGTTCCCAGAAGGCGCTTGCCTGTCCTCCGGGAATTTCAGTGATTGCAATGTCCTCCGCAGCAGTTGAACGGGTGTATTCCAATAAGCCAAAGGCACTGTATTTAGACTTAAAGCTGGCATTAAAGAACGGAGAGCGTGGCCAAACACCGTTTACTTGCGCAGTTGGGATATTGCGCCAGATTAATGCAAGGCTAAAAGAAATTGACTTGGCTGGCGGCGTACAATCTGAAATTAATCGGATTGGCAGATTGGCTGAGTATTTTAGAAAACGGATTAAAGAGGAAAAATTTCCTTTTGAAATCATATCGGATTCCCTTTCCAATGCTATAACTCCTCTTAGACCTGTAAACGGAAGATCGGCTTATGATATTTTTACAATATTGAAGAATGAATATGGAATTTGGATCTGTCCAAACGGCGGAGAGCTTAAAGAAAACGTTTTCAGGGTAGGGCATATTGGTGCTCTTGCCGAGAGTGATTTCGATATATTAATTAAAGCTATGAGGGATATGCGAAGCCGGGGACTACTCTAAATAAATGGGGAAATTATCATGGTAAAGGTTATTACTTATGGAACGTATGATCTGTTCCATCATGGCCATATTAAACTCTTAGAGAGGGCAAAAAAATTAGGGGACTATCTTATTGTTGGAGTAACGGCTGAAGACTTTGATAAGACCCGAGGAAAAATAAATGTTCAGCAACATCTGGAGGACAGAATTGCGGCTGTCAGGGCAACTGGCTTGGCCGATAAAATTATCGTAGAAGAATATGAAGGGCAGAAAATAGACGACATTAAAAGATATGATGTTGATATCTTTACGGTAGGTTCTGACTGGGTTGGATATTTTGACTATCTCAATGAATACTGTAAGGTTGTTTATCTTCCTCGGACTGAAGGAGTGTCAAGTACAGAAATAAGAAGTAAAATGTCAGCATTACGTCTGGGGCTTGTTGGCTATGCGCCTTTCCTAAAGAAATTTTACCATGAGTCAAAATATGTAAATACTGTCAGGGTTGTAGGCGTGTGTGCGCCATCTTTAGAAACTGTTGTGGGACTAAGAAAAGAAGTAGAACTCTATACAGACGAATACGATGTATTGCTTGAAAGCGTGGATGCTGTCTATTTACATTCACATCCTCACACCCACTTCAAAGAATGTAAAAAGGCTCTTATGAAAGGTAAGCATGTTTTGTGCGAAAGCCCTGTTGCAATGACCGTAGCTGAATATGAGGATTTAATCTATACAGCTAAAGAAAACAAGTGTATTTTTATGGAGGCAATCAGAACAGCATACATAACGGCTTTTTCCAGAATGCTTCTTCTCCTGAAAGGCGGAAAAATTGGAAAGATAGTATCTGTAGACGCTACTTGCACAAGCCTGACTTCAGAAGAAAACGTCATCGGCAGTAAGAAGTGGGGAGCGCTGGAGGCATGGGGGCCTACAGCGCTTCTTCCAGTATTCCAGATATTGGGAACCGAATATGATAGGATGAATGTTTTCTGGTTGAAAGGGGAAATGTCAAGTGACATTTATACGAAACTGGATTTTGCTTATCCGGAAGCAGTAGCAACAATCAAGGCAGGTACAGGAGTTAAATCCGAAGGAGAGTTGATAGTATCAGGAACCAAAGGTTATGTTTATGTCCCTGCGCCATGGTGGAAAACGGATTATTTTGAGATACGCTATGAAAATCCAGCCGATAATAAAAGATATTTTTACCAGCTGGAAGGTGAAGGCATCCGGCATGAACTTGTAGAACTGGCAAATGCTGTACGGAACGGAAAGCCTGACTTTTTCATAAGCCGTCAGGTTACTAAGGGTATAACAAGGGCTATGGAAGAATGCTTTTCAAAAAGGGCGTGATTGTGGTATAAACAGAATGGAATCGAGAGGAGCAAAAGAGCATGAAATCAGTAATGATCCTTGGCGCAGGCATGTCTGAAATTCCAGTAATTCAGAGTGCTATTGCAATGGGCCATAAGGCAGTAGTTGTTGATCAAGACAAACACTCTCCAGGATTCACTATAGGGGGGGTAATTAAAGAATATAGCAGCATTGCGGACAAAGAAAAGATTCTTGAACTGGCTCAAAAATATCAAATAAACGGCATTCTTGCTTCAGTTGACGCCGGGGTGCGGTCGACTGCATATGTTTCAACAAAGATGAATCTTCCTGGGATTAGTGAAGAGGCGGCCTTTATGGGGACAAACAAGGCGGCAATGAGATTGAGGCTAAAAGAACGAGGAGTACCGGTTCCGGAATTCTATATTGTAAAATCAAAGGATGCGTATACGGAAGCTTTGTTGAATTTTGAGAACAGGTGTGTCGTAAAAGCAGCGGATAGTTCTGGGAGCCGTGGCATTTATATGCTGAAAGATTTGAAAAATGCTGAAGAAATTGACTTCGCATATGATTACTGCATTGGGTTTTCCGGAACTGGCCAGTTACTCATAGAGGAATGCATGAAGGGATTAGAAATTTGCGTCGAAACTTTGAACTCTAGTGGAATCTGCCATCCTATTCAAATTACAGATCAGATGCACAAGGAACCTCCGTATTTTACCGATTGTGGATATAGCCAGCCATCTATACTCAATAGGGATATGCAGGAGGAAATATATAAAATTGCTATTAATGCAAATATGGCTGTAGAAAACTACCAAGGTTCTTCATGTACAGAGATGATTGTAACATCAGAAGGCCCAAAAGTAGTAGAGATTGGAGTAAGGCTGGCCGGCGACTTTATGACGACTCGGATGGTACCTCTGTCTACTGGAGTTGATATGCCGGGAAATGTTGTGAAGATTGCTCTTGGCGAACCCATTGACGTGACTCCCAGTTTTAATAAGGGATCTTGTGTAAGATATTTTATGAGAGAAAGAGTTGGAAAAATAAAGAATATTATCGGCTTGGATCGTGCGAAAAAAGTCGAAGGAATCCAAGAAGTTGGTATTTTGAAAGGCATAGGCATGGAAGCAACTCCGTTAAGAAAAAGTTCCGATAGGTTAGGATATGTGATTGCTCAAATGGATACTGCAGAAGCAGCAGTAAAAGCGGCAGAGACGGCTTTAGCAATGATAGACTTTATAGTTGAAGCATAATGGTAATAAGGGGAATACGAAAAATGAAACTCGAGAAAAAGTTATTTTATCCAGTTCTAATAATTATAATTGCCGTCATCTTCCTTGTGGCAACGAATTTATCCAAGGTTCAGCAGTCTGTTGATGCCGCATATGATTTTTGCATTGGAAAATTTGGATGGATTTTTGTCTTAACTGATATTTGCTGTCTCCTATTTTCCCTTTGGATTCTGTTTGGCCCTTACAAGGATATACGGCTGGGAGGGGAGAATTGCAAACCTGCGTTTAACACGGCATCCTGGGCTGGGATGATGTTCACAACAAGCTGTGGCGCATGGCTGGTTGTCTATGGTTTTCTTGAGCCGGTTTACTGTGCGGCACAGGCGCCTTATCAGATTGAGCCGTTGACTACTCAGGCGTATGAATATGGACAGATGTATGCCCATTTCCACTGGGGCCCAAATGCGTGGTGCATATATGTTCCAGTCACTATAGCAATTGGCTATGTTCTCTATAATCGGAATGCAGAACGCAGTGCAATAAGTGAAGCGATTACTGCAGATTTTAAGTGGAAAGGAAGCAAGGCTATAGGATACATGGCAGATATGCTTTCTGTACTTGGCGCCGTAATTGCTCCGGTTGTATCCATCGGAACAGGCATGCCGCTGCTTGTGGCTCTTGTCGAAAATATTTTTGGAGTTCCCGATATCTACCGTTCATATATCCAGGCAGCAATCCTTCTAATCTGGGTATTGATTTTTGGTACTAGCGTATATATTGGATTACAGAAAGGAATCAAGAAACTTAGCAATATAAATATCGCCATGGCCTTTATCTTTATGTTTATTTTTGGCATCGGATCTGGAATTTTTAAATCACTGTCTGCGGAAATTAACACAATAGGCTTGTTCATAAGCAATTATATACGGATGGGTACATATACCGATCCCTTTGGAAACGGGACGTTTGTAAAGGGATGGACAATTGGCTATTGGGCCTGCTATTTTGTCTATATGCCGCTGATGGGTGTTTTTAATGCAAGAATCTCCAAGGGCAGAAGACTGAAAGAAATTGTTATTGGACAGATGGTTCTCTGCACGCTTGGATGTTGGGTTGCAATGGCTACCTTTGGAAACTACAGCATGAATCTGCAAGTAACTGAAAAATTGAATATTGCAGAGTTTCTTGCAAATGGCGATGAAGGGGGAGCCATTCTTGCGATTCTTCAAACTATGCCAATTCCAAAGGTCATGATGATCATTCTGCTTATTATTTCTTTTGTATTTTTGGCCACTACAATGGATTCAAGTGCGTTTTCTGCCGCAGAGATGACGGCAAAACAAAATGGCGGTCAGAGCCTTGCGCCCAGATGGCTGCGTATTGTCTGGGCTGCAGTTGCTGCCGCAGTTGCTTTTGCTTTGGTACAGGTAGGCGGTGCTAAAGCGGTTCGCTCACTTTGTTATATTACGGGACTGCCATTGGCAATAGTCACATACTTTGTCATTGCATCAGCAGTGAGAATGCTGCGGAAAGATTCTTTGTAAAAGTGTAAGCGATACCCCCCTACGTACTCACGGAATGCCATGGAGCCGTCTTCTATACAGAACCATGGCTTCCGCAACAGCCTTTTTCCGGTCTTTTCCAACAGGGATTTCGATCCCGTCCAGCAGGAGAATATCTCTTTGGGCCACGTCCGCCACGTATGCCTGGTTGACGAGAAAGTTGCGGTGTACCCGTATAAACCCTAAGGGACTCAGCTCGTCTTCCATGGATTTCAGGCTGCCGTATATCTGGTAGCAGCTTCCGTCCTTCATCTTTACAGTAAGTTCATGTCCGCTGCATTCAATGTATACCATATCAGCCAGCAGAATCTCCCGATATCCGAACCCGTTTTTAAGTTTATAGCTGATTTTCCTGACAGACACCAGTTCCAGATACTTTGCCAGGGCCAGGCGAATGTCCCTTTCCAGCTGGCCTTTCCTTACGAACCAGAAGGGCAGGTATTCCTGGGAATCAAAGATCAGATTATCGTGGTTTGAGACGAATATGATCCGCGGCAGAACCTTTCCGGCGCATAAATGCCTCGCCAGCTGGAATCCGTCTTCCCCGGGCATCACGATGTCAAGAAAGACCAGGTCAAAAGCCGATACAAGATTCGCTTCAGTCAGAGCCTGTGCGCTGGGGAAGAGACGGATATGAAACCGGACATCTTTTGTCAGGACAGCGGCATGGTTTTCAACGGCTTCCTTTATTCGGTTCCGGTCAAAGGCTTCATCATCACAAATTCCCACATTAATGGTCTGTAATGTCATTATCTGTCCTCCTGATTCTTAACTGTTATCATAAGTATAATCGTTTCTATACTCATTTTCCATATCCATATAAATAGTTTAAAAGAGAAACCGAACAAAGCGAGACGGCCTTTGGATTTCACAATTTGCAGAGTTTTATGTCGATTTATGCCGGTTTGTGCTCATAGGGTTGACGCATCTGCCAGATTTATTATAATATTAAAAAATTTATGCATTTTGCTGGCAGATATTTGTGGAATTTTTCATACATTTTAAATGCGTATTTTTGACATAGTTCGTCTCTTAAATCCAGGCGCATAGAGCTTCCAGCAGTACTGTCAGAAATACTTGGGGGATAATTGCAATGAAAGTGAGCATTAACGATATCTTCGACCAGATCGTAGAGACGAAGATCGACGACGGCGGAACATACGCTTTAAAAGACATAAGGCTTGACTTAAACAAAGAGCAGGAATACGATACTTCCGACAGCTATGTGGAGGCTTATCAGTATCTGTGTGACTGCCTGCTTCTCGATGAAGAACATAATGACAGACAGAAGCTGGTGGATCTGTTTTTGGTGCATCAGTATCTTTGCTGGTGTTATCTTTCCAGAGAAACCATTGATAAACTGGCTGAAGATACAGATGAGCTGGAAGATTCCATAAAGATTATTAGAGAATGCTTTTTCAGCTACCGGGTTGTGGGAGCGTTTCAGGATTGCACAAATCAATATGAAATCCTGAGAGAAAGCAGCCTGTGGACAAGGCTGGGCCCTGAAAAACAGATGCCTCTTATGAAAGAGGCGGCAAAGTCCTACCGCAACACGGGAGATTTCAGGAACGCTCTGCGTGTATATTATGAATGTCTGGAACTTAATGGCCCAGACGATTGGCTCCAAAGAGTAGAACTGCTTCTGAAGATTGGGAAAGTATACCGAAATTATCTTAAGCAGATTGAATTTGCGAAGTTTTATGTGGAGGAAGCCTATGCAATTATACATGAGCATTGTCCATACAAATCAGTGGAAGAGAAAAAATATGCGTTTATCTGCTGTGATACTTTAGGACAGATTTACAGAGACCAGCAGGACTACGAGAAAGCAGAGAGCTTTTTTGTTGAGTCTAAGGAGACATTTGGAGGAATGGGCGGAAGGGCCTACATTCATGAGCTGCTCATGAAGTATCAGGATAATCATGAATATGCGGATTCCGGCCTGCCAAGAGACATAGAATTTTTGAAAAATGTCATAGAGGATCTGGAAAAGAACCCCATGGAAGAAGTGGGAGCCGGAATACGATCCGTACAGCTTAGCCGTCTTAAGTTTTTGGATCGCACAAGAACTCGGGAGGAGGCATTTAGGGAGCTTGCCAGGGGACGCAGCGTAGCATATAAATATAATGACATAAAGACGGTCATCCGTTCTTATATGGCCGAAGCGGACTTTTTTAAACGGGAAAAAAATTACGGCAAATATATTGAAACCAGCAAAAAGGCCATTGAACTTGCATCGAGCGGAAACCAGCTGGTATTGGAAAACGAAATTATAAAAGAAGTGGTTGAGTGGTCCAATGTTATGCCTGATATTGTGGATAGTGCCACGAAGATAGGACTGATTAAACGCCGCAAAGATATTTATAAAAAACTGATTGAGTTTTCCAAGCAGAGTATTGACATTGTCCGAAAGGGGGTTTCCTTTTCCCAGGACAGAATCATAGCCATGTACGGGATCGTTCTGAATGATTTTGAACAGATTTCAGGCGAATTAAGCGGGATCATAGATATTTTTAATGCCGAGATTGAAAAGATCAACGGGAAATATACCGCATATTTAAAAACGGAAATACAAGGCTTTACTTATAAAAGTATTTTACATAAATTTAAAAATGATCTTCCGGATCAGGATACCATAGACCGCTTAAGGCTGTTATGTGAAAACATACAGGTTAACCAGCAGGAGGGGCGGGAAATACTGTCTGAAGTCAACCGGCGTCTGGAAACCTTTGCCAACGTGGTGGCCCATATTAAGGAAGCGGTGACCCAGACTTTGGTTGAATCCAGATCTGAAAAGCAATGGCGTTCTCTGGACCAGCTTATAAGAACGGGAATAGACAATTTTGTCTGCTACAGACCGCAGTATAAGCAGATGATACAATATGTCAATGAGGAACAGAACATCATGATTATAGTTCAGAGCACGCTTTTTGAGACCACGGTGTCGGAAATCGTAAACAATGCATTTGACTATATGGAAGCCCTGCGGATGAACGAAGAGATGGAAAGCAAGTTTCGATTTATGCTTGATGTGAAGGCCGTAGAAGAAAGAACGGTCATATTAGACTGCTATTCCATATATTGGGATAAAGCGGCGGCAAAGAAAGCAGAGATTTCCATAAGGGATGGGTTGGAACACGGTAAGTCTACCAAAAAGGAAGGGAGCAAATATGGATTTTATTCCATGAAGCTTTTGTTTGAAGATCTTATGGGGGGACAGATACAAGTCCTGCAGGATGGCTGTAAAACGGGAATCAGTATTGGACTGCCTATTGATTTAGTTACACTGAAGATTAGAAAGGAAGATGAAACATATGAGTGATAAAGAGAGCGGAAACAGCAGATCCAAGTTTGGAGCGATAGATATAAAAGGAGACTTTTCGGATTTTGACAGGATTTTTTTTCAGGACAGCGAGAAAGACGATCACGGCTCACTGCTGCTTTTTTCTCAAAGCAAACAGATATTTATGCGTCTGGATCTGGATACCAAAATCATAGCGGAGATGGATATCCACGGCGAAAGGCAGTATCAGCAGGTGGAAGTTTACGACAAAAAGATATTCTGCATTGACAGGCAGAATCTTGTTATGGATGTTTTTTTCCTTTCCAGAAAGCAGCAATTGTATCATAAGAGGACGTTTCGGTTTTCAAAGAAAGAATTAAGATTAAAGGAAGATTTCTACCTGACAGTGTGGGAACACAATGAGGCAGGAATGATATACCGATGTCTGCTGGGGCCTTTAGAGGACGGAAGATACATGAATTTTGACCTGCTGGAGCGATATTTTGATTATAAGACCAACGGGGAACAGACAATCGACAAGGTGATATGCATAAACATGGCTCCGGATGACAGAGAGGGCGGTTCAGAGGATATTATTCTGGCATTGGATGAGGTGAGGAAATCTTTTATCTGTTATGACAGAAACGCTCAGGTATTTTTCGAAAATAATGATTTCGGTGAGGGAGATTCACGGTTTTTGGAGATGATGTTTAAAACCTGGGTTACGAAAAATAAAATAAGAAGAATGTATTTTTATTATCCCTATGATTTTTTTTCGCAGAAGGAAAAGAATCAGCTGAAGGCAATTGCGCGGGGAGTAAACCAGGAGATGAAACTGGATGCATTTGTGCGGGACAAATATAAGGAAGTGCTGGTCTGCATGGAAGATGGACCGTTATTTAAGATAAAGCTAATGGAGGATTTGTTTTTAAAGAATAATGATAAGATATGGAAAATCATCAGGCTTGATGAGACAAACGGATATATTCCGAGGGACCTTACGATTAATGGGCATACAGGAGAAATATACTGCCTGTGCGGACGGGAAATACGGGTTCTGCCTAACTCAGGAAGCAGGCCCTTGATTCTTCCGGAACTGAAAATAAAGGGAAAGGTAGACTATTACAGTTATTATAATTCATAAAGCCCTTGTAAGGAGTAGGTATGCTCAGATGTATATTGGGAGAACGGAAGTCAGGAAAGTCTGTATTTGCTGAGGAGCAGATAAAGAAGAAAGCAGTGAGCACGCTGTATGTTGCTACGCTGCCTAATTTAAGCATATATGAAGAAGTGATCGCCACACATCAGAAGCGGCGCCCGGGATTTTGGGACTGTATAGAATTGTTTGAGATGTCCGTCCGGGAGATTGGGGCTTTTCCCTATAGGGATTACAGATATGTGATGATTGACAATCTGTCATACTATGTGCTGTTTCAAAGATATTATAATGCAGATGCATTTTTGCAGGAGTGGGATGAGCGGTTTTTATTTTTAATTCATAAGCTGGCCGCAGATAGAAATACAACGGTTTACGCCGTGGATGCACCTATGGAAGGAGGAATATTGGAACATATAGATGAAGAGAAAATTATCTGCAGGTTGTTTTCAAAAATACTGGACGAGTCCCAGATAATAGAGCGGTTTTATCACGGAGGAGCTGTCCGCCGGCTGACGGCTGAGGAGGGAAAAAAGTATTTGTTCCAAACATAGGGAGGGCTCCAGCCGTCTTACAGATGATGCAAAGAAACCTGCTGCTGCATTTTACTAAAGGAGGAAACTGTATGTCAAGATTAGCGTCGAAACGATTGAATATACTTCATGCAGAGGATAACCGGGATGTGTTCGAATCATGCAAAAAAAGCATCCTGAAAGTTTTTGAGAGAGAAACTTTGCCGGAACCGGAAATTAAAAATGTGGCATATTGCCACGAAATATTTACAGAGATCATGAAATCAAAGGATGAGAGCAGCGTGTACGATATTCTGCTTTTAGATATTGAGCTTTTGGATAAAGAGGCCCTTAACGGAGTAAATGCCATCAATATGATCAGAAGACATTCGCCTCATACAAAAATATTCGTATTATCAGGCAAGATTTACGACCTGCTGTACCGTGACAAGCTGCAGGAATACAAGGACGAGGGAAAGATTGTCGGATTCTATGAAACCGGAAATCACGAGAACTGGTGCCGGGAATTGATCCGCACCGTAACAGCGAGAAATGTGGGAATCCTGCATTTTTCGGATATGCATATGAGCATGGATGACAGAAGCGGGCAGATTCTTTCTGGATTTGCCGAGGCGTTTGAGGAGAGGGCGGATCTTCTGATATTCAGCGGGGATATTTCGGATCGGGGAAAGAGAGAAGAATTTGAAAAAGCCAAGCAGCTTCTTGGCGGCTTATGCAGGGATCTTGGCATCAGAAGAAGCGTATATGTGCCTGGAAACCACGACATTGTGCGGAACACTCCTGTAAAAAAGGCTTTTTCAAATTTTGTGCATTTCCGCAGAGCCATGGAGGAAGAGTACGGTGACGGCTTTGATGAGGGGGAGTCCTACCATTACCCTGATGTGGATAACTATGGAGATTATCTTAACACGGTCAGCGTATTTCCCAATCTGCGCACCATTGTATGCGGACTGAATTCGGCCACATGCATGGAGGACGAGAAGTTCGGCTATGATTACGGGGAAATTACGGCGGAACAGCTGCGGCAGGCTGAAACAAAGCTAAAGAAGATAAAAGAAAATTATCCCAATTACCTTGTCATAGGCACGTTCCACCACAATGTATTTGAACCCCCCTATTATTTTGACCACTATAATAAAGGGGACCACATAGGATGGATACCGCCGGTTAAGAATCAGGGGCTGGTTTTGAAAAAATGTTTTGAAAACCAGGTGAATCTTTTGATGGTTGGACATTCCCATGTGTCCTCGTCATTCTCCATGGTTTCTCACGATTACGGGGAGGGAAAGCCGGTTCACATTTTGTCAGCGGGACTGTTCAGCGAGAAAGGCATTACCCCTTTGGAGCCGAGACTGACCGTAAATTACTTATCATACCAGATAGACTTAAGCGGCAATATTTCCCATATGCGGTGTCAGCCCTACAGCCTTAAACTGACAGACGGCAATTGGGAAAAGAGACAGGGATACGGCCTGGCTCTGCATATTTCATAACAGGAGGCATGAAGACATGAAAAAAGGAAAATGGGAACAGTATGAAAGGCGGAATGTAATTCCCCAGCGGGAACGGGAATTTGTCATCTATATGTTGGACATGGTTGAGGAGGATGCCCTTAGATTCCGCTTAAGCAACCTGATTTTGTGGTATATTGACAAGGCAATCTACTATAAACATGTATACTATGCGTTAAGCATTACCGCCATGGCGGCAAACCTTTTGATTCTGATCGCCAATGCGGCAGGAGGCGTTATAGAAGCCATGGCGATCCCATATGATACCCAGCTGGTGACGACGGTTTTGGCAGCCATTGCCAGCTGTGCCCTGGGAATCAACAATCTGGGGCGCAACAAGGATAATTGGATGCGCTACAGAAAGTCTGCGGAGGTGCTGAAAGAGAGCCTGTCTCAGTATGTGATTAAGATGAAAGAATGCCAGGCGAGAAACGCAGGGAAAGAGACAGCCTGCGGATGCCGATGCGAGACAGGCACCTATGGGGAATATCAGTGCCCTCTGATCAAGGGGCTGATGGAACAGGTCAGCGAGTATGTGACAAAGGAAAATGAGGAATGGAAAAAGGCCATGGGACAGGAGGGCGATAAGGAAAGCAAAAGCCCGGTTTAATGGGAAGCGGGAAAAATAGATTGACAGATATAATTCACTGCGTTAAAATGTTACCCGTGTGAAATGATGCTGTAAGAAGTTGGCAGGAAACAGACTGTTTTTAAGTCATCCGAAGGAGTAACACTCTCAGGTGGCCCGGGCATGGCAGCCCGGCCTAAGACTGTCAATGGACGGCATTCCGGAGAAGCCCTGGCGGACAGGGGGCCGAAGGTGCAACAGTTTCGACTGAATCTCTCAGGCAAAAGGACGGAAGGAGAATAAGATTATGATTGAGAAAGTGACACAGGTTAACAGCGCGGTAAACAACATCGTGTGGGGTGTTCCGGCTCTCACGCTGCTGATTGGAACCGGGATTCTGATGACGGTTCTGACGAAATTTTTCCAGTTTACCCATTTCGGGCATTCCATGAAAGAGACAGTGGGAAGCCTGTTTAAGAAAAAGGATATTTTAAAGACAGAGGATGCCCACTCCATCTCCCAGTTTCAGGCTTTGTGCACCGCGCTGTCAGCCACTATCGGCACAGGAAATATTTCCGGCATCGCATACGCCATTACCATGGGCGGCCCGGGAGCAGTGTTCTGGATGTGGGTGGCAGCCATTGTGGGCATGATGACCAATTACTCGGAAAATGTGCTGGGCATCTATTTTCGGAGGAAAAATGAGCGGGGAGAGTGGTGCGGAGGCGCCATGTATTACCTTCGGGACGGACTTGGCTCCAAAAAAGGGTGCGAGGGAATCGGAAAGGCCCTGGCGGTTTTGTTTTCGTTTTTTGCCGTATTCGCCTCTTTTGGAATCGGCAATATGGGACAGGTGGCATCAATCAAGGAAAGCGTCCTCAACGTGGTGCGTTTTACTGGCAACGACACTTGGGACAGCCTGATTATCGGCGGGGTTATTGCGGCAGTGGCAGCCCTGGTTATCATCGGCGGCATCAGCAGGATCGCAAGCGCCAATGAGCGGATTGTTCCTTTTATGGCAGTGTTTTACATTGTCGGATCGCTGGCCATTATTCTGCGGAATGCAGGGATGGTGGTCCCGGCGTTTGGAGCCATCTTTAAGGGCGCATTCAGCATGAAGGCAGCCGCAGGAGGCATCGGCGGAGCCGTGATCAAGCAGGCCGTTACATGGGGATTTAAGAGAGGCGTATTTTCCAATGAGGCAGGACTTGGCTCCTCGGTTATGGTTCATTCTGCATCTAACGTGAAGGAACCTGTAACCCAGGGACTGTGGGGAATTTTTGAGGTATTCTTTGATACCATTATTGTCTGCACCATGACAGCGCTGCTGATCCTGACTTCCGGGATTGTGGATCTGGAGACAGGGGCTTCCTTAAGCGGGGCTACTAAGCTGGGACTGGCCACAGAAGCGTTTACGGCGGCATTCGGCACGTTCGGCGGAATCTTTATTGCCATTGCGGTTACGCTGTTCGCATTTTCTACGGTGCTTGGGTGGAGCTATTACGGAACCAAGGCGTGGGAGTATTTGTTCGGAACAAAGGCTACCGTGGTCTATAAAGTGATTTTTCTGGCAGTTGTGTTTGTCGGTTCCACCATCAGCGCAGATCTGGTTATTGATTTGTCGGATACTTTTAACGGGCTCATGGCTATTCCCAACCTTATCGGGGTCCTTACGCTGTCAGGAACCGTGGTTGCCATTACCAATAATTACTGCGAAAGGACGTTTAAGGAGAAAACGCCAGGGAAGGACATGAAATATATGCTTTCCCATTTCCCGGACATTCAGAAGGCCCACGAGGAGGCAGTGAGGGCCGGGAATGGCTGAACACAGATAAAATAAGAAGAAAGCCGGGGTGACCCGGGCAAGACGGCTTTTGCGGACGGAAAATATGTCTGCAAAAGCCGTTTTTTCGCAGAAGCTGGTTTTAAAAAGAACTTCTTTCCAAGCTTCCTGATCTATGCTATAATCAAGGCAGTGCGTTGTGCATAACGCAGGTGCAGCCAGGCGGCAAAAGGCATAACAGAATAGACGGGGCGTATTTGCCGGCTGCCGGCACAGCATAATGGGGAAAGGTTAAATAAAGGAGACTTAAACCATGAGATGGAAGCGTGTGTTGTTAAAATTAAGCGGAGAGGCCCTGGCTGGTCCGAAAAAGACGGGATTTGATGAGGCTACTGTGAAAGAAGTGGCCAGACAGGTAAAATTGTCGGCAGATGCGGGAGTGGAAGTGGGGATCGTCATCGGCGGAGGAAACTTCTGGCGGGGGCGCACCAGCAATGATATGGACCGCACCAAGGCGGATCAGATCGGCATGCTGGCCACTGTGATGAACTGCATCTATGTCTCGGAGATGTTTCGGGGAGCCGGGATGAAGACGGAGATCCTGACGCCGTTTGCCTGCGGAACCATGACGAAGCTTTTTTCCAAGGATCTGGCCAATGAGTTTTTCAGCCAGGGAAAGGTGGTATTTTTTGCCGGCGGAACAGGACATCCCTATTTTTCTACGGATACAGGCATTGCCCTAAGGGCGGTGGAGATGGATGCGGACGTTATACTTTTGGCCAAGTCCATTGACGGGGTCTATGACAGTGACCCGGCGGTGAATGCTGATGCGAAAAAATATGACACCATCACCATTGAGGAAGTGATAGAGAAGAAACTGGCAGTGGTGGATCTGACGGCGTCCATTATGTGCATGGAGCATAAGATTGGCATGGCGGTATTTGATTTAAATGAGCCTGACAGCATTGCCGGCGCCATGCAGGGGAAAATAAACGGTACCATAGTGACCGTATAATCAGGAGGAGAACATGCAGGAATTATTAAAGACTTATGAGGAAAAAATGAACAAGACTCTGGAAGTGCTCCAGAGCGAGTATGGAACCATCCGTGCAGGAAGAGCCAACCCCCATGTGCTGGACAGGATTAAGGTGGACTATTACGGTACGCCCACGCCCCTTCAGCAGGTAGGCAACATCTCGGTGCCGGAAGCGCGTATGATCGTGATCCAGCCATGGGAGAAGAACCTTCTGAAGGTTATTGAGAAAGCCATACTTACCTCTGATCTGGGAATCAACCCTACTAATGACGGCACCGTGATCCGCCTGGTATTTCCGGAGCTTACGGAGGAGCGCAGAAAGCAGCTGGCCAAGGACGTGAAGAAGAAGGGGGAAGCGGCCAAGGTAGCTATGCGGAACATCCGCCGGGATGCCAATGACACCTTCAAAAAGATGGAAAAATCCGGGGAGATGTCTGAGGACGATTTGGAGCTGGCCGGAGACAAGATTCAGAAGATGATCGACAAAATGACCGAGAAGGTAGATAAGGCTGTTGAGGCGAAAACCAAGGAAATCCTTACCGTGTAATTTGCTGCGGATTCAGGAAGAGCATGCTGCAAGGGGAAAGAAAGGGAAGCAATACAGGGGGCGGGAACTAAGACCTGCCCTTTGTGCATTATTTGTCGTGGATTCCGGAGGAATCGACGACCTGCGAGCGCATCAGCGCTCTACACCTTGTAAAGCAACAGGGAGAACTTTATGAATTTAGACAATATGGTAATACCAAAACACGTAGCCGTGATTCTGGACGGCAACGGCCGGTGGGCCAAACAGCACGGGGTTCCCAGGGCCATGGGCCACAAGGCAGGGTGCGAAACTCTGGAAAAGATGGTTCGGACGGCTTCTGATACCGGCCTTGAATACTTTACGGTGTACGGGTTTTCCACGGAGAACTGGAAGCGGTCCGAAGAGGAAGTGGGAGCTTTGATGCAGCTGTTCCGCTTTTATATGGTGCGCCTCTTAAAGATTGCGTCGGCAAACAATGTCCGGGTGAAGATGATTGGCGACAAGGGGCGGTTTGCGCCGGACATTATTAAAGGCATTGACAACCTGGTGGAAGGCACCAGGGATAACACAGGCATGACTTTTGTCATAGCCATCAATTACGGCGGCAGGGACGAGATTGTCCGGGCGGCGAGAAAGCTGACAAAGGCTTACCAGCAGTCAGGAAAAACGGCGGACTCCATTGATGAGGCGGAATTTGCATCGTATCTGGATACGGCGGGGATTCCGGACCCGGATCTGATGATACGGACCAGCGGCGAGCTGCGGCTGTCCAATTATCTTTTGTGGCAGCTGGCATATTCGGAACTCTATGTTGCAGACTGCCTGTGGCCGGATTTTAATAAGGAAGAATTAGAAAAAGCCATTGCTGCGTATAATAAGAGAGAGCGCAGATTTGGCGGCAGGATTTAAAGATGGGGGTGGTCAAATGTTTACGACCCGGCTGATCAGCGGAATTATTCTGGTGGTTCTGGCGCTCCTGATCGTGGGAGCCGGCGGAAGCATACTGTTTGCGGTAAACGGCGCCATTTCCATGGTGGGGCTGTTTGAACTGTATCGGGTATTAAAAATCGAGAAAACGCCTCTTGCCGTCATCGGCTATCTGGCCTGCGCCGCTTACTACGGCCTGATTTGGTTTGACGGCCATGAATATGTGACGCTTATGGCCATTGCGGTTTTGATGTGCCTTATGAGCTTCTATGTATTTACATTTCCAAAGTACAAGACAGAGGAAGTGACGGCGGCTTTTTTCGGCGTGTTTTATGTGGCGGTTATGCTGTCCTACCTGTATCAGGTGCGGCAGATGCCGGGAGGGCTTTACCTGGTGTGGCTTATATTTTTCAGCTCCTGGGGATGCGATACCTGTGCCTACTGTGCGGGAAAATTGTTTGGGAAGCATAAGATGACGCCGATCTTAAGCCCTAAAAAGACCATTGAGGGGGCAATCGGCGGCATGGCAGGGTCTGCGGTTCTGGGGTATGTCTATGCTATGCTTCTGGAGCATAGGATGCTGGAACTGAACAATCCCTGCATGGCCTGCGCCCTGGCCTGCGCAGTGGCGGCGCTGATTTCTCAGATCGGGGATCTGGCGGCGTCAGCCATTAAGAGGAACCACCAGGTAAAAGATTACGGCCATTTGATTCCCGGGCACGGCGGAATCCTGGATCGGTTTGACAGCATGATTTTCACGGCTCCGGCTATTTATTTGGTGATTACGCTGGTAAGATAGATTCCATGCATCCGCCGCAGATGCCTGTTGAAAAACAGACTGTGGCAAAGCATGGAGGACGGCGCTTAAGAGAGAGGGATAGAATGAAGAACATATCGGTTCTGGGTTCCACAGGCTCCATAGGGACTCAGACATTGGACGTAGTGAGAAATAACGGGGATATTCAGGTGACGGCCCTGGCAGCAGGGCGGAATATATCCCTTTTGGAGAGACAGATCCGGGAGTTCCTGCCTGAGCTGGCATGCGTCTGGGACGAGGAAAAGGCAAAAGAGCTGAAAACGAAAGTGGCGGATGTGCCGGTAAAGGTAGTTTGGGGGATGGATGGGCTTTTGGAGGCGGCGGCCGGTACAAAGGCAGAGATCACAGTTACCGCTGTCGTAGGCATGATCGGCATACGTCCTACCATTGCCGCCATTGAGGCAGGAAAAGACATTGCCCTGGCCAACAAGGAGACGCTGGTAACGGCAGGACATATTATTATGCCCCTTGCCAAGGAAAAAGGCGTCAGGATTCTGCCGGTGGACAGCGAACACAGCGCTATATTTCAGTGCCTGAACGGAGAGCGCAAAAGCAAAATCCATAAGATCCTCCTAACGGCTTCCGGCGGGCCCTTCCGGGGAAGGACCAGAAGGCAGCTGCAGAGCGTCCAGGTGGAAGATGCGCTTAAACATCCTAACTGGTCAATGGGACAGAAGATTACCATTGATTCTTCTACCATGGTAAATAAAGGGCTGGAAGTCATGGAGGCAAAATGGCTGTTCGGGGTAGAGATGGATCAGGTTCAGGTGGTAATCCAGCCTAAAAGCATTATCCATTCCATGGTGGAGTTTGAGGACGGCGCCGTCATGGCGCAGCTTGGAACGCCGGATATGAAGCTGCCGATTCAGTATGCCCTTTATTATCCGGAGCGGAGATTCCTTCCGGGAGACAGGCTGGATTTTTGGGCTTTGAACCAGATTGCCTTTGAAAAACCGGATTTTGAAACCTTCAGGGGACTTTCCCTTGCCTACAGGGCAGGAAAGCGGGGAGGAAGCCTTCCCGCTGTATTTAATGCGGCAAATGAATTTGCGGTAAGAGAGTTTTTGAACCGGCGTATTTCGTATTTGGATATCACGGATATGATTGAGCGTGCCATGGATGAGCATAAGACGGCGGATCATCCAACCGTGGAGGAGATTCTGGAAGCAGAAGCATGGACTTACGATTTCTTATCATGACAGAAGAGCCAAAACGCCGTGATGCTTAAGCCGGCAGGGCTGGCCCATAACATTAACATTCATTTATAGAAAGCAGGGAATAAAAGTATGAGCATGATTGTGGCAATTCTTGTGTTCGGAATCATCATTCTGATCCATGAGTTCGGGCACTTCATTGTGGCAAAGAAATGCGGCATCGGCGTGGTGGAGTTTTCCATGGGAATGGGGCCGCGGCTGTGCAGTTTCGTAAGAGGTGAAACCAGATATTCGATAAAAGCGCTGCCTTTTGGCGGATCGTGCATGATGCTGGGGGAGGATGAGGACAACGCCAATCCAAAAGCATTCCATAATAAGCCGGTATGGTCCAGAATTGCAGTCATTGCCGCTGGCCCTGTGTTTAATTTTATTCTGGCTTTTGTATTGGCTCTGGTGATCATCCATGTGGCAGGATATGATCCGGCGGAACTTACAGGGGTTTTAGACGGATTTTCCGCCCAGGAGCAGGGGATGCAGGCAGGAGACGTGATCACGAGGCTGAACCGGGAGCGGGTGATTGTATACCGGGATGTGACCATGTACATGTATCTCCACCCGTCAGAACCGGTAAATGTAGAATACAAAAGAACCCTGGACGATGGAACCGTCCAGGTGCAGACGGTTCTGCTGACCCCTAAATACTCCCAGGAACACGGCGGCTATATGCTGGGGATTCAGACAAGGGGATACAGGCAGGCAGCGGGAGGTCTGGGCGAAACCGTAAAGTACGGGGCCTATGAGGTAATCTACTGGATGAAGACAGTGGTGAAAAGCATTGGCATGATGTTTCGGGGGCAAGTGGGAGCCCAGGACATGGCCGGGCCCGTTCGCCTGGTAAGCATGATTGACGAAACTGTGGAGGAGACGAAACAGTACGGGCTGGAAACCGTGCTTTTAACCTTGGCCAATCTTTGCGTCATGCTGAGCGCCAACCTGGGGGTTATGAACCTGCTTCCTATACCGGCTCTGGACGGAGGACGCCTGGTGTTTCTTCTTGTGGAGGCGCTGCGGGGCAAGCCGGTTGACAAGGAAAAAGAGGGCATGGTCCACATGGCTGGCATGGCCCTTTTAATGGGGCTTATGGTGTTTGTACTGTTTAACGATATTGCCATGCTGTTTTTTAAATAAGCCTCCATGGGCCCGGCTGGGGACGCACCGCCGCGCATGAAAGTACGGCTGGCACATTTGGCATACCAAAATTCAAGCCGCCTGTTTGACGGCGGGACTTTTAATAATCGGAGCGAACAGGGAGATAAGAGATGAACAGAAATGAAACCAAGGCAGTGCGGATTGGTAGCCGCGTCATAGGCGGCGGCAATCCGGTTTTGATTCAGTCCATGTGCAACACAAAAACAGAAGATGCAGAGGCCACAATCGCCCAGATTCTGGAACTGGAGCAGGCCGGATGCGACATTATCCGGGTTGCAGTGCCCTCCGCCGAAGCGGCGGAAAGCCTGGAGAAAATAAAAAAGCATATCCATATTCCTCTGGTGGCTGATATCCATTTTGATTACCGGCTGGCCGTCATGGCCATGGAGCACGGGGCGGATAAAATCCGGATCAATCCTGGAAATATCGGGTCTGCTGACAGAGTTAAGGCAGTGGTGGAAAAGGCAAAGCAGCTGTCAGTGCCCATCCGGGTAGGGGTTAACAGCGGATCATTGGAGAAGAACCTGATTGAGAAGTACGGCGGCGTCACGGCGGAGGGGATCGTGGAAAGCGCCCTGGATAAGGTGCGCATGATTGAGGACATGGGGTATGATAACCTGGTTATCAGCATCAAATCCTCGGACGTGCTTATGTGCGTGCAGGCCCATGAACAGATTGCCAGAAAGACAAAGTATCCTCTTCATGTGGGGATCACCGAGGCGGGAACGCTGACTGCGGGAAATATAAAGTCCGCCGTTGGACTTGGCCTTATTTTGCATCAGGGAATCGGGGATACCATAAGGGTTTCCCTTACAGGAGCTCCGGTGGAAGAAGTCAAATCGGCAAAGCTGATCCTGAAGACCCTGGGCCTAAGAAAAGGCGGCGTAACAGTGGTATCCTGTCCCACCTGCGGAAGAACCCGGATCGATCTGATTGGCCTGGCGGGAAAAGTAGAGACAATGGCAGCGGAATTTGACGACCTGGATGTGAAGGTGGCGGTTATGGGCTGCGTAGTCAACGGGCCCGGGGAAGCCAGGGAGGCGGATCTGGGAATTGCCGGAGGCATTGGGGAAGGACTGCTTATCCGGAAGGGAGAGGTGGTTAAGAAACTGCCGGAGGAGGAACTTCTGCCTGCTCTTCGGGAAGAATTGCTGAAACTGCGGAACGAAGCCTTACATCAGAAAAGGGAATGAAAAAGGAGATAGTAAAGTATGAATTATCTGGATGTGGACTTATACCGGGAATTTAAATGTATTGCCGATGCTTGCCCCAACACCTGCTGCGTGGGCTGGGAAGTTTATATCGATAAAGACACGTACAAGAAGATGGCTGAGAAAGAAGAGCAGCTGGGAATTCCTGCCAAAGAATGGCTGGAAGATAGTGAGGGGGCTATTTTCATCAAGATGGATCATGAAAGGTGTCCTTTGCTGACAAATAATAATTTGTGCAGTGTAGTGATGAAACTGGGGCCGGAATATTTAAGCAGCGTCTGCACCGCATATCCGCGGGCATATGTCTCGTATGGAGATACCATAGAAAGGCATTTGCATATATCCTGCCCGGAAGTCATTATGAAACTAATGGAGAAACATACCATCGAATTTGACGCGAGCCAGGATCAGAGTCCGGCGCCGGAGTATCCGCATACCCAGCTGTATTTGTTTGAATGCGCCGTACGGGCATCCATCATCAGCATCCTTCAGGACATGCCCCGGATTACGCTGAATACCCGTTTATTTACTGCATTTACGATTTTAGAAGAAGGCATCCGCATGCATCAGGAGAATCAGCCTGACGCCGGAAAGCTTGAAAGAGAAGTGTGTTTTTATGCTCAGGAAAGCGTCCTTAGAAGTCTGGAGATCCAGCTGCCTCAGGCTGTCAATGGGGACAGCCAGTATCGTTTTGTACAGCATCTTCTTAAAATAGCAGGCAGCTACAGACGATATGAGCGTTTATCCCAATTAATCCGGCAGGCCATGGTGTATTTTGAAGAACATGACAGCAGGCAGTATTTGTCAGATGCACAGGAGTTCAAAAAAGCCTGCCTGGATGCTTATCCTGATTTCTATACCAATTACTGGGTATACCGTATTTTTGCGGATACGCTTTCAGTTCCTGATTATGAGAAATCAAAAGAAAAGTTCAGCTACATTGCCATTGAGTTTGCGCTGTTTCAGACCATTGCCTTGGCTGCTTTTGCAAAGAGAGGAAGTTTGGACCATGAGGAATATGTGTACATAATCTGTACGCTCAGCAGAATCCTGGAGCATACGTTAAGTTTCCGGGACGTACTTATGAACGAGATTCATGAAAAAAACCTGGCCTCTGCGGTGGGAATCCTGTTAATGGCGCTGATATAAAAGCAGCAGGAGTGAAAAAATGGAAAAAACATTTCTGGAAGTATTTCCTGACTTACACGTGACGGCAGAGATGGAGGAGCTTTTAAAACTGGTCAGCGTCGAGCGGGTGTCTGCCGCCAGGGACAGAAGCAGCCTTCGCGTCTACATTAACAGCCCAAGGCTGATCGACAAAAGAAATATTCATGCCCTGGAAAGCGGCATCCGGGAACAGCTGTTTCCAGGGAAAAGGCTTGCCATAAAGATTATGGAAAAATACAGCCTTTCCGGCCAGTATAATCCGCAGAAACTTTTTCAGGTTTACAGAGAAAGCCTGCTTTACGAACTGAAAGGCTACAGCATTGTAGAATATAATATCCTGAGGAGGGCCGAGTGCGCGTTTCCCCAGGAAAAGCTGATGAGGCTTACCGTGGAGGACAACGAAGTTTTCCGGGAAAAAACAGGCGACCTGAAACGAATCCTGGAAAAGGTGTTTTATGAGCGGTGCGGCATTCCGGTTGATGTGGAATATGAGTTTGTGGAGGCGCCGGAAAGCTCGCTGCTGAAGCAGCGGGAGGCCCAGGTCCAGAGAGAGATTGAGGAGAAAATACTAAACCACCCCATGTTTGCAAAAGGAGCAGGCGGGGAACAGGAAGGCCAAAGGCTGCAGGCAGCAGGGGACTTGGACGGCGCTGCGGCCGCAAAGAGAAAGAAGGCGGACAGCCCCATGCCCAAGGGCCGGGAAAAAGGAGGGGCGGAGGTTTCTCTTTCCCAGACATCAGGGCAAAGCCCTCAGAAAGATTTCAAAGCGGGAGGATTTTCCGGCAGTCAGCAGCCGGCGGAAGGCGGGAAGGACTTTGCCGGGAAACAGGGCCAGTGGAGGAAATCTTTTTCCAAAGACGGAAAGAGATTCGGCAGCTATCAGAGGAAAAGCGACAACCCGGATGTGCTCTATGGCCGGGATTTTGATGACGAATTTATACATATCAGGGATATCGGCGGCGAGATGGGGGAGGTGACCATCCGGGGAAAGATCATTGCAAAAGACAGCAGGCTTTTAAAAAGCGGAAAGACCATTGTGATTTTCGACATGACAGACTTTACAGATACCATCACGGTAAAACTGTTTGTCCGAGAGGATGCTTTGGAGGATATTAACAGCGCAGTGGAAAACGGGCGGTTTCTCAAGCTGAAAGGCATGACTACCATTGACAAGTTTGACGGAGAACTGACCATCGGCTCCGTGACGGGCATGAAAAAATGCGAAGATTTTTCTGACCAGAGGACGGACAACAGCCTGGTGAAGCGGGTGGAACTGCACTGCCATACCAAGATGAGCGATATGGACGGAGTCAGCGATGTAAAGGACATTGTAAAGCGGGCCAAGAAGTGGGGGATGCCGGCCATTGCCATTACGGATCACGGATGCGTCCAGGCTTTCCCTGACGCCAGCCATGCCCTGGACAAGGGGGATGATTTTAAGATCATCTACGGGGTGGAAGGTTATCTTGTGGACGATGAGAAGCAGCTGGTGGAGAACGAAAGAGGCCAGAGCTTTGATGACCCCTATGTGGTATTTGACATTGAAACCACAGGATTTTCCCCCATTACCAACCGGATCATCGAGATCGGCGCAGTGCGGGTAGAGCAGGGGAAGATCGTGGAGAAGTTCAGCACGTTTGTAAATCCCGACGAGCCCATTCCCTTTAGGATTGAGCAGCTGACCGGGATCAATGACGCCATGGTCTTAGAGGCGCCTAAAATAGACAAGGTTCTGCCCCAATTTTTGAGTTTCTGCCAGGGAGCGGCCCTGGTGGCTCACAACGCCTCCTTTGACATCAGCTTTATCAGCAGGAATGCGGCCCGCATGGGGCTGGACTTTGATCCCACCGTGCTGGATACAGTGGCTCTTGCCAGGATACTGGTGCCGCAGATCAGCCGCTACAAGCTGGACACAGTTGCAAAGGCCCTGAATATTTCCCTGGAAAACCATCACCGGGCAGTGGACGACGCATTAGCTACGGCAGAGATCTTCGTGACATTTTTAAGTATGCTGAAGTCCCGGGGCATGTCCACGCTGCAGGAGCTTATGACCCTTGGGAACACCAGTGAGGACATGGTAAAAAAGCTGCCCTCCTACCATGTGATCATCCTGGCAAAAAATGACCTGGGACGAACCAACCTGTACCGTCTGGTGTCCTGGTCCCATATTGATTACTTCCATAAAAGACCCAGAATCCCCAAAAGCCTGCTGAAAAAATACCGGGAGGGGCTGATCATCGGTTCCGCCTGCGAGGCAGGGGAGCTTTACCAGGCAGTGCTCCGGGGAGTGTCTGACAAGGAACTGGGAAAAATCGTTGATTTTTATGACTATCTGGAGATTCAGCCTCTGGGAAACAATGACTTCATGCTGCGGGATGAGGACAGTTCCATAAAAAGCGAGGAGGATCTAAAAGACATTAACCGGAAAATTGTCCTCCTGGGCGAGCAGTTTCATAAGCCGGTGTGCGCTACCTGCGACGTGCATTTTCTGGACCCGGAGGACGAGATTTACCGCAGGATCATCATGTCTCACCGGAAATTTAAGGACAGCGATGATCAGGCGCCTTTATATCTGCGCACCACCCAGGAGATGCTGGAGGAGTTTGCGTATCTGGGACCGGACAAGGCGGAGGAGGTGGTGATTTTAAACACCAGGCGCATAGCCGATCAGTGCGAGAGGATCGCCCCGGTACGGCCGGACAAATGCCCCCCTGTTATCGAAAATTCCGACGAAACCCTAAGATCCATCTGCTATAACAGGGCCCGGGAGCTTTACGGGGAAGATCTGCCTGAAATCGTGGTGGAGCGGCTGGAGAGAGAGTTAAATTCTATTATTTCCAACGGGTTTGCAGTCATGTACATCATTGCCCAGAAGCTGGTTTGGAAGTCCAATGAGGACGGATACCTGGTAGGGTCCAGAGGCTCTGTAGGTTCTTCCCTGGTGGCTACCATGTCAGGGATCACGGAAGTTAATCCCTTAAGCCCCCACTACTACTGTCCAAAATGCCACTATTCAGAGTTTGATTCGGAAGACGTAAAGAAGTTTGCCGGCATGTCCGGGTGTGACATGCCGGACAAGGAGTGCCCCAAATGCAAAACCCTTATGAAAAAGGACGGCCATGACATTCCGTTTGAAACATTTCTGGGATTTAAGGGCGATAAGGAGCCGGATATTGATCTGAACTTTTCAGGAGAATACCAAAGCCACGCCCATGATTATACAGAGGTTATTTTCGGGAAGGGACAGACATTTAGGGCCGGGACCATCGGCACCCTGGCGGACAAGACGGCTTACGGGTATGTAAAGAACTACTATGAGGAGCGGGGCGACAGGAAACGGAACTGCGAGATCAACCGCATTGTCCAGGGCTGCGTGGGGGTGCGGCGCACCACGGGGCAGCACCCCGGGGGAATCGTGGTTCTTCCGGTAGGCGAGGAGATCTATTCGTTCACTCCGGTTCAGCGGCCGGCCAATGATATGGAAACCACCACCGTAACCACCCATTTTGATTACCACTCCATTGATCACAATCTTTTAAAGCTGGATATACTGGGACACGATGATCCGACCATGATCCGCATGCTGCAGGATCTGACCGGGCTGGACCCGGTAAAAGACATTCCGCTGGACAGCAAGGAAGTTATGTCCCTGTTCCAGAACACGTCGGCTCTGGGGATCACGCCGGAGGATATTGGCGGGTGTCCTCTGGGGGCCCTGGGAGTACCGGAATTCGGAACAGATTTTGCCATGCAGATGCTCTTGGACGCAAAGCCCAAGTACTTTTCGGATCTGGTGCGGATTGCCGGCCTGGCACACGGGACAGACGTGTGGCTGGGCAATGCAAAGGATCTGATCTTAAGCGGCCAGGCTACCATTCAGACAGCCATTTGCTGCCGTGACGATATTATGGTGTACCTGATTCAGAAGGGAATGGAGGAAGGACTTTCTTTTACCATTATGGAGTCAGTGCGCAAGGGCAAGGGACTGAAAGACGACTGGATCGAAGCCATGCTGGCCCACGACGTGCCTCAATGGTACATTGATTCATGCCTGAAGATTAAATACATGTTCCCCAAGGCCCATGCGGCGGCATATGTAATGATGGCATGGCGCATTGCCTACTGCAAAGTGTTTTACCCATTGGCCTACTATGCGGCGTTTTTCAGCATCCGGGCCAGCGCCTTCAGCTATGAGATTATGTGCCAGGGAAGGGATAAGCTGGAGCACTATATTGCAGACTATAAGAAGCGGTGGGATTCCCTGTCCAAGAAAGAGCAGGATTCCATGAGGGACATGCGGGTAGTCCAGGAGATGTATGCCAGAGGGTTTGAGTTTGAACCTATCGACATCTATAAGGCCAAGGCCAGGGATTTCCAGATCGTGGGAGGAAAGCTGATGCCCTCCTTTGCCAGCATTGACGGCCTGGGGGACAAGGCGGCGGACGGCGTGGTGGACGCAGTGAAGGACGGGATATTTTTATCCAAGGAAGATTTCAGGAACAGGACAAAGGTCAGCAAGACCATCTGTGACTTAATGAGTGATCTGGGGCTGTTTGGAGATCTGCCGGAATCCAATCAGCTGTCACTGTTTGATTTTGCGTGACAGGGTATGGCAAATGATTTTTTGGGAATAAAAACCAAATATAAGAAAGTGATGTAGAGGGGTCATGGGTGAAAGCGAAAAAAGAGACAACTCAGCGCTGGTTTTCAATGAAGCGGTATTTCCTGTTATGGAACAGATTATGGCAGGCATGCCGGGGGGATTTTTTATCTATTACGCTGATGAGGACGGACGGCTGATTTATGCAAACAGAGCGCTTATGGAAATCTACGGATGCAGCAGCGAGGAGGAGTTCAGGGAACATACAGGGTATAAGTTTTCCGGGCTTGTACATCCTGACGATCTGGAGAAAGTTAACAATAAGATTATGCGTCAGATTCAGGAGAGGGAAGACAACTTAGACCATGTAAGCTACCGGATTCGCCGCAGAGACGGCAGAATCCGGTACATTGAGGATTACGGCCACTTTGTACATACAAAAGTCTACGGAGATGTTTTCTACGTGTTTGTGGAGGATGTGACAGAACGGCACCTGGAGAGGCAGAGAGCGGAGGAGAACAGGGCCCTGGTTGAGGAGAAAATAAGGGCTCTGGAGAAG
The DNA here is from genome assembly GCA_947089145.1 of uncultured Hungatella sp. Lineage (GTDB taxonomy): Bacteria > Bacillota > Clostridia > Lachnospirales > Lachnospiraceae > UBA3402. The sequence continues at coordinate 14,827 of CAMUJH010000020.1, read as the reverse complement.
CTGGAACACAAGACAAACACTTTGAATACGGTCTACGAGATGCTGGACTCCAGCATGTGGACCATGGAGTTTGATTTCAGAGGAAAATTGGAAAGCGTATCCTGGAGCGACGAGTTCCGAAGGATGCTGGATTATACAGATGAATCGGATTTTCCCAATGTGCTTGATGCGTGGTCAGACCTTATTCATGAAGATGACAGAGAGCGGGTTATGGGAGATTTCTACGATACCATTGCAGGCCGCAGCATGAAAAAGGTTTTTGATGCGGAATACCGGATTCTGACCAGGGAGAAGGGGTACCGGTGGCACCACGCCATAGGAAAGCCTTTCAGGCGAAGCGACGGCCTGTCGGTTACCTATGTGGGTCTGGTGGTGGATGTTACGGTCAGAAAAGAACTGGACGAACAGCTGGCCAGGCAGCGGAAGCTTCTGGAAGACGCCCTGAGGCAGGCGCAGCATTCGGACAAAGCGAAGACGGATTTCCTTAACAATATGTCTCATGATATAAGGACTCCCATGAATGCCATTATCGGGTTTACGGTGCTTGCCATGACCCATATTGACAATAAAGACCTGGTAAAGGATTACCTGTCCAAGATCATGACCAGCAGCAACCATCTCCTGTCCCTGATCAATGATGTCCTGGACATGAGCCGTATTGAAAGCGGAAAGGTGCGGATTGAGGAAGCCGAGTGCAGCCTTTCGGATATTATGCATGACTTGAAGACCATTGTCCAGGCAGATATCCGCTCTAAGCAGATGGAATTCTATATTGATACTCTGGACGTGGTAAATGAAAACATTATCTGCGACAAGCTGAGACTGAACCAGGTTCTTTTGAACATTGTGTCAAATGCCCTGAAGTTTACCCGTCCCCGAGGCATTATCAGCGTCCGGGTGGTGGAAAAGCCCTGTGCGCCGGAAGGGTACGGCGCTTACGAGTTCCAGATCCGGGATACAGGCATTGGAATGAGCCGGGAATTTTTACAGCACATTTTTGAGCCTTTTGAGCGGGAGCGGACATCCACAGTCAGCGGAATCCAGGGAACAGGCCTGGGAATGGCCATTACGAAAAACATTGTGGATATGATGAACGGAACCATTTCCGTGGAGAGCGAGGTGGGCAAAGGCAGCCAATTTACTATCTCCTTTCATTTCCGGCTGGCAGGGAAACCATGTACGGCGGAGCAGATTCCGGAGCTGGCGGGACTTCGGGTTTTGGTTGCTGACGACGACTTCAATACCTGTGTCAGCGTTACCAAGATGCTGGGAAGCATTGGAATGCGATCGGAGTGGACCACGTCGGGAAAGGAAGCTGTTCTGCGCACCCGGCTTGCCATGGAGCAAAATGATGAGTTTCAGGTGTTTATTATTGACTGGATTATGCCGGATATGAACGGCATCGAGACGGTCCGCAGGATTCGGAAGATCATCGGGGAGGGCAAGCAGATCATCATCCTTACGGCCTATGACTGGTCAGATATTGAGGACGAGGCAAGGGAGGCAGGGGTTACGGCGTTTTGTTCCAAACCTCTGTTTTTATCAGAGCTGCGCAGTACGCTGATACAGCAGACAAAAGGGGAGGATGAGGGCAGTTCCCAGTGGGAATTGGCGGAAGAGTTGTTTCAGGGAAAAAGGATTCTTCTGGCAGAGGATAATGAGCTGAACCAGGAGATTGCGGCCACCATTTTGGAAGAGGCAGGATTCCAGGTGGATGTGGCGGATAACGGGGCTGTCTGCGTGGAGAAATTAGCCATATCGGCACCGGGAACGTATGACATGATTTTAATGGATATCCAGATGCCTATTATGGACGGGTATGAGGCTGCCAGAAGGATACGGAGGCTGGATGACCCCGGCCTGGCCTCCATCCCGATTCTTGCCATGACAGCGAATGCGCTTGAGGAGGACAAAAAGCGCGCCATCAGCGAGGGGATGAACGGCCATCTGGGCAAGCCTATTGAGGTTGGAAGGCTGAAACAGGCTTTAAGGGAGGTTTTGACTTCCAACAGGATGCAGTAGGCTAAAAGAGAACATGGGGATGCATAAATCGCCGGATTTTGCATCCCCATGCTGCGTTTTGCGGATACCGCCACGGCGGATGATTTCACTCCAGACATGAGAAGGAAGTGTCCGGATTTGGCGTCAGCAGAAACGTAAATGTGGTCCTGTCACAGAAATTGCTTTTGCAGGTAATGGAGATCTGGTGGCGGCTGGCGATCTGCTTTGCAATAGGCAGGCCCAGGCCGCTGCCGCTGTAGTTGGACTCAGAGCGGTTTTTATAGAACCGGTTAAAAATGTAGGGGATATCTTCCGGCTGTATGCCGCAGCCGCAGTCCGAGACTGCGATGGCACACTGGTTTTTTTGCCGGTCATACTGCATGGTTACAGACACGGTGGAGCGGGGCGGGGAAAATTTCACCGCATTGTCAAGGACAATGAGAAACATCTGCCGCAGCCGTCCGTAATCACCGCAGAAAAGGACAGTCCCGGCAGTGTTTTCAAACCGGATATCCACCTGTTTCTTGTCGGATATTCTCTGTATGGAGCGGACGGAATCCGTCAGCACATCTGCCAGGTCCAGCCTGGCTTTCGAAATCTCAAAATTGCTGTTCTGAAGCCTGGAAAGCTCCAGAAGATCATTTACCAGGCGTTCAAGGTGAAGGGTGTCAGACAGCATCTGGCGGAAGTAATCCTGCATTTCTCCCTGATCCGTAACAAGCCCCTGCTCCAGAACTTCCAGGGAGCCTTTGATGACCGTAATGGGGGTGCGCAGTTCATGGGAGACATTGGACACGAAATCCTGCTGAATCTTGTCCAGGTTATGGCGCTGGGACTCTATGTCAGACAGCTGGGCAAAAAGGTTGTTGATGTTGGATGCCAGCGCGCCTATCTCGTCATCCTGATCCACCTGGGCCCTGGCGGAGTAATCGCCTGCCATAACCTTTTCTGCCGCCTGGCCGATTTCCTGAAGAGGACGGATAAAATGGCGGGTCAGGGCCACGGAAAGGGCAAAGGTGAGAAGCAGGGCAGTGAGAATGCAGGCAATGAGTATGGCGGTGCTGTGACGCCGGGCGTCATGGATTCCGTTGACCGGGCTGTGGATCAGGAAGGCGGCAATAATATTGCCTTCGCTGTCATATACAGGGGCTCCTACTGTAATGGAAGAGACATCCAGCATAGGGGAGAATGCTTTATTGGATGCCACCTGCCCCTTAAATACCTGGTCAATCAGATCTTCGGTCCCCTCAGGCAACTTGGCGTAGGACAGGGAGTAGCTGCCGGTATCCAGCTCAATGGTCTGGGCATGCTCATCCACCAGCCATACCTCCCCTAAAGAAATGTCGCTGATGAACTGCAGGTAGGCGCCGTATCCCCGTTGAGATCCGGGCCGGCAGGCTATCTTCTGCTGAAACTGGGAGATGGTGCCTGCCATGGAGACTGCCTGTTTTTTTAGCTCCAGCTCATGGGTTCTGGCAGTGTGATAGGCAAACTGGGCGGCAAACAGAATGCCGACGGTTATGGAAAAAAGAAGGAGTACGGCGGAAAAATATCCTTCAAGGCGGTGTGTGATCTTATATTTCATGCCGGGTTGCCCTCAAACTTATATCCCATGCCCCAGATGGTTTTAATCTGCCATGCCGGGTGAGGGAATTTGTCCAGCTTTGCCCGCAGCCTTTTGATGTGATTGTCAACTGTGCGGCTGTCGCCAAGATAGTCATATCCCCACAGGGTGCTTAACAGGTTGTCCCTGGAAAAAATCTTTCCGGGATTGGACAGCAGGGTCCATAAGATCTCCAGCTCCTTTTTGGTCAGGGCAATATTTTGGCCGTCAATGGCCACAATGGCTTTGTCCAGGGAAACAGAAAGATTATCCCAGGTGAGGCATAAAGGCGTCCCGGATTTGCCGGAGCTGTCAATGCGCCGCAGGACGGCCCGGATTCTGGCCATAACTTCGCCGCCGGAAAACGGTTTGACAATATAATCGTCGGCCCCAATATCCAGCCCCATAATGCGTTCAAAGTCTTCTCCCCGGGCAGTTATCATAATAATGGGAATGGCGGAGACTTGGCGGATCTTGCGGCATACTTCGAAACCGTCCTGTTTAGGCATCATGACATCCAAAAGGATGATTGAAAACGTGTTAAGCCGAAACAATTCCAGGGCCTGGTCGCCGTCATAAGCGGCTATGGGTTCAAAGCCTTCTTTTTTGGCAAATTCGCTGAGGATCTTCGTTATCTGAATATTATCGTCTGCAATGAGGATTTTGTCCATAGTGCACTCCCTTCCGCAAAAATCTCACAAATAGTATATCGGAAAAACATGTCGATTTTGTGCCTTTGTGCCTGTATTTTATCACAAAATCGAACTGATAAAAACATATTTTTGATACAAATTGCCAGTATGATAAAGGAAACGGAAGGATATTCCTGAAATGTCGGCAGCGGCAAGGAAGTTCAGGAAGATCCCGGGATGGATAAAAACAGACGGAGGATATTATTTATGAAAAAACAGGTGTGTATGTTAGCGGCTTCTATGATGGCAGTAGCATTGTTTACAGGATGCGGACAGAAGGAAGAGGGCCAGCCGGCAGCCGTGCAGGCAGAGACGACGGCAGCCCAGCCGGAGACGGAGGCTGAGACGAAAGAAGAGACTAAGGCAGAGGAAACTTCCGCCCAGGAAGCTGCGGCTGAAACAGAGGAAGAGAAAGACGATCCTGCAGCAGAAGAAGGCGGCTGCAGAATGGGCATGGCAGTGGTATCCTCCATGGGAAGCTCCAAAGACGCAGGTGAGGGAGACGGCGTTGCCCAGGTGGATTCCGTGGCGGCTGCAGTAATAATAGACAAGGATGGAAAGATCGTAAGCTGTAAGCTGGATACGGCACAGACTAAGATGGGATTTACTGCAGAGGGCAAAGCAGTTATGAGCCAGGACTTCCAGACTAAGAAAGAACTGGGGGAGAAGTATGGCATGAAGGCTGCCTCCGGCATCGGCAAGGAGTGGTATGAGCAGGCAAAGGCCATGGAAGAGTATGTAATCGGAAAAACTGCCCAGGAGGTAAAAGGGATTGCAGTGGATGAATCCACCAAGGCAACGGATGCAGACTTGCTGGCAGGGGTTACAATTAAAATCGGAAGCTATAAGGAAGCCATTGCAGAGGCGGCTGAGAATGCCAGTGCCCAGGGCGTTCAGGAAGGTGATAAGCTGGGGCTGGGAATTATTACCAATATGGACAAGTCCAAGGACGCCCAGGCAGATGCTGATGGGCAGTGCCAGGCATATTCCACCTATGTGGCAGTTGCCACAGATGGGGACGGAAAGATTACGGCCTGCATCATCGACTCTACCCAGGGAACTGTAAAGTTTGACGCAGAGGGCAAGATTACCTCTGATCTCACCGGCGGCGTAAAGACGAAAAGACAGCTGGGGGATGATTACGGCATGAAAGCCGCCTCGGGGATCGGAAAAGAGTGGTTTGAGCAGGCAGCCGCCATGGAGGATTATCTGGTTGGCAAGACGGCTGAGGAAGTAGCGGGGATTGCGGTGGATGAATCCCAGAAACCTGCGGATGCGGATTTGGCGGCCGGAGTTACGGTTTCAATCGGCGGCTATCAGACAGCAGCGGTAAAAGCGATAGAGAATGCAGAATAACTCTATGGCCTGGCAGAACAGCTGCGGCCTAAATAGGAAACCTGAATAAGAAATAGGGAAAATCCCGGTATGGGCATGTGAGACAATGCCTGTACCGGGATTTTTTAGAAATAGAGTAAATATACTGTTTAAAACGCCGTATTACACTTCACAAATCAGGAATTATTTGTTAAAATATACAAATAGACCAGATGCACATAAGCAGGCACGGTAGAGAAATGGGGTATAGGCATATGACACATAAAGAAAAAGCAGAACAGCTTCTGCATCAGCAGTATCACTGTTCCCAGGCGCTGTTTGGGGCATTTGCGGAAGACTTCGGGCTGGATCTGAGGACGGCTTTAAAGATCAGCACATGCTTTGGCGGGGGGATGCGCCAGGGGGCGGTGTGCGGCTGCATAACTGCAGGGCTGATGGTCCTGGGGATGGCATTGGGGTTCTACGATGCCCAGGACAGAGATCTGGAGCTGTACGGCAACCGGAAGACTGGAGAGTTTATAAAAGCGTTTACGGAAAAGATGGGCGGCAAGTTTAACTGCCGGGAGATTTTAGGGAAAGACATATCCAGTCCTGAGGGCATGGCGGATATCCGCAGGGAGGGACTGATTTTAAAAGAATGTCCCAGGGCGATCAGCGTATGCATTGAGATCCTGGAGGACATGCTGGAAGACTATCTGAAAGATATAACAGAGAGCAGCATCAGCCTGGATGACATTCCCCAGAGTGATGAGATTGACAGCCTGATCGGGGAGATGGTTAAGCTTCATCATTTCCGGAGGGATGTAAACCATCTGATGTATTCTTCCCCTAGGAAGATCGGGGCCATCCAGTTTGACATTAATAAGTTTAAGATTATTAATGATCTGTACGGAGAGAGATTCGGCAACCAGATTTTAAGCTTTATTACCCAGCAGATTAAAGAAACATGTCAAACAGGGCAGTTTTTTGTGAACCTGCGCAGCGATGTGTTTATGGTTGTCATGGAGTATGACAAAGAACAGGAGCTGGTGGACTTTATCCATGTGCTGGACGAAAGGATCAGAAGCTTTGACCAGGCTAAGATACAGCTGGCTTACGGCGTGTACACCATGGAGGATAAGACAGTGGAGCTTCGGCAGATGGAGGACCGTGCGGCCATGGCCAGAAAGGCAGCCAAAGGCAATCTGCTGACCAACGTGGTGTTTTATAAGGAGCAGTTTAAGGAAACTCTTTACAACCGGAAATTCATCGAAGAAAATATGCAGGCAGCCATTGCCGGCCGGCAGATTATGATGTACCTTCAGCCCAAATACAGTATCAGCAAGAATGAGATCATCGGCGCGGAGGCGCTGGTAAGGTGGAAACATCCTACCAGGGGCATGATCTACCCGGATCAGTTTATCCCCGTAATTGAGGAGAACGGATTTATCAAGAATGTGGACTACTTCATATGGGCGGAGGCGTGCCGCTTTATTAAGAGATGCCAGGAGGCGGGGATTGAACCGTGCCCTGTTTCTGTCAACGTTTCCAGAATACATCTGCGCAATGACGAGTGCGTAGGGATGCTTCTGGACATGGTGAAAGACAATGACATCCCCAAGGAGCTTCTGGAACTGGAGATAACGGAGACTGCGGATGATCAGCAGATAAGCAAGAAGGCCCTGGAACTGAAGGAAGAAGGGTTCACTCTGCTGATGGATGATTTCGGAAGCGGCTATTCCTCCCTGAATATCCTTTTGGAAACGCCCTTTGACGTTATAAAGCTGGACAAAAAGTTTATTGAGAACATGATGGTATCAGACAAGGGAAGGCTTATTCTGGAACAGGTGGTTTCCATGGCCGCCAAGCTGGATCTGGGGCTTTTGGCGGAAGGCGTGGAAACCAAGGGGCAGATTGATCTGCTTAACAGCATTGGCTGCGATCAGGTACAGGGGTATTATTACGCCAGACCCATGCCGGAGGATGACTTTTTCGCCCTTTTAAAAAGGCAGAGGGACAGTATCGAAAAAAATGGTAAATGAGATCAAAAAAACTCCAGAGCCCAAAACTCTGGAGTTTAAAAATGTCTTAAATTAAGCTCTTTCAACTAAGCCGGAACGCAGGCAAGAAGTACATACATACATCTTTTTAGCGCCGCCGTTCACTTTTACTTTAACGGATTTTACGTTAGGTTTCCACATCTTGTTGGATCTTCTATGGGAATGGCTCACTGCATTACCAAAGTGAACGCCCTTGCCGCAAATTGAACATTTAGCCATGATCGCACCTCCTTAACAGCTACTTGGCTTCCAATAAACGGAACCCACAACAATATGTATAATAGCAGATTATGCCACAATTTGCAAGCGAAATTTAAAAAATCTTTGTAATGGACACAACATGTTGTGTGTGGTATACTTTATTTATATGCCTGACAGGATGATTGGAAAAGTATAACAGGGAAACAGCCTGGGCAGAATAGAATTAGAAAAGCGGACAAAGTATAGGAAAGATGGGAGGTTTTGTTCATGAAAGGGCGGATCAGCAACAAATTAGGTGAGATCTTGATCAATCCGGAAGTAATTGCCATTTATGCAGGAACGACGGCGGTGGAGTGTTTCGGCATCGTGGGTATGGCGGCCATCAGCATGAAGGACGGCCTTGTGAAGCTGCTTAAGAAGGAAAGCCTGACACATGGGATTAATGTTAATATTGAAGATAACCGCATTTCACTGGATTTCCATGTGATTGTGGCTTACGGCATCAGCATTTCGGCGGTTGCGGACAATTTAATCGAAAATGTAAAATACAAAGTGGAAGAATTCACGGGGATGACCGTTGACAAGATCAACATCTATGTCGAAGGCGTCAGAGTGATTGATTAAGGAGGACCGGCTGGTGAGTATGAATACGATTGATGCAAAAACTCTTCAGAAAGCATTTTTGGCAGGGGCCAAAGGGCTGGAAGCTAAGAAGGAATGGATTAATGAACTGAATGTGTTCCCGGTTCCTGACGGTGACACAGGTACCAATATGACTATGACCATTATGTCTGCAGCCAGGGAAGTGGCGGCTATTGAAAACCCTACCATGGAAAACCTGGCCAAGGCCATTTCATCCGGCTCCCTTCGGGGGGCAAGAGGAAACTCGGGCGTAATTTTGTCCCAGCTGTTTCGGGGATTTACCAAGGAGATTAAACCTCTGGAGAACATTACCACCACGACTCTGGCCAATGCCTTTGTCCGCGCCACGGAGACTGCCTACAAGGCGGTTATGAAGCCAAAAGAGGGCACGATCCTGACCGTGGCCAAAGGGATGGCGGACAAAGCCGTGGAGCTGGTGACTGAGACTGAGGACATCATTGAGTTTGCCAGGAAAGTTATTGAGCACGGAGACTACGTCTTAAGCCAGACGCCGGAGATGCTCCCCATATTAAAGCAGGCAGGCGTGGTGGACTCCGGCGGCCAGGGACTGATGCAGGTGATGAAAGGCTGCCTGGACGGCCTGCTGGGCAAGGAGACGGATCTGAGCGTGGAACCGGGAGCGGTTTCCATCCCGGAAGCGGCTAAAGCCGGCCAGGGGCAGAAGTCCGTCTTGGAAGAGGCAGACATTAAATTCGGATACTGTACGGAATTCATCATTAATGTGGAGAAAACGTACAGCGACAGGGAAGAGCGGGAATTTAAGGCTTACCTGGAATCCATCGGCGACTCTATTGTGGTGGTGTCTGACGACGACGTGGTAAAGGTTCATGTCCACACCAATGATCCAGGCCTTGCCATTCAGAAAGCGCTGACTTTCGGCTCCCTCTCCAGGATGAAGATTGACAATATGCGGGAAGAGCATCAGGAACGGCTGATTATGGATTCGGAGAAAAAGGCCAGGGAGCAGAAAGCCCAGGAGCAGGCCGCAGGCTCAGGAAGCCTTCCGGAATACGGGAAAAAGGAAGACAGCAGCCCGAAGGGAGAGCCGAGAAAAGAGTACGGCTTTATTGCGGTTTCCATCGGCAAAGGCTTCGGGGAGATTTTTGAGGGAATCGGCGCAGACTACCTGATCGAAGGCGGCCAGACCATGAATCCCAGCACAGAGGATATGCTGAATGCCATTGACCGGGTCAATGCGGATACCATCTACATCCTTCCCAACAACAGCAATATTATCCTGGCGGCGGAGCAGGCGGCTTCTCTGGCGGAGGGAAAGAACATTGTGGTGGTTCCGTCTAAGACCGTGCCTCAGGGGATCACGGCTGTTATAAACTTTGCGCCGGATCTGCCGCCGGAGGAGAATAAAAAGGCCATGATGGCGGAGATGAGCCGGGTAAAGACAGGACAGATTACTTATGCGGTGCGAGATACCATGATCGATGACAAGGAGATCCATGCAGGAGACATTATGGGTATCGGCGACGCGGGAATTCTGTGCGTAGGCAAATCCGTAATGGACACGGCCCTGGATACGCTGAAAGCCATGGTGGATGAGGAGTCGGAACTGATCACCATCTATTATGGGGCGGATATTACAGAGGACACGGCAGAAAAGCTTCTGGAGAAGGTGGAGGAAGCCTGCCCGGACTGTGAAGTGGAGCTTCACAGCGGCGGACAGCCGATTTACTACTATCTCATTTCAGTGGAATAGGCAGTTGAAGAAAACCTATATGGGCAAGGGGCTGTGACACAGAGCGTGCGGCAGCCCCTTGTGCAGTATAAGCAGCTTTCAACTCTCTGCGGGAAGGTTGGCTTGGCTGCGGAAAGAATGACACAATGGCACAAAATCAGGAATCAATCCGTACCCTGAAAGGAATCGGGGACAAAACGGGAAAACTGTTTGAGAAGCTGGGGATCTATACGGTAGGCGATTTGCTGGGATACTATCCCAGAGGATACCATACCTACGAGGCTCCGGCTGCCGTAGGCCAGCTGAAGGCGGACATGACAGGAGCGGTGGCAGGGATTCTGCAGAAGTCTGCATCTGTCCGCAGCTTTCAGCATACCAAGGTGATTACGGCATCACTGGCAGACGGCACCGGAACCCTGCAGCTGATATGGTTTAATATGCCGTTTCTGAAAAATACGCTGCAGGCAGGCACTTACCATATTTTTTACGGAAAGGTGGTTAAAAAGAATAACCGCCTGACCATGGAGCAGCCGGAGATATTTACAAGGGACGGCTACAAGGCCATGATGGAGCACATGCAGCCAATCTACGGGCAGACAAAAGGGCTGGGAAACAAAGCCATCACAAAGGCAGTGGCCCAGGCTCTTGCCGTGCGGCAGATGGAGCGGGAGTATCTTCCGGCCTATATCAGAAAAAAATATGAACTTTCCGAGTATAATTTTGCCCTGGAGCACATCCATTTTCCAGAGGATCAGCAGCAGCTTCTGTTTGCAAGGAAGCGGCTGGTCTTTGACGAATTTTTCCTGTTTCTCATGGCAGTGCGGCAGCTGAAGGAAAAGAGGCAGGACAGGAAAAGCGCATGGGTCATGAAGCCGGCAGGGCAGGTGGAAGAACTGATCGGGAATCTTCCATATGATCTGACAAAAGCCCAGAAAAAAGTTCTGGACGAGGTTCTTGCAGATCTTGGAGGCGGCCTGGTGATGAACCGCCTGGTTCAGGGGGATGTAGGGTCCGGAAAGACCATCATTGCCGTCCTTGCCCTTTTGACGGCAGCGTATAACGGCTGCCAGGGGGCGATGATGGCTCCCACGGAAGTTTTGGCGAAACAGCACTATGAGGGAATGTGCAGCCTTTTTGAGTCCCATGGAATCCGCAAAGTTCCGGTTTTGGTGACAGGTTCCATGACCGCCAAGGAGAAGAGGATTGCCTATGAAAAGATTAAGAGCCATGAAGCTGACATTATTGTGGGAACCCATGCCCTGATTCAGGACAAGGTGGTTTATGATAACCTGGCTCTGGTCATTACGGACGAGCAGCATAGGTTCGGCGTAGGCCAGCGGGAGATGCTGGGAAATAAGGGGAAGGAGCCTCATGTCATGGTCATGAGCGCCACTCCCATACCCAGGACTCTGGCTATTATTTTGTATGGGGATCTGGATATCTCCATTGTAGATGAGCTGCCCGGGGGCCGCCTGCCCATAAAAAACTGCGTGGTGGGCACTGGTTACCGGCGGAATGCATACTCTTTTATAAAGAAGCAGGTGGAACAAGGGAGGCAGGCATACGTTATCTGCCCCATGGTGGAGTACAGCGAGCTGCTTGAGGCGGAAAACGTGCTGGACTACACGAAAACCTTGAGGGAGGCTTTGCCGGGGATTTCCATTGAATATCTTCATGGGAAGATGAAGGGGAAAGAGAAAAATGAGATTATGGAACGGTTTGCCGGCGGTGAGATACAGATTCTGGTGTCCACCACAGTGATTGAGGTGGGGGTCAATGTGCCCAATGCCACGGTAATGATGATCGAAAATGCGGAGCGGTTCGGCCTGGCCCAGCTTCATCAGCTTCGGGGCCGGGTAGGCCGGGGAGAGCATCAGTCCTACTGCATCATGGTTAACTGCGGGGATCAGGAAGGCACGGCAGAACGGCTGGACATTTTAAACCGTTCCAATGACGGTTTTTATATTGCCTCAGAGGACCTGAAGCTGCGGGGGCCGGGAGACATTTTCGGCATCCGGCAAAGTGGGGATATGGAGTTTAAGCTGGCGGATATCTTTACAGACGCCAATATTTTAAAAACCGTGTCAGAAGAAGTGAACCAGCTTTTAAAAGAGGACAAGGAGCTTTTAAAAGAAGAGCACCAGGATTTAAAGAGGCGGCTTTTGGAGTATCTGGAGGCCAGCTATGATAAGGTAAACCTGTAGCATAAAAGCCAAAGGCAGCCGGTCTGTTAAAAAATGACATTTTACGCAGAACCTTCTAGTGTATTATTTTTCAGCGGGCACATAATAGGAGTGTAGCAATTAACCATGAAATTTAAAAACAAGGAGGCGTTTATTATGTCTAGCAAATCTACAAACACTACCAATGTACCAGAGGCAAGAGAGGCAATGGACAAATTTAAAATGGAAGTTGCAGGAGAGATCGGAGTACCGTTAACCAACGGCTACAACGGCAATCTGACATCTGCCCAGAACGGTTCCGTAGGCGGCTATATGGTGAAGAAGATGATTGAGGCCCAGGAAAGACAGATGGCCGGCAAGTAAAAAGATAATATGAAAAAGGGGAGCTCCGGCTGGCCATGCGGCTGACCGGGGCTTTCTTTTTGTCTGGCAGCTTAATTTGCGTTTACATGCCAAATAAATCAGCATGTGTGCCAGTACGGACAAGATATAATTCATTTCCTCTTATTTGGTAGATAAGGAGCCAGTCCGGCAGAATGTGACATTCGCTTTTTCCTGCATAGTTTCCAGAAAGCTGGTGATTTCTGTTTTTCGGCGGCAATGGTGCAGGGATAAGAAGTGTGTTAATGACAGCATTTAAAAGGGATAAATCATATCCTCGTTTCCTGCATAACTTCAAATCTTTCTTATATGTCGTAGAAGCGTTTAAAGTCAACATGGCTAATCCTCTGACAGAAGTAGAGCGGTAAATTCTTCAGCAGTCCCTTGGAAATGCTGTCCTTCTCCAGTCCTTATCATTTCATCGGTTTCCGCCATCGCTGCTATTGTTGCTGCATTTGGTTTGAAATCCGGGTATAAATTAAGCCCGGACATTTCTCCTATGTTTTCCAGAATATTGATAACGAAAATCATTTTATCTTCTGGCAGGCGGTCAATCATGCTTTTGGCTATTTCCTGATAACTCATAATATTCCTTCCTTTCTTTGATAGTTTGGATGAGGATTATACTAAGATTAATTTTTTGACTTAATATCAATTTCAAGTTGACAATCAATAGCATTGCATAACATTAGCAAAGTATCAAGAGTTACATTTTTGCTTTTGCAATTTAAAAGATTTGAAATGGTCGCTTTATTTTGCCCGGTTTTTTCTGCTAGCTCAATCTGCTTAATATCTTTGTCAATCATAATATGTTTGATTTGTTTCATCAGATTATCAATATTGTTGTTATATATCATTAGGCGGCCTCCTTTATAGTATTGCTTTATCAATAATTATATACATTATAGCAATAAAAGTTTTGATAAACAACAACTTATTATAAAAAGTATTGACAAAACTAATTTAACGGCATGTGCCAGATTGGCAGAGCCGGGACTGGAACCTAAAGTATTGCAGTATATTATGGGACATGCTAATAGATCGGGTTTTCTATGAAAGTCCCGCCGCCGATTAGGCGGCATGCATTCTGGGATGCCAAGTGTGCCCGCCTGACTTTCATGCGTGGTGGTGCGTCCCCCGCCGGGTTCATAGTAAACCCCTCTCGTTTATGGTGGTGCCGAAAAAGCAGCATGGGGGTACTATGGATGCCTGCACAGATCTTGACTTTTCACAGATTCATGTACTCTCGGAGTCTCTCTGTGCCTGATTTGGTGAGATGATTTTTGGGCAGATGTGCATATGACGGAAAATCAGCCACAAAGGCAGGTGCAGGAGAGACTCCGAGAGTATATATTCAGAAAAAGGTGGGAAAAGTACAAAATTAGGCTATAGAGGGATACTTAATCCTTAAAATGCTGTATTTTCAAGTAGTTCACAAAAACTTCACAATTTTTTAGCACTCAGCCCTTGACAGTGCTAAAAATAAGTGTTATATTACAGATATAACAAATAAAACAAATGTTTTTCATAGAAAAGGAGAGATGATTATGTTAATGCCAAGTATTTTCGGAGAAGATTTATTTGATAATTTTATGGACGGATTTCCTTTTGGGAATTACAGAAGCGACTCTGGTTTCGCCAGCCTGATGAAGACGGATATCCGGGACACGGAGCAGGGGTATGAGCTGGACATCGAGATGCCAGGCTTTAAGAAGGAAGATATTAAGGCGGAGCTGAAAGACGGATATTTGACCATTCAGGCCCAGACAAACCAGGATCGGGACGAGAAGGATGACAGGGGAAGGTATATCCGCAGGGAGCGGTATTCCGGTTCCTGCCAGAGGAGATTCTATGTGGGCAAGGAGATTACCCAGGAGGACATCAAAGCCCGGTTCGACAACGGCATTCTGAAGCTGTCGGTTCCAAAGAAGGAAGCTCTGCCTAAGACGGAGGAGAACCATTACATTGCCATTGAAGGCTAACCTGCGTAAGAGCGCAGAGAAATGAAGAAGGGCGGCTGGGCCGGATTTTTAAATCCG
>CAMUJH010000019.1 GCA_947089145.1 uncultured Hungatella sp. | reverse complement strand
AAATTTATGTGCATATGACGGAAAATCAGCCACAAAGGCAGGTGCAGGAGAGATTTCGAGAGTACATTAAATTCAATTTCCGGCAATCTCTTTTATGGAAGTCACAAGCCCTGCCAGGCCCTGAAGTTCTGACGGGATAATAATCTTGGTAGCTTTTCCGTCCGCTGCCTTGGCAAAAGCCTCCAGGCCTTTAAGCTGCAGCACCGCTTCGTCAGCCCCCACTTCTTTAATATAGCGCAGGCCCTCGGCAGTGGCCTGCTGGATCTTGAGGATGGCCTCCGCCTGGCCTTCCGCCTCCTTGATTCTCTTCTCCTTCTCAGCCTCGGCCCGCAGGATGGCAGACTGCTTATCAGCCTCCGCGTCAAGGATCACGGACTCCTTCTTGCCTTCCGCCACCAGAATGGTGGACTTCTTTTCTCCCTCTGCCCGCAGGATGGCCTCACGGCGCTCACGCTCCGCTTTCATCTGCTTCTCCATGGCATCCTGAATGGCGGCCGGCGGAATAATGTTCTTAAGCTCCACCCGGTTCACCTTGATGCCCCACGGGTCAGTAGCCACATCCAGGGACGCCCGCATCTTGGTATTGATGGTTTCTCTGGAGGTAAGGGTCTGATCCAGTTCCAGATCGCCGATAATGTTGCGCAGCGTCGTTGCCGTCAGGTTCTCTATGGCCATAATAGGGTTCTCCACCCCATAGGTAAAAAGCTTCGGGTCCGTGATCTGGAAAAACACTACCGTGTCTATGCGCATGGTAACATTATCTTTGGTAATCACCGGCTGAGGCGCAAAATCCACCACCTGCTCCTTTAAGATCACCCGCTTGGCCACTCTGTCAATAAACGGAGTCTTTACATGAAGCCCCACGCCCCACGTCTCCTTGTAGGCGCCCAGGCGCTCCACCACCATGGCCTGCGCCTGGGGAACAATCTTTACGCAGGACGATAAAATAATCAAGATAATAACAGCTAAAACAATAAAACCGGTAAATCCAACTAAAAATCCCATACTACTCTGCCTCCTTTACAGCTTTGACAATCAACTTTACCCCCCGTATGGCACAGACCTCCACGGTTGCGCCAACAGGACAAATACTGTCTTCCTCCTCCGTTCTGGCCGTCCACTCCTGGCCGTTAATCACTGCGGTGCCGGTTCCAAGAATATTGTTCACTTCCTCCGTGACCCTGGCCTGTTTCCCCACCAGGCTGTCCGCATTGGTCTTTACCGTGTGCCGGTTTACATGCTGCAGGGCCCAGGGCCTGGTAAAAATAAGAAGGACAAAAGAAACAAGGACAAAAACCGACAGCTGGGCATTAACGCTTGCCCCGGCCTTTGCCGCGAAAAAAGCCGCCAGGGCGCCGCCGGCAAACCACACCGTGGTCAGCGCCATGGTGGCAGCCTCCGCCGCCGCCAGAATGACAAACAGAATAAGCCAATATACAGACTCCATGGAACCCCTCCTTTATCCTCCGATGTACTCTCAGAATCTCTTTTATTATAATCAATTTTCTCCGTTCCATCAAGAAAAGTTTTCTTACAATTTCCGCACCAGCCATGCCTGTTGCAGGCCGCTGCCGGGCCATGACAGTTACCCTCTTCTCTGTCTGGCGGCCTCGAACATCAGCACGGCGGAAGCCACTGCCGCATTTAAAGATTCCACTTTTCCCTTCATGGGTATCCTCACCCAGGCATCCGCCATAGCCGCAGTATTTTTTTCCAGCCCTCTGGCCTCATTTCCCACCAAAAATCCTGACGCGTTCCTGTAGTCCTCCTGATCATAACTGTTTTTCCCGTCCAGATGGGCCGCATACAGCCGCACCCCTTCTCTCTTAAGCGCGCCAAGGATTTTTGGCAGATCCTCCACATACAAAAACGGCACCCGGAACACGGACCCCATTGTTGACCGGATCACCTTGGGGTTGTAGATATCAGCCGTATCCCGGTTCATGATTACTCCCGAAATTCCCGCCCCCTCCCCGGCCCGCAGGATTGTCCCCAGATTTCCCGGGTCCTGAATCGTTTCCAAGACCATCAAAAGCGGCTCCCCGCACCGGTTTTTCAGCTCATTTACAGAATACTGGTACTGTCTTGCAACCGCCATCACGCCCTGGGGAGTCTGGGTATCAGACATGGCCTTTAAAACCTCTTCTGTTACTGTCTCCACTTTTCCCTTTTCCATGCCCTCCATCATTCTATGATGATCCGGCTCCTTTAAAAACCGTTCTGTCACATAAACCTGCTTGATGCGTCCCTTATCCAGCTCCTCAAACATTCTTGGCCCTTCCACCACAAAAAGTCCTGTTTCCCTTCTGAATTTGGCCTTTTTGCAGAGAGCCGAAACCTGCTTTACCTGGCTGTTGGCCGTGCTGCTGATCATGGGCGTACCTCCCTCCTATGCCATGTGTGGCCTTGTCTTTTTTCACCTTGAAAGTCCCGCCGCCGGGCATTTGGCATGCATTCAGACATGCCAAACGCGCCGTAAAGGAATCCGGCTGCTGGAATCATTCCAGGCTTTCTGCCTCCTCCAGCCACAGTTGGCCGCAGGCATCGCTTGGCATCCGCAGATCCCCTCTGGGAGAAACTGCCACAGAACCCACTTTTGGCCCATCCGGCAGGCAGGAGCGCTTAAACTGCTGGGAAAAGAACCTTCTGTAAAACACTTTCAGCCATTTTAAAATAACCTCTTTGGAATAGCTTTCCCCGAATGCATGCCTTGCCATTCGGAAAATCCTTGCCGGGGCGTAGCCGAATCTTAAAATATAGTACAAAAAGAAGTCGTGCAGTTCATAAGGCCCTACCAAGTCCTCGGTTTTCTGGGAGATCACTCCGTCCTCAGGCGGCAGCAGCTCCGGGCTTACCGGAGTATCCAGCACATCCATAAGCACCTGTTTCAGATGTTTTTCGCTGCAGGTATCCGCATAGTACCGGACCAGATGGCGCACCAGGGTCTTTGGCACCGATGCGTTGACTCCATACATGGACATGTGATCCCCATTGTAAGTAGCCCACCCTAATGCCAGCTCTGACATGTCTCCCGTTCCGATAACCAAGCCTCCTGTCTGATTGGCCACATCCATCAGGATCTGAGTCCGCTCTCTGGCCTGTCCGTTTTCGTAAGTCACGTCATGTTTCCCCGGATCTTGGCCAATGTCCTTAAAATGCATCAGAACCGATTCCCTGATGTCTATTTCCCGAAGCTCCACCCCCAGCCGGCCGGCCATAGTGCATGCATTGGCGTAGGTTCTGTCCGTAGTGCCGAAGCACGGCATCGTCACGGCATGGATCTGATCCCTTGGTATCCCCAGCAGGTCAAAAGCCCTTACGGTTACAAGCAGCGCCAGGGTGGAATCCAGCCCTCCTGAAAGTCCCAGAACCGCATGGCTGGCTTTTGTATGTTCCAGCCTCTTTTTAAGGCCCATGGCCTGTATGGACAGAATCTCCTCGCACCGCTTGTTCCGTTCCCCCGCGTCCCCAGGCACAAAAGGATACGGGGCAATGTGCCGGCGAAGATTAAGATGCCTGACTCCAAGGCTGAAATCCACGGTGACATAATCCCCGCTGCCGTCCGTGCAGGAAGAAGGGTACGTGTTCATTCTCCTGCGCTCGCTTGCCAGCCGCTGCAGATCCAAATCGCCGTAAATCGTCTCGTGTCCAAACCGCCTGGACGTCCCAAGACATGTTCCGTTCTCCGCAATAATGTTGTGGCCGCCAAACACCAGATCCTGGGTTGACTCCCCCTCCCCCGCATTGGCATAGACGTATGCGCATACCAGCCGGGCGGACTGGCCGCATATGAGGGAATTCCGATAAGCGTCCTTTCCCACAGTCTCGTCGCTGGCAGAACAGTTGGCAATCACCGTGGCCCCTGCGCAGGCATGGCTGATGCTGGGCGGACAGGGAACCCACACGTCCTCGCAAATCTCCGCTGCCAAAACCAGTCCCGGCATTGTGGCGCAGGAAAACAGCAGATCAGCGCCCATAGGAACTTTCTCTCCGAAAACATCCGCCCATACCGCCTTTCTATTGCCGGGGACAAAATGGCGCAGCTCATAGAACTCCGAATAGTTGGGGATATTTGTTTTCGGCACAATCCCTAAAAGCCGGCCTTTGCAGATCACCGCCGCCGCATTGTAAAGCTTCCCTCCATGCTCAAAGGGCAGACCCACAAAAGCGATCAGATCAAACCTTTTGGATTCACTGATGATTCCGGCCAGCTGCTGCCTGGCAGCTTTTAAAAGGGAATCCTGCAAAAACAGATCACCGCAGGTGTACCCTGTCAGGCACAGTTCCGGAAATACCATGATCCCTGCATCGTTTTTTGCCCCCTGCTCCATCAGTTTCAGTATCTGTCCGGCATTGTACTCCGGATCTGCAACTTTAATCTTAGGCGTCGCAGCAGCCGCCCGTATAAATCCCTGTTCCATATTGCGCCTCTTTCTTCTTTTAATTGCTTTAAAGATCCTACCGCCGGATAAGCGGCATAAATTTCAGGTATGCCCGATGCGCCCGCCGGACGTTTATATGCGGTGGTGCGTCCCCGGCCGGGCCCATGCAGGTTTGTTTGAAACTGTCAAATCTTAAAATAGCTTCATCCTATGTGACTATTTTGCAGGGTTTTCCCCAATATGTCAAGAGGGGACCATGGCAATCGGTTTATAAGAAGGCATAAAGAAGGCTGCATAAATATTTTCATCTTGATTGAAATGGCTTTATGTAATAGAATAATCCCATTGACAAAAAGGAGCCTGATTTTATTATGACTGACGAATTTTCAAGAACCGAACTTCTTATTGGCAGCCAGGGGCTTGCCCGCCTGAAAAACTCTTCCGTCCTCGTATTCGGCGTGGGAGGCGTAGGTTCCCACTGCATTGAAGCCCTTGCCCGCAGCGGCGTAGGCTGCCTTTCCATTGTTGACCCGGACCGTGTGTCTCTTTCCAACATAAACCGTCAGAGCATCGCCTTCCACAGCACCATAGGCCAATATAAAACCCATGTTATGAGGGACAGGATTCTGGATATTAACCCCTCGGCCCTTGTACAGACGGATGAAACCTTTATCCTTCCGGAAAACCTGGACGCCTTTTTCTCAAAAGCCCGGCAAAAGCCTGACTATGTCATCGACGCCATTGACACCGTTTCCGCCAAGCTTGCCATAGCCCGGTACGCCTATGAGCACCGCGTTCCCCTTATTTCTTCCATGGGGACCGGCAACAAGCTTCACCCTGAACTGTTTGAAATCACTGACATTGAAAAAACCTCTGTATGCCCTCTCTGCAGAGTCATGCGGCGGGAATTAAAGCGGCTTGGCGTTTTGCACTTAAAAGTCCTTTACTCCAGGGAGCAGCCCCTTAAGCCCTTAGTTCCCCATGGCTGCGAATCCCAAAAGCGTCCCGTTCCCGCCAGCATCTCCTTTGTCCCCCCTGCTGCCGGCCTGCTCATAGCCGGAGAAGTTATCCGCAGCCTGGCAGGCGTTTCGGACATGCGGGAAACGTCCTCCGGCCTTTCCTGAAACACAAGAGGCATCGTTCCATTTTCGGGGGGACTCCTGGTGATATTGACAAGAATAAAACAATCCGTTAAAATGCCGGAAGAATTGCGCAAAAAACTTTACTGTTTCAAAAAATTGTGTTAACATAGATATTATAAATGCATGGTCTTGGAAAAACGGATCTGCGCTGCGCCTTGCTTCTTTGTGAACAGGCAAAGGCATGCTGTTTTTCCTTCCCTGCCAAAGAATGTACTCCCGGAATTTCCCTGCATCTGTTTTTGCGGCTGATTTACCGCCAGAAGCAGCCAGATTTTGTCTGCATACAGCCCCCGTATGCTTTGTTCATTTGTGCACTCCTGACAAAACCTTCCGCAGATTCTGACCCAGCGTGTTCCCGGAGTGTTCGTAAGCGCTTATGGCCAAGGAAAAATCCGAAACAGCATTTCCTGCGCCACAGTGCAAAGATGCACAAATACGGAGGTATACACATTATGAAAAATCTCAAAATCTTTTTCAAACTGATAATTTCTTTTGGCACCATACTGATTGTAACCTTTGCCCTGGGCATAACGGCGCTGCTGTCTATTCAGTCCCTGGACAAGGTTGCAAATCAATATGCTACCATGTCAATTCCCAGCATCAATTATCTCTGGGCTGCCAGACGCGCCATCCAGGCTACGGAGAAGATGGCTCTGGAGACTACGGTTGTTATGACAGAGGAAGAGCTTAACACGGTAGAAGCCAGCTTAATGGAAGAGCGCAGTTCCCTGGATAAGGCTCTCAAAGATCTGTTATCCGTAGCTCCTCAATTCCAGACCCAGGTGGCTGCCATTGAAAAGGAACTGACTGATGTTTCTACATACCGTCAGCAGATATTGGATGAAGCATGGAAATTTACAGAGGAAGGCAATGCCAAAGCCTATGAGATTTATAAGACAAATTACCATGACAGTTTTGAACGGGTCCGGCTTTCCCTGCTGGATCTGACAGATGACGTGGATAAGCAGATTGAGGAAGAATACTACGAAGCCCAGAAGACGAGGAATACCGCTGTCGGCATTACCATATTCATTTTTGTCCTTGCTATCGGCGTAATTGCGCTTTTCACGGTTGTCCTGACTAATCAGATTGTAACCCCTGTCCGTTCTCTGGAACAGGTTGCAACCTTGGTTGCCGACGGTAACCTGGATGCTGATGTTGATTATACCTCCGGCGATGAAATCGGCCTTCTGGCCAACAGCATCCGTTCCCTGGTTACTGTCCTGAAAAATATTATCCACGATGTGGACTATCTGCTTGAGCAGATGGCTGGGGGCGACTTTACGGTACATACAAAAAGCGAGCAGTATTATGTGGGGGCTTTCCACAGCATTCTCGTTTCCATGCGCAAGCTGAAGGACCGCCTGAGCAGCACGCTGCAGCAGATCGACAACTCTGCCGACCAGGTGAACTCCGGCAGCGGACAGGTTTCCAGCGGCGCCCAGGCGCTGGCTCAGGGAGCTACCGAGCAGGCTTCCTCTGTTGAGGAGCTGGCAGCCACTATCAAAGATATTTCATACAAGATTGAGGATACGGCCCAGCATGCCAAGGTAGCCAAGGATGAAAACCTTCAGACCCATGATCTGATCCAGGTATGCTCCGGCCACATGGATCAGCTGATGAACGCCATGGATTCCATCAATGAAAAATCCAAAGAGATCGGCAAGGTGATTAAGACCATTGAAGACATTGCCTTCCAGACCAACATTCTGGCTTTAAATGCCGCCGTTGAGGCCGCAAGAGCCGGCAGCGCCGGCAAGGGCTTTGCCGTTGTTGCCGACGAGGTGCGCAACCTGGCTACCAAGTCCCAGGAAGCCTCCAAGAGCAGCGGCGCTTTAATCGAAGAGACTGTCAAAGCCGTGGATGAAGGCACCAGGCTGTCTACTGAAACCGAGGGCGCTTTGCGGAACGTGGTTGAAAGCGCCAAGAAAATCCTGGATGCCGTATCCCTGATTTCCGACGCTACTCAGGAACAGTCTTATGCCGTGTCTCAGGTTACCACAGGCATTGATCAGATCTCCAGCGTAGTGCAGACCAATTCTGCGACTGCTGAGGAGAGCGCCGCGGCCAGCGAAGAGCTGTCCAGCCAGGCTGCCCTGCTGAAGAATCTGGTGGGACAGTTTCAGTTTGAAAGGTAGCCGTTTATAAAGCTTCTAGAGAATTAAGGGGCTCTCCTGATATCAGGAGAGCCCCTCTTTTCCAGCCGGTTAAGCTGTTCTGCTGCATTCTGAACCGACTGCACTACGCACTCACCTTGGGCAGTGCGGCAAAAGATCTCTGGAGTTCTTCATCGGAGGGAATATAATCTGACATCTGGCCATCGTTAAACTTCTGATAGGCCACCATATCAAAATACCCGGTGCCTGTAAGGCCAAATACGATGTTCTTCTCCTCACCGGTTTCCCTGCACTTAAGGGCCTCGTCAATTGCCACCCGGATTGCATGGCTGCTCTCCGGAGCCGGAAGAATCCCTTCTACCTTGGCAAACATCTGGGCCGCCTTAAATACCTCGGTCTGCTCTACGCTTCTGGCCTTAAGATATCCCTGATCATACAGTTCGGAAACCGTGGAACTCATGCCGTGGTACCGCAGGCCCCCTGCGTGGTTTGCCGACGGGATAAACCCGCTTCCCAGAGTGTACATTTTCGCAAGGGGACATACTTTTCCGGTATCGCAGAAGTCATAGGCGTACACGCCTCTGGTAAGGCTGGGACAGGAAGCCGGCTCCACGGCGATGATTTCATAATCCGCCTCTCCCTTCAGCATCTGGCCTGCAAACGGGGAAATCAGCCCTCCAAGGTTGGAGCCGCCGCCGGCGCATCCGATGATCATATCCGCCTTGATGCCGTATTTGTCTAGAGCAGCCTTTGTCTCCAATCCGATTACCGACTGATGGAGAAGAACCTGGGCCAGCACGGAACCCAGCACGTAGCGGTATCCCTCCTGGCTTACTGCTGCTTCCACTGCCTCGGAGATCGCACATCCAAGGCTTCCTGAGGTTCCCGGAAATTCCTTATTGATCCTTTGCCCTACCTGCGTATTCATGGACGGCGACGGAGTCACCTTGGCTCCATAGGTACGCATTACCTCGCGGCGGAAGGGCTTCTGCTCATAGGAACATTTCACCATGTAGACCTGGCAGTCCAGATCCAGATAGGCGCAGGCCATGGACAGCGCTGTTCCCCACTGCCCCGCCCCGGTTTCCGTGGTCACGCCCTTAAGCCCCTGGGCCTTTGCATAGTATGCCTGGGCTATGGCGGAATTCAGCTTATGGCTTCCCGAGGTGTTGTTCCCTTCAAACTTGTAGTAAATGTGGGCCGGGGTATCCAGCTTTTTCTCCAGGCAGTAAGCCCTGGTCAGGGGAGATGGACGGTACATTTTGTAGAAATCTCTGATCTCCTCCGGAATGTCAAAATACGGGGTGGTATCATCCAGCTCCTGCTTTGCCAGCTCCTGGCAGAAGATGCCGGACAATTCTTCCTGGGTAACAGGCTTTTGTGTCTCCGGGTTCAGAAGCGGCGCCGGCTTCTTCTTCATGTCAGCGCGGACATTATACCACTGCTTTGGCATTTCCTGCTCTTCCAGATAAATTTTGTAGGGGATCTCTTTTTTCATGTGAGTACTTCCTTTCTGTTATAGTTTCCAATTACCTACAAATCATAATGGCGAAACAAAAAAACTCCTGTCCTGTATCTATAGGACAGAAGTTTCATGTTCTGCGGTGCCACCTAAATTCATTCCCTGACTGCGTCATCGGAATGCGCTCTTTGCCGTGTACTAACATACACTTCCTGCTGTAACGTGCAGCCACGTCTCGCCTACTCCAAAATGCATAGCCTGATTTTCGGCCTCTGCCCTTAAGTTTCAGTTCGCCCTCCCGGGTCCATTCCCTTACTATCCCATGGCCGCAATCACACCGCCTGCAGCTCTCTGTACATGTTCCCGAAAGGTACTCTTCCCGCTCAATGGTTTGTAACTAATTGACTTGTGGATAGGATAAAACAATCTGATGAAAATGTCAAGGGTTTTCTTAAAATCTTTGTTCTTTATTTTTTAGGGATTCTTCGGAATGCCTGCCCCCTTCCTCAGAACAGCCACTGCCAGCTCCGCCGGATTCATAACCCTTATGAGAAAATGGTTCCCTAGCCCCCGGCTTACGATGAGATGGCGTCCATGTTCCGTAAAATGGCCTCCGTCGTACTTGGGGAACAGGGTCACATCCGGCGACAGCAGGCCTCCCAGTCCCGGAATCCGGATAATCCCCCCATGAATATGGCCTGACAAAGTCAGATCCGCTCCCCAGTCTCTGTAGGACGGAAAATACAGCGGATTGTGGCACAGGAGAATATTGAAGCAGTGCCCGTCCGCCTGTTCCAGGGCCTTTTTGACATCCTCTTTTGTAAAGCAGATTCCTTTCACATAGTCTTTCCCCAAGGGATCTTTATAATAAGGCATAGGCATTACCAATCCGTATAGTTTCAGACAGGAGCCTTTCCGGGAAACGGTCCGCCAGCTATTTTCAAGTACCACGGCCCCTATGTCTTTCAGAGCCCTCAAAAGCCATGCCAGTTCCTCTGGCTTCATGGCCTGCTCATGATTTCCGGGGGTATAGTATACGGGATAGCGTTTTGAAAGCCTGCGGCATAAATCGATGACTCTGAAAGCAGAGCCGTCTCCGCAGTCAGCCATATCACCGGTCATCACTACTATATCAGGCCGGTTTTCATGAATCTTTTGAATCAGGATCTTATTGTTGCTGCCGTAGACTGCGCCGTGGAGATCCGACAGATGGGCGATTTTAAAACCGTCAAAGGCTTTTGGCACCCTTGGAGATTCAATGTTATAGTGAACTGTACGAAACAAAACATTCCTTTCCGGCCGTAAGCCTTTCCTGCATGTAATGGCTGCCTCTATTTTACCGCCCCGATCAGTTCCCTGATGTCCTCAATCTTATGGGCTGCCATGTACTCCTGTATCCCTTTGGCAATATCCGCTGTGGCATAGGGATTATGGAAATTGGCGGTCCCCACGGAAACCGCCGCGGCCCCTGCCAGAATAAATTCCAGGGCATCTTCTGTTGTCATAATGCCGCCCATGCCGATAACCGGCACCTTCACTGCCTGAGCCGTCTGGTATACCATGCGCACTGCCACTGGCTTTATGGCAGGCCCTGACAGCCCTCCTGTCTGGTTGGCAAGGGCAAATGTCCTTTTGTTCACATCGATCTTCATGCCGGTCAGGGTATTGATGAGGGAAACCGCATCTGCGCCTCCCTCCTGAGCCGCCCTGGCCATCTCCGTAATGTCCGTCACATTGGGACTCAGCTTCATGATCACTGGCTGCTTTGCATGGCCCTTTACGTCCCTGGTAATGGCTTCCACCGCCTTGGGATTCTGGCCAAAGGCAATGCCGCCTTCTTTTACATTGGGACAGGAAATGTTGATCTCCAGCAAGTCAACCGGCTCATCTCCCAGCCGTTCCACCACTTCTATATAGTCCTCGGCAGTCTTCCCGCACACGTTCACAATGATCTTTGTATCGAACTGTTTCAGATAGGGGATATCCCGCTTTACAAACACGTCAATCCCCGGGTTCTGAAGGCCTATGGCGTTTAACATCCCCCCATAGGTTTCTGCAATTCTTGGCGTGGGGTTCCCAGGCCACGGCACATTGGAAACTCCTTTTGTCACCACTGCCCCCAAAAGGCTTAGATCCACAAACTCCCCATACTCCTGCCCGGAACCGAAGGTGCCGGATGCAGTCATCACGGGATTTTTCAATTCCACCCCTGCAATCGTTACTGCCGTATTCATCTACAGTTCCACCTCCTTAGCCCGGAATACCGGACCGTCCTTGCATATTCTGGCATTGCGGACATTGGAATGGGAATCCACGTCTTTTGTACTGCAGACGCAGGCCAGACATGCCCCGACTCCGCAGGCCATCTTCTCTTCCAGGGAAAGATAGCATTCTATGCCCTGGGCATGGGCATGGCTCTTCACTCCCCGCAGCATGGGCACGGGGCCGCAGGCCATTATCACATCGGCAGTCAGCCCCTGTTCCCTGACAGCATCCAGAACATTCCCCTTTGTTCCCACGCTTCCGTCCTCTGTAGCTATATAAACCTTCCCGTAAGGCTCAAATTCCCCGGCCATGAACACCTGGTCACGGTATCCTAAAACGATAAGCTTTGTGCAGCTTAAGCTTCCAGCCAATTCCAGCATAGGCGGTATGCCGATGCCTCCTCCCACCAAAAGCGCTGTCTTTTCCGGGGAAACCTGGGGAAACCCGTTGCCCAGGGGCCCCAGGATTTCAACCTCGTCCCCGGCCTGATACCGGGAAAATTCCCTGGTTCCCTCTCCTGCCACCCGGTAGACAATGCGCAGCTCTCCGGAGTCCCTGTTAAGCTGGCAGATGCTTATGGGCCTTGGCAGCAGCCTGGCCCCGTCTTTTGAATAGACAGAGATAAACTGGCCCGGCCCGGCCTCCTGCGCCATGTCTCCTGCCTGAATCCACATGCTGAACACATTATCCCCAAGACGCTCCTGGCTTTTCACCAGCGCCGTCTTCTTTTCCTTTGCCATATATATCTCCTTTTTGTCTTATAAAACCCGGTTAATGTCCGCTGCCATGTCAATGACCGCCTGCCTGGAAGCTTCTCCGAAATGCTCCGCCCCGAACCTTTCGTACTTCTCCTGCCTGTAAGCCGCGATGATTCCTCTTGAGGAATTTACAATGGCCCCCAGGCCATCCTCGTTAAAGCAGTGCCTTAGGTCTTCCGCCGTGCCTCCCTGGGCGCCATATCCCGGCACCAGAAAATACGTCCTGGGCATTAATTTCCGCAGAATCCTGCTCATCCCCGGATAAGTGGCCCCTACTACGGCTCCCACATTGCTGTAGCCCTGATCCATGGAGTCCTGGCCCCACTCCACCACTTTTTCGGCCACCAGTTCATACAGAGGCCGTCCGTCAATAAGCTTATCCTGGAATTCGCCGCTGGAGGGGTTGGAAGTTTTTACCAGGACAAAAATCCCTTTATCCTCTTTCCTGCACACGTCTACAAACGGCTTCACTCCGTCAGTTCCCAGATATGGGTTCACGGTGATAAAATCCGTTTCAAAGCCCGGCAGGGCCTGGCTTCCCACCTGGATGCGTCCCAGGTGCCCGACAGCATAAGCGGCAGAGGTGGACCCGATGTCACCCCGCTTTACGTCACCGATGACCAACAGCCCTTTCTCCCTGCAGTAATCCACAGTCCTTTTGTACACCACAAGCCCCTCGACGCCGAACTGCTCGTACATGGCAATCTGCGGCTTCACGGCAGGAATCAGGTCGTATGTATGGTCAACGATTTCCTTATTAAACTGCCACACTGCCTCCGCCGCCCCTTTGAGAGTCTCACCATGCTCTTTCAGCGCCTTTTCCACAATATGCTCCGGAATATAGTTTAGCATCGGGTCCAGGCCCACGCACACCGGCGCCTTGGTCTTCTGGATTTTTTCAATTAACTGACTGATCATCATATCCTCCTTTGTCAAATTCATCTGCATCGATCTGTCTTAATGGAATTCTTTTTTATTGTAATAGAAAATGTGAAAGGTGTAAAGCCATTTGGCGCATTTTATGCTATACTAAAGAAAAACCACGGGAGACTTAACGCTATGAACCTGATCCATACCTTAAAACCAACCAAAGCGCAAAAAAAAGCCATGGCAGATCTGGTAAATGCCTGCAAGGCCAAAGAACCTTTGTCCCTGTCCGCCCCCGTGGAGGATGATCTGGGTTATGACATCCTCCTTCTCTATGAAGACAGCGGCCTGCTGGCTGCCATGTCATTTCTTTTCTTTCCTCAGCAGGGCCCCTGTGAGTGCTGCGTATTCGTGGACCCGGAGAAACGCCGCCGGGGACATTTCTCCCTTCTCTTAGACAAGTCTCTGGATCTTGCGGAGGCCTGGGAGGCGAAAACGGGGCAGCCTGTAGATTTCTGTTTCCTTGCCGATGAAAAGACTCCCTCCGCCATGGCCGCCCTTTCGTCCATTGGGGCGGAATACTGGTATTCCGAGTACAAGATGGTGCGTCCTCTGACTCCAAAAGATAAGGATTACTCCCCTGCCGCCCTGGCCATAGAAAAAGACTCCCAGGAGCCTGGACTTTACTGCGCTTTTTTGGATGGCAGGCTTATTGGCACCTGTGCCGTGATCCCCTCCGCAGCCGAAATCTACCTGTACGCATTTCAGATCCAGGAGGCCTTTCAGGGAAAGGGGTACGGAAAAGAATTTCTTCTTGGAATGCTGAGCCTTCTGGCAGACATGGGACCCCGGGTCGCCATCCAGGTTTCCGGCCTCAACTATATTGCCAGGAACCTTTACAAAAAAACAGGGTTCCAAACCACGGAATCCCTGTCGTATTATCTCTATTAATCTCTTTTTACCTGAATGCCCTGAGACTCAATGCTCTGGCGGATGGAAAGCATCTTTTCATCCGTCTGGGCAATAACGTCTGCGCACAATTTCAGTTCCCGGCTGATGTCCTCAGAATCCATGAGAGGCTTTTTATATTTCAGCTGATGATCCAGGCTGGCCCAGAAGTCCATGGCAATGGTCCGGATCTGCACCTCCACCCGCATAAGCCGCTTTTCGTCGGAGAAAAATACGGGGATCTCCACGATCATGTGATAGCTTCTGTATCCGTTCTCCTTGGGGTTCATGATGTAATCCTTAATGGCGATTACCTTTATGTCGTCCTGCCGCATCAGCATCTCCGCCACCTGGTAAATGTCATCCACAAAGGAACAGATGACCCGAACGCCTGCGATGTCATCTAAATGGTTCATCATAGACTCTACAGAAATCTCCAGGTTTCTCCGCCGAAGCTTTTCCACTATGCTGATAGGTTTCTTTACCCGGGATTTGATCATCTCAATGGGATTTCTCTGGTTCCGCACGGAAAGTTCATCGTTGAGCACTTCCAGCTTTGTCTTCACTTCCCTTATGGCGCAGGTGTACATCATCATGGCTTCCTGAAACTGGTGCGCCTGGGCCAGCAGATTATCCGGCACCTGCACCAGATGGGGGACGCTTACAATGGACTGCACCAGTTCGCTGTTTGGGTTCATATTAATTCTCATGGCTGCACCTCTGTCCTGTGGCGGGGCCTTAAACTGCGGCGTTCATCCGGGCCAGCTTCTCGGCGGCGTCATCCAGCCAGTTTCCCTCCAGGTATTCCGCCGTTCCCTGGTCTACCATCCTGGCCGTGTTTGGATCGATGGGTATCCTGGCAAGAACCGGAATCTCATACTCCTTGGCCACCTGGTCTATGTGGCTTTCCCCGAACACGGAGATCTTCTTTTTGCAGTCAGGGCACTCCAGGTAACTCATGTTTTCCACGATGCCCAGAATGGGGATATCCATTTTCTTTGCCATGTTTACCGCTTTCCCTACGATCATGGACACCAGCTCCTGGGGAGACGTGACGATGATGATGCCGTCCACGGGAAGGGACTGGAACACGGTCAAGGGCACATCCCCGGTTCCCGGAGGCATATCCACAAACATAAAATCTATGTTTTTCCACAGAGTCTCGCTCCAGAACTGCTTCACCGCCCCTGCGATCACAGGGCCTCTCCAGATCACCGGGTCGCTTTCATGGTCTAAAAGAAGGTTGGCGGACATGATCTGAATTCCTGTGCTGGTGGTAGCCGGAACCATCAGCTTTTCCTCTGTCAGCCCGATATCGCCGCTTATCCCAAATGCCTTGGGAATCGACGGCCCTGTAATGTCCGCGTCAAGGATAGCCGTGCGGTATCCTTTTTGATTCATCTTAACCGCCATCATGGAAGTAACCAGGGATTTGCCCACGCCTCCCTTTCCGCTGACAACCCCGATAACCTTTTTCACGGAGCTTAAGGGATGCAGGGCCTCCAGAAAGCTTTCCTGCTCCTGGGTCCTGCTGCTGCAGTTCTCCCCGCAGGTACTGCAGTTGTGGGTGCAATTTTCAACCTCATTTACGCTCATATGTGATAAACCTCCTCAGTCTCAAGTGTGTATATTCTAAATGGGTAATTTCTATTATAGATTACTTTTCATCAAAAGTCCAGATGCTTTCACACTCCTCTTGACATGAAACGCGTTCAATGTTACCCTTAAAAAAACCGAAACGAGGAGGCGCCCATTCCCCATGGAAAAAAACGACAAATATAAAGAGATATACCGCATTTCCCACCAGCTGTTTTTATCTCAGGGCTACGAAGCCACCACCATCCGCCAGATCTCCGACCAGGCCGGCGTAAGCCTTGGGCTGACCAATCACTTCTTCCACTCCAAGGAGGCCCTGGCCTGTCTGGTTCTGGACATGCTGTCCGCCTACAGCTCTCTTTTCTGCAGCGTTAGCCATCCATGCCAGAACCCCCTTCACCGCACGGTGCTGGCGTCCCGCGTCCGCATCCTTTTCCTTATGAAGAGCAGCTACCGCCGGTTCTACCTGGATACCTTAAAATGCGACATTCTTTTCCCGAAGCTGGGAGGGGCCTCCAGCCGGATTCTGTATCAGCTGGCAGAGCTTTACCGCTTTCCTGCAGATCCTGACCTGTTTCTTCTGTACGGAAGCTATACTCCTTACAATTACGAAAAAACCTTGATCCTTGGCAGGGAGGCCGGGCTTTTTGCCTCAATTCCCATAGAGGAGATCCCAGACTACATTGCCATCAGCTCTTTTGAGCATTTTGTGGATCAGGATATTTTAAGGGCGTCTCTGCTCGATGCCCGCCAGGCGGCGGAATCCATTTTAATCCGCATGCCTGCCAAAGTCCCGGATGACTTTCTGCTTAATTTCCTGAAAGATCATCCGGCTCCGGCAAAATGACACGCCGCCTTCCTGGTTCCAAAGCTTTTCAGTTCAGGCTCCTTGGTTTTGCAGATCTCCTTTGCATAAGGGCACCTGGTTCTAAACCGGCACCCGGACGGCGGATTTACAGCGCTTGGGATCTCCCCTGTAAGGATATGTTCCCTCTGCTGCCGTTTCTCCGGGTTCATGCTTGGCACTGCCTGAAGCAGGAATTTCGTATACGGGTGCAGAGGATTTTTGTAGATTTCCTCTGTCTCCCCGATCTCGCACACTTTCCCCAGAAACATGACACAGATTCTGTCGGAAATATAGTGCACTACCCCCAGGTCATGGGAAATAAACAGGTAGGTCAGACATAGTTCCTGCTGCAGATCCTTCAGAAGGTTGAGAATCTGCGACTGAATGGACACGTCCAGGGCTGACACCGGCTCGTCGCACACGATAAGCCGGGGATTTAAGGCCAAGGCCCTGGCAATGCCGATCCTCTGCCTCTGGCCGCCGCTGAACTGGTGGGGATACCTGTCAATCAGCTCCGGACGGATTCCTACCATGTGCATCAGGTCCTTCACCCGCTTATCCGTCTCGTCCCTGGTTTTGCATACCTTGTGGGTTATTAACGGCTCTCCGATAAGCTGCCTCACCCTCATGCGTGGATTCAGGCTGGCATAGGGGTCCTGAAAGATCATCTGGATCTTTTTGTATACCTGGTTCATCTGTTTCTCAGAATAGCCTGCAATGTCCTGCCCTTCAAAGATGATTTCGCCCTCTGTCGGCTCTATAAGCCGCATCAGCAGCCGCCCCAGGGTGCTTTTCCCGCACCCTGACTCTCCAACAAGGCTCAATGTCTCGCCTTTATAGATCTCTATGGACACGCCGCTGACTGCATGGACCACCTGCTTTTTCCGGATTCCGAAATTATTTCTCAGCTGATACTCTTTCGTCAGGTTCCGGGTTTCCAAAAGGACTTCGCTTCTGTTCATGGCTTCTCCTCCCCTTTCTCCGGCTCAAACAAAAAGCACCGGACAAAATGTCCCGGCGACGGCTCATAAAGCCCTGGTTCCTGGTCAAAGCATCTGGCCATGGAATACTGGCACCGGGGGCAGAACCTGCACCCTTTCGGCAGATGGAGCATGCTTGGCACCATGCCCCTGATATTGTAAAGCCGCTCTTTTGATTCCATGTCCGGCACGGAGCGCATAAGCCCCTCTGTGTAGGGATGGCAGACGTTTTTAAAGATCTCCTGCACCGTTCCGCTTTCCATGACTTTTCCCGCATACATTACATACAGCCTGGTGCAGAACTGGGCCACCACCCCCAGGTTGTGGGTGATCATCATGACCGCCGTGCCTTTCTCCTCCTGAAGCTGCTTCATCAGATGGAGAATCTGAGCTTCAATGGTTACGTCCAGCGCCGTGGTAGGCTCGTCGGCGATCAAAAGGCCCGGATCACACACCATGGCCATGGCGATCATCACCCTCTGCCGCAGTCCGCCGGACAGCTGATGAGGATACTCCTGATACCGCTTGGCGGCGTCAGGAATCCCTGCCAGCTGAAACACCTGGATCACCCTGTTCTTGGCCTCAGTCCGGCTCATTTCCCTTTTGTGAAGCAAAAGCGCCTCCTGTACCTGCCTGCCCACGGTGATTACCGGGTTTAAGCTGGTCATTGGTTCCTGGAAAATCATAGAAATACGGTTTCCCATTAATTTCCGCTTATCCTTTGGCGCCATGGCAGTCAGATCCTGCCCGTCAAAGAGAATCGTCCCTCCATCCACTTTTCCCGGCTTTTTTAAAAGACCCATCAGCGACATGGCGGTCATGCTTTTCCCGCAGCCTGACTCCCCTACGATGCCTACGCTCTCCCCGGCTGCTATGTCAATACTAACTCCGTCAACCGCCCGCACCAGCCCGTCTCTTGTATAGAATGTGGTGTGCAGATCCCGGATCTGTAACAATGCATCTTCCATGCTTTTCCTTCCTTTCTGCAGCGTCTCTGCCTTCTGTTACCGTCCGTGGGGGTCCAGCACGTCCCTTAGCCCGTCTCCCAGAAAGTTCAGCGCCAGCACCATGATTAAAATGGCAAGGCTGGGGAATATGAGGGTCCAGGGACTGGACTGGACAAAGCTTCTGGCCTGCGACACCATAAGCCCCCAGCTGGAATCCGGCGGCTGAGTTCCCACTCCCAGAAAGCTTAAGTTGGCCTCCGAAAGAATGGCGTCGGGAATATTTAAGGTAAACAGCACTATAAGGGAGGGCAGGCAGTTGGGGAGAATATGGCGGAACATGATGGTCCATTTTTTCACTCCCATGGCTCTGGCCGCCTCAACAAACTCCTGTTCCCTGAGAGACAGGGTCTGGGAGCGTACCACCCTGGCTGTCTTGGCCCATCCGATCATTGACAGGGCTATAAAAATATTGGTGGTGGTAGCGCCCAGGGTGTACATTACCACCATGGCCAGAACAATGGACGGAAATGCCAGCACAATGTCGGCCAGGCGCATGATCACTGCCTCCAGCTGCCGTATGTATCCAGAAACCATCCCCAGGATCACTCCGATTACCATGGAGATGGCAGTTGGGATCACCCCTACCAGAAGGGACACCCGCCCTCCGTACAGGATTCTGGTAAAAATATCCCGCCCCAGATCATCCGTGCCGCACCAGTGGGCCGGGGACGGCGGAAGCAGGCGCTCCATCAGGTTCACTGCGTTGGGGTCATAGCTTGTAAGTTTGTCGGCAAAAATAATGGCAAACGCCATAACTGCCAGCACCGCCCCGCTTAAGGCGGCTGCTTTGTTTTCCCTGCACATATTCGCAAGTTTTGTTTTTATGGTATCTGGTTTGGGAAGAAACTGAAGCTCCTCCTCCTCGATCCGCTGAATGGCTGCCATCCGCTCCTGGGAAGAAAACTGCTCCTTCACGGAATTAACAGCAGCCCTGGCTGCCAAAGAGGCGGCCTGTTCAAATGACGCCATGCTATTTTCCTCCCTCCACGCGAATTCTGGGGTCTGCCACAGAGTATAAAATGTCTGCGGCCAGGTTGCCTGCAATGATAACTGCAGTAGTAAAAATAACCGTCCCCTGTAAAAGCGGCATATCCCGGCTGTTAATGGCATCTACCGCCAGACGTCCTACCCCCGGTATGCTGAACAGGGTTTCCGTGATCACTGCCCCTGACAGAAGGCTGGAAATCTGAATGGCCATCATGGTAATCACCGGCAGAAGGGAATTTTTCAGGGCATGGCCCAGGATCACGGAAACCGGAGCCAGCCCTTTTGCCCTGGCAGTGCGGATGTAGTCATCCTCCAAAACCTCCAGAAGGCTGGAGCGGGTAAGCCTGGCTATGGTCCCCGCCGCATTCCAGCCCAGCACCAGGGCAGGCAGGATCAGGTGCCTGGGGGAGGAAAAGCCTGACACCGGAAGGATTCCGTTAAAAATATTCTGCAGGATCATTCCCACGGAAAAAGCCGGTATGGACACGCCGCATAAGGCGAATCCCATAAAGAGATGATCAGCCAGGGAATTTTTTCTGACGGCGGAGATAATACCCGCCGGAATGCCGATGGCCCATGACAGCAAGGCTGCCGTAACGGCCAGCATCAGAGTCTTTGGAAATGCGTTGGCAATCAGGGAGGAAACGCTGCGCATCAGCTTGTAGGACGTGCCGAAATCCCCGTGAATCGCATCCCACAGATACCAGGCAAACCGGACATACCATGGATCGTTAAGGTGCATGGACTGGCTGAGCCGCTCAATGACATCCACCTTTACCTTCTCCCCCATCATAACGGTCAGAGGGTCCCCGGGAACCACGCTGAGCATGACGAAGATCAGGAACACCACCCCTATGAGCACGGGAATGGTTACCAGTATCCGCTTGATTATATATTTTAACATCTGAATTTCCCTTTCTCATATCGCTATGTACCATAACAGGCGGCTCAGATAAGACCAAGCCGCCTGCCTTTTTTGAATCCTATTTTTCGAGAGAAACCGTATAGTAGGAAACATCGCTCCACCCGTTCCATGCCACATGGAAATCTTTTACCCAGTCCTGAACCACTACAATGTGATCCCTCTGGAATAAGGGCAGCACTGAGGCGTCCTCCTGTACCACGGCAGTATCGATCTTTTGGTACAGCGCCATACGCTCATCCTCGTCTGTCATGGCCCTGGCTTCCTCCAGCCACTGGTATACGTCTGTGTTCTTATGGTTGTTGGAACGGATCTTTGCATTCCTCTCCGAAAAGAACGTATACAGGAAATTGTCCGGGTCATTGAAGTCCGCCTTCCAGGACGCCCTGGTCATGCCCAGGCGCCCCTCTTTGCGCTCCGCAAAGTATGCCGCATCATCCATCTGCTTAATGGTCACTGTAATCCCCACTTCGTTAAGCATGGACTGAACCACCTGATTGATGGCCAGGGTATCCGGGTTGTCTGTCTGCTGGTAGATCTCCAGCTGGCAGCCGTCCCCATACCCTGCCTCCGCAAGAAGCTCCTTGGCTTTTTCCGGATCATACGGGATCTCCTGGGCGTCATAGGCCCCAAGGACTCCGTCCGGCAGCATGGAATTTACCAGATGGCCTGCGCCGTTGTACATCTGATCCAGAATCGTCTGGCGGTCAATGGCCATGGAAATGGCCTTTCTCACCCGCACATCGTCAGTAGGCTTCATATCCTGGTTAAAGGCATAGAAGTAGCACCCTGCCTCAGGGCCTGTAACCAGGTTATCCTTATATGCGTCATTTTCCAGGAAATATGCCAGCTGGGAGGAGAAGCCGCTTAGATCCACAATATCCAGCTCCCCGTTTTCATACATTAGCTTCTGAGTATTCTCGTCAGGAACCTGAATCACCTCAATACCGTCCAGCTTAGGCGCCCCCTTAAAGTAATCGTCATTGCGCACCATGGTCAGCTTGTCGTTAAGCACCCAGTCCGACATCTTAAAGGGGCCGGTTCCAACAGTCAGCTGCGGGTCAATGCCGAACTGATCTCCCGCCTCCTCTGTGGCCTTGCGGTTGTAGATGGAGCAGGCCGGCGTGGCCAGATTCGCCAGAAACGGCCCGAATGGGACTTCCAGAGTAAGCTCCACTGTGTGCTCATCCAGGGCCGCTGCCCCCTCTACGCTGTCCGCCTCCCCGTTTAATCTGGCGCTGGCTCCCTTGATCATGCTGTAGGCGTCTGTGTTTCTGGCAGCCGTATCCGGATTCATCATCCGGTCAATGGTGTACACCACGTCATCCGCTGTCAGCATCTCTCCGTTGTGAAACGCAACGTCATCCCGGAGATGAAAGGTGTATACCAGGCCGTCGTCGCTGACTTCCCATGACTTGGCAAGGCTGGGGACGATCTCAGCCACCCCGTCCACCACTTCGCACTCTACCAGGCGGTCATAAATATTTAACGGAACCACGTAAAATTCCGTATCCTTCTGAGTATCTACAGTGGGGAATTCATCTTTTGCAGGAATATGGAGCATGTTGCTTCCAGGCGCCGTCTGGCTTACTGCCTGTGTCTCTCCCTTGCCTTCCTTGGAGGCCGCTGTACTCTCCCCTGAGGCTGATGGCGCCCCGCTCTGGGTATTATCCTCAAATGCCGAGCTGCAGCCGCTTAAAGCGCCGAGAGCCACAGCCCCGGCCAGCAGCAAAGATAAATACTTTTTCATAATTGCTCTCTCCTTCTATCCTTGTGCATGCGCTTTCAAAGCCTTTCCGAGCCGATTCCTCCAAAGAATTTTCCGCCCAAAAGCAGGCGCCGGAATGGCTCAAAGCACATATGTACAAAAAGAGCATTAGGAAACGCCTAATGCTCCTTTGCATCCATGTCAGTAGATATTATAAAATGATTCCCCGGGGATTGCAACTGTTTTTTCTAATTTTATTTGGGAATGGCCTGGGAATGGTTACGGGGATCATTTGGCTGCCGCCTGCCAGGCGCAGGCAGGCAGCAGCCTTATTTTCCCATTTCTACGTGATATAGCTTCCCATATTTCTCCAGCAGATAATCAATGTAGTATTGGGGATTAAAGTCTTCTCCTGTCACGTCCTTCAGGATCTGCCGGCTGGTCTTTAACTTGCCGTATTGATGGATATTTACCCGCAGAAATTCCCGGATAGTCTTAATGTCGCCTTTCCTTAAAAGCCCCTCAAAATCCATGTCTTTCTTCATATAATGGTAGAACTGGGCCCCGAATGCGCTTCCAAGGGCATAGGACGGAAAGTATCCGAATGACCCCTGGGACCAGTGGATGTCCTGAAGCACGCCTTCGGACGCGTTTTGCGGCCTTACTCCCAGATACTCCTCATATTTATCCGCCCAAATCTTTGGCAGCTTCTCCACATCCAGATCCTCTTCAATAAGCATTTTCTCGATTTCATACCGGATCAGCACATGAAGGCTGTAGGTCAGCTCGTCTGCCTGGGTCCTGATAAGGCTTGGCTCCACCTTGTTAATGGCCCTTACGAACCGCTCCATGGAAACGCTGCCCAGCTGACAGGGGAATTGTTTCTGAAGCGTTTCATAAACAGGAACCCAAAACGCCTGATTCCTTCCAATGATGTTTTCAAAAAAGCGGGACTGGGATTCATGCATGCCCATGGAGGTTCCCTGCCCTGCCAAAGTCTGAGTCAGATTATCCGGGATTCCCAGCTCATAGATGGCATGGCCTGACTCATGGATCACGGAAAACAGCGAATCATCCACATGATCATTGTAGCAGGTGGTGATTCTTACATCTTTGTTGTGAAGATTGGTGGTAAAGGGATGGGCGCTGACAGCCATGACTCCCCTGTCAAAGTCAAATCCCACATACTCTGCGAAGAACCGTCCGATTTTTTCCTGATCTTCTTCCCTGTAATCTCCTGTCAGGAAGCTGCTGTCTATGTCTTCCCCGCTGTCTGTCAGCTTTTTAAGGAAGGGAACCAGCTGATCCTTCAGCATGCCGAAGAACTGATCCAAGGTCTTTACGTCAAACCCTTTCTCATAGTCATCCAGCATCACGTCATACAGCCGCTGTCCCTTTTTAACCCGGTAGGAGGCAAATTTTTTCGTGTAATCCACGATCTGTTTTAAAACAGGGGCAAAGCTCTCGAAATCATTTTCCTTTTTCGCCCTGGCCCAGATCCCTGTGGAGCGGGCGGTCAGTTCCGCAAATTCCCGATACTGCTGCGGCGGAATGCACTCCAGCTTCTCAATCTCCTCCGCCAGTTCCCTTACAATGGCACGTTCCGCCTCTGTAAGGCTGTCCCTGTCTTTTTGGCACTGTTCCACCAGTTTTTTTACCTTGGGATCTGTCACTGCGCAAAAGTAGGCGCCGGACAAGGTTCCCACAACTTTTGCCGTATTGGCTTTGGCCTCTTTTGGGGCCAGGGTTTCATTGTCCCACTCAAACAGTATCTTCGCAGTCTGAAATGCCTGGGCCTGCTCCAGGCAGGGCTTCAGTTCCTCATACGCATTGCTCATTTTTCCAATCTCCTTTTCCTATCAGGCGGCGGACATTTCCTCTCATGTTCTGCCAGGCTCTGGCTGCAGGCCTGTTTCCTGATATATTCTCTCTTCTATGGTGCGTTTTCTGTAATATAGTGTACAAATCCTCCCCTATCATGCCACAGATCAAAAAAATTTACAAGTTTTTACCGATAACAGTACTTGTGATATCTTGTCTGGACATAAAGGCCGCTGCCCTGCCGGAAGCCGGCCTGATACACCACGTTCCCCGGAAGAATGCTTCCGTTTTCCAGCAGCCATCTGGCATTTCTCCAGTTTGCCTCGGTAGGCTCCCGGTCATAATTCCCGTCCCTGGTGCAGGCGTACTGCCCTCGCTGAAATACCACCTCTTTTATGGTGTTGGGAAATGCCCTGTGGGATCGGCGGTTTAGGATAACAGATCCAATGTACAGCTGCTCGTCATCGGGATACCCCTGTCCTTCCCCACAGATGGCATGAGCCAGGATATACAGATCTTCCTCTGAGTAAGCCGGCGGCTCCGGTTCTGTCTTTGCCTCCTGCTTTTCTTCTTCCTCTTTTTTATACAGCAGCAAATGAGGGCCATACCCTGTCCGTTTGATCAGTTCTTCCATCTCCGCCTTCTCTGCAGAAGCTTCTTCTATTTCCTCACCGGAGACAGCTCCCATGGCAGTGTACTCCGCCTCAGAAACCTCCCCGGCTCCAAGTGAGGCACTGGGATGCTGCGGCTGGCAGGATGCCTGATCCCCTTCATCCCCTTGTCTATTGTCACCGTCCCGAAGACAGGGCCTTCCCGGCCCCGGCCGCCTGCCTGCCTTGCTTTCTGTCTCCTGTATGCCTCCATCTGCCGGCGCCTGGCTTTCTTCTCCCTGGAATTGGGCCGGTTCTTCCGTCTGGCTCTCTTTGCTGCTGTTTTCTTCCTGCGCTGTATTGTTTCCGTTCAGCCCGTTGGCATCTGCCGCATATTCATTTAGTGTCTCAAGCCCCTCCTGAGGCTGAGGGCCTGTGTATGCGTCTCCCCACTCCTTTATGATTATCTCTTCCTCTGTCTCTTCTGCCTGGACCGGCATAACCGCCACATAGGCAGCAACAGCCGCAGACATTACCATTTTAACAATTTTGTTTTTCTTCATAAAAAGCGGACCTCTCTTTCCAAGGCGGAATCTTCCTGCCTCTTATATTAAATATGTCCACTTTTTTACATTTATTACATAATTATTAAAATCAGGTTACGTCATCCATCTATTCCCCATATTCCTGCAAAACAGCCTCATAGGCTGCATAGCCTTTGGCAAATGAAGCCTGCTTTCCCGTCACGGCCTCAGCGCCTTCCTGCTCCCTGCTGCCGTCCTCCCTCTGCCCGCCTTCAAAAGCCGCGCCCTGATAAAGCCCGCCTGTCAGCGGACGGATTTCTCCTGTCGCAGAATTCTTCGGCCGTCTGTAAATCACTCCTGATTCCCGTTCCCTGCCCTGTTCTTCCTCCAGTTCCTTCTCCTCGTAGTATCCTTCTTCCTGCCTTTCCCTTTCCAGCCGCTCCTGCCTTCTTCTGTCCTGCGCCGCTTTCTGCCTGTCCTGGGTTTTTTGGACATCCTGGCTTTGCTGCTCTGCTTTTGCCTTATTTTGGCTTTCCTCTGTCTGACTGGGTTTCTGGCTGACTGCAGATGCCGCTGCCTCCTCTGCCGCCTTTGTCTGAGCCATGCGCATCATCTTAGTCTCTATGTCCTGTTCCTTTGCCGCTTCCAGTTCCATCATCTTTTCTGTTTTGACCCGGTCCGCTTCCTCTTTTGTACGGCATTTTTTCAGCCGTTCCTCATATGCGGCCCGTTCACGCTCTGCAGCCATGGCTTCCTCATATAGCCTGGGGGCATATTGCCGAAGAAATGCCTTTTCCTCAGGCGTAAGGCGGACTCCGGCCCTTAGTTTGCGTTTTATTCTCTCCAGCTTTTTCCTAATAGCCCCTCTGCTATTGGAAGTCCTTTTTGAGGAAACCTCCTGAAGCAGTGATTTATCCCAGCCGCTTACATATTTCATACACTCCCCCGCCTTTCTCTCACAGTATTTTTAAACTCCGTCCCTGCCAGGATGTTCCGGATCATGACTTGCCGCCTTTCGGATGCGGCTGAAAAGCCATGCAGCATCCCTCACAAAAGTTTTCCATATATTGTATTTCGTCCCGAAAGGCAATCTCATAAGGGCCCGGCCTGCCAGAGCGTCCGCAAATGAAAAGCCCCTTCCTGCA
This sequence comes from uncultured Hungatella sp., assembly GCA_947089145.1. Classification (GTDB taxonomy): domain Bacteria; phylum Bacillota; class Clostridia; order Lachnospirales; family Lachnospiraceae; genus UBA3402. The sequence goes on along the minus strand of CAMUJH010000019.1, from coordinate 44,638 downwards.
AAAACTGCATAAAAGGGGCAATTCTTTCTCACTATGACGTTTCTACTTTTCAGCCGCAAAAGCCGCCGCATTGGCTCCAGCTTCTTTTCCGGATGTAAACGCCCATCCCTGGGCCGCGCCGCCGTATTTTACATACTCCTTCTTTTCTGTCAAAAGCACTCCGATGGTGTCCGTCCCAACTGCATACAGCCCTTCTATGGGCGTGCTGCCGTCTTCTTTCAAAACCCGCATCTTATTGTCCACGTCCAGGCCGCCTGCCGTGCTGTAGCACCAGGAAGCGCCTTTTACGGCATAAAACGGCCCCTCTTCTCCAATGCCTTTCTTATAATGGGCTTCGCCCAGATCTGCGCCTTCCGGGCTGTAGATCCGATCCGCCTTTTCGATCTCCCCCTCTGCCTTTCCTGTTTCGCAGTAAGCGTTGTATCCCTTTACGCTTTCCAGCAGGTTCTTCCCGTCTACGCCGATCTGCTCCGCCAGTTCCTCAATGGTATCGCCTTTGTAAACCAATCCGTATTCCGCCGCCTTATCAAGCACTTCATAGATCTCCGGAATAGGAGTCTGGGTGGGAACGCCTCCCTGGTTAATAAACAGGCCGGTACTTGCATACTCAAATCCGTTTTCCTGCACGTCCTTGATTCTTGCGTCTGACCAGATGGAGTAAAATTCCGGTCCTGCCTTCCATGGGTCCATCATGGCCAGCCCGCTCTCATCTGTAAACCGCTTTCCTTCCATATTAACCGCCATGGTATCCGGAGACAGGGCCATTACCATGGGAATGTCATTTAAAGACCAGGTTGCAGTCCGGTGGGTCCACATATCTGTCTGGCCCTCAATTTTGTTTACGGGATAATCATGCATCAGCACCGGAATTCCCCCGATATGAACCATAGGCGGCACGCTGATATTGTAGGTGCCTGCGCCCGCAGCCAGTGCCATCTCAATGGTCTTTCCGTCATTCTGGGCGCTTCCGAACAGGTTCCAGGCGCCATTAAGAGGATAATATTTATTGGTAAGGTATTTCTCCTCCATCTCCTTGCTGCCTGCAAATCCGCCTCCTGCCAGGATTACTGCCTTTGCGTGGATTATGTATTCTGTGCCGTCCGCCCCCTGGGCCCTGGCTCCCACCACTTTTCCGTCCTGGATTATCAGCTGTTTTCCCTCGGTTTCCAAGAGATATTTTCCGCCGATCTCCTCATAGGATGCTGCCATCTTGTCAAAAAAGCTTCCCACCACGGATTTGCTTGTGGTCTGTCCGTCAGATCCGATAAATCCTTCCCCATAGTAGCACACCACCTCATAGGGAGTCCCAAAGCCCGGAACCGGCTCCGCAAATTCAAAGCCCAGATCCATCAGCCAGTCCAGAGTCTCGCCGGATTTGTTTATCATAATATCCACCAGCTCTTCCTTGGCATCCCCTTCGGTATAGTTGAGCCAGTCCTCCATGAACACCTGGGTGTCCACATAGTCTGATCCTTTCTTTTCTACCATGCTGGGCGGATTTACCGCCATGGGGGAGCTGGTCAGCGCTGAGGTCCCGCCGTATTTCCCTGCCTTGTCAATGCCCAGGACGCTTACTTTGGACGCATCGCCTCCCGCGGCCTCATACTGTGCCTGGGCCGCGCTCATAGCTGCCGATAATCCGGAACCTCCCATACCAATGACCAAAATGTCCACATCCATCTCTTCTTTAGCCGTGCTTACAGGCACATCCGCATAAAACGCCTCTATGTCCGTCTCCTGGCCCCCTGCCGCTGTAATGGCCTGGACAAGGGCTGATTCCACGGCTGTCTTGATGGCATTGCTGGACACTGTGGCCCCGCAGACGGCATCTACAGTCACAGACTGATGTTCTATGATTCTGGGAATCATAAGGTCAATGGCGGACTGAAGGACTGTGGCCGTCTCCCCGTTGTCCGGATTTACCTCTACAGACTCGATCCGGTCCTGGCTGACCGTGACGCTGACTTCCAAAAGCTCCGCCTTGGCAAATCCCTGGGCTGCCGCAGTGTAGGTTCCCGGAACCATTTTCACGCTGACAGCGGCGCCCTCTTCCCCTTTCGCCTTGGCTATGGCCTTTCCTGCTGCCGTCTGAATCGCCTTGCTGGTAACCGTGGCCCCGCTTACTGAGTCCACCTGCGGGCTCTGGGCATCTTTAATCGCTGCCGGAAGTTCCTCCACGGCTCTGCTTCCGATGCCGTCTGTCTCCTGGCCTCCCTCAATCACAACGTCTGTAATGGATTCTGCGTCTACGGTAATGGTTACTGTCACGTCGCCGCCAAAGCCCTTTGCAGCGGCCGTGTAGCTTCCCGGCGTATACGTTCCTGTCTCTTTGGCGGTTTCCTGCAGTTGTGTCTCTGCCTCTGAGGCGGTTTCGGCTGCCGTGGTTTCGGTGGTTTCGGCAGATTCAGGAGCCTGCGCCTGTTTCGCAGAACACCCGCTCATTGCCCCGCTGGCGGCCAGAGCTGCCGCCAGAAGCATGGAAATCTGTTTCCTCATGGTCTTTTCCTCCCTTTTTATTAATGTGCTTTCGGAGTCTCTCCAGGTCTGGTTTTGTGAGATGGATTTTTGTCAGATGTGCATAAATCTATGATGCCTGCACTGCACACACGTTGATTAAATTTGTGTACATATGACGAAAATCAGCCTGCAAAGCCAGCTGTAAAAGGGCTCCGGGACGGTACTGTCCAGGTTGTTTGTTATTTATTTATCAACCTGTAGGCAATTATAAACCATGTGGTAACCACATGGTCAATAGGTTTTCTACAGTTATTTTTAACTTTTGACAGGCGGTTTTAGCCCTGTCTCAGCTGATCAAGATCCTGCATTTCAGCAAATACGTAACCTGATCTTTAGCCACCTCCCTGCAGAACAGGCTGCCGATAATGTGGCTTTCCGGCGTATATCCTCCCTCTTTTAACGCATCTAAAAGAGGAGCGAAATCATCCAGCCCCAGCCGGAAGGGCCTGTCTGTCACCAGGGACATGCAGAGGCTGTCCATGGCGGGCATCATCTCCAGGCCCTGCGTCTCTGTTAAATCCATCAGCCCCCATCTTTCTTTCAGGACGCAGATTCCCAGCCTGGCCTTTAAATATGTTTCCTGACCCTCCTGCCGCTGCCGGCATTCTTCCTTCCAATTCTCTGGCAGAACATAGTCAATGACAACCGACGCCATGGGAAACAGCTCCGCCATCTTTGCGATCTGGCGCTGAGCCTCCGTGCCGCTGTCGCAAAAAGCCCGGTATCCTGCAATCCCCGGCTCCTTTGTCACTGTCAGGCCGCTTTCCATTTCCTGTTCCATGTAATGGCGGATCTCCCGGATCATGGAAAGCTGCTGGTTCATAAGTTCTATGGTTCTTATCAGTTCCCCTTCCCTCTCCCCCAGCCCAAGGAGGAAATCGTGTTTGGACATTGCCGTGTTCCAGTTTCTGATCTCTTTTAACGGGTTTCCCAGAGAAGCCCCTAAACGGTAAAACCACAAGTCCAGAATATTGTCCCTGTCGTATTTGCGGTATCCCTTTTCCGTGATTTCCTTTGGCTTTATAAGGTGCATGTCCACATAATGCCGAAGCGTCTCCGGGGTAATGCCGGCATTTCTGCAAAATTCTGTTTTTGTGTACATAGGTCATCTGCCTTCCTGGCAAATTATGCCTCTTTTCCTGGTATACTTCCAAAGTAAACTGCCTGTTTAGCAATGTCATTTAGTTAAGCGAATTCTGCTTTTGCCCGGTTCGGCTTCCTCCGTCCCTGCTTTTGGGGGCAGAATGTGCTGCATGTGCAGCGGAAAGCATTTCTCGGGCACATTCTTCCCCTATTATCCTCAATTATGTTCCTTATTAAGCTGTATCAATTACTGCTCTTCAATTTCCACAATAGAAAGCTTGTATTTAATGTGTCTTTTTTCCGTTGCCGGAATTTTAAATACATCCTCGTCAATTTCCAATGCCGTCCAGTCATCTGTATAGATTTCTCCGTCAAAGACTTCTATCCTTAAAAAGCCAGGGAGGTTATCATAGTCTTCAGACGTAAATTGTCTCTTTTGCCGTTCCATAATTGTCCCTTCCTTTCTGTTTCATATATCTTCAGAGTCTCTTTTGCCCTCTTTTTTGCAAAATCGGCCCGCTCTTTAGTCTCATGTTCTCATTTGGCAGCTTATCTTCTCCTTTTCCCCAGCCTGCTGAAGCGATGAAAATACACTAAAAACAGCACGGTAGTCACTGACCAGGTCAGCGGATAGCTGAACACCACTGTGGTAATGGTCCGTCTAAGGGGCACTGCCACCACGATCCAGGCCACCCGCAGCACGCAGACCCCCACCATGGTGAGAATCATGGGTATCCAGGAATCCCCGATTCCCCTCAGGGCGCCGGAGTAGATCTCGATGGTAACATAGGTGAAAAATGCAGGCACCAAAAACTTAAGGATCTCCATGCCTTTTTCCAGCACTGCGGCATCTGTAGTAAAAATTTCAAAAATGTAGAAGCCGAAATTGTAGAGGATGCAGGAAAGCCCCACTGCAGATGCCAAAGTCATAAGCATGCATTGCCGAATCCCCTTTTTCACCCGCTCCATTTTTCCTGCTCCATAATTTTGTCCCACAAATGTGGTAATGGAGATGCCAAATGCATTGATGATCATCCAGAAAACGCTGTCAATTTTCCCGTAAGCGGTCCATGCCGCAATGGTATCGGTTCCCAGGCTGTTGACGCTTGACTGGATAATCACATTGGACAGAGAGTACATGACAGACTGCAGTCCCGCCGGAAGCCCGATCCGGATGATCCGGGCCAACATGCGCCTGTCCAGACGTATCCGGGCCAGCTTAAGCCTGTACATCTCTGTGGTTCTGGTCAGCACCGCCGCCACAAAGACGGCGCTGGCAGTCTGGGAAAAGATGGTGGCAAGGGCGGCCCCTGCCACTCCCATGCGCAGGTACACCACCAGCACCACGTCCAGCACAATGTTCGTGACGCATCCTGTGATCAGGAAAAACAGCGGCCTTTTGGAATCCCCTGCAGCCCGCAAAATGCCGGAACCCATATTATAGATGAGATTTGGTATGGTTCCCAGAAAGTAAATCCGTATATACAGCACCGCATACCCCATAATGTCTTCTGGGGTCCCCATCATGGTCAGCGCCAAAGGGGCTCCGAAAAAGCCTGCCGCCATGATTCCCAAGCCGCAGAGCAGGGAAAATGCCACGGAAGTGTGAACCGCATACTCCACCTTGTCCGCCCTTTTTGCGCCGTAAAACTGAGAAATGATCACCGTGGCCCCGGAAGCAAGGCCGACGAAAAAGCCTACCAGCAGATTGATCAATGTCCCGGTAGGCCCGCCTACGGCAGCCAGCGCCTCTTTTCCCACAAATTGCCCCACTACAATGGCATCAACCGTATTGTAAAGCTGCTGGAAAAAGGTTCCGAACAAAATCGGGAAGAAAAACAGCAGCAGCTGTTTCCAGATGACACCTTCTGTAATCTGGTTTTCCCTGGCGGAAACCTGGGAGTTTTCCGTACTCTGCTGGCCGCTGTCAAAAAGCTTGCCGTCTGTCTTTGCAGCGTCTTCCTGCCTTTGAAAGCCATCCTCCTCAGGCCTGTCATCAAGGGCATGGGACACAGGCCGCTCTCTGCTGTCAGGCTGTAAACTATGATCCGCAGCCCCATCCCTTTCTTTCTGAGAATCAAGTTGATCGTTGGGCATATCCATACATTTCCTTTGTATATTATCCTTCATAACGTAACCACCTATTTTACCTTTGCTTTCTCCAAGGCCAGATCAATCGCGCTGATCAGGGACTGGGATGTATAGCGCGTCTCCAAAGAATAGGATAGATTCTCGGTAGACTGGCTTTTTAAGATCTGTTCTTCCAGATCCTCCATCACAGGCTGCATCAGAGGATACATTGTCGTGACAGCCTCGTCCAGTGACACAAATGACACGGACTGAATCTTGTCTGCGTCCACGGCCACCTCCACATTCAGATTCTGGCTCCCAAGGGTAATGGAAGCGCTGTAGACTCCAGGTATGTAGGAAGCTGGCTGGGTTGGAGATGATGTATCCTGTCTTGGGCGGAACATGATAAGGAACAGCGTAATAAGTACCACTGCCAGGCCCAAAAACACGGCAGTGTAGATCAGCTCCTTCATTTTCAGCACCACAATTCTTGTTTTCGAACTCATGTGGACCTCCATATTTTGTTTACTACAATCTATTATGGAGGAGTCCGAATTATTCTACATTCTACCACAGGACATGCAGGAATTCAACCGTGTGGTTTTAGATAATGGTAAAATCGTGATCGGTAACATATTGCTTGTTATAGTTTGCCGGGGACATTGAAGCAGAGATGGTAAGCCGGTTTGCCGCAGGCCATCTCTCAAACTTGTACTGGGCTTAAATCCAAAATCATGTTCTAATGCACTGGTATCGGCATACGTAACAGGAACATCACCTGGCTGCATTGGAACAAGCTCTTTCTTCAGTTCAAATTTCCTACATAAAGTACCTGCATTTCTCCAGATAGAACTGTTGCTCTTTTTCAAAAAGCACAATCAATTTATCTAAACGCCTTTCTTCTCGATACTCTTTCAATGCTTCCAGATATTCATTTCTATTTGCATCTTCAATCACAACTGGCAAGATTCTATTCTTTAGACATTCTCTGAAAAGAATTAGTCTGCCCGTCCTGCCATTACCATCTTGAAAAGGATGTATACTCTCGTATCTAGCATGAAATTCAGCTAATGCAGAGATATTTATTTTCTGATTATTATACCAATCTATAAGTAAATACATTTCCTGGTCAACATTTCCTGGTCTTACAGTTTGATATATTCCGATCATATTAGGACGCTGTTTATACTCGCCAATAGCATACCCATTAGCCCGATCCTCAAATACACCTGATTTTAATTCATAATGGAATTGTTTTATCAGTTCCTGCGATAATGGTTTATTCAAGGTGTCCAGCATCTTATTAAACATTAGGAAATGCCCATTCATTTCTTCAACATCTTTTGCTCTATAATAATCATCTGATTTTGGCAAAGTGCCATTATCAAACAATGAAGCCGTTTGCTCCTCAGTAAGCGTACTCCCCTCAATCTTATTTGAGTTATAAGCAAGTAAACGTTGTGTATATGCATATATACCAGATCTGTCAAATCTTTCTCTTTCGATTTTAAATCTACCTAAAAGGAACTCTATAAATTCTTTATTATCAACATTATTCATAATTATACCTCATATATTGCTTAATCAAGATTCCGAATCATTTTCTTTACTCTTTCAATCTCATCATTTGTGTGTGGTGTTCCTCCTGAGTTCATATCCGCATACCATTCCAAAATTTCTTTCTGATCCTCCAAATGATTCATATATACATTAATCCGAAACTCTGGTAACGGGTTCCAACCCACTTCTTTCTTAGTAAAACCAAATTCACTGTAGCATTGTCAAAATACCATAATCTCACCAGCAATAAATCGCATAAATGCAATACTGCGCTGTAATCCATCAACACATACGTACTCGTCAGTTTTTTGATTCCAGTTAAAATAAAAATCTCTTCCTAATACGTATCCTCACTCTTCTATCATAAAAACAGCATTTTAATAGCGTTATATAATAGTTATTGTTGATATACATAAATTTTCTATTTCTCAAAACTAATTATCAAAATTTGCTTCGCCTTTATTATTGCTCAGTTTTGTTCCCATTGACTTCTTTAACATCAATCGCATTTTTTTTACAGGCATCTTCTAACTCAACAAATATTTCATCTTCATTTTCAGTATCCCATCCCCCTATATATTTACATCTCATAATATTAAAGTCTAATGTCTCCGAAAAGAATAGGTGCGCATCTTCATGCCCTGTAAATGAATTAAGTTTCCCTATTATGAAATATACACTGTTATCTGGAGTAATAATTTTATAATTCATACAGCAGCCATCCGTACCTCTGCTTCCTTTATACGCTTCATAAAATTTCCCCATTTCAACAAAATTATCAATGCAACAACAGAAAGTCATAAAATCTTCAGTAGGAGCCTCACCTTCTGACAAATTCATATGATAAACCTTGTATTTTTTATGCTCTATCTTCCACTTTAAATGTTGTGCAATCGTTTTTAGACACCATTGAAATTTAAACTGCATATTATCTCTGAAATCTATATAGAGATATTTCATTATTAACCTTTCCCATGTATTATCATTTGTTTTTTCATTAACAATATTCTCAAATGTTTTAATATGCGCATCTGAGAGTAATTCATTATTGTTTATTATATTAAATTGTTGAAGCTTGGAACGGTAATTATCTAGTGTCCCTTTTTTTACTTCAATCCCCCTTTTCATAAACATATCCATTATTTGTTGCACAGAGTATCTTTCCATTTTTATCCTCCACATATTAGCTATAGATACATTTCACATGATATATAGCCTAATTATACCTCAATTCGAGTATAGTGTCAACGCAAAGTTACTCTAATTCGATCTGATTTCGACTTTTATATAACCACTATATAATTACCGACTATTTTATATGGCACTTACAGCAAATTCTACCAGATTAAATTCCATTTCCTATATATCTTCTACAAATGCTTACCGGACTTTTGGACCATGGTATCATCAATGGAAAGAAAAAGCGGCTGTTTTTCCAAAGGGCCGGGAACCGCCTGGACTGCTTTCAATACCGCAACGTCATTCCAAACAGAGTGATTATAGGCATCTGTTTTCAGTGTATAGTAAAAAGCGTTAAGCGAAGTGTCGGGCAATCTGGAAATCACATGGCTGTGGGCAAAACGGACCGAGCAAAACAGGTCCGGAGTCAAGATAGAAATGACCAACAGGAACAGGTTCCTAGCGGCAGGTCTGGAAGCAGAGTTAAAATAACAAGGCGCTTTCACTCTATTACGACATTTTCCGTAACATTACCCTTTCGGTCTTGCCTTATCATATTAATATCCATCTCCTTACTTCTATCTTCATGATCGATCACTTTCTTTTCCATTAAAAGTCCCTTTCATGTCCATCCAAAATCTGTCTCTGCGGCAGTTATCAAACTTAAAGTTTATTACGTAGCGATTAATAAATTCGTCATCAAGGGAGATTCTTTCATGCAATGGGGCAATCTTGGTTTTCGTCATCGCACCTGCCTCCCTACGTGAAATATGCTCTAAATGAGTTCTCCCCCCCAAAAATCTCGTGATTAAGAAGTCATTCAGAGCATTTTCCCCCGCAGTCCGGCACTAATTTATAATAAGTCTTACATAAGATTCTCTCCCCTGATAATCAGCCTTCTAAAACGCAGCATCTGTTTCGGCTGCAGGGTTTTAGGAGAAAACAGGATGAGATCCAGGCGGAGGAATCCCTGATCCCCCTGCCTGTGAGGGCCTATATGAGCCTTGAACCAGCCTTCAAATGCATCAGACCACTGCTTTACAATGTCCGGAATCTGCTGACCTGAAACAGATGCCGGAGGCATCATAAAGACAGGAAGCTCCAGAGGCCGCAAATCCCTATGCAAATATCTTCCGTATAAAAGTTCTGCCTGAATCGTCAGCTCTTCCTCTGTTTCGCCTAACAGTTCGGCAAAGAAAGCTGTCATATGATCCGCAAAGCTGCCTTTAAAAGGAGCCTGGCCGGACAGCGTCTCTGAGATATCCACATCCGCCGCCATATCCCTGGATACGAAATATGGATCGGTAAATTCCGCAAGATCAGAGCGGTAGATAAACGGTTCTGCAATCTCACGTCCCGGAATCAGATCCCTGTTTCTGTAAATGCACATAGAGCCCCGGGCGCTCTGAAATTTCATCATGTCCAGCCCCGGCAGTATTATCTGTCTCGTTTTACAGGCCTGTCCCTGGCTTGCTGCCAGCGGCTTTCCGGTTTCTGTGTCTACATAATAGTAGGAAGCCAGCGCTCCTGTTTTCGTATCATTCCACAATGTCATTTGATACTGTTTGGGCCTGATGAAAATCCGGGGAATATCCATTCCCGGCAGCATTTCCCCGTATAGCCGGACCACCAGCGCATCCACGCCGTCTATGTCGGCATGGTCGTCATTGATAGAGAATGAGCAGTGAAGCTGCCCGCTGTCAAATCGCTGGCCAAAAAGAGGCACATCCTTTTCCAAGGCATCTGCTGCCTGGGATATGAGATTTTCCAGCGCCCCCAGGGCAATGTCGGCTTTCTTGACCACAGCATCCTCCGGCTTCGTCTCCGCGCCGATTGCCAGCGCGCACTCTGCCAGTGTTTCTGAAATCGCAGGGCTGGCTTCCGCCATCTGCGCTAATGCGTCAAACAGTCCGCCGCTCCATTCCTGCTGCGCCTGCTGCGACTCATTGAAAGTCACCACGCATTCTATGGTATCCTGGGGGTAATGATAGGGAAGCGTGTATTCAAAGCAGTAGTCCCATTTAAGCATCTGAGACAGCCCGCCCCCTTCTGACCAAAGCAGGTCTTTTAAAGCCTCTCTGTCTTCCTTAACCTGTTCATCAGCCTGCCGGATTAGTTCCGGCGTATCCGGGAAGCTGCAAAGGGGCATGGGAATCCGGGCCTGTCCCATGGCTTTTTCTGACTGGCCAGGCCCTGTTACGAATTCCAGCCAGTCAGAGGCGTGATATCCCTGGATTCCCGGCAGAGTGCGGATGTTATGTTCGATGTGGGAAAACCGGAAAGACGGGTTATACAAAGCGGATGCCACCACTGCGCCCTCCTTATCCCTTACCAGCTCCGGCGCACTGACCCTTACTGTCAGCTTTTCCCTGTTTTTGCCTCTATCGGAAGAGTCCTCGTTGCCAGTCAACGGAAATCTGGCGGCGGAGAGAGACAGCATGCTGTCGGATTGAACAATGCGGCCATATAGATTGGCAGCATCATTTTCCGGGACATCCGCAAGTTCCACATCTGCATGATGTAAGGCAACTGCATGAAGGGTATAAAAGCTCATCAAATTGTCCAAAAGCTCCTGCCGCAGCGCCTCCCGCTCGATACCGCCTCCAGACTGCCCCTGATCCTGAAAAACAGGAATCAGTAACCCTGACAGATTGTCAGCCAGCCTCTTTTTCAGAGTCAAAAGCAAAGATTCGTGGCTTCCTTCAGGGCTTACAAGCTGATCCAGCAGAGATATCCACGGAGCATACCGATCCCCTGTAACCAGATCAACAGTCTCCAGCACCTGCCGCAGCCATACATCCGTCTGAATGTCCGTGTAGTCCCGGTATGTGCCGCCGATCATGCCTTCCTTCTCGTCGAACTGCTGAATCCACACCTTTTCGCGGCTTTCGCGGGTATTTGACAAGGGGCGGATACCAAAAACCGTAACATCGGGCTCAAAGTCAAAGGCTACCTTGTCCGTTCTGAATACCCACACCTCCTGATTTCCCTGGCCGCTGCCTGCTTTTGTCATAATCCGCCCATAGGGATATGCCTCCTGAAATTTTTCTGCAAACCCCAGAAGCGCAGTCCCATTTTTGGCGTTTCCCCCGTCAGGCGAAATCATGGCCGTTATGCTGTGAATCCCTTCCATATCCTCCAATCCAGTCAGCGCCTGGCGGCGGCAGCGCGCAAGCGTCATGGAGACAGTAAGGCGGTACCACGCTGTCTGGCGCATCCTGTCTTCCGGCAAAGCAAAACTTAGGATGCAGGGATCAGGCGCAATCGCCTGAGCCCCCTCTTTTTGCGCCTCTAAATAGGCTGTCACCGACTCTTCCCCAAACAGCCAGGCTAACAGATCTTCCCGGTTTTTCCCGTCTATGGGAAAAGTGCCTTCCTGCCCTCCTGCATCGTCATTTAAAAGGCTGGTTCCCAGTTCCATCCGGATGCCGTTGGGGTCACTAAGCTGCTCTCTCACGCTGAGGCACGTCCACAGATCCTGCCGGGCGTTTTTACTTCCGTTCTCTCCTTCATACGGAGACTTATCAAAGCGCAGAGTAAGAACCAGACCTCTCTTGTCCACCTCATAGGACATACGGATTGAGGGCCATGCAGCAGGAGAAATCAGGCTGTCTCCATAGCCGGTTGTCAGGCTGCTTACATCCCCTTCCGCCCCGGACATCCGGTTTCCGTACATATCCTGCCACCAGGCTTTTACCTGGAGGGTCCGTCCAATGGAGCAGTAAGGTCCCTGCCCGCCGTCTTTGGCAAACCGGGTGTAGGGGATCGCCAGATCATAGTCCCACGCCTCGATCCCGCCTGGTCCCACAGGCATTCCCGATGGGCTTTCTCTGAAGTCTGAGCTGGAACAGATCCGGTATCCCATAATACTGTAGCAGTTTCTCAGATATGCGGCCGGGTCGGCTGTCACATCCTCTGGCGCCTCTTCCATTCCGCGGGTAAACCCACAGGCAATCACCCCGGCGCTGACCATGGACTGCACGTCCTCAGCCTGCAGCTCCTCCAAAAACGGCGTCTCGCCCATGGAATTTTTTGGCAGAAGGACGGTATTGACATAGCCGGGAAGCGCCTCTGACTCCGGCCGCAGATTGGTAAAGGCAGCCAGGATCGTGACTGCTGCAATTCCGTTTTCATCAAATGCCGCCTCAGGAATTCCCCTGCCATCCTGTTTTTCCCCAAACAAAAGGTAGTATCCGCCGGAATTTGTGACGGACGCTTCCCAGATCCTTCGGATAAATTCCTCTTTGGCCGGCGAGCCCTCTTTGAGGAAGCCGGTCTGGGGCGGATTCGTCTCTGTGGAAAGGTTGGTGCGGACCATAAGGGCAATGCTTTCGGCCTGGTTCAGCAGTGCAATGCCGCCCTTTCCGTCAGAAATACCTAAAAGTATCTGGCCGCCGCTTAAGGCGCCTCCCCTGGAGGAAAGCAGCTGTTCCAGACATGCGGCGTCTCCTGATGACATGCTCTGGAATTGGTAAAGGTTCTGCCGGGAAGGAACGGCTTTGTCCGGTACAGAACGCTTTACCTTCATGGTCACCTGACATGCCAGGCAATAGCATTCTGCCGCCCGCTGCTTCATCTGGCCCGATGACTCGTCAAAGCGTCCCAGCTTCAGGGCGGAGGGCTGTCTCAGTTTCCCTGCGCCTTTTGGCATGTGCCAGCACTGGATCTGCTTTCCGGACAGAGTCCCCAGCGTCAGGGGCACCTGAGATACAGCCGTTTCTCCGGCGCATAAGCTGTAAGCGCGGGCTGCCAGATGAGCCGTGTTCCGTATTTCCAGACGGATAGACGGCAGGCATTCCGGCGTGGCAGCTGCCTGCCCCAGCAGCTTAAAAGTCTCTGCATAGGCGGCCATGGGAATCCGGCACACCTGAGTCAATGCTGATTTCCTGTCCTTGAACCGCAGCCAGGAGACATCTGTACTGTCAAAGGTAAGCATTCCCCCTGGCACAAAGGCCATCTGCTGCCCTGTCAGGGCATACAAGCCGGCATATTCCGGCAGAGAGCCGTTTCTCACCCACATTCCGGACACATCCGGGCACGGGGTAATGCCGTTAGTCCCTATCCGCATTCCGTGAAGCAGGTACCTGGACATCATGCCGGACAGCACGGATATGGCGCCGCCCCGCTGAATTCCTGCCAGCAGATCCCCTAAGGGCAGGCTGGTTAAATGGGGGATGCTGATAGTATGGCCGTCTGGAAACAGCCCTTTAATCCGGCCGTTTTCTCCCCCTGCCAGCTCCTCCAGGGTCATGTGGGACTGTACTGCCACCGAAGCCAGAGTGTCGCCGGTTTTCGTTATGTAGGCGTCTTCTCCCAGCCTCAGGGCACATCCGGGGGAAAGAGGCGTGTCTGCGTTCGCCGTAAACAGATCCAGCAATGTATAGTCGTTTCTGGCATGGCTGTGAATCCAGTCCAGGGTCATAAGCGGCGTCTCGCCTGCAGCCGGCACGTACTGGTACTCCCGCAGTCCCGTCTGAAGGCCTTTCACTGCCTGCCGCAGCAGAAGCCGGAAATAATCGCCAAACATCCAGTCCGCCATAGAGAGAGAATTTTCCGCCGTTGAGCCCGCCTGTTCCTTTTGGGCCTCTTTCTCTACCTGGACAGCCAGCGCGTCAAAGGTTTCCCTCAGTTCTTTAATCTTCTCCTGGCTTACGGAATTATAGGAACCATATCGGTAGGAGCAAACCTTCTGTCCCCCGTCTTCCATGGCGACCAAAAGGCCTGAGGGCATAGGGAAGCAGGATGCGTCCGCAGGCGCCGCGTCTATGGCCGTATCCAGGGCTTCCTCCGGAATCTCTGCCTGGAATTCAAAAAAGTCAGCCAAAAACCGGTTCAGATCTTCTATGGACAGGGGCATGCCGTCAGCCAGCTGATTCTCCAGCCACGCCAAAACATGGGCCGTCACTTCCAGGTCATCCGCCTGGCTCTCAGCGACAGAAGCCGCTGTCTGAACCGCGGCTATCACAAAGCGGACCGCCGTTTTAAACAGCGTCTCAAAAGAGCTGTCCGCTTGCGTCCCATTGGCTTTGCACAGATTATGCAGGTTTGGATCCCTGTCTGTGTCCATGGTTTCAATCATCAGCATGGCTGTCAGGCATGAACGGATTCCCGGCGTATCCGGCCATTCATCCTGGGCAGCTATTGGGTGCACGGCCATCCAGCCCTTCAGTATATGGCGGGGCCCCTCAGGCGTTAGTTTTTTCCAGTCAAAGCAATAATCATTGTCATCCGGAGACAGACGGCTCAGGCGGGTTCCTGCTGGCGCAGACAGGACGCCGTTTATGCCAGAGTGCAGCCAAGGCGCCTCCCCGGCCTGGCCGATGGAGAATGCTTCCCGGACGGCCAGGGAGAAGCTTAAATTGATTTTTATTTTTATGATCCCCAGATTCAGCGTCAGGCGGGCCTGTACCTCCACCTTGACGCTTACGGTGAACACGCTGGGCATAAAGGCCTCAACGGTAAAGAGTACCATCACCTCCACTCTTACCATGACCTCTGCCTTAATAATGGAAAAATCAATTTTGCCGTACAGATGGCCTGCCACCCCTGCGGTTCCCGACAGCCAGTAGTAGTATCCCTCTTCCAGCCGGGCCGGGTTTCCTCCTCCTTCTTGCACATAGGGGTTCCATTTTGCCAGGACTCCCTCCAATATTCCCAGAACCGTAAGGCTGAAGCTGGCTTCCAGTATGCCGCAGCTAAGGGATTTTCCAAATCCTGCCTGTATCCCTATGCCAAAAGTCACAACCGGATTGAACACGCCTCCCTTGCTGGATGGAACCAGATCTCCCGCCGTGTCCCCTGACAGCTTTCCAAAATAGAAGCCTGCCGCTCCCAGAAGCGGGATGCCCGGATAGATCACCGCCTCTATGGACAGTGATCTGGAGAAATCTCCGTTATACGGAAATCCGAAGTCCATAAGGAAATCTCCATTGGTGTAAATGGAGGCCCCGAACACGGGAAGGGTCAGGGAGTAGGGGCCGATGCTTAGATAACGTATGGCGTCCGGCAGCACTACCTCTGCCTGGAACACGCCTACGGCGTCATTGATTTTGCGGTAAAGGATCTGGACATCCAGGCCCTTTAATATCTTCATGGAGTCACCCTGCAATCTCAGGCGGAGGGCGTACAGATTTGAGTCATGGAACACTGCCTGGGCATTAATGGCATAGCCCTGCTTCTGGTCAATTCTCAGAAGCCCCATCTCTGCGGCAAACATCCAGCTGCTTTCCGGATCGTAGGCCACCGCCGGAAGCGCTGCCGGTTCCTGTTCCTCAAGGGCTTTTACCAGTTCTATGGCTTTCTCCACCGTGTCCGCCTTTTCCAGTCCTTCCACCTGGATATGCTGTCCCAGCGCCAGAAGGGTAAGTTTGAAATATTTGTTACCGGCGCCGTCCGGGCCGGGAGCGTCGCCGGGCTTGTCGGCCCGCCAGGACAGAGGTTCCGTTTGGGCGCCTGTCCGCCAGAAGAATTCTCCGCCCAGTTCTACCACGACTCCCCGCTCCCTGCCTCCTGATGCATCACTTTTCCCGGTATACAGAAGGGACACGGACGTTATCCGGGCAAATCCCAGGTCAATTTCTCCCAAATCCATTACAAGTCCCACTTCACTGGTGGTAAAATTGTATTTTAATCCGGTTCCGGGAAGAAGGCGGACTTTATACAGCACATTCCATGGGGACTCCAGGGGAGCCGGGCTCTTTGTACACCAGCCTACCATTTTTTCTACCATATCGCCCACTGAGATCTCACCATTTAAGCGAAGCTCCGCTTCCCATCCTCTGGCGGTCTTGCTCATGGCGGCTGTCAGGCTTTCGTAGGTAATGCCAAAGCTTCCGGTTCCCAGATAGTAGTCGAACCAGGCCTTCAGCAGAATGCCGTTCCAGTCTAAATCCGCCTCAATGCAGGCATAGAAATCCCCGTCATTTGCGCCGGGCTTCCTCCGTCCAAAAGAAGCGGATGCCGACAGCGCCACTCCCGGCAAAAACGGAAGTTCCCAGTCTTTGATGGCTCCCGTAAAATCCCAGAATCCGTCTTTCTTTGCCTCGATCCGCAGATGGATATCCGCCATGGCAAGGCTGGCATTTCCGCAAAATACGTTCCCACTGACAGAAGGAAAGGCGTTGATCCCCAGATAGCGGCTCAATAGATCTGAAAACGGTACGTCTGTATCTGTGGAAAGCCCGCCTTCAAACACCCATCCGGCCCCTGTTTTGTACGCGGCAGCCAAAAGGACAGACAGACCTTCTCTATCCGGCAGAAGCTCCATGGTTCCCGCCAGCTTCAGCCCGATCCCGTCTCTCTGCTTTTCTATGCCAATCCCTAATCCGGTGATGGTAAAAAGGTCAGATACTTTCCAGTCTGTCTCGGCCGCCGCCCTGAGGGAGTAATATCCCTGTTCAGGCATAATGTCCATAGACAGCTCTGTCAGCGCAAATCCCAGCTTCTCATCATAGCCTGGCACAAACATGGCCGCCAGCCGGTCAATGTCCAGCTTTCCCTCTGTCAATGCGGCTCCGGCGCCAAACGGCGGATACATTCCCCATACGCTCATTTTTGCTCCGTCCAGTTCAAATTCGCCGCTGATAACGAAGCTGAAGTTCCTGTTTCTGAAATCAGAAGGCTGATTGAGAATCACCCGCACCTCTGGCCTTACTGACAGGCGTGGTTCCTTTAAGAGCACCCATTCATGTTCCACAGTCAGCAAAAGCTCAATCCGCTCCGCCCTGTTTTCCTCCGGGGAGAAC
Organism: uncultured Hungatella sp.; assembly: GCA_947089145.1. Classification (GTDB taxonomy): domain Bacteria; phylum Bacillota; class Clostridia; order Lachnospirales; family Lachnospiraceae; genus UBA3402. The sequence goes on along the minus strand of CAMUJH010000019.1, from coordinate 27,485 downwards.
CTAAGCCAGGCCGATTTTAGCCCGACGCTTCCAACCTGGTTAAAAAAGGCAGGGAAGCTGGCAGTAAAGTCCAGGCCGCCGCAGAGGGCCGTCACTGCGGAGAGCGCAGATATTGGCTTTTCCAGATTGCCGTATAGTTCTATGCTGCCGTCCTCCCTGGGGAATGCGGCAGAAAGTTCCATGCCCGGAGGGTCCAGCCAGGCATAGGCGGTTCCATACCAGGGAAAATATCCCTCACACGCATAAAGGGTAAAGCCAGTATGCTGCGCCTCCAGCCAGGGCATGGCTTCCAAAGGCCCTGCCTCCTTTGACTTTGCTGTCAGCAGGGAGGACAGGCAGTCCAGTTCCTTTGATTTTTCAAATACCAGTTCTGCGTCATAGGCAACCCCTTCATGGAGCAGTCCGCCATGTTCCACAGTGAGGCGCAGGATTTCCCCCCGGGCATCCATATCGCACCGGCAGCTCATGCCGTCCCCAGCCAGCATCAGCCCTCCTAAAATCTCCTGGTACAGCTCCGTGGACCTAAGATCCGGGAAACAGGCTGAAAAATCTATGGCCTGCTTCTCTTCTATCTGCCCCGCAATAACCTCTCTGATCCTAAGAAGGTCATCTTTCCATGGCTCTGCGCCTTCCCTCATACGCTTTTGGGGAGCCAGGCATTCCGACAAAGCCAGAAGGGAATACTCCACTTTATCCGGTTCCTTTTCAATCTTGCCTGACACCACTGAAAAGGCCTTCTGGCTTTTTTCGGTATTCATGATGAATGCCAGATCTTTGATGTTTTTTTCTTCCTCTGGTCCTGTTTGTAATGGTTTTTTTATCCACTCAGCCAGCGTCTGGAATAATGGAACCAAAGGATCGCTCACTACATCATAATTGCTTAAATTGCTTAATGTGGAAGATGACGTGATTCCCACGCTAAACTGTAAAAACGGTTTTCCCAAAGACAGCATGGCGCTGGCAGTGGCCTGTCCCTCAAAAACCGGAGGCAGCGCCGCCTCGGACATAATCTGTAGAAACATAGGCTGCGGAAGCGGCCCTAAACACAAAATCGTTACTCCCCATACGCCGTCATTTAGTTTTTTGGACAAATCCGCTTCCCAAGTATACGCTTGAAACGCTTCAGAATCTAACATGCCATATACTTCACGTGAAAGCACATTCTCAGCAATTGCCTTGTAAGTACCTGACTCTGCTGGAATGGTAAAGTTAGCGCTTGGGGGCACTTTGTGAAATGACCCATAGATGTTTTTTACCGCCGTCCTTACTATGGATATGTCATTTAAAAGAACCAGGATATTTTTCCTCCTGTAAAATTCCCCATTTTGCTCTGACCATCTAACCGTCGCCAAAAATAAGCGGAGCAAAAAAATGGTACGGTTATTAGGGTCTATATTCTGAAATCCGTAAATCGGCAGGCAGATAAAATCCGGCCGATCTAGAAGTTCAGCGGCGCGCCCCAGGTACTTGTCCTTTTTGTACAGTTTAAGTTCCTCGTCGCTGCACCGGAAAAAGGAATAGGGGACCTCCTTGGGATAGCGCAGGACCGCCCTTGTAAAGAAGCTGTTTTTAAGATCGCCGGTTTTCCCCAGCATAGCAGACAGGGGTATCGTATGCCCGGGAAGGAACAGGATGCTGTCATATCTGTCCCGACTGCTAAAATGATCCAGATTTCCCAGTTCCCACAGATACGGCTCTACCAGAATGCAGTGTTCTGCACGTATCAATTCATTCAGCGGCCGCGCATAGTCATATCCGCCGCAGAAGCCAAATGTAACGGGCTTCGCCTTGGAAGCCTTCACAAACATTACAGGGATCGGCGACTGCCCTGGTCCCCAGTCCAAAGACAGTTCCTGGGTTTCCAATTCAGGTGCAAAGCCCTTTACCAGAATCTTAAGCTTTTCGGCTACCGGCCTGTCCCCGGGGGTTTCATCAATAAAGACTTCAAAAGGAGGAATGGGTATCTCAAGTTCAATAAATAATCCTGCTACCCGGCGCATCAGATGCAGCGTGTTGGCCTGGTGTCCGAAATTAGGCGCCTGCATGACTGCAAAACGCAGACTTTTGCTGCCTGCCAGCCTGGCCATCAGAGGCCCTATTCTCCCACGTACCTCAACCCGGCTTAATTTTTTACTCCCCAGTTCTCCAATCAGTTTCTCCAACAGTCCCATGGTTCCCCTCCTTCTGCTGTTTAGCGTATTTACAGTACCAGCCTAATGCCTTCCCTGTCCCGCCGTCCGGCCCGAACAGATAGAATGCGGCAGCGCCGTCAGGAGGCAGCTTCGCCGCTCCGAATACTTTTACGTTGATGTTATTAAGGGACATCTGAAAGGAACCGGCAGTTTCTGCAGTCATCTCTGTGCGGCGCAGGGAAACGGATTCCACTGACAGCTTCAGCACATTCTGCAGGCTTATGAGTCCGTTCTCTCCTGACGCTCCAGGCAGACGAAACCCGATAAAGATTGGCGCACACTTTTTAGCGCTGTCTTCTTCCCCCCAGGCAGCCAGCAGATAACCGGTCAGCCCTGCCTTTCCGGCCAGTTCCCCCATGCTTCCCATATTCACTTTCCACTTCAGGCCGTTCCATACGCCTTTTGTCAAGTCAGCGCCTCCTATGGCCGCCTTTACCGGCATACACGCCTTTAGCTCTTCCGGCCTGGCCCTGCTCCCTCCCAGCCACTCCGCCTGTTCAAGACAGAAGCTGGCAGCCAGGCTCCCGCTCCGGCGCTGGCTGCGAAGCGGATCGCAGACTACGCCTGCGCTGTCCATCCGGCTGGTTTTCTGTCCTAATCCGTCTGCGCCGCCAGCAGAATCTATGGTCAACGTCAGTCCTGAAAAAGCCAGCCCTTTTCCGCCTTCTCCTTCCTCTGAGCCATAAGAAAACACATCCATCTCCTGAAGCTTCACGAAATCAGCCACTCCGTCCAGCCCGAACACGCTCCGGCCGTCCTCCCCGCTTTCCTGCAGCCTGGCGCAGGTAATGAAAACCCTTGACAATATCCCGTTGCCAAATATAAACTGGCTTTCCCCCATATTCTTCAGGGAAAAGGCGGATGTCCCGTTTCCCCACTGAAGGCTCCCCCTCATTAAAAGCGTGTTCCAGCCGTTGCCTCCCTCCCCCATGCCGGTGACCTGCGCATCGAAAATGCGGTTCAGAGAAAGCTGGGCATAGCAGGAGAAGCTTTTCAGTGCGCTTTCGGCAAACAGCGCTGACAGGTTCAATAATTTGAAATCATAGTCTCCGCCTTCCGGCTGCACCACCTTGGGCGACTGGGCGCAAAAGCCTTCCGCCTCATAGTCCAAAAGCCCGAATACAGAGCTGGGCTTGTCCTGACTGATTTGGCCTCCATGGCATTTCACTGTGTTAACTGTCACCCCGAAATGATGGATGTAGAGCATCTTTGGCATTCCCGCTGCCAAGCCGGCCAGGGCTTTGGGCAGGGCAGCGGCCTCTGCAGGTACGTTTAGGCACAGCACTCCCTGCCAGTTGGGATCTGTAATGATCCGGGCAAACTCTTTAAAATAGTCCTCGTCCCTTCGGGACACGGCGTCCTGGCAGTAATTCATCAGCCAGTCAGACACCATGGGAATCTGGGCCATATCCGGCTTCCCGTCTGCCTCCGGGGCAGAGAACTTGTCCGGAGCCGTCCAGGCGCCGGGATTCCCTGCCAGGCTCCGGACTGACTGCCGATGGTCTTTCTCATCTTCCGGGTCATAGATCTTACCTGGACAGCCTTTGACAATCATGATGCCTGCATACTGCCCATATCTGCACGGACTTCCCAGCCGTGCGCATAAGGTCCAGTCCTCTGCTGTAAGTTTATTGTGAAATGCGCACCGGCCCAGGTCGTCTGCAGCGTCCGTAAGCTCTCCCGTATGGAGCCCGTTGGCAATTACCAGAAATAAATTGGCTGACTGAAACGCCTGGATCAGGGCGTCATCTAAATTCTCGAAGTAAAACCGGCTGATGCTGCCTCCCGCTCCCTCCGTCCAGCCAATCATCAGCTTCTTCCACCGCCCTTCCTCCAGCTCCGCCACAAATCCTGACGGAGTGGCAACATGGCCTGACACTGCCTGCCTGGCCGAATTCTGCCCTGCCCCGGCCCCATTTCCATACCTGGGTGCCTGCCCTTTGCAGCACAGCTTCTGATGACGCACCATGGAGACAATATTGCTTTCCGCGTAACAGACAGCCGCCTCATCAAAGGGATAGGGGCGCGGCGTCTCCTGAGGCGGGCACAGTCCGGCCAGGGGGATAAGGGGAAAAACAGCAGACGGATCAAGCTCTGTCTCCGGCCGGGCCGGGCGCAGCAGCCCTTCTGCCCAGGCCGATCCAGGCATCCCTCCCTGTCCGGCCGCCATCCCACAGCCTTTTTCCAGAGAGCTTTCGTAAAAGTTAAATCCCACTGGCTGGGAAACGTACCCTGCAGCCTTGTCTTTTCCTGTTACGGAAACCCAGGAAGTGGTCTTGTCGCCTGTCATTCCCTCTTTCAAAGGCACATCCCCTACCTGAGGCGTCCCGCCATAGACAGACGGCAGCGCAGCGGGAAAACCTGGATAGAAACTCAGTACATCCCCCTTGCGAAAGCAGATAAACTCGGTTCCGCTTATGCCGCAGAGCAAATGGCCGTCTTCATTTAACAGGGAAAAATCTCCCTGAGGGCAGAGGGAGCGCAGATGAGGGTCAGGCGACCGGTAAAGCCGGAAACCGGCTTTATGCCCGCCCTCCGAGCCGGTGCAGGGCTGAAGACGGATGGTTTCTCCATATATGGTCTGCATGGCAGTGGGAAAGCCGGAAATCGGCTGGCTGTCAGATAAAAGCATGACAGATAACGCATGTTTCCCCTCATTAAGGGGATCACATGGATTTATCACGGTATGAAAAACCAGATTGCTCCGTTCCAGCTTTTCGTCCCGGGCCAAAAACGTAAAAAACCGGCTGTACCAAACCTGTGACTCCCTGTACGCCAGCTCAAACCCCTGGGCAAAACAGTCTAAGAATTCGCCCCACTGAATATAAAAGCAAAAACCCAGGCAGCCGCACCGGGGGCCTGACAATTCCAGGAAACAGTCCGTAATCTGATGGCGGCCCGCCCTAAACGTTCCTTCCCACTCCAAAGGCGGCTGATTGTTCTCACAGGTCAAAAGAATCCGATTGCCCTCTGACAGAGAAAGTTTTGTCTGGCTCAGGATGCCTAATGACAGGTTCTCGTACAGATGCACATGAACATAGCCTGCGCTTTCTGTTCCGTCAACGGTGATCGGAAGCAGCAGATCTTTGAAGTCCGTATTTTCCAGCCATGAGTTCAGCCAAAGGAATGCCCGCCTTGTCCCCGCCTTTTTCAGCAGCCCGTCCGCCCGGCACAGCATGGTCCGGGCGCCGTCCGCATCCAGAACCGCCTCCTCCGGCAAAAAGACAAAAGACGCATCAAGGCAGCCCTGATTGGCCAGAGCATCCTCCTGGCCAATGAACTCTGGCCCTTCTTTGCCAGCGGGAAGAACCACATAGGCCCGCGTCCCCTTTTCCTGATACACCCGTGGGTATATTTGTTCATAATTCATACCATTACCGCCTCCTTATTGTCAGCTAAAATAGAAAAGAGCATACTTTGCTGTGCAAAAGTATGCTCTCATCCTGATTTATTCAGCGGAAACCTTAAATTTTACCCGCGCCGCCATCTGCGTGCAGGCCAGTTCCGCCTGAGTTTCATGATAGCCGCCTGTGAAATAGCACACCTGATATTCACGGCCAACGATCAAATCCAGATCCGAGAAGATGATCTCATCTTCCGACAAGTCATATGGCAGCTTCTTAAACTGTATCACATGCGCCGCATCAATGTCGTCCTCTTTCCTCCAGATCCCTGCCCAGTGCCCCTGAGTATTTGGTTCGGTTCCTTCCAGAGTATGATACATAACGACTACATTATCGCACTCCTGCTTGTCCAGATTTAAAGAGATGCAGTCATACCCATGTTCCTCAGAAGCCAGGCTCTTGATGGTGGCTGACGCGCAGTAATTGTTTGCCACATTTTCTGTCGTGCTGGTATTGGGACACAGGCCAAAAGCGACTATGTATGGAGAATTGGGATACTCGTGTTCCAAATAAACAGTACCGCTCAGTTTGCCGGACACAATATTCTGTTTATAATAACTTAGGGTATGGGGAATTTCCGCGGTCTTGTCATTCGGGATTTTAAAAACCGCCAAATGATAGCCGCCTCCCTTTGGATCGCACTCCCAGGGGATGTTATACTTCACCTCAATGCTGGAACCGCTCATACGGCCAATGGAAGTAATTTCAACAGAATCGTTGGTTAGCTGCATTAACTGCATCCTTATCACACCTTTCTAAAAATATTTTCACTGAGCATAAGCAGAAACTGACTGCCGTCCGCACGATGACCGATTTTCTTATATACTACCATGGCGGCTTTTGTATGTCAATTTAGCCGCAAAGCCGTATCATCCCCTAGATTCCCTAAACCGTATCGTAAATCTGGGGATTTTACGGGGTCTGAGGCCGAAAAATGGACATATGCAGCCCCTTAAATTACCCAAAAAAGGACATGGTTGTTTCGCAAGCTTTATGTAGGTTTGGCGGCGGATTTTCATAGTATCCCCCATGCCTCTTTCTCGGCACCACCATAAATGAAAGAGGGGGGGTTACCATGAAAGTATCGCAGATTAGGAAAGTTTTAATCATACCAATTTTGAAAAAACCCGCTTCATTATTGATTCGGTCATTAAATAAAATTTTTCCCCATCCACCTCGATATAAGCTCCGTCATATGGCGGAAACCATAAAGCATTTATTTTTCTTCTAATTAACTCTCCTCCATCAGCTAGCTCCACTTTTTTAGCGCTGTTAAGATCCTTTAAGCTATAGTACCTCCCTCCACCGGTTTGGGCCCTGCTTTCAATTTTTATACCATGCATTACTTTATCCATGATCTCTGACAGGATATCAAGACAAATAGTCCAGCCATAATCAGCTAATTCTTTACCAGTTATTAGACTTGCTTCCTTTATATCAAATTCCCGTTGTTCAATGATTTCCCCTGTATCTATATCTGCATCCAAATAATGGCATGTCACAGCCCATCTTTTTTCACCATTTATAATTGCAAACATATTAGTGCCCCTGCCTCTATAATCTGGCAAAGGAGCCGGATGAAAGTTAATTGCGAATTTCCCTGCAGCTATCGTACAGGCTTTCAGTTTTCTCTGGTATGTAAAGCTAATAAGGAAATCAAATTGTCCCGGTTGGAAATCTTCCTCTTTTGCAGAGTAGATTATTTTAGCATTAATTTCTTTACATAAAGTGACATAAGCATCACTTGCAGCCGGATCACTTAACAGCACATATTCAACATTAACCCCCTTTTCAACCAGGAGCTTACACGCTCTAAAAGAAAATTCGCCATTTGATCCACAGAATAAAGCATTCATCATATTTACCTCCACAATAAATCAGATTTTTATTACTGCTAAAATTTATTGTCCTTCTTACATCCAAAGTCGTTCATAACATTGCATATTTCTAATGTCACATTATTCCCTATATAATAATCAGATGTTTTATTTCTAACAGCATTACTAAAAGCAACTAGTTCGTATCTAATGCCTTCTCCATCTACCTGATAAAAGTATCTCTTATTATCAAGAGGGTTTTCATATCTGATTTCAAAGTAGTCTGTTTTCCACCATGGTGCAGGTACAAATACATATCCCTTTGTCCCTGATACAATCAACTGGCCTTCCGATTTCACTCCATTTCCAACCCTAATAGATGCCGTAGCGGATGAGTAAGTAAAATCTATTTTCGTGAACATATCCAGGTTACCCGAAATCTCATCTTTTAACGTAAATATTCTTTTTTCGAGATAATCAGTTCCCAGGATTTGAAAAACAGGCAGCATCGCTGTTGGCCCCCATGTTTCTAAAGAACCCCATTTCATATTAGTTTCAACATCCCCAAAAATACTTAAACTAGTACATACCGCATCAACAGATATAATACGTCCTATCTTTCCTGCTTTTAATAGCAAAACCAATCTTGAGTATCCTGTAATATATGCAGTCCTTAACGCCTCCATTAAAATGACATTTTTATTCTTCGCCAGCTCTACTAGAAATTCACATTCCTTTATTGACATTGCTATAGGACTTTCACATATTATGTGCTTTCCGCTTTCAATGGCCAGCTTGCATTGCTCAAAATGCTGCGACGGACTGGAATGTATATATACAGCGTCAACATATTCTAGAAGCGTCTGGCAGTCTGTTGTATATAATTCCATTTCTGGCTTCAATTCCTTTAAGATTCCATCTTTCGGGACGCATATTCCAACAATTTTAACTGAATTAACAAATTTCGATTCTCTGAAAAATTTTTTTAGAAAAGACGAATATCCTATCATGCCCAATCTTAAAGATGACTGCCCGGCACGGATTTCTGAGCTGGATATTCCCTCTGTTCTTGGCAAATATACGACTTTACAATATTCTTGTAAATAATCAAAGCAACCAATCCAGTCAGACCCAACTGTAAAGATATCTATCCCCAGCCGTCTAATATCATCTATTTTTTGTCCTTCATATTCTTCTACTATGATTTCATCTGCTAATCCGGTAGCCCTGATAGCAGAGATCCGTTCTTCTAATGGCTGTTGTACATTAATCTTGCCCCTGGATTTGTCAAAATCATCTGCCGTAACACCTATAATAAGATAATCCCCTAACTCTTTTGCTCTCTCCAACAGCCTGATATGGCCATAATGCAGCAAATCGTAGGTGCCATATGTTATTACTTTAGTCATATCAGACTTCCTTTCGGTTCAATAATGCCGGCGCTTTATTTATCTATTTTTTCTAGCGCCGCAGTAAACTGTTCCATGTATTTCTTCTCACCGATAGACACTCGTAAACAATCTCCAAGTTCGCCAACATTCAGATATGCTTTTATCAAAATCTTTTTCTCCCTTTTCATTCTGTCAATAATTTTCCGGACCTCAGTTTTCGGCTTGATGAAGATAAAGTTCCCCGCCTCTCCTTTGTGTGGATATCCATGTTTGTCAAGCCATTCAATGAGATATCGTCGGCCCTCTGTGAATTTCCTGATAAGGCTGTCCGCCATTCCCGGCGTTTCCAACACGGCCTCAGCAAACTTCATGGCAAAAGCATTCGTATTGTGAGGCGTACAAAGCTTCTGAACCATCTTTATGCCTTCGGGCCAACCGACAATATAACCTAGCCGGCAACCCGCCATTGAAAAAAATTTAGAGAATGTTCTAGTAATAAAAACATGCTCTTCTTCCAAAGCATACTTAATAAAGGTCTTCGGATAAAAGTAGTGATAAGCTTCGTCTACCAGCACAGTGATTTGCTTTTTCTGAGCAGCACTCATGATACTTTCAAATTCTTCGTCAGAATATACATTGCCCATTGGGTTGTTCGGGTTAAGAAGAATCAAAAGCTGAGTATCCTCAGACAGCATCTCTATAATGTTTTCCACATCCATGCTGAGGTCTTTGTTGTAAGGAACTTTTACAAACTCCCTTCCATACATCTCAGAGTATACTTGGAACATGAAATAGGAGGGAACGACTCCAACGATACGTCCTCCTGCACTTGTGAAAGTTTGGATGATATAGCGAATCCCCTCCGCCGATCCATTCACCAGGCAAAGATGACTGATATCCGTTTCCAAATATTTTGCAAGCACTTTTGTAAAGTATAAGGTTTCGGGATACTGTGCTACAAACTGCGGTGTAATATCAGACAAAACTTGTCTTATAAACTCATCCGGCAACCCGCCAGGATTTTCGTTCAAATCAAGGCGCAAATAGTCCTTTCTCTCGTTCTGGTCAAAAATTCGATAAAGATTCTCAATATTTGGATTTAAATAGTACATATTTCTCCTTCCAAGGCTCTTTGCCTCATTTCTAAGTCCTATGTCACAGCAGCCCTCTTTTATTCATATCATGAAACGCACCAATGAGTCTGGGGTTATCCTCATAAGTTATATCTCCTAAATGTCCTATACGAAAAACAGCATTTGATAGTTCTCCGCCATTCGGACAAGCCCAAATTTGATATTCATTCTTGAGGATTCTTACTATCTCTTTTGCACCGCCATGGATAAGTCTTGGGCAAGTAACTGCATTGAATGGGGACTCCGAAGCAAACTTTCTCCATTAGCTATCTTTTCCTACCCATCTGTTATTTGTAACCTTCCTAATCTTTGAACCAGCTATGTGATAATAAATTCCTCTATAATCTTTATAGGAATGTTCTAAATCGACCTTTACAAATGTGCCAAGTTTAATACCTCTCTTTTCAATAGGCGGAAAGTTCATGTACTTTTCACCATATCTTTCTCTCAGCCATTCTTCCGCACCGTTGGGAACAGGAAATTCACCATTTTCAAAGGGCACGTACACCATATGGTCAAACCATGCCGTAGATAGCACTTGGCGCATAGCTTCAAGATTACCAGATACCACATAACATTTTTTTGTGTCTCTATATTGAGTTATACTTTTCAAAAAATAAGTTTTTAAAGCCTTTTTTGCAAAACCAGGTATTACGAACAAAATTAGTTTTCCAGCCAGGAAATACAGTTTTCCATGATTTTTCGGCGGTTCATTTACTTGAAGGAGCATGTAAGCTTTTGTATTAAAATACTGTTTCTTTCTTTTCTTGTCATCGTCAGCAAGGTTTAACAAAGGGTAAATATCAATATCAACCCCATGATTAATGTCTAAATGCGATAAATCCTCCGTAATAAGCGTAGTATTCGAATTTCTAATCTTAGCATAACACAACGGGTAGTTTGCATCCGTTGTATTTGATTGATAAAAATACGGAGTTCTCCATTCACTCGATGGAATTTTCTCCAGCTTTAAAAAGTCTTCGTAAGGCATTAAAGTATCAATATCATCATCCCAAGGAATAAATCCCTTATGTCTAACAGCACCAAGCAGAGTCCCAAACGCCAAATAATATGTCAGGCCATACTTTTGGCATACTCGATCAAACTCCGTTAAAATTTCATATTGTGTGTGATGCAGCCTATCTATATCAAAATTAATCGAATCCATATCTTCCTCCTGCGTTTATAATCTGTTAAATATTATCTTTACAATCAGATCTGCTCTTTTCTCAGGAGCTCCATTCTCAAGATATCCATTCCTTACAAGTGCCAATTTGTTTTGCAGAGACGCTCTGTATTCAGAAACCGTCAAAAGCATTGTTTTAGAGTTATCGTCCATCATATCAGAGTATCCAATTAATAGATTCTTAGCTGTTAATTCAACACTGTTTCTTCTTCTTTTTCTTCCAAACAATCTTTTTATTTTCCGAATTTGTAACTTTATCTTAATAATTTTTTTAACTTTTACACCTCTTAAGATCTCTGCATCAGTTTCATTATTCCCGTGCCTTCTGAAGCTCATATGACATTGGGAGTCATACATTATAGGATTAAAGACAGATGCCACACACGCAGTCCAAGCATCATGTATTCGATGATCAAAGAATTCGATATCCGGTCTTCGCTTTTCATCGACCAATTTATCTTTAAGCGCTCTGTTAAATATCATAGTACACCCGGCATATAGGTTCACAAACAATGTGTTCGCCATCGTCTGTACAGGAAAATCAGGTGGAAATCTATCACTTATATAATTCCCTCCACAGTCAACACAACGCTGATTACAAACATATAATCGGGGACCGTTCCCTGCACTCTCTATTGCCCTGACTCCGCAAATTAATTTATCTTCATCCCATATATCATCCTGATCGGCAAATGCATAGAAATCTGCATCGGAACCGTCATTATATAGCATGTTCATAAAGCTGCGGCCCACTCCAAGAGGTTCCCCTAACGTAACGATGATATTTTCTCTTTTTTCATATTCACGGAGAATATCAATAGTTTTGTCACTGGAACCGTCGTCTCTAATTGCAAGCTGTACTTTCACGTCCTTTTGCTGAAGAATTGAATCCAGTTGTTCTGCAAGAAACTTTTCTCCATTATATGTACTCAACAATACTGTGACTTTCATCTCTTTACCCCAGCTTCAGTCCTTTTGGTTTCAGCACACGCATTCCATAGTTGAACAGCAAAAGCATATCTTTACGAACCATGGTCATGCTTAAAAAAACAGTTCCTAAAACATAAACGCCAAATCCCATAACAGAATTCATTAATAAACCGCAGGCCAAAAACAACGCAATCTCAGCGACCATATACATATAATGTTTTGCATCGAATCTTATATCTTTAAAATCTGACTGACATAGAGCAAACCATAGAGTTGCGCTCATCAGCGTACCAATCGCCATCGCTTCTTTGACTCTTAGCAAAAGAAAACAAAGGGCATTGAACATGGCTCCTGATACAAGAACAATCATTAGTTTCGCAAAATACTTTTTCTGTTCCTGACGCGCTTTATATAAGTTAACATATATGCTTTTGATTACTATAAACAGAATCTGCGATGCGAAAAGGATAAACGATACATGCACAGAGTTCAGGTAGCTTTGCAACCAATGCTCCACAATAAACTTGAACGAGAAGGCAACGGCAACAATCGTTACGGCGAATATCAAAACACTATTATGAACATTCTTTATCTGCTCATTCCTTTTTTCATTGCAGAAGTAGTTGTACAAGGTAGTCGTAAACGGTGATACCGCCACATTTAGAAAGCCCTCCATGCTTACGGCAAAGCTATACTGAGCAAAATCCATGCTAACCAGAAGATACTTAACAAACCAGCGATCCAGGGTGGTAAGGAAAATAGATGAGAAATTTCCAACCATAATCAGAAAGCCGCTTCTCAAATTGATGACGAATTCATTCATTGAAAAATCTAATATTTTTGCCTTAACATTAAGGCTCTTTCTAATATCAGCTTCCAGAACAATCCATATGATGAGGTATACGGCAACCTGCAGAAATAGATAATATTTAAAATCATTGACATGAAACGCAAATATCAGTAACACATTTCCGATAAAAATCAATGCTGTCGACCAGTTCATTACTCTTCCATAATGTTTGAAATCGCCAACAGCCTGATAGAACAGCCTGAAATGCATAACCATGTTGTAAGGAAGCAGCATACAGGCAGAGAGCAGAATAATTGTGTCATCGGATATCATTCCGGCAATCAATAGTATTGTTGTTGTTGCCAGCTGGAAAATCCTCAGTGTTGAAATGTTGCGGCCAAGCTCCTCTTTATTAATGTTTTTCTTTTCTTTCCCGCCATAATGCAGATATGTGCCATCTGCATACCCAAGATGAAATATCCCTGTAATGCTTAAGTATAGGGTGAAAGTCTTTACCGCAGCATAGGAATCTACTGATAGGTATTTAGGCTGGAGAATATTTATCAGAAAATTAAACAACATGCTGATTATATTTGCCACCAACACGATAATCATTCCCCGGCCAAGGTTCTCTATACGTGTCTCCCTCTTGTTCATATGGATTACCTCGTAACATTTTATTGATATATCCTCAATCTTCTTTCTTTAATCCGATTTTTTAATGCTACAATCAAGACTGAAATTATTAGTGCTAAAAAAATGTCAAAAAAGTTACCAATACTATTTCCAACAATTCATTCTCGACTTTAATAAGCCTCAGCAAAACAATAAATACCGGTGTATGCAACAGATAGACATAGAAGGTATAATCTGCTAATCTTTCCCATTTACAACGAACCTGTACCCCCCGGCGAATGTATAAGCACATACAGATAAAACTACTATGGACGGAGAAAAGAAGCTGATATAAGGATCTGAAACGTATCTATCAAATCCATTATTTCTTATAAAGAAAGCTGCTGCTGTCGCTGTAAAACCTGCCAACACTAATATAAACTTTTTACTTTTAAAGAGATCTCGATGATTATACAAGGCGTTTCCAAGCATAAAATAAAACATGTAAGCCACTGTAACGCCAATATCATAAGCAAGATAATGCCTGCTAAAGCTTTGAGATACAATTGCCCATGCCATTCCAATACATGAGGCCCTTATCCAAGCCTTATCGGAAATATGTTCTTTTATTATTGAAAGCATTGGAACTAGGAAGTATATAAATAGAAGCGTATACATGAACCATAGATTATATTTATCTTCTCTTAATACATCCATTATATTACTCATATTTATATTCTTATCCATAATGCAGTCAAGTACAACGTACGCAATCAAGAAACAGCCAAAAGGCAAAAATTTTTTCTTAACTGCCCGATTGTAAAAAGCCAGAGCATTATCATATTTTTTGTATCCGTTTAGAATAAATGCCCCTGACATCATAAAGAAACATGGAACAGAAAAGCGGGTAACAATATTAATAATACTCTCAACTACTGCGCTCACTCTATGAATCTCTCCATTACTTTGCTTGAAAAACTGCCAATTTACATGCATGAGAACAACAGCGAAAGCTGAGATAACTCTAAGACAATCATAATTCTGTTCGCGAAATTTTACCTTCATTCTATAGAACCTACTTTCATAATCATAATATTACTTCCACACTTTGTCGTGACTTGTAAAAGAAGACGTGAAATGTCAAGAATAAAAGAATTGATTTTGCAATTCCAGACAAGGAAATATCTGAACTAAAGAATACATCTTCCATAGCAACATAGATCACAGTAACAAAATAGTAGCAATAAAACGAAAGTGCAAAATCGATGCTTCTGTTGCTTTCCTTGAATTTTACATATCTGTATACTTTTGTACTGACAAACCCTTGAAATGCAGAGAGAAGCCCAACGCCGCCCCAACCGAAATCCTGAAACAGCCTCCGGAAAGTCGTATATATATTTACAACATCGTAGCCATTATATGATCTAAACTCTAATGTGCGTTCTATATGCTCACCTATATGAAATATTGCATAAAGATTGTTGTAGAAAGTGGGAAATGTCTCTTGTCCAACATACTTGTTAAGCGGTCCTCCTTGTTTAAAATAAACATCTATTGCTGCTAAAGCCCCGCTGACGTAATTACAAAGGTACGATACAAATTTAAAATCTTTAGAATTTCCATTTCTGAACGCTGCTATAGCAGCAAATCCAGCTAATGTAATAGCAACAACCTTTGCCCCTTTCTTGATTATCTCCCCGGACATTTTATATTCTCTATGCCTGATCTTGCTATACAAAATGCACCAAGCTGAAAAACCCGCCATAATAAGTTCCAGCATATCTCCTCTTTTATTGGCAAGAAAACATATTATAAGGTATACTCCAACATTAATTAATGCAAAGTAATCTCTTAATTTTGCTGTTCCTGTGATTAAATTATTCAATAAGTAAAACAGGCTGAAAATGGAAAAATACGCAGTAGTTTTTATCATGAAATTGATATGTATCGGCATACTAATTTTTGAACTTCTTCTCAATGCTTTGTACTCAATCAGCATACCTGCTATTGTATTTGCATTGACGTTTCTTAAATAGTATGCCAAAAACAGAAACAATGTTCCTATGGATATAATCACCGAAAAAGTTACTATGCCATGAAAAAGATCTATTCTTCCATAACTTTTAACCTTATTATTTCTCTTGTACGGAATAATACGAATTAGTTTTGCTATAAATGAGCCTATGCCAAATGCTGTTATCCCCAACAAAAGACATGATGTTGCCTGAAAACCGTATTCTCTTAATCTCCAGTACCTATAATTATAGAAGCCGAAAACAATACCTATTAAAAAAACAAGCGGGAGTATGACAGCGGGCTCCATAATATCCTTATCGAATAATTTATAATTAACAAGCGCAGCAAGCAGCACACAAGTTAAAAGCAGAAAGTACATGACATTACCTCACATTTAAATTTAGTCTGCATCCTATCCCCCTGCTATAGTGCATAAATTCGTTTCCATTTGTATGCATTTTTAAATATACTCTCCGGCTGTAAGCCTGAATATTGATCCAGTCATCATCGCGCTTGCATCCGATAAAAGGTATATTAGCGCTTCCATATAGTCATTGCGCTCGCACATGCGTCCCATCGGGAGGATGTCGGCAGCTCGTTTCCTCAATTCTGCCTCGCTCTCGCCTTGGCTAATTCTAAGACTTACCTCGCCCTCAGTGGGAGTCCATCCCAGTGTCAGATAGTTACACCGGATCTGCTCGGCAGCGTACTGATGGGCAATGTGCTCATTAAGAATCCTGAGTACGCCTTTCGTCATGGCATATGCAGCTCTGTCCTTCTGACCACCCCAGCCATGTGCTGATCCGGTAAGTACAATACTTCCGCCGCCATTCCTTCTCATGTAATTCACAGCAGCCTGACAGCAGAAAAACGTTGCTTTATAATTCACATTTGTAACCCAGTCAAAGGTTTCCTCATCGCACGTGTCCAGCGGACTTACCGGTGTCACACCAGCATAGTTGAAGAAACCGTCAATTCTTCCGAACTTCTCATAGCATGCGTCAAACAGATGTTTGCAGTCCTCAACTTTGAGTAAATCCGTGTGAACAAACAGTCCATCAGATCCGAAAGTCTTAATATTCCTGACAGCTTCTTTCCCAGCCTTTTCATCACGGCCGCCGATAACAATCTTAGCGCCTTCATGTCCGGCAACCTCGGCGAAAGCACGACCTACGCCTTTAGTCCCGCCTGATATAACAATTACTTTATCTTTCAGCCTTTCGCACTCCATCTGTAATACCTTCCTTTCTCATTCTCCCTTGTGTCTGCCTTCCACCCAATCACAACTCCATACACTCTATTATGTTAAGATCTGACTGTTGGATAAATTGAGAAGCAGGAAGGTTATCTCAACTCCAGAGCCTTATCCACATCAAAGCCTTTAAGGAGCATGCTGTTACCAGCATCGTCCAGAACCTTCACTGTATTCATATAGTACTTGAGGGTATCTGCCAACTCTATCTTGCTGTTGCAGACGAGATACATGCGGGTCAACACCTGTTTCTCGTTTCCAATCCAGTCAGGCTGAACTGTATCACCCTCATGCAGGCGCTGGACATTGACCACAACTCGTTCATCTTTATCGAGACCATCCAGGCCTACTATCTTGCCAATCTTTCCTTCTTTCAATAGAAACCAAAGTGTAGCTGCCCATTTTCCTCTTAGTCTTGTATCGTCGGCTGTTCTTAGATCAATATCACCCTCAGAGCCGGTCAAAGCAAAGCGGATCAGCATCTCCCGTTGATCGAATCCATGGACAGCCTTCATGAGCAGATGGGGAGCCTCTCCCTGGAGACGGAAGCCTGTGTCATATACATAGAACTCACCATTCTCATAGAAGCCAGAGAGCATCAGAACACCGTTCTTAATTCCGATTTCCCTGAACAGTCTGAGAGCATTCGGATGCATCCGCTGGAAATATTCATCAAGATGCTTTGACGGATAGGTGCCGCCAAGGCAAACCCGTGAAACTCCAGGCTGCTCATCCGTGGTGTACCGGTCATAGATGCAGGAAGCGGAGCAGCATCCATCCTTAAAGGTATAATACATGCCCATATCATCACACTCCATATATCTCTCAACGATGAACCGCTTGGAATGGCTGTTCTCAAGCGCGGCTTTTACGCCCTTTCTCAGCTCTTCCTCATTATTCGCCACAGTCATCCCAACGCCGCCGCCGTTATCCACGGGCTTGACCATGACCGGGTAAACGATTTTATCCAGGTCTTCACGTCTCATATCAGAGTCCAAATAGTACTCCGGGATGCCATGGACGCCGTAACGCTCACAAGTGGCCTTGAAGACGTCCTTGAATGCAAAGACATCAACGATTTGCTGCGTAGCATAGCAGGGAAGGTCAAGGGCTTCGCAGACTTTGCAGTACATAGGCACAAGGATGTCAGCGACGCCGACAAGGACGCCGTCAACCTGTTCTTCCGTGGCAATCTTAATAACTTTTCCCACATCCAGCCCCTCATAGTCATATGCCTTCCAGGCATAAGCCTTTGCAGGGTCAGCAGGACGGGCGGAAGCGACGATAGTCTTAATTCCCCAGCTGTTCGCAATCTCAACCAACGGGATGGTTTCAGGATTGCCGCCCAAGATTAATAGTTTCCTGCCTTCAAATTCGCTCTTCATTTTATTTTCCCTTCTGCGCCTCTTTTGAGCGTCTTGTAATTTTCACAGTCTAAATTCCTCGCCCTGCTGCATAATCAGGGCCGGTATCTGCCTTTTGGCTGTTAATTCATAGAACTGCTTCAGGTCGCCGCCATGTGATGCGAACATCCCGTAATGGCAGGGGATCGTGATCTTCGGCTTCAGCGCCTCCGCCAGCTTTACCGCATCCTCGCTGTTCATGTTCCCGTACATGCCGTTAACCGGAGAGATGAGGACGTCGAGAGGGGCCGGTATCTCAGACACTCTGTCAAGCCTTAAGCAGCTGTCCCCCACCTCATAGATGGTCTTGCCATCTACTTTGATGACCACGCCCACTGCATCGGGGGCGCCTGCCCCATGATCGCAGTTGACGAATGTGATATCAAAGTCTCCCGCGGCTTCATGATCGCCAGGTTTCACATATGTGATAAAGTTACCGTAGTACCCCATCCGAAGCTGATGAATAAGTTTTTCACAGCCAGCGGAGCAAAAAAGCCTGCTCCCATGGCCCATCATCTCAGGCACGGCATCCATGTCAAAGTGGTCAAGATGGGGATGGGTGCAAATAATAACATCAAAATTCAGGTCAGACGCTTCCAGTATCCGTGGCAATAACCGTTTGAACCCTGCATGCCCCTCCAGCCGTTCTACACAATTTGAAAAATACAGGTCAATGGCAAGCAGCTGGCCGGAGCTGCTTTTGATGATGTATCCGGCCTGTCCCGTGCTAAATAATGCAGGCCCCGTGCCGGTCAATACTCTCGTTTTTAAATCAAGCATGAGAAGCGATCCCTCTTTTTCTTTTCATCTCTTCGGCTTTTATGGCGTCCGCGTCAAGGAAGCAGCCTAATGCCTCTTCTTTATTCTTAGGCACCATTACCGTGAGTATCTTGCTCTGGTTTACGCCCAGATCCATCAGCCTTCTTTTAACGCTCTCAGCCGCCATGCCATCCACCGTGGCGGTCAGGATGTAGTCAAAACCAAGCCCTGTAATGTCCTCCACGGGATCGACATCCAGGCAGCAGCGCCTGTATTCCCAGTAATCGTCATCAATCCAAGCGACTACGTTACAATGCCCCGTTTCCCTAAGCCGGTTCATTAATTGCTGGCCAAATGTGCCGGCACTGTATACTACAACATTTTTCCCGCAGCAGGCATGATTGAAAGCGCTATAGCCGCCTTGCGGCAATCTGCCGCCGGAACGCATGATGGCTATGGAGAGGACATAATCCT
Organism: uncultured Hungatella sp.; assembly: GCA_947089145.1. GTDB lineage: Bacteria > Bacillota > Clostridia > Lachnospirales > Lachnospiraceae > UBA3402. Next base: position 8,123 of record CAMUJH010000019.1, on the reverse strand, counting down.
GCACCTGCCTGCGGATATCCAGCCCGGGGGCGGCCTTCTCAGCCCATCGCATCATATAATCATACAGGTACTTTAGTTTCTGAGCTTCCAGGCTGTAACCCATGCTCTGTTTCAACATGGAATCTTCACGCTGCCGATAGTGGTAGGCCACATTATCTATGACCGCGACTTTTGAACACTTCAGAAGGACCGGATATGTGACGGCTCCATCCTCGCCGATTGAAATCCTGTTATCCACACATAACTGGGATTCCAGCAAAGTTTCCCTTCGAAACAGCTTGTTCCAAACATAGGTGCTTATCCCCGGCCGATAGTAAGAGCCATGGGAAATCATGGATCTCCATAGGTCCCTTAGCCTGCCGCCTTCGTAGATGCCAGGGGGAATATGATTGATGAATGGTTTTGATTTAGAAAACAGGTCACGCGTAAAGCCTGCACAAACCATATCGGCATTGGAGGTTTTTGCCGCCGTGTATAGCCCTTCAATAAACCCCGTCCCTATCCAGTCGTCACCGTCAACATAGGAGACATACTCCCCGTTTGACTGCTGCAGGCCTGCTTTCCGGGCTGATACTAATCCTCCATTCGGCTTGTGGATAACCTTGATACGTTCATCTTTTCTCTTATATAGGTCGCATAACTCAGAACATCTGTCCTTGCTGCCGTCATCGACAAGTATAATTTCAAGGTTTTTATACGTTTGATTCAATATGCTTTCAACACACCGCCCTGCATACCGATCAATCATATAGATGGGTACTATGACGCTTATCAGCGGGTTACTATCCATATCTCAGCCTTTCCGCCTTACCTGATTTCCCGAATCACCATAAATGCCTCGGCATACTTCCTGCACACGGTATTGCCTCTATGCATAGCCAAAGCCTTTATAGTTTCCAGCGATCTGGGATGAGGCCAATCGCAGAGTTGAGAAGCATGGCGCTTCATCGCCTCTAACTTTATATCAATCTGTCCCGTAATATCAACAAACATATTTGGTATAAACGCATTATCCACTGACGGCGTATTCCAGCCTGTCTCCGACAGCGTCTCGTACGCATAGACTGCTTTGAGATTCGGGAACGTCACAGGACGGAGGGCAACCATTGCGGCTTCGGCAGTCATCCTGTGATCAATATGCATATCGCCTTTATGGGGAATAAAAACAATATCCGGGCCCAGCTCAAGGAGGTGCTTTTGAAAAGCGCCGTTTAGCTCTTTCGTAGCCAGTTCGCGAAGCCCGACTACGGGAAGATCCATGAAATGTGTTTTTACCCCCATCAGCTCATGGGACGCAATCGCCTCCTCTTTCTGAAGCTGAACCATTTCGTCATCTATATCGCCCGCAGTGACTTCACAAACAATTACCTCATGGCCTATCCCGGCCAATTTTGCCATCGTCCCGCCCGCGCCAAGTATTTCGTCATCATTATGCGGGGCTATTATTACTACGCGCATTGGCTGTCACCTCAACTTATGTCCGGCAAATATCTTTACGCCGTCAATATTTTCATAATCGGTCACTCTCAGCAGCCCGTTCCTGCACACGACATCCATGTGATCATCAGCGGCCTCAGCGATCTGTCCGTTCATACCTATGTACTTCTTATTTTCAAGCACGTCGGCGCGCCATATGATTACCGGATGCTTTCCGTCGTACATCCCAAACGCTCCTGGGAAAGGCCTTGAGACTGCCCTTATCAACGTATGTATTTCTTTAATCGGCCGGTCCCAATCAATAAGTCCGTCTTCCGGAACACGCCGAAGCAGATACGTGGCGTCCTCCTCATTCTGCTTTTGACGTTCTATTGTCCCATCCATAATCTGCCGCAGCACCCTGCGGGAAAGCCTTGAGACAGCTTCATCTATCTTTCTGCCGACATCCTCGGCATAATCCGTATCCTCGATTACATAAGGCTCCTGACCGAGGATGTCCCCCGAATCAATGCCCTCGTCTATGAAGAACAAAGATACCTTTGCATCATGCACTCCAAGAAGGATCTGCCACACGTTCGCGGCGCGTCCCCGCATCTTTGGAAGATCGGTCGGATGGAAGCCAACCAAGCCAATTTTCGCCGCATCCATAATTTCCTTTCTTACCAGCTGCGAGAGCCCTATCACAAAGATGTATTCAGGCGCAATGCTCCTGATGAGCTCTACATTCCCAGGCTCATTGATCCTTCTGAATTTCTTATATTGGATTCCGTGTTTCTCAGCCAGCTCATGAATCGGCTGATATCCTGATACATTTGCCGAAGCCTCTTCATCCAGAGAGAAAACACAAGTAATAGGAAACCCGACATCAATCATTGCCTGTAACATTTCCTTACTCGATCCAACAGAGCCAATTAATACCGACTTCACTTTTTATCCTCCAATGTGCCCATAAACTCACTATTCGTGGCTTCCCCCGCTTCATTGATCCCTTCCCGCCTCAGCACGATGCGGATCGTCCGCAAAATTATCTTTACATCCATCAAAAAGGAAACCTTGTCAACATACTCAACATCCAATTCAAACTTCTTATCCCAGCCGGCTGAGTTTCTTACCGTGGACATCGCCAGGCCCGTAAGCCCCGGCCTGACCTCCTGACGTCTCCGCTGCATTGCCGTATATCGTTCCAAATACTTAACAAGCAGCGGCCTTGGGCCCACTACGGCCATATCGCCTTTGATGATATTTAACAGCTCCGGCAATTCATCCAGGGAAGTAGAGCGGAGAATTTTACCAAAGGACGTGAGACGGAGCCCATCTGGAAGAAGCTCCCCATTTTCATCCCTCGCGTCCGTCATCGTGCGGAACTTATGTAGTTTAAATATCCTCTCTTTGCCTGTCTTTGGATCGATCATTCCCGGCCTTTCCTGGCTGAACAATACGGGAGAGCCAAGTTTCACTCTGACAAGCATGGCCGTAATAAGCATTATTGGCGACAAAACTATAAATGCAGCCGCAGCTAATAAACAGTCTAACGGCCGTTTAATAAACCGCTCATATGGTCCATAAGGTTTATGCCGCATATAAGTAATTCTCCTGACAATTCATTCTTAAAGCAATCCCGGCGGCAATATCCCGAAACATCACGCACCGGCAGCCTTCTCCCTTCCTATTCAAAGCACCTGTGAATAATATCAATCACTCTTTCCTGCTGCTCTGCCGTCATCTTGTTATCGCTGGGCAGGCACATCCCCCTTCTGAAGATGTCAGCTCCCACATCGACGCCTCCGCCAGCCATGTAAGCATCTGATTTTGCCCTGCCATTACCCTCAGCCGTAATAAACCCATGGGCTCTGTAGATAGGCTGCATGTGCATAGGCTTCCATATCGGCCTTCCTTCCGCGCCGAATGCCGCTAATGCAGCCAATATCTCGCCAGGACTGCTCTTGCCAGGGCTGCTGGTCCACAGTTCGTCCTGTTCCCCTCTGACATGGGGCGCCATAGCGGCGGGACTGATAATGCAGCAGCTTAACCAGAAATTTGGAATGCTGGCCTTCTCATCGTATGGATTCATGGAAACCGGCAGATCTCTCAGCCCTTCCCTATACCGCTCGTAGATCGCCTTCTTCTGCCTGACATGCTCATCCAAATGCGGTATCTGTCCTCGTATTACCCCCGCTATCACGTTGCTCATGCGGTAGTTGTAGCCGATTTCCTCATGCTGATACCACGGAGCGGCTTCACGGCTCTGCGTGGACCACTTCCTGACCTTGTCGGCATCCTCTTTGGAATCTGTCAGGAACATCCCTCCGCAACTCCCGGTGATTATTTTGTTGCCATTAAAGGAAATGCAGTTATAGTCTCCCAACGCCCCTGTTTCTACCCATTGAGCGTGAAGCTTGTACTTGGCTCCCAAAGATTCCGCCGCATCCTCCACGATAAGAGCGCCATGCTTATCAGCAATCCGCCTAATCTCCTCCATTTTCCCCGGCGTGCCATAGAGGTGGGCGACAACGATAAGTTTTGTTTCCGGATAAATCTCAAAGGCCTTCTCAAGCGCTTCCGGGCACATGTTCCATGTATCAGGTTCCGTGTCTATAAAGACCGCCTCGCCATCTTCATATGCGATAGGATTTATGGACGCATCAAATGTGATATCGCTGCAGAAGACCTTTTTTCCAGCCAGAGTACCGGCATTCGGCCTGGCTTGGCCATACAGCTTTTCCCCGGCGAGCTTGGTAGCCAGGTGCAGCGCGGCAGTACCGGCAGACAGCGCTATAGCGTATTTAACGCCTATGTACCCCGCTATTTCTTTTTCTACCACACTGATATTGGCGCCAACAGTGGATACCCAATTTGTCTGAATTGCCTCGTCGACCCATCGCTGTTCATCGCCGTGCATGGTTGGGGAAGACAACCATACTCTACGGTCAAATTTTTCAATGCCCTTGAATCTTAGGTCATTCATAAAATCCATTATCATTTCCTCTTTTTCAGTCTTTTCTTCACAATCATCTCAATTCCCATTGTCAGTTCCATCTTCCTTCCCATAAATTCCACCTCCACCATCACTTCCCCCACCACGACTTTGGACAAAGCGGTTTTATGTTCCCGATTCCCAATACTTTCAACAAGCCGCTTCTCTTTTTCACCTAATGCCAAAAAGTAATCTGTCTCTCCGCCCTGTCATTCCGTTCCCATGGTAATCGGTAATCTCACATACCCATGTACTCGCGTGTCCCCATTTTGGGTAGGCTTCGCCATTCCGCAGCTATAAATTCCACTGCGGCCCTGCTCTGCCAATATATCCATGAGAACCTAATTCCTGTGCCAATGCTTCAGCAATTCTATTCTCAATCTTGACTGTTTCTTTTATCTGTTTCTCTTCTCTCTATATTACCTATTTTTCTTTCTCATAAATCTCCAGTCCAACCGTTATCTGCCTTTTGCCGCCGGCAAAAGGAATTTCAATTTCCGCCGTCCTTTTATGCCGGTCAATTCTCCGTATCAGCGACTCCCGGCCTTTCAGAGGGCCGTTGGTTACAATCGCATCCCCATTTCGGATGATACCTCTGGATATTCCGATTAAGGAACCATTGTCACACAGTTCCTTCAGATACGGAGTCTCACAAGGGGTCACGGAGAATGTATCTTTTCTTTTTAAACTCCCCTGCCATTTCCTCTTCCCCGGCACAGCACTCCCGGCTACGAACACATACCCCGGCAGAGCCATCCGTCTTTCCAGATGCCACGTTCTGCCGTAACGCATCATACGCTGATACTGAAAACACAGAACCTCTTCCAGTTCTCTTGAAGCCATAATTTCAGTACATTGAGCCATACATTCCGTCTCATTACCCTCGGGACATTTCAGCAGATACCAAATTTTTCTCATCTCCCTTAAAAATCAATTGTAGATCAGTCGCTAAACTGGTTATTAAGCGACATCTGCAGAAAACCGTAGGAGGAAAATAATCAGATATTAGCAAAAAATAGCATAATTATAAGAATTAATTTGGAATTTTAGAAATGATACTGCAAATTATTCCTGTTGACACTAGTTAGAATTAATGATATAATCAGAACCGTTATAAAATTTTTCGTAAGTGTCGCTTAATAACCAGTTAAGCGACACTTTTTGTATCATACCAAGCTTTTCTGCCGCCTGGAATCCAAATGTCATTTTATGCCATCCTGTCCGATATAATCCGACATGTAACAGAACGGATTCTTTGAAACGGGCAGCCTGCACCATAGAGACGGAGACAGCCTTTTTGGCGGGTTCGCCTCCATGAGTTCCTGCAGGATGTCTTTAAAGCTTTCTTTGATAAGGGAATAGACATCTGCAACGCCGGAAATGTTGTTTTCTAACATAATCTGTCAAATCTGCTCCTTAGCTACAGCCATAAAAATACCCCCTTTCAATAAGAATTGCCATATCTGCATTCTTACCAAAAAGGAGCTATTTTTCCAAAGACACAAACTATTTTACGCTACCTTAAAATGCGCTTATTGGGAATTTCTGCGACCTTGTCATTTAAGGATTATAAATTAAATTTAACTTTACATCAGCTTATCATAGATTATCATAGAAGATCTTAATTTACGGAAAAACTCTCTCACGTCCTACCATCGTTTTCTTTCGGTCAAGGTAACGAGCGAACAGTAAGCTCTGCTTTTCCCAGCTTTCTTCCTTTTACGCAATTCCTTCAATCTTGGCTTTTACACTCCTTAATTCAGTATCCATGCGGTTCACTTTGATAAGCAGCATCTCCTTTTCATTTTCATAGACTCTCGGAATCTCTAAGCCTTTATTTATCTGGCTTCTGAGATTCCTTTTTTATTTTTTCTCCACCTTTTTTCAAAAAGTACTTGACAAATGTCTCAAAAAATGCGGCGCTTCGCGCCTCTTGATTAACAAGGCATATCGTTCCGGCAGCGCCGGACAGACTTTTTGATTTGGAGGTGTGTTTCCTTGAAACCTGTTAACGTTGGCGGTCATTGCGCCTATCAGAACCGTGTTCTGACTCAACTTCTTAAATATTATCCTGATGCGGCAGCTTCTCTCTCTTCATCAGCCTGGCAGATCCTCGAAAAATTCTGGGCTTTGGATTTATCTGGTATTGATCTTCTAATGCAGGACCGATATTCCGTCTTTGGCCCTCAACCAAGGCTCCCTTCCGATATGCTCCGAGCAATCCTTGTTTCCGTTGAATTTAAAATAACCTCGTATACAAAATTTGCTTCTGATCTGAAAGAGAACAATCTTCATGCCATTATTTCTGGCTTTACGGTAGGTGATACTCCTGGTGTCGGCACCTTCTATGACTTCCACAATCGTCTTTGGCTGTCCGATCATAAAAATCTTTCCAATGCTGTTCATCCGCCTAAAGAAAAGCCTCAAAAGCCAAAGGGCAAAGAGGAGAAGGCTGCTCCTGTTGAAAAAGTAACCGTCGAAGATTTATTTCGCAAGTTTGAGCAAAACCCACCTTCTGACATGGCTCCCTGTCTAAGACTTTGGGAAATCTTCCATACTTTTTTTCTTCAGACTTCTGACAGCCAAAACCTGTTATCTCTTAAAGAACTTGTTTTAGCCGGAGATGGCACGCCTGTTTATACCGCCGCACAGGAACGGAAAAAACGAACCTGCAACTGTCTTGAAAAAGGGATTCACAATTGCAGCTGTAACCGCATCTATCAGCAGCCCGACTGTGACATCGGCTGGGATTCCCACCGTAACCGTTATTACTTCGGATATGACTTATACATGCTGACCGCAGCTGACTCTGTAAATGATCTTCCGGTTTTTCCTTTTTTAAGTCCTGCCTCACGACATGACTCCCATGGATTCCTATATAACTGGTTTTCCATGAAACAGATGCTTCCTGATGCTGTCGTTAAAAAACTCCTTCTCGACTCAGCACACGATGCCATGCCTTATTACGTTTACTGTAATGCCAATGGCATAACCCCTTTTATCGACCTGAACTGGAAATGTGGACGTCCTCCTGTTTATAAGGATGACATTACCATAAACAAAGACGGGGTTCCATTATGCCCAAAAGGGTTCCTTATGAAGCAGGCTGCTGTTGAGCCGAAAAAGGGGCGAATCAAATATCGCTGCCCCAAAATCACCTGCAAAGGCGGTACCCCGCAATGCACTTGCGAAGATCCATGCTCCTCTGCTAAGTATGGCAGGAATGTTCATCTTGTTTTAAAAGACAATCCAAGACTGTTTAACGATCCTCCTCGTGATAGTGCCCAGTGGAAGCTGGAATATCGTGCAAGAACATCCGCTGAACGTTGTAACAAACGTGAGAAAATAGACTATAAATTAGAAGACGGCAGATACCGTTCATCCATGATGTGGTACTGCCGCCTGTTTGCCATCATGATGTGTCAACATCTTGATGCCTGGGCTTTGTCAAAGTCATCCCCGCTAAAAGATCTCTTTGAGCAAGCCGCTTAATTACATAAGCAATACCATTATAAACCATATTTGACGCATGGTCTATTAAAGTTCGTCATTTTTTCATCATTTATTACTTGTCATATCCGTTCTGGATAATATTTACTTTTTAAGGTTCATCCGACTGGTGAATTTTAGTCGGCAGGCTCAATATTCCGAGAGCCTATTTTCTACTTTTAAAGCATCATCCAGTTTCCTGGAGAGGTCAAGGTGGCCTTCA
>CAMUJH010000018.1 GCA_947089145.1 uncultured Hungatella sp. | reverse complement strand
TTTCCCTTAATAATGTTATCGCCTGCCAGCATCTGCGGGATACACGCCTGCACCGCAGGCGTTTCAAATGCCCCAAGAACAGAGAGTATCACCAGCAGCACACTGATCACTACAGCAGCATTGTCCCCGGACAAAAAGACCGCCGCGCATAGGACAGATATTCCTGTCAGCGTATCCAGCGCCACCATGATATTCCTCCGTCCTGCCCTGTCAGCCAGGATTCCTCCAACGGGCGATAAAAGGATCGTCGGAATCGTCGCTATAGATAAAATACCTGCAAACACGGCCGCCGAACCTGTCACTTCCAACACATACATAGAAAGCGCCAGGCGCAGAATATAATTGCCAAACAGAGAACTGGCCTGCCCCAGTACAAGGAGTGTAAAATTTTCCGTAAACAGTTTCTGCTCCATCCGCTACCCCTTCCTTTCTTCCCTATATCCTCCCAGTATCCTCTCTGTCCGTCCAACCATCACATCCTCTATAATTGGAAGCCCCATTGCCGAAAGAACCTCCGCAACAAACCTGCACTTATGCCGGATCTCTTCCGCATCCGCCGGGAACACAGAAGGCAGCAGCCAGAAATTGACAAGGGGCAGCAGTTCGGAAAGCTCTTTTGCATATTCCGTCCGGATCGAACCGTCACGCCGCCCTTCCTCAATCAGTTTCAGCCATAAAGGAGTCAGCACCCGCCGGTTCGCCTCCACTGCGGCCGCCAGAATGCGCGGGTCTTTCAGGATAGGAATTGCCTGCGTACTTATTTCTTCCCGTTCTCCATCAGACCTGTCAAAAGCAAGCACTTCCCGGATCTTCTGCAGTCCGTTTAAGTCCGAACGCCCCCTGACCGCCTCAAAAGGATTATTCTCCAAAAACATCCGATCCCCCAAAGCGTGCATGACCTCTTCCTTACTCTGGAAAAACCGGTAAAACATCCCCTTTGCGCCGCCTGCCAGCTCCATAATATCCGTAATGGCAGTTTCCTCATAACCTTTCGATAAAAATAACTCCTTTGCCGCATCCAAAATCTCTTTCTTCCATTGTTCCGGCTGTTTTTTCACTGGCCTTGCCAAATTTTCCCTGCCCCCTTCAATAGTTATTGACTTTAAGTCAATAACTATTATACAAAGAATGTGCCGCCATGTCAATCACTTCCGCAAATACTCTCTCACACAAATGTAAAAAATCCCATGAAAAAAGGGCCGAAAAATGCCTCCTCAGCATTTTCAGCCCTTTCCGTAAACTTAAGCAGTATCATTTTCTCTAAGTTTCACAATACCCAAAAACCATCAGTTTCGCCTTACTGCCCAAAATACTGGTTAACCCCTGCCAAAAGCCCTGCTGCCAAGGTATCCAGGGTCCCATCGGAATGATCCGACGCCTTGTCTCCCAGCTCAATATCAATGGATGGCACAGTGGAAAACGATGTCTGAGTCAAATCCATCTCCATGGAACCGTTTGAAAATATTTTTACTCCTGCAGACCTTAATCCTGCAACAAGGCATTCTCCAAGGGCATTGTGCTTTTCCCAGTTGGACTTGACCGGTTCCATATTGCGGTAAGAAGACACATTGGGAACACTCATATAGAAAGCCCCCTTATTGTTCTCCGTGGAATCCCAGTGAAGGGCAATGTGGCAGTCCGCACAGTTATTGGCAATTACAGTCCGGGCCACATTGTCCAGCTGCACGTCATCGCTTTCCCGGATCATCAGCACATCGTATCCTGCCGCCAAAAGCTTTTCCTTTAATTTCTTTGCCATGGCAAGAGTTACCTTTGCCTCCGCCGTTCCGTCTGAAAATATCATGCCGCCGGAAACCGCCACTGCCGACGTAGCACCGGCCCCTGTAGTCCCCCCTGTCACTTTAGGCGTACCGTCCGGGTGGCACAAAGTCTTAACGCTGGAACCGCCGCTTGTCCCATGGCCTGCATTGACGCAAACCGTTATCCCCTTCCTGCTGCCTTCCTCCGCCCTGTAAAGCTTTGCCGTCCCGGAATTAATTTTGGAAAACTCCCCGTACTTCCAGGAAGAATTAAAAGCCACATCGCCGGCTGCCCCGGCCTCCGGCTGTCCCTGGGCGGTTCCGGCTTCCGGCTCCAAAACAGCCGCAGATACGTATCGGGATGCAATATAGCATGTCATGCCTTCATACTGTACCCGGCTCCACTCGTCGCCGTATCCCGTGCGCCGAAGCTTCTCTCCCTTTTTAAACACTGCCACTACCTGGGAGCCAGTACTTGCCGATGCCCTTAAATTCACAGAGTCGCCGCTGACATAAACCGTCTCGTCCACGTCTTTAAAAACCGGGGCCGGCTGGCCGACCATATTCTGCTCCCTTATGCTGGTTTCTGCACGGCCTTCCGTTTCCGGTCCCGCCAAGTCTGTTTCCTGTCCGAAAGAGCCGTCCGCCTGTCCGCCTTCAAAAGCTTCCCCGCCCTGTCCCGGGTCCTCCCCTATGCCGCTGCCGGCATTGCTTAACTCAATCTGCTCATATTTTTTCTGGCACCCGCTGCCAAGGGCCAGAACCATCATGGCCGCTATCGCCATGGCCGCAGCCGCCTTCTTTCTTTTTCTCATTGGATCACTCCTCCTCCCACAACGTAATCCCCGTAATAAAACACCACTGCCTGTCCAGGGGTAACAGCCCTCTGAGGCTCTTCAAAGCGGCACTCTGCCATGTCCTGGCCAATCTCCCTTATCATGCAGGAAGCGCCTTTATGGCTGTAGCGTATTTTTGCCGTCACTTTCATGCTTTTCCCCCCAAGTCCGTCCACTGCCATCCAGTTCAGGCATTTGCACATAAGCCTGTCAGAAAATACATCGTCGCTGCCGCCGATGACCACCTCATTAGTCTCCGGCCTGATCTCCACCACAAAAACCGGCTTTCCCATGGAAAGGTTCAGCCCCTTCCTCTGCCCTACCGTATAGTGAGTAATCCCCTTATGCCGGCCCAGGACATTGCCCTTCATGTCCACGAAATTTCCCTGGGGCAGTTTTGTCTGCAGATGATCGCTTATGAATCCCGCATAATCATGATCCGGGATAAAGCAGATCTCCTGGCTGTCCGGTTTTCCTGCCACTTCAAGCCCTATTTTCTCCGCCATCCTGCGAATCTCCTCTTTGCTGTATCTGCCCACAGGCATCAGGGTACGGCTTAACTGTTCCTGAGTCAGGCTGTACAGGGCATACGTCTGATCCTTGGCGGCAGTCACCGACTTTTTCAGGGCGTACCGGCCATTGGCCAGCCTTTCAATCTGCGCATAGTGGCCTGTTGCAATGTAATCCGCGCCAATATCCAGGCTGCGCTTCAGCAGAGATTCCCATTTTACATGGCGGTTGCAGGCAATGCAGGGGTTGGGAGTCCTCCCCCTGACATATTCATCCATAAAATATTGAATTACATGTTGGTGAAACTCCTGTTTAAAATTCATCACATAGTAGGGAATCCCCAGCTGCCAGGCCACTTTTCTGGCATCATCCACAGCGCTGAAACCGCAGCAGCCTCCGTTTTCCTCCTGAATATGCTGCTGCTCATCCTGCCATATCTGCATGGTGACGCCTGTTACGTCATATCCCTGCTCTTTCAGAAGCCAGGCAGCCACAGAGGAGTCCACTCCTCCGGACATGCCTATTACCACTTTCTTCCTGCTATTATCCATACGTTTCCCTTAGGGCCATCCTCTCAAGCTTAGAGTATATTTTTAAACGCTTTCTGCCGGATGTATGCCGCAGCCTCATTGACTGCCATATCCGCTGCTCTTTAATACTCCTCGTCCTCATCATGTTCGCTGATATCTGATTTGGGTTTCTCAAGCCCTTCAATGGTAATGCCGTTTTTCTCCGCATAATCCCACAAAGCTGCATGGATCGCCTCCTCCGCTAATAAAGAGCAGTGTACCTTTACAGGCGGAAGCCCGTCAAGGGCCTCCATTACCGCCTTATTAGTAACTTCCATGGCTTCCTGGACCGTCTTTCCCTTCACCATCTCCGTAGCCATGCTGCTGGTAGCCACCGCGGCTCCGCACCCAAAGGTCTTAAACTTTACATCCCGGATCACCTGGTTCTCGTCAATATCCAGGTAAATCCGCATAATATCGCCGCATTTGGCGTTCCCCACAGTGCCTGTGCCGCTGGCATTTTCAATCTCCCCCACGTTTCTGGGATTCTGGAAATGATCCATTACTTTCTCTGTATACATAACAGCATATCTCCTCTTCTTTCTGTGATCTCACGGCAGTTCCCTTTTCCTTTATACCGGCAGCTGCCCCATATTTAAATTAATGTATACCGCCTGTTCGTGCCCTATTGCACAGACAGGTTACAGCATCAGCAGGTTATTTTCTCCTGATAAAATCCTCGTACAGGGGTGACATATCCCGCAGTCTCTGTACGATTTCCTTGATCCTGTCTACTACAAAATCCATCTCTTCTCTGGTGTTTTCCGGGCTCACGGTCAGCCTCAGGGAACCATGGGCAATCTCGTGAGGAAGGCCTATGGCCAGAAGCACATGGGACGGGTCAAGGGAGCCGGAAGTACATGCAGAGCCGCTGGAACCGCAGATTCCGCTTCCGTCCAGCATGATCAGCAGGGATTCCCCCTCAATAAACTGGAACGCAAAGTTGGCATTGTTGCTCAGGCGCTGGCTCCTGTGACCATTTAGCCGCACATAGGGCACCTCCCCTATCACCCTGTCGATCAGGTAGTCCCGAAGCTTTCTCTCTTTTTTCTCCCGCTCCTCCATAGAGGCCATGGCAAGTTCCACAGCCTTTTTGTATCCGGCGATTCCCGGTACGTTCTCCGTGCCGCCCCGGCGTTTCCGTTCTTGTGCTCCTCCGTGGATAAAGGATCGCATTTTTACTCCTGTACGTATATAGAGAAATCCTATGCCCTTCGGGCCGTTCAGCTTGTGGGCGCTGGAGCTTAACATATCAATATTATAATCATCCACGTCAATCGGCACATGGCCGTATGCCTGCACCGCATCTGTGTGGAACAAAATCCCTTTATCCTTTGCGATCTGTCCGATCTCCTTTATGGGCTCTATGGTTCCGATCTCATTATTGGCAAACATGATGGAAATTAAAACCGTATCCGGCCGAATGGCCTTCTTCAGCTCATCCAGCTTTACAATTCCGTTTTCATCCACATTTACATAGGTAACCTCAAATCCCCTCTTCTCCAGATACTCACAGGTATGGAGCACTGCATGGTGTTCAATCTTGCTGGTAATAATGTGTTTTCCCTTATCTGCATAAGCCTCGGCCGTAGCCTTAATTGCCCAGTTGTCGGACTCAGTGCCTCCTGCCGTAAAATAGATTTCGTTAGGTTTAGCCCCCAGGCTTTTTGCTATGGTTTCCCTGGCTCCGGATATAACCTGTTTGCAGGGAGTCGAAAATTCATATACCGAGGACGGGTTTCCGTAATGCTCGGTAAAGTAGGGCAGCATGGCCTCCACCACCCTTGGGTCGGTCTTGGTTGTGGCCGCATTGTCCAGATAAATCGTTTGTTTCATGTGTGATCCGCCTTTCCGTAGTATTAAAGTTAAAAGCTTCATCTACATTTCTATATTATATACTATATTCTCCAGGTTGCAAGAAAAATCAGTCCTGCCCCAAGGATTCGGCGCTTTTACATAAAAAGGCGATGCTGAGCCCCGTTTAAAGCCGGAACAGCAGCATCGCCTGTATCCACCGGAAAAATATTTTGCAGCAAAATATGCCGCACCGGACTGATCTTATCTTGTCTTCCTCCAATTCCCGTCTCTGTCAAAAAAGTAGACTTCCTCCCCGATTCGAACCCCGGTGTCCTTTACCATCTCATAGTCTTCAAAGTAATACTTCTTTCCATTGATCTCTCTCCACCCGGTTCCCTGAAAAATGTTCTTATAATTCACAAATGCAAATTCCAGGCATACGCTCCCTTCAATCCCTTTCACTGCTGCCCGGTCCGTGCACCGCCACAAAGTCCGGTTTGGAAAATCATGGGCCATCCCATACCTGCTGTACCATACATCGTAGGGAAGCTTTCTCATCTCCACATGCTGGTTCAGCCATTCATTGTCCCCGAACACCACCACCTTGTAGCCTGACTCCTCCACGGCATCGCAAAACGCATCTGTCTGCCTTGTAATCTGCTCCCTGGACAGATTTTTATCCTGTGCCTCCTGGGCATCCATCTCAAATGCAATGGGATAAGAAACCCGGTAATCTTTTACTGTATCAAGTACATAGGCAGCCTCTCTCCTGGCCTCCTCCACGCTTGCAGCCTTGCTGTAAAAGCAGACGCCGATATCCAGGTCTGCCTTCTGCGCCCCTAACATATTGGCTTCAAAGTAGGGATCTTTGTCATCGCTGTATCCCAGACGCACCATGACAAAGGAAATACTGTCTTCTGACAGCTGACTCCACTGTATTTTCCCTGATTTGTTCTGATATTTGGTAATGGTAACTCCTTTTTTTAAAGCGCCCTCTATGGTTGATTTTCCATCGGCTGAAATCCAGTATCCGTTTAAATAGATCCAGGGGTCAAATGCCCAGGTTCTGCAAGGACAAAGAATCGCAAGAAGCACACCCATACCCAGTGCAGCCATTCTGCCTCTTCTCTTAATCTTCATGAGTCCTCTTTCCGAAGTTTATCAATCTCCTGTACTAAAAGCTTTACCTGCTCAATAAGGGAATCGAAAGCACCGTACTCATACAGCTTTACCCCCACAAGTCCCACGGGAACCGCCAGGATCATGCCGGAAATCCCGTGAATTTTAAAACCTACATATAGAAAGAACAATGTTAAAAGCGGAGGAAGCCCCATGGAATCCCCCACGATCTTCGGCTGGATGATCTGACGCACAACCTGAGTCAGCACATACAGCAAAATCAGCCCTGCTGCAAATGCGGCCTCGCCTGACAAAAGTTTTATCACTGCCCATGGAAAAAGAGCGGTTCCCGTTCCAAATAAAGGCAGAAAATCCAATATGGCGATCAAAACCGCCAGCAGAATCCCGTATCTGACGCCCAGTATTAAGAACCCCACTGCCAATACCGCTGCCACCACAAACATGATGCGAAACTGGGCCAGAAAATATCCGCCGATAAGGTTCTTCAAATCTTTTCGAAATAACTCCAAATAAGGATTCAGAGACTTAGGCATTATTCCCCCGACAAATCCCCGAATCTTATCTTGATCCACAATAAAAAAATATGCGGAAAGGATCACCACAATGGAACTTACCAGTGCAGCCGGTATCCCCTTTGCCACATGACCCGCAACGGTTACTGTAGGAAATGCCATCTTCTGCATAAGACTGCTGACAATTTCTCCCAGGTTCTCATTGGTACGGTTAAACCACTCCTGGACTCCTGCAGGCATCCTTGCCATCAGACGGTTGAGAGAATCCAAAGCTTCCAGCACTTCCAGCCTTACTGCGTCATAGATGGCGGGCATATCTACGATTAGGGATCTTACCTCTATTATAACTCTTCCAGTTAAAAAATACAACCCGCCAATGATTCCTGCAAGCACTGCCACCACTATAAGCACGGAACTATGCTTGCGGACCAGATTGAGCCGCTTCTCCAACAGTTTTACCAATGGATTTGCCACCATGGCAATAAGCCATCCTATGACAAAAGGCATAAAAAATCTGAGGAGCCACAGGCCTATGAAACACACTGCCGCCGCCTTGACAGCCGGAATCAGAATATTAAGCAGTATCCGCAGTATCCGTCTCCTATCTTTCATCCTACCACCAGCCTATTTCTTGTTTAACCCATTTGGGGCAGCCGCTTTTCCAAAATCCGGTACAGCTCCTCCATCTCTTCATCAGTACCTATGCTCACCCGCAGGTAATTGTCCAGCTTCGGAACCGCAAAATACCGTACATAAATTTTTTCCTGTTTCAAAATACGGAAAATATCTTTGGCAGGCACCCTCTCATGGGTAATAAACAGAAAATTCGTCTGTGAGTCTGTGCAGGAAAATCCCATCTGTGCAAATCTCTCCTTTGCCTGCTCCCTGGTTCTGACGATCTTATCCACCGTCTCCCGGAAATATATGTCGTCCTTCACTGCCTCTGCGCCTAAAACAATGGAGGGGTAATTCAGGGTATAGGAATTATAAGAATACTTCACATCCATCAGTGCCTTTATAAGCTTTTCCGATCCTATGCCGTACCCGATCCGCATTCCTGCCATGGATCTGGATTTGCTGAATGTCTGCACCACCAGAAGATTTTCATAGTTTTCTGTCAGGCGCACGGCAGACTGCCCCCCAAAATCGACATAAGCTTCATCCACAATCACCACCACGTCCTGATTCCATCTGACGATATCTTCCACCTGCCCAAGGGGAAGATACATTCCGGTGGGGGCATTGGGGTTGGCCAGAACGATTCCGCCGCTGTCCCTTTTATAATCCTCATGCCTTATGGAAAACGTCCCGTCCAATTCAGGAGTCTCATAGGGAATTCCAAAAAGATCGGCCCACACGGGATAGAAGGAGTAGGTAATATCCGGAAACAGAATGGGCTTCCCCGAATTAAAAAAGGTCAAAAATGCCATGCCCAGCACGTCATCTGAGCCTACCCCCACAAAAATGTTCTTTTCCGAAACCTGGAAGTGATCCGCCAGCGCCTTTACAAGAAGCCCTGCTGACGGGTCCGGATATTTCCGGAATTGCTCCGGGTTCATTTCCCTCAGGGCTTTCTGCACGCCGGGTGCAGGCGGATATGGATTCTCATTGGTATTTAATTTAATTATGTGTTCTCCCTGAGGCTGCTCGCCTGGTACATAGGGAACTACTTTTCTAATATATGTCTCCCACGTCTTCATAAAGTCATTCCTCTCTTATATCTTAAGGACTCTCAGAATCTTTCCTGCAGTCTGTATTCTAAAAGCCCGTTTCTTTCCTATCCATTTGCCGAAAATTTATCTGCTGTCCATGCAGCTTCTCCTGATTCCTTTTATCGCCGTCTGCCCCCGTCTCTTGTGCAGTACCAGGCCATCCCCCCTGTTACCGCCAGATAAAACCAGGTAGTAGGGTTGCTAAACCAGGTAGTAAAAAATGACAGCATCATATACACGCCAAACTGTCCATAAAAAACATACCACATCGGATTTTCGCTTTTACTGCTTCTGACTGTATTCACCAGCCAGAACGCCGCCGCCCCCAGTGCGCAGGACAACGCAGCAACCCCGAAAATACCAAAATCATAATACGCATCGTAAAACAAAGTTACCGTAGTCAGCTCTGTCTTTGTCACATACAGAGGAAAACTGATAAGATACGGAAACACAAACTTCAGTCCTGTCAGGGCCCACACCGGAAACAGCATCCGGATACCAAACGTGTGGTGCGGCAGCGCCTCCACCAGGCAGTCAAAATTCTCATAATTGTTAGCAATATAAATATATGGCTGGGAGATAAAAATAGGCATCCCTGTGTTCTTCATCTCAAAAATCCCGTTAAGATATGCCACATCATGACTTCTGGCAATGGTAAGAACCACGTAAAACGGAAGGAGAACCACAAACAGGGCAGGAATTACCCAGGGACTCATCCGTCTGTAATAAGATCCGAAAGTAAAGCAGGCCAGCAGCGCCGCAAAGATCAGCTGGAACCTGGATACGCATAAAATGGGGATTGCCAGGGATATGATTGTCATCAGCACAGCCATTACATTTCTGTAACGCCGCCTGCTGCCACCCTCCAGAAAGAACAGAACAGCAAGGGACGGCACCAACACACAGGAAACCGTAAAATAATGGACTCCTGTCAGATGGAACTCCGAATAGGCGTGAGGCACCCCTTTAACCAGCAGGGGAATATATTTCAGCTTCACCGCCTCCAAAATAAACCCGGACGCAGAAACTAAGGTCAGGGCCTGCATACATCGAAACAAGGGGCGCACGGAGCAGGTTTTTGCAGGCTTTCTCCTTCTGCCATACCCCTCTCCGCAATAGTGTTCTGCGATCTCATAAGTAACCCAAAAACCGGCCAGCGCCGTATAAAAACACGCCCAGGTCATAAGGCTCCAGTCACTTTGAAGGTTGCTCAGCTTTAAGCAGGCCATGGCCTGCCCCCCTGTCCAGAAAGCGCAGAACAGCCCCCGCAGATGAACCAGATTGCCTGACTTATGATAATCATTATAATATAAATAACCGGCTGCCAAAAGCAATGCTCCTCCGGACGCATAATACCACCCGAAACGGGCAAATCCATAACTGGCAGCATAGCAGATACTATAAACAAACATATGCCCCTGTCCTCTGTGTCTAAACTGCGTGCCCGCAGAGTTTCGCAAATCCGGAATCCTGTCTGCGGACACGCCTTTTCTGTCATTATCTACTGCTTATTGACAAACTCCTTCATGTAGCTTTCCACTTCTTTTGCAGTGACAAAGCTCATGGCCTTGTCAGCCACAGCCTGAAGTTCCTCGCTGCTGTAGCCTGTAATCATCTTCCTGGACTTCAAAATGGCAGATGCGCTCATGCTGAACTCATTTAAGCCAAATGCCAGCAAAAGCGGAATCATAAGAGGATCACTGGCCGCCTCGCCGCACATGCCTACCATAATGCCTGCCTCCCTGCCGCATTTGATAATATTGCGGATGCTGCGGAGCACAGCCGGATTAAAGGTAGAGTACAGATAAGAGATCTTCTCATTGCCTCTGTCCACAGACATGGTATACTGAGTCAAATCATTGGTTCCGATGCTGAAGAAGTCAACTTCCTTGGCAAATACGTCCGCCATCAGGGAAGCCGCTGCTGTCTCCACCATGATACCGATCTGAATATTCTTATTGTATGGAATATCCTTGCGGTCAAGCTCATTCTTAATATCCTCAATCAAAGCCTTGGCCTCACGGATCTCGTCAATGCAGGTAATCATAGGAATCATGATCTTAATGCCGCCAAATGCACTGGCGCGCAGCAAAGCTCTAAGCTGCGGACGGTAGATGTCTTCCTTCCTGTCCAGACACAGGCGGATGGCACGATATCCAAGGAATGGGTTCTCGTCTTTTGCAAGACCCATATAAGGGATCTCCTTGTCGCCTCCGATGTCCAGGGTACGGATAATAACAGGCTTGCCTGAGAGCCCTTCCGCCACTTTCTTATATGCCTCAAACTGCTCTTCCTCCGTAGGCATGGAGGTGCGGTCCATAAACAAAAACTCGGTGCGGAACAAGCCCACGCCCTCTCCGTCATACTCCAGAACTTTAGCCAGATCATCGGGATTGCCGATATTTGCAACCAGTTCAATATGGACTCCGTCCTTGGTCACTGTAGGCACGCCCTTAAAACGCTCCAGATCTTTCTTCTCCTGCAGGAATTTGTCCCTCTTTGCCGTGTACTCGTTCATCTCCGCTTCCGTAGGATTGACAATAACAATCCCTTCGCCGCCGTCTAACACAATGCTGTCTCCCTCTTCAATCTTGTCCATAACATTGCTTACGGCAACTACCGCCGGAATCTCCAGAGCCCTTGCGAGAATCGCGCTGTGGGAAGTCTTTCCTCCCAGTTCTGTCACAATTCCGGTTACATTAGCCGGATTGATGCCCGCCGTCATAGATGGAGTAAGATCTTTCGCCACGATGATGCTGCCTTCTGGCAGAGATGCGATATCCACCGGCTTAATTCCCTGCAGAACCTGCTGCATCCTGGTCTTAATATCTCTCATGTCTGTAGCCCGCTGCTGCATCAGCTCATCATCCATGGCTGCAAATACGTCGGCATAGGTGCTGCAGGTAGTCTCAATGGCATACTCGCTGCAAACGCTGTCCCTCTTGATAGCCTCCTCGATCTCGCCGGTCAGCATAGGATCTGCCAGAAGCATCAAATGGCCATTCATAATCTCAGCTTCCTTCTCTCCCACCTTTGTGGCAAGATCATCCGCCAAAGCCTTGGTCTGGGCAACCGTATCCGCCAGTGCGCCTCTGAACCGCGTAACCTCCGTCTCCACGCTGGCCACCTTATCAGGGCGGATCACCATCTCCACCTCTTTGATAATGGCAGCCTTGCCGATACCGATGCCTGCTGATGCATTAGTTCCCTTAAACATAATGCTTTCCCCTCCTTAAAATTAATGTAATATTATTCTCCCAGGCCTTCTTCTACGACCTTGATCATGGAATCCAAAGCCTCCTGCTCATCGTCTCCTTCGCAGATAAATTCAATCTCGTCCCCACTTTTTACACAGGCTCCCAGAACACTTAAAACGCTTTTCGCATTGGCCGTGGTGGTGTCTGTCCGAAACTGAATTCTGGACTTGTAAAGAATCGCTTTATTACAAAGAATCCCTGCCGGCCTTAAGTGCAGTCCGGTTAGATTCCTGATCACTACTTTTGCTGTTACCATAAGCTGTCCCCTTCTCCTTTTTAATCTTCCCCAAGCATGCTTGAAAAATGCCCTCTCCCGGAAACGCTTTTCAGACACGCTCCATGATTATGGCTCCATAGCTTCTTCCGCCGTCCCGCTTTCCTCTTCTTCTGTGCTTTCCTCCGTCTCGCCGGGCCCTGCAGCTCCCTTCCGGGTAATATAAATCTGCACCCTGTCAGTGCCTACCCGCTCAAATCCTTCCGGAAGATCTGCCTGCAGCTCCACGCTTGCCGGCCCCTCTCCCAGTCCCGTCACATCTATGCGGCACGTAATGGCCCCCGGTCCCAGGCTGTCCAGATCCTCCTTGAGTCCCCGAATCCGCACACTGGCCCTCTCTTCCTGAAATTCATAATCAAACTCATCCGATGCGCCTGTCAGCTGCAGCCCGTTGGTAGCAAATGTCACAATCCTCTGCTCCAGCGGCTCTACCCGCAGAGTAATGGCAGCTGTCGTAACAGCGTCCCTTGTCATGCTTATATTATCAGGCAAAAGTTCTGCCAAGTCAACCTCCACCGTCACATCCGACGTGGCTCCCTCAATGTTGAGAAGCTCGCCCGGAACCACCAGCGTGCTTACAGACGCAAGAACCGACTTCAGCCCTTCCACCTGAACGGATTTGATGTCGCTGTCCACTCCTGTAAATCTGTAACCTTCTGCAACCTCTCCCGCAATCTGGAAGTCCAGCCCCAGAGTCTTAACCCTCAGCACGCCTACCTGGTACTGAACCTCAGACCGGCTAAGGCTTACTTCGCTCATCAGGTCCGGCTGCTGATTGCCATTGGCATCATAAAGGGCAACCTTGGCGTCTCCAGACAGATCCGCATTGGCTCCTGTCATGTCGATCTCCACCCCTACGGAACTGATCTGCCCCACCACAGACACAGGCCCTGTTACATACACCTGCTGAGGCCTTATCTGAGCGTCTCCTATGGCATACCCTTCCTCCACCTCCCCGCTTATATGAGGCACCACATCAAACTTTTTTCTCTGAAGTTCCTCGGTCTGAATCCGCACCACCCCCGGCTTGGCCACAGGCGTACCCTCGATCATCCCCCGGATCTCCCGGCTGTTTATCTCCACGGTTACCGGGATCGAGCCGGTTACATCATACAGGTTAGCCAAATCCGCATATGCATAAAAATCACCGGACGTAATCCGGTACCTGTCTCTGGTTCTCGATTCATAGGTAACCGTAACCGTCTTTTTCCCAACCACCTCATAAGTTAAGTTGGCCTTTCTCAAAATATCCTCATTTATTATCTCAATAGGGACTTCCACCGAACTTTCCACCAGAGGATTGACCACGTCAACCACCATAAACCAGGCAAATATGGCCAGGGCAACGGACAGAGCTTTCAGTCCCAGATTATTTGTCAGTTTTTCTTTCATCTTTCTGCCTTCCCTTCCACAGTTTGAACCGGCTGCCGGATTCCTCCTGCACTAAAAGCCCCCTAAGCTCCCGGTTCAGGGAGTCCGCATCATCAATTCTCCTCAGTGCGCCGTGTTCCGCCAGAGATACTCGTCCCGTCTCTTCCGAAACGATGATGGTAAGACTGTCCGTAACCTCACTGATGCCTACAGCTGCCCGATGTCTTGTTCCCAGGGCTTTGTTGATGCTGCCGTTGTCTGAAAGCGGCAGATAACAGGTGGCGGCCGCCACCCGGTTACCGCGAATTACCACTGCTCCGTCATGAAGCGGCGTATTGTGCTCAAAAATATTGATCAGAAGCTGGCTGGTAACCACGCCGTCAACCTCAATGCCGGTCCGCTCGATGTCCTTTAATGTACCGCCTCTCTCGATGACCATCAGGGCCCCCGTCTTAACCTTTGCCATTTCAAACGAAGCCCTTACCAGTTCATTAACGGTTTTTTCCGAAAAATCATTTGTCTGTTTAGCGTCATCAAAAGGAAGCAGGAAGGTGACCAGGTTCTTGCTGCCCAGCTGTTCCAAAGCCCTCCGCAATTCCGGCTGGAAAATGATTACCAGCGCCGTAGTCGCCACCAATGCCGTCTTTTCCAGAATCCACATAATGGTATCCAGTCTCAGAAGGTATGTCAATATGGCAAATACCAGGATAAAAACAAGCCCCTTTAAAAGAGTCCATGCCCTAGTATTCTTAATCCACAAAAGAATCTCGTAGATTAAAAACGCTATGATAATGATCTCCACAATATTCATATATGTAATCTTTGGTAAAAAAGACATCCAGCTGCGGAACATATCCAAAATATCTTCCATATTCTCACCTCCTCTTTCCCTCTGCTTTTATCAAGCGTCTCCAAAAATCGCCTCTGCCCGGGCGCCGTATCCCCAGCGCCGCCGTTTTGGCTAAAACTCCCTGTGCCTGTTTCTGGTGGAATTGATCTTCTGCACCTTGACATCCTGAGCTGACACGGTAATCTTTGGAACCGCTTTTACATAATAGTAATAATCGTCATCCTGAAACTGGATATACTCTGTCCGGCTGTAATCTACCGCAAACACAAAAAAATTATAAACCGCCGCAACGATCATGGCTATAACAACGCCAATAATAAGCTCCAGCATGGGCACTGACACGTCAAACATAAAGTCGCCCACGAAAACCACCAGCAGCTGCACCATGGCCCCTGCCACAATCGCTATATGCCATGCGTAATCTATGGACAAGATCCGAATCAGGTATACTGTCAGAATTCCCACTGCAAAGGCGGCGATCATCAGGATCATCAGATTATTATTCATCATATTCTTTATAATCTGCACATATTTCTGGGTAATATCCAGCGCCGCGTCATTGGTCAGAACCCCTGCGTTTTGCTTAACATACTGGATGATATAGTAAATAAATACGCCGCAGCTGACAGGAATCACCCCTGTCAGTCCGCCGGACAATCCTGCTAAAAGAGGAATCACATATGGAATCTTAAACTGGAAAAGTATGGGCGTCAGCAAAAGCAGATAGCTGTCCCCTGGCTGAAAGCCGTAGTAAAGGATAGCAACCATAACCAGAATCACTGCCAAAATCAATGCCATCTCCAGGGAAACGCTGCTGATATGGGCGATCAGCACAGCGCCTGCCAAAAAAGATATGACGCCATAAGGCAGAAAAGAACAGACTGCGGACAGCAAAAGCCAGACTGCAGGATTTTTCAGTTTTTCCATATAACCGATGTTGCTGTTCAATATCCAAAATACAATCAGACTCACTGCAAATTTAACCAGCGGAATCAAAACCGTATCGCATCTTCCGTAAAAGGATCTTAATTTTTCTCTGAATTCCAGGAGAGCCATCATGCCTTTCTACCTCCCTGTCCCGTTTTCCCCTGCATCTCATAGCGCTTCTCCAGTCTTTTCAGCTTTGCCACATAGACCTTCATTCCTCTGCTGGCATACTCGTACCGCTTCCAATACACCCAGTAGGTTATCAGCAGATACACTGTCAGCCCTGCCAGATAACTCCCTACATACATCTTCCCAAATCCTTCAATCTCATTAAAATTCAGCGAAGACAAAATGTCCTCCGCTTTATATAGAATCACCAGGGCCGTCCCCAAAAGCCAGCAGAACGAAAATCCCAAAAACGCCCTCAGTATATGCTTTCCAATATAATCGCTCCTAAAAAACCGGCATATGGGAAAAATCTTCTTCCCCTCTTTCTTCTCAAACATCCCGATACTGGTCATCAATTTGAGTCTGTCCTCATTTAACACTGTCTCACCGTCCAATCCAAGCAATGTACAAAACATATCAACTTAGTATATCATAAAAATTGTCCGCTTGCAATGCACAGCAAAGAAAAAAGGCGGGGCGCCTGCCGGAAATCTGCCTCTGCAAGCGCCTTGCCCCTCATTCATATCTTAATGCGTCAATCGGATCTGCTTTAGCCGCCTTAGACGCCGGATACAGTCCGAAAAAGATTCCCACAACCGCCGAAAACGTCACGGCAAGGATCACCACCGAAGGCCGTATTACCACTCCGATGCCAAACGCCCCGCCGATCAGGGATACCAGGCCGACTCCGATGATTATGCCGATAACCCCGCCGCAGGCAGATAAGATGGCTGATTCGGTCAAAAACTGCACCAGAATGTCCCTTGTCTTTGCTCCCAAGGATTTCCGGATTCCGATCTCCCTTGTTCTCTCTGTAACTGAAACCAGCATAATATTCATAATTCCGATTCCGCCTACCAAAAGCGAGATGGCTGCAATGCCTCCCACTGCCGCCGAAAGGCCGCCCATGACCGTATCCACAGACGTCATCTCCTCCATGGCTGTCTGCAGATACATGTCCTCAGGCTCCCTTCCCTTATAATTAGCCACATAGGCAATCAGCTGGTCAAAAAACTCATCCAGGTTCACATCTTCTTTTGCATACACATGGAGGTAGTAGAAGTAATCATTGGGCCATGTCAAAAGCGTATACGGCACAAATGCCGATCCTCTGTCCGACTGTCCCCCCATCATCAGCGCCTGAAACGCATTTACCTCTTTTTTATAAACTCCCACCACCGTAAACTCATCCACATTCCCGAAAAGGCTGGTCCGAAAGGTTTTTCCCACCGCATTTTCCACTCCGAACAAAAGCATGGCGCTGTCCGCGTCCATCACTACATTGTTCTTCCTCCCCAGCACGTCGCCCTCGTTAAGATAGCGCCCGTAAACCATGTTTACCGGCTGCACGTCAATATAATTGTAGTCAATGCCGCTGAAACTGAAATTTACGGTCACTTCTTTGGTAATGGCCTCTCCGTTGGTAGACATGTTGCTGTCAATATAGGCTATCTGATCCCCAAATACGTCTTTTACCCTCTCCAGCTCATCCAAAGTAAAATAATCGCTCTGCCGCGTATCATCCACCCAGTATCCGATTGCTAAAAATGCCTGGGTCACGCCTACGTCTTTATACAGATCTGCAAAAAGGCTTCTCATGGTATCGCCGATAGATACAATGGAAATTACCGATCCGATACCGATAATGATGCCCAGCATGGTCAGGAAGGAACGCATCTTATTGACCCGTATAGCTGAAAATGCCATGCTCATATTCTCAAACAGCATGATCTGTCTCCCCCCTTCTCGTATCACTGATGACCAGCCCGTCCTGAAAACGTATGATCCTGTCTGTAAACTCAGCAATATTTTCCTCATGGGTAACCACCACAACCGTGGCGCCCTCCCGGTGAAGGTCTGCAAATAATCCCATGATTTCCTCTGATGCCGCAGTGTCCAGGTTTCCAGTGGGCTCATCCGCCAGAATCAGGGGCGGCTCATTTGCCAGCGCCCTGGCAATGGCCACTCTCTGCCGCTGGCCTCCTGACAGCTCATTTGGCATATGCTCCGCCCTGACTAAAAGCCCTACCCTGTCCAGAAGCTTTAAAGCCCTCTCCCGTCTGGCCTTCTTTCCGACTTTGGCATATGTCATGGGAAGTTCCACATTTTTTAAAGCCGAGGTCCTGGAAATCAGGTTAAAGGACTGGAACACAAACCCGATTTTTTTATTCCGGATCTCTGAAAGCTCATTAGGAGTCATGGAAGCCACATCAACGCCGTCCAGATAGTAATGTCCCATGGACGGCCTGTCAAGGCAGCCTAAAATATTCATCAGCGTGGATTTTCCTGACCCCGACTTTCCCATAATAGCCACAAATTCCCCCCGGTTTATGGTTAGATTGATGCGCTTCAGTCCTAAAACCTTAATAGCTCCCGTATCATATATCTTTACCAAGTCTTTCAGCCGAATCAGTTCTTCCGCCATAATACGCTCCTTTGGTTTTGTTTGTCCGCCATCTCTTGCCTCCTAATTCCCTGCCGCATTTTCCGTGACTTTCATGCCGTCATTCATCATCTCTGACGGAGAAACCACGATTCCCATTCCTTCTGTAAAAGCTCCCTCCTGTGTCGGGATCACCTGAACCTGAATATCGCTTTCCACCCCTGTCTCCACCGGAATCCGTTTTACGGCGCCTTGATCCACGGTCATGACACATGTTCCCTCCGCCGTCTCCAGAACCGACGAAATAGGCACAATCCAGGCGTCCTCTGCCTCGTTGAGAATGATTCTGGCTCTTGCCGTGATCCCTGCAATCAGCTTGCTGTTATCTTCCATGATCCGGATGGTGGTTGGAATAACCCTCTCCGTAGAACCGCCGCCTTTTTCCTCGCCTGTAGGTGAAATGGCGATTACCTGGCCCTGGACTGACTCCCCGTTTAAAATGTCCGCCGTTACTGCGGCTTCCTGCCCTACGGCAATCTGTCCGATGGAATACTCGCTGACGCTGACCTTCATCTCCAGCGTCTCCAGATTCTCGATAATAAACATAGGCTTGTCATCTTCGATTTTATCCGCAAAGCGCCCTACTTTGGCATTGACTCTTACCACGGTTCCGGAAATAGGCGCTGTCACCTGGGTATCCTTAAGCTGTTCCCTTTTCTTCTCCAGCTCAAATTCCGCATTCTTAATCTGGAGCATATAAGACTCGTTTGCCGTCGGCTTTCCGTCCTGAAGATTGAATGTGGTAGTGTCCCTCTGGGCATCCCTCAGCCGGTTCTGGGCAGTCTCCCACTCCTGCCGGGACACGCTGCCTGCCTGATACAGCACGCTGATCCGGTCAAAATCCCTTTTGGCCGCCTCCGCCTCCTGCACTGCTTTGGCATAGCCGTTTTCCGCAAGAAGCTGCTGCTCATTATATGTAGAAACCGCCAGGTCATAGGCATTCTGGGCCATATCCAGCTCTTTTCTCACGTCGCTCTCATCGATCAGCGCCAGAAGCTGCCCCTGTTCCACATGATCTCCCTCTTTTACCTGAATATCCGTAACCTCTGCATGAAGGCTGGACACCACGTCCACACTGTCCGTGCCGCTGACCGGTCCGCTTATGGTCAGTTCCTGCTGTATGGTTCCTCTTGTCAATGGCATGGTACTCACCATCACCGCCTGATCCTTCTTTCCCCCGCAGGCCTTAAACGCCACAAGCGCCACTGCTGCCGCCGCTGCGGCTGCCAAAATTTTCTTCTTTCTGCTCCACGGCTTCCTTTGGCCTTTTTCCCTCTTCTTTTTCTTTTTTCTTCCCTTCTTGTCTGCAGGGTCCGTTTTCATCAGTTCTGCCAGCTCCGCCTCAAACTGCTGTTCCTCCTGGGACAGCTGCTGTTCTTCCTGAATCAGGCGCTGTTGCTCGGTATCGTACTGCTCTGTTTTGCTGTCCCTGCCTGGTTCCTCAGACTGTTTTATTTCGGATTCGCCTAAGCGCTCCTGCCTGTCCTCCCATGCTGCGTCCCCGCTCTGTTCCATATCCTGCGTCCTGTTCTCGTCCATCTTAATCCCCCTTCGCCTTATATTTTTTCAAATATGCCTTCAATTATGTTCTGCCTGCCAGGCAGCCGCCTGTTTTCTTCACCTAACTATAACGACTGCCTGCCTTCTTTTTCTTCAAAAAATTTCCCGGCCATGTGTATTAATTGTACTAGTACAGTTTACTCCATTCCAAAAGAATATGCAAGCGGTTTTTAACGGAATAAATGCATTTTTCATGCACGTTCCACACAAAAAGAAAAACCGGGCAGCCATATGCATCTTTACATACCGGCCCCCGATTTTCTTCTTTGCAGTTCAGCCCACAAAATCTTCCCTCATGGGGCTGAAAATATCCAGCAGCACTCCTGCCTCCACGCAGACGCATCCGTGCTCCACCCCGTCTGTCTTCAGCAGCGTATCTCCTGCCTTTACAGTCTTCTTTTCCCCGTCAATCTCAAACTCAAACACACCGCTGACCACATACGTGATCTGCGTATGGGGGTGATGGTGCAGGGAGCCTACGGCGCCCTTCTGGAACGTATTCTCTACGCACATGACGTCCTTACTGTAGGCCAGGACCCGGCGCACAACGCCTTCGGCCACCGTCTGAGGCTGTGCGTCCTCATAAAACACCCATCTTTCATTTAACATGCCCGCATCTCCTTAATTGTCTTTTATGCTGACCCTTCCTCCTGCTTCCACGGATTTCGTGATAAACGCATTGCCTCCGATGACGGAACCCCGCCCGATGACAGTCTCTCCTCCCAGTATGGATGCCCCGGAATAGATGGTCACATAGTCTTCAATGGTGGGGTGCCTTCTGGTATGCTTTAATTTCTGCCCTCCGCTTGTGGACAAAGCTCCCAGGGTAACCCCCTGGTAAACTTTCACATGCTCTCCGATAACCGTAGTTTCACCTACCACAATTCCGGTTCCATGGTCAATGAAGAAATATTTTCCTATGGTTGCACCGGGATGGATGTCAATTCCGGTCACACTGTGGGCATACTCGGTCATGGTCCTTGGAATCAGGGGGACAGACAGAAGCAGCAATTCGTGGGCAATGCGGTATACGGTTATGGCCAGCATGCCCGGATAGGACAGGATGATCTCATCCTTGCTTTCCGCTGCCGGGTCACCGTCGAAAAACGCCTCCAGATCCGTCTCCAGATATTCCCTGATCCGAGGAATCTTCTTTAAAAATGCAATCGTAATGTCCTGAGCGTTTTTTTTGTTTTCCTCCTCAGTCCCCCCTTTGTACTTCTGGCTGTATTTCAGGACTTTCAGGATCTCTTTGTTCAGGTAGTACATTACGTCCTCAATCTGCAGGGTCAGCTGGCTTGCCGCATTGTAAACCCGGTAAGACTTATCCCTGTAATATCCTGGAAATAAAATCCGCAGCATCTTATTTACGATGTCAATAATTACGTCTTTATCCGGCTGATTAAAAAAATCCTCCATACGGTCAATATCCCTGTTGCCCTTATAATCTTCCAGAATATCCGATACCAGTTTCTGCACTTCTTGTTCTAATGCTTTCTCCATTGCCTGAGGGCCTCCCTTATGCGGCCTGCCCCTTTTTTAAGAAGCCGGGCCGGTTTTTTTACTCGCCAAACAGCACGATTCTGTCTACTTCCGCTTCCTCATTCATCCACACCAGGCACCGCGAACCGCTGCCGATATCCTCCAGCTGTACAATATTCTTCGTAAGATATGGGCTTATTTCCACATTGCGGGCAAGGGGATACTCTGCCTCGTCCATTCCCGTAAGAGTCTGTTTTCCTCTCACCTCGTCCACTTTGCCTGCGGCAACCACGTACTGAGGAGCCGCTTCCCCCTCGGGAATATTGACAATCACCGCATAGGGCGTGCTCTGAGCCGGAAGGGACATGGTCATAGCCGGCCCAAGATAAGCCTCAAAATATCCTGTCCCCACATCCTTAAGTTCTACCGGCAACCCGTTGACGCCGTCTAAGACCAGCGTACTATCCGGATCAATCATCAGCATCAGCTCTCCCACATATCCTGCCTCTGAGTCGCTGTCCACCAAAATGCTGTCCTCCCCCACTTCCAGAATCGTCCCTGCAATCTTAAGCGGCCCCTCTTCCTCCTGGCTGCCCAAATCCTGGGCAGCATAGTAGCTTTCCTTTTCACTGTCTGACATGGTGCTGCTCTCCGGCTGTTCGGCCTCGGTCTGAGCCGCTTCTGTCTTCGTATCCGCTGCCTGGCCGGAGCATCCTCCTGCCATCACAGCTGCTGCAATTCCCATTGCCAATGCAAAATATTTTCTTTTCATATTCCGTTCTCCTCATATTTTCAAATTATTTTCTGCGCCGCCGGACAGACAGGCCTTCTGCCGCCTTCTGCACTTAGCACACCGCCAATTATACCCCATCAGGAAGATAATGGATATTAAAGAACCCTGAATATTTCTTACAAATTTCAGCCCTGTCCTTTCCCAAGGTTTCTTTTACCTGTCTCCGCCGTCTGCCTGGTCTATAACTTTCCCTGCTTTTAAAGCCTGACGGATAATATAGGTATACTCTTCTGCAATATCTTCATCTCCCTCTAAGGCAAATGTCCTTCCGTCAAGAAATGCATTGGAAAGCTGATATATATAATAGTCTCCGCCTTCCTGCTGGTCAGCCAGAAGGTCTCCCTGAATCCGCATCTCATTTGTGTCCCGTTCCTTCCCAATGGCCAAATCAGACAATATCTGCAGAATAACGGCAAAATGCTCTTCATCCCACGCTGCCAGATACATGCATTTGCAGAGTCCGCTTGTAAAAAAGGGGTACTCCCCATAACAGTCTACCAGTTCCTTAAAACGGGTCCTGTGTCCTGAGTCTTCAAATAGTCCCATCTCGTCCAATGCCGGCAAATACCTTTCGCTTTTACTCATAATCCCTCCTGCCCCCATGTTCCCTAAAATCCCTTCCAAGCTTTGCTGAAGGCTTTTGACTTTGCGTCTCTTATCTTACCACACTTTGTCCCGGTTTTCCACTTTTTTGTTTTCCCTGGCTGAGAAATGACTGAGTTTGGCAATTTTGAACCCTGACAGGAGATGGAGCCCATGGGGCCTGCGGCAGCCTTAACTAAGTGACATTGGTCCGCTGCCATTATGTGCATCCTCCCACTCCAGGCACGTTTCATGCCATCGCTCCTCCCACTGCATGTACTCTCTCTTTAGCTTTTCATATTCCTCCCGCCTGTCCCATTGCCCCCCGTTCCAGAATTCCTCTGACTGGGTCCACTCCCTGGCCATATGTTCCATGTCCTCAGAGATCTGCTCCACCTGCCTTCTGGCCCCTTCCATCTGCTCTGCGGCCATTCTCAGTTTCCAGTCTGCATAGGCCTCCTCCTCGGGAATCTCCCGCATTCTGTGCCTCTCTGCCTTGGGCACGGCCCTGATTCCTGCAATCAGAGCCTGCTCTTGTGCCCGGAGCATGGCCACTGCCGGCTGTCCCTTTCCGGCTTTTCTTCTCCGCTCCAGATAGTGCTCATATCCAAAAGGATAGTACATGACAGAATCATTCTCCAGGATCAGCACTGCATCTGCCACCTGGCTTACAAAGTACCGATCATGGGACACAAACAGCATGGTCCCCTGATACGCCTGAAAAGCCGATTCCAGAGTCTCCCTGGCATGGATATCCATATGGTTGGTAGGCTCGTCCAAAACCAGAAAATTTGGTTTGCCCTGCAGGATCTCCGCCAGCACCAGTCTCGCCTTCTCCCCGCCTGACAATGCCTTTACCTGTTTTGCGCTGTCTCTTCCCCCAAACAGATAATTTCCTAGAATCCCCCGGGCCTCTTTCTCTGTAAGAGCCGGGAACTGATCATGGAAATGCTCCAGCACAGTCTTATCCGATTCAATTTCTCCGGAATGCTGGTCAAAGTACCCCATAGTAATGCCGTTTCCCAGTGAAAAGGTTCCCTTTAACGGTTTTGCAAAGCCTGCCACGGTCTTTAAAAACGTACTTTTTCCCGCCCCGTTTGGACCCAGCACGCCGATCTTCTGTCCCCGGCGCACCCGCAGGGCAATCTCAAACAAAGGCTTGTCATAACCGATTTCCAGATCCTTTGCCTCCAGCACCCATTTGCTTCCCAGACGTTCCGGGGTAATCTCTCCTGTAAAAATGTGGGCTTCATCCTCTCTGGGGTTCTGGATTTTAACCATCCTTTCCACTGCCTTTTTCTTTGACCTGGCAAAAGCCGCCTTAGAAGGTTTATGCTTAAACCGCTCAATAACCTGATTCAGCCTTTTTATCTCCTCCTGCTGCCGCTCATACGCTTTCTTCTGAATCCGGATGTTTTTTAACTTCTCCTGTCTGTAATGGGTATAATTCCCTGGATACCTCTCCAGCTTTTTATCTTCCAGCTCATAGACCACCTCCGCCACCTGATCCAGAAAAAAGCGGTCGTGGGATACCATGACCACTGCCTTTTCGTATCCCTTCAGATACTGTTCCAGCCATTCCACGGCCTCCATGTCCAGATGGTTGGTTGGCTCGTCCAGAAGAAGCACGTCCGGCTTTTCAAGAAGGAGCCGGATCAGTGCGATTTTGGTCTGCTCCCCTCCTGAAAACTGGGAAAGCCGCTTTCTCTTCTCCTCCCGCCTAAAGCCAAATCCGGTAAACAGCCTGTCATACTCCCGCTCATATGCAAACCGCTCCATGGAGTATTCTTCCTTCTCAGGGCATGATTCCAAAAGTTCCTCCTCCACGGTCCGGGACAGGCATAAAAAGGCCTGCTGGCTCAACATCTCCACAGATAGTCTTCTTGACTTAAAAATTCCGGCTCCCTGGCGTTTATCATCCCGGTCTAAATCCAGTTCCCCTGCCAGAAGCCGCAGCAAGGTGGTTTTCCCTGCCCCGTTGATTCCGGTTACCGCTATTTTTTCGGTTCCCTTTATTTCAAAATTAATATGGGACAGTATCTCCCTGCCTCCTAAAGACACGGTACCATTCATAATCTGATATAACATCTTTTTAAAATCCCTTTTCTGTTCTCACTTTTTCGTTGATTCTCTTGGCCGTTTCCTCTATACTAGAGCGTGTTTGAAAATTGCTTTCCGGTAGCTGTGCGTTCCACTTTGTGGGAGATTTGGCCCAAATGAACGCGGCGTAGTGGGCTACGTTAAGTGAATTTGGGCCAAATATACCGCGAAGTGGGGCGTGCAGATGCCGGGAATGAATTTTCAAACACGCTCTAGAATATGTTTCTTTAACAATCCAAATTACAGGAGGCTTATTGTATGTACAGTTTTACCAATGACTACAGCGAGGGCGCCCATCCCCGCATCCTGAAAGCCATGATGGAAACCAACCTTGCCCAAAACGCCGGCTACAGCCTTGACTGCCATACCAGCCATGCCGTCAGCCTGATCAGGAAAGAAATTGACGATCCCCATGCGGATATCCACATGATCACAGGCGGCACCCAGACAAACCTGATTGTCATCTCCGCCGCGCTCCGCCCCTACCAGGCAGTTATCGCCCCGGCCACAGGCCACATCAATGTCCATGAAACCGGCGCCATTGAGGCCACGGGCCATAAAGTTCTGGCTGTTGACACCCGGGACGGCAAGCTGACCCCTGCCCTGATTCAGCAGGCCCTTGACTTTCATACCGATGAACATATGGTTCAGCCTAAAATGGTTTATATCTCCAACTCCACGGAAGTGGGTACCCAATACTCCAAAGCAGAGCTGGAGGCTCTTTCCCGTATCTGCCGCCTAAAGAATCTCTATCTGTTCATGGACGGCGCCCGTATGGGATCTGCCCTTACAAGCCCTATTAATGATCTGACTCTGGCAGACATTGCCCGCCTTACGGACATCTTTTACATCGGAGGCACCAAAAACGGCGCCCTGTTTGGAGAAGCCCTGGTGATCAGGCGGGAGGAACTGAAGCCGGATTTCCGCTTTATGATTAAGCAGAGAGGCGCTATGCTGGCAAAAGGGTGGCTTTTGGGAATCCAGTTTGAGGAGCTGTTCCAAAATAACCTGTTCTACGAAATGGCTTCCCATGCCAACGCCATGGCCGGAAAGCTTCGGGCGGCATTGACAGGCATGGGGTATTCATTTGCCTATGATTCCCACACCAACCAGCTGTTCCCTGTTTTCTCCAATGATCTCATTGAAAAGCTGGCAAAAAATTTTACCTTCAATATGGATAAAAAAATCGACGAAACCCATTCCAGCATCCGTCTGGTTACCTCCTGGGCCACTGCGGAAGAAGGGGTAGATGAATTGATACGTTTTTTGGAAGACAACAGCCGTTAAAGCCATTTATCCGGCAGGAAAACGTTTTTCCTGCCGGATATGCCTTTAAATTCCTGACTTACATCTTACTGCCGTCATATACCGCCCGCTGGCCTCCCACGAACTTAGGCCTTGTTCTGGCGCACACCACATGAGCCTCTCCAATGGTTTTCACGCCGATTCTCACCGGCACGGCCACATCCCTTAAATGCATGCCAATAAGCGTATCTCCGATGTCCATGCCGCCGTGGGCCCGGACATGCTCCACTGCCGCCGGACAGGCAAATGCCTTGTATGCCGCAGAGGCAAAAGACCCTCCCGCCTTTGGCTGGGGAACCACGTTAACCTCCTCGTATCCATATATCGCGGCTGCCTCCTGCTCCAGTATCAAAACCCGGTTAAGGTGCTCGCAGCACTGGGCTGCCAGCCATACCCTCTTCTCCTTTGCCGCCTGCCAGATTCCGTTAAACACGGCCTCCGCCACCTGAGGGCTTGACACGGTGCCTATTTTTTCCCCGCAGACTTCGCTGGTGGAGCAGCCCGCCACAAACAGCTGGCCGGGCTTTAGCCTTCCGGCTTCCAGGATCTCCCTTGCCCCGTCATAGCTCTGCTTTCTTAAGCGTTCCAGCAGCCCTTCCTCTAATTTCGTCTCGTCCATAAGACCGCTGTTATTTTCCTCCATGTCTCTGAACCTTTCCCGTCCCCTTCACTTTTGTTACAAAGCTGAGGCCGCTATAATCTTCTCAATGTTATTTTTCACCATCTCAAACGCCACCGGATTCTTTCCGCTGTTAATCACAATGTCCGCCAATGCCCTGGTAGGTTCCACATACAGATAGTGCATAGGCTTAACCGTGTCCAGGTACTGCCGGGCCACTCCCTCTATGTCCCTGCCTCTCTCTTTCACGTCCCGGATAATCCGTCTTAGAATCCGCTCGTCCGCGTCCGCTTCCACGTACACCTTAATGTCCAGAAGCCTCCGCACCCTCTCGTCCGCCAGCACCAGAATTCCTTCCAGAAGGATCACCCGCTTCGGTTCCACCTTCACCACCTGGTCAGACCGGTTGTGCAGAGAGTAATCGTACACCGGGCATTGAATACTTTTCCCTTCCTTCAGTTCCTCCAGCTGTTTTAACAGCAGTTCTGTCTCAAATGCATCCGGATGGTCATAATTTACCTTTTTCCGCTCCTCAAAAGGAATATTGTCCTGAACCCGATAATAATTATCATAGTACAGCACCGCCACATCCTGGTCAAACGCTTCCTTCAGCCGGTTAGTAAATGTAGATTTGCCTGACCCGGTTCCTCCTGCAATCCCAATGATCACCGTATTCATCTTTACGTCCTCCTATGCCTGGGCATTTTCTCTATAGCCATGAAAGGCCGCCGCCTTTACTCTTTCTCTGTCAGGCTCTTTCCGATAGCAGCTATTGACTCTGTCACCAGCCTCTCAAACAGCGGCGCCACCCGTTCCGCCGCTTCCTGTACCTCTTTGTGGCTTAACGGCTGGTCCGTCATGCCGCAGGCAAGATTGGAAATAAATGAAATCCCGCAGATCC
Source organism: uncultured Hungatella sp. (assembly GCA_947089145.1). Lineage (GTDB taxonomy): Bacteria > Bacillota > Clostridia > Lachnospirales > Lachnospiraceae > UBA3402. The sequence goes on along the minus strand of CAMUJH010000018.1, from coordinate 43,545 downwards.
CCATCCCCATATGGTTGGCTGCCACGGCCTCACAGGCGGTGCTCATGCCTACGGCATCCGCTCCCAGCATCCTGCACATGCGGATCTCCGCCGGCGATTCATAGGCCGGCCCTGTCAGCTGCAGATACACGCCCTTCTGAAGAGGAATGCCCAGCTTCTTCGCAGTTTTTTTAATCAGAGCACGCAGTTTCTTATCATAAATTTCACTCATGTCCGGAAAGCGGACCCCCAGCTTATCCATATTGGGGCCAATAAGGGGCGACGGCACAAACGAGCTGATCTGGTCTTTAATAAGCATCAGTTCCCCTGCATGAAAATTTTCATTGACGCCTCCTGCCGCATTGGTCAAAAACAGCACCTGAGCCCCCATCATCTTCATAAGCCGGACAGGAAGCACCACGTCCGCCATATCGTATCCTTCATAGTAGTGGACTCTTCCCTGCATTATCACAACCGGAATCCCTTTCACATGCCCGAACACAAACCGCCCTTTATGCCCCGGAACCGTGGACACCGGAAATCCCTCGATGTCAGAATAATCCAAAGCGGCTTCCACTTTTACCTGCTTTACATAGTCACCCAGGCCTGATCCCAGAATCAGAGCCACTTTGGGCTGGAATTTCACTTTTTTCTTCACGCTCCTGTAGCACCTCATTAATTTGTCATAAGCCTTAGCCATGATTCTCCTCCTTAAACCGATACGAAACTTATAGTGACAGTTTACCACAAATATTCCGCTGCTGAAAGGGGAAGCGAAAGAAAACCGCTAAAAAAGCAGCAGACCTTTTTCGTCTGCTGCCTGTCTCTCTGTTATGGGTTTGCGTCTCTATATCAGCACCTGGCAGTCTGCATCTACCTTCCTGCATACCGCTGCCGCCTCCTTCACAATCTCGTCAAACCTGTCATCGTCCGCCTCAATTACCAGTCTCTGGGTCATAAAGCTGACTGTAGCCTCCTTGACGCCGTTGATCTTGTTAATGGCAGCTTCCATCTTAGCTGCACAGTTGGCACAGTCCAGGTTTTCCATTTTAAATTTCTTCTTCATAAAGCATACCCTCCTGAATCTATCTTATATAGATTTTATATGAATAATTGTTCATATATTGGATTATACACCTTTTTCGAAAAAATACAAGAGAATTTACACATTTTCCTGTGACTGTTCCTTAACCGGGGCCTTCAGGATCTCCATAAATTCCTCGCCGCTGATGGTTTCCTTCTCCAGCAGATATGCCGCAATCTCATGAAGCTTTTCCTCGTTCTCCTTCAGAAGCTCCATCGCCCTGTCATAAGCCTGCCCCACCAGCTTCACAACCTCGTCGTCAATGATCTTGGCCGTTTCCGGCGAACATGCCAGGGAAGTGTCTCCCCCCAGATACTGGTTTGTCACCGTCTCCAAGGCAACCATTCCAAACTGCCGGCTCATGCCGTACCTGGTTACCATGGCTCTGGCCAGCTTGGTCGCCTGCTCAATATCATTAGCCGCCCCCGTTGTAATCGAATGGAAAATCAGCTCTTCCGCAGCCCTTCCGCCGGTAAACGTGGCAATCTTATTAAATGCCTCGTCCCTGCTCATAAGGTATCGCTCGTCTTTATCCACCTGCATGGTATAGCCCAATGCGCCGGAAGTCCTGGGGATAATGGTAATCTTGTGCACCGGGGCAGAGTTGGTCTGGCAGGCCGCCACCAGGGCATGTCCCACCTCATGGTATGCCACAATCTTTCTCTCCTTGGTGCTGACGCCGGAATCCTTTCTCTGGTAACCGGCGATAACCACCTCCACGCTCTCCTCCAGATCCTGCTGCCCCACTACGCTTCTTCCCATGCGGACAGCCCGCAGAGCCGCCTCGTTTACTATGTTGGCCAGTTCCGCGCCGCTGGCCCCGGAAGTGGCCCGGGCCACCTCGCTGTAGCTGACGCTGTCGTCCATGCGCACGTTTTTTCCGTGAACCCGCAAAATAGCCTCTCTGCCCTTCAGATCCGGCAGTTCCACTGGAATCCTTCTGTCAAACCTTCCCGGGCGCAGAAGCGCAGGGTCCAGAGACTCCGGACGGTTGGTCGCCGCCAGAATCACCACGCCTTTGCGCCCGTCAAAGCCGTCCATCTCCGCCAGAAGCTGATTCAGCGTCTGCTCCCTCTCGTCATTGCCTGACAGGCCGCCTCCGTCGCGTTTTTTCCCGATGGTATCAATCTCGTCAATAAACACGATGCAGGGAGCCTTGTCGTTGGCCTGCTTAAACAGATCCCGCACCTTGGCTGCTCCCATGCCCACAAACATCTCCACAAACTCAGATCCGGAGATGGAGAAGAAAGGCACCTTGGCCTCCCCTGCCACCGCTTTGGCAAGCAGGGTTTTTCCTGTTCCGGGAGGGCCTACCAGCAAAGCGCCTTTAGGCAGCGTAGCACCGATATCCGCATATTTCTGGGGGTTGTGAAGAAAATCCACGATTTCCTTTAACGCCTCCTTGGCCTCCTCCTGGCCTGCCACGTCTGTAAATGTCTTTCCTGTCTCTGATTCCGCATAGATCTTGGCATTGGATTTGCCGAAGGTCATGGCATTGCCGCCCATCTTCTTCTGCAGCTGCCTTGACAGGACCTGTCCTATGACCACAAACAGCACAATGGGAATGATCCATGATACCAGAATAGATATAAAGGGAGACGCAGGCTCAACAATCTCCTCCGAAAAAGGGACCCCGCTCTTCCTGAGAACTTCAGTCAGATCTTCATCCGGCCAGTTTCCTGTCTTATATCCCCGAATCTCATCCTCGCCCAGGGCATTCTTCCTTCCTGTCTTAGCCAGAAATGTAATCTGCTGCTGGCTTCTTCCCACCTGGGTCACCACGCCCTCCTCAATCATATCCCGGAAGGTATTGTAGGGAACCTCCACAATGCTTCTCTGCTGCATGCTAGGCATGAGAAACAGGTTTATAACCATCATCACCATCATTACCATGGCATAATAAAACAAAAAAGGCCTTCTGTTGCTGCCTGGCTTATCCTCTTTCATACCCATATGGTTTCTCTCCCCTTTCTTTTTCATCTGCGATTTTTCTGGCAAATCTTCTCGCATTGGCCAGATCGTTTTCGTCAGGATGGAGCATGGCCTCCTGGCAGGACCGGATCATCCGCCTGACTCTCGGGGTATCCTGCTGCCTCTGCATTATGCGGTACCGTTCCAGCACCTGAGGCGCCATCCGGCCCGAGCACAAAAAGGAACCCAGATACCGGTTGTCCTCCGGTATAAATGCCTCCACCCGTTTGGATACCTGGCGGCAGTATTCCAGGTCTTCCCCCATGCCGCAGGTCCCGAAGATAGCCACCTGTTTTCCATGGAGCCTTTCCAAAAATTCCATAATCTCGCCGCCGCATATCCCTTTATCATTCCAGAAGCCTACAAAATAAGTATCCGCCTCTCCATTTTGCTCCTCCACCCTCTGAATATCCTTGGATTTCCCTGGAAGAGCCCCAAAAATCTCCATGGCAATCTTCTCCGTGTTGCCTGTCCTGCTGCTGTATATCACCAGATATTTCATGTCGGGATTGCTCCTTTCCTGCGTACTTGCTATTTATAAACCATATACCAAATTGGCGGAGTTTTCAAGACGTCTTCAAAAACATTTATACTTATTTAGAGGATTTTTAGATTTGATCTGGGAATTTTCACACAAAAAACCAGGGCCAATCCAAAAACAGGATTTCCCTGGCGCGCTTTTCATACCTGCCATGATTTTGTTCATTACAAAACCTTGCTTAAAAAGTTTTTAAGCCTTTCGTTCCTGGGATTGGCAAAAAACTCCGCCGGCGCATTCTCCTCCAGAAAATATCCGCCGTCCATAAACATGACCCTGTCAGCCACCTCCCTGGCAAATCCCATCTCATGGGTAACTACCACCATGGTCATCCGCTCTCTGGCCAAATCCCGCATAACATTTAAAACCTCCCCAACCATCTCAGGGTCCAAAGCGGACGTAGGCTCGTCAAACAGCATTACCTCCGGCCTCATGCACAGGGCCCGCACAATGGCAATCCTCTGTTTCTGTCCGCCGGACAGCTGACTTGGATAGGCGTCCGCCCTGTCCCCAAGGCCAACACGCTCCAAAAGACTCCTGGCCTCTGCCTCCGCCTCATTCTTGCTCCGCCCCTGAAGCTTTATGGGGGCGATGGTAAGGTTCCTCATAATGGTCATGTGGGGAAACAGGTTAAACTGCTGAAACACCATCCCCATTTTCTGGCGGTGTTTGTCAATATCTGTCTTAGGGTCCGTAATATCCACGCCCTCAAAGAAAATCTTCCCGGAGGTAGGCTCCTCCAGGCGGTTTAGGCACCGCAGAAACGTACTCTTGCCGGAGCCGGAAGGCCCAATGACACACACCACGTCGCCTTTGTGAATGTCCACGGTAATATCCTTTAAGACATCCAGCCTGTCAAAGCTTTTTCCCAGGTGCTGCACCTGAATCAGGGCACCATTATAATTAGTGGTCACTGCTCCTTAACCTCCTCTCCAGCCTCTGTACAAAGTAAGTAAAGATCATTACCATTACCAGATAAATCACTGCCGCCGCCATAAGGGGCATAAATGCGCTGTATGTACGGCTGCGGATAATATCCGCACCCTTGGTCAAATCCTGAATTGCAATATACCCGGCTACGGAAGTCTCCTTTAAAAGAACGATAAATTCATTTCCAAGGGCCGGAAGCACATTTTTAAATGCCTGGGGCATAATGATGTAAATCATGGTCTGGGTATAATTAAATCCCAGGCTGCGGCCTGCCTCAGACTGGCCGTTGTCAATGGACATGATTCCGCTTCGGAAGATCTCTGCCACGTAGGCTCCCGAGTTAATGCCAAATGCCAGTATGGCCACCAGAGATTTGTCGATCCTCACGGAACCGAATACCACGAAGTAAATGAGCAGAAGCTGAATCAGCACCGGAGTTCCCCGGATAACCGTCAGATAAACTCTGCACAGAAGGTTTAACAGCTTCAATTTGCCGGTCTTTTCAAAGGTGGAACGGATGATCGCCACCAAAAACCCCAGGGCAATGCCCAGAAGCACTGCAAAAAGCGTAATCTTAATGGTATTGCCCAAGCCGTTTACAATGTATTTCCAACGGTCGTCCTCAATAAAATTCTGATAAAAATCCGCCCTGAACTTTTCACTCATGGTATTCGTTCCCTATTCCTTTATTCTGCTGAAATGTATTTGTCAATAATGGCCTGCAGTTCGCCGGACTCCTTTAACTCGCCTAAAGCCTTGTTAATCTTGTCCAGAAGCTCTGTGTTGCCCTTCTTGACGGCAATGGCATACTCCTCTACCGTAAGAGCCTCGTCCAGAATCTTGATGCCCTCGTTCTGGGAAACAAATACCTTTGCCGGCTCATTGTCAATCACCACGGCGTCAATTTTACCCTGCTGCATGGCCTGAACCGCCTCAAAGCCCTTGTTGTAGCGCTCAATGGTAGAGCCGTCCGCCTCATAATCAGATGCGTAGATGTCGCCGGTAGTGCCCAGCTGAACGCCGATATATTTGCCCTTCAAGTCGTCCGGGCCTGCAATGTCGCTGTCCTCTTTTACAATAATCACCTGAGAAGCCGTTGTATAAGGGTCGGTAAAGTCCACGTTTTTCAGACGATCCTCATCCACGGTCATGCCGGCCACGCCGATGTCCGCCTTGCCGCTTTCCAGCTCTGGAATAATGGAGTCAAATGCAATGTCCTCAATCTCCAGAGTCATGCCCAGCTTCTTGGCAATAGCTTCCGCAACCTCAACATCAATGCCTACAATATCTCCGCCGTCATGGTACTCATATGGCGGGAACTCTGCATTGGTAGCCATAACCAGAACGTTATCGCCGGCTGCCTCCTCTTTGCCTTCTTCATCCGCCGCTTCCCCTGCTGTTGTCGTTTCTGCTGATGTTGTGTCTGCCGCCGCTGTTGTTTCTGCCCCGTCAGAGCCGCAGGCAGCCATGGAGCCAACCATTACAGCTGCCATTAAAAGCGCGATTACCTGTTTTTTCATAATGCTGTCCTCCTCATATATATACATCACAATGCATAAACTGCGCATTGCTAGTAATACATTATATAGCATTTTTCAGATTTATCAAGTAAAATTTTTACCAAATATGCCCCGAAATGCCCTGATTTCCACATTCTTCTGCTGCCCTTATGGCCCAAACCATTGATTCTGCCTAAAATATGGGGTATACTTTTCCTGAATATCATATGATTTCCCCTTCTTTAGGAAGCACAAATAGGCAAGAAAGGAGTCCTGCATCATGGTTCAGAGTGAAAAGCAAAATATTCTGCAGTTCCTCCTGCAAAAAACCGCATGGCCCATGACTCCCCCTGCGCCCTGGTCAGCCTTTCATATTGTTTTTTCCGTCTCAGGGCTGGCTTTTGCAGGAGCCCTGGCGCTGTTTCTGGCCAGACGCTGCCAAAAGGCCGGCTGCGCAAAAAACGGCATTCCCTGCGCCTGCAAGGTACTCTGGATATGCGGAATCCTGCTGGCTGCCAGCGAGATATACAAACAGCTTTTTATCCTTCAGGTGGTCAGCCGCGGCGTGTATGACTGGTGGTACTTTCCTTTCCAGCTGTGCAGCACTCCCATGTATTTATGTCTTGTTTTTCCTCTCTTCCCCTCAGGCGCCCCTCAGAAGAATGCCGCCGGTTATCTGAAGGCTTTCGCATTTTTAGGCGGGATTATGGCCCTGGCAGAGCCCTCCGGCCTGATGTATCCATATTGGACCCTTACCCTTCACGGTCTTTTATGGCATATCCTTCTGGTCTTTATTGCATTTTTCTGCGCAGCATCGGGTCTTGCAGGCAGGAGCACCCGGGACTTTTTTCACACTCTTCCTCTTTTTTTCTTGTTCTGCCTCATTGCAACAGCAATCAACATCTTTACAGGCGGGAAGGCGGATATGTTTTATATCTCCCCTTACTACCCCATAACTCAGGTGGTGTTTCATCAGATTTCCCTGGCTCTTGGGATTCTGCCGGGGATTGGAATTTACCTTGCCGCAATCTGTGCAGGCGCATTTTTGTGTCACAGGCTGCTGAACCTCCTCTCCTTTGCCCCTGCAGTCAAAAAGGAAACCCTGTAATCAAAATCTGCAGGGTTTCCTTTTGCTTTTATGGCCCAAAGGCATAGTACACATGACCGCCCTGAAGCCCGCCTCGGTATTGAGCCAGTTCGCTGACTGTCACCAGCTGATATCCCCGCTCTGCCAAAGCCGGGATAATCTGAACCGCCGCATCTCCTGTGGCTCTGTAGAGCTCATGCATCAGCACAATGTCCCCATCCTTTACATTTCCCAAAACCTTATCCACCGTGCTCTGGGTATCCCTGGTCTTCCAGTCAAGGGTATCAATGCTCCACATGATAACAGGCACATGGATATTGGCTAAAACCGTGGCATTTTTATTGCCTCCCGGCAGCCGCATCGTAGCCGGGATCACGCCGCAGGCCGCCTGAACCGCCTCAATTCCTCTGTTTACCTGATACTGGATCTCCTCTGCACTTAATTTGTGCAGATATTTATGATTGTACGTATGGTTGCCGATCTCATGGCCTTCTGCCGCCATTCTCTGCATTTCCGCCTGATAGGCTGCGCAGCGGTCCCCTACTACGTAAAAAGTCGCCTTTCCTCCGTACTGGGCCAGACAGTCCATGATCTGATTGCCTACAGGCGCATAAGGCCCGTCGTCAAATGTCAGGGCTATCATTGGCCGGTTTGGGTCAATAACCCGCCCTAAAGCTTCCTGTCCCCCTTGGCCGGCTCCCTCTAGAGGCGCCTCCTCCTGGGCAGGCTGGCTGTTTTCTCCGGCCGCAGAATCCTGCGGCTGCTGCTGCGTCTCCTCTTGCGGATCTTTCTGGGCTGGCTGCCCTGCTTCCTCTGAAGAGGCACCCTGCTCCGGCTGTTCCTCCCCGCCGGTCTTCACAGTGTAGCCTGGCCCGATTTCCCCTGCTTCCTCTTCTCCCTGTCCGCCTGGCTTGGGCTTTACTCCTGGAATCTCCGAAACCACGCCGTTTTCATCTACCCATCTGGCGCCTCCTGGCCCTTTCTCCACATCAATCCACTGATTGCGGGGCAGTTCCTGCTCCGGCTGTCCCTCCGCCATTGCCGGAATCGGCCATGTCAGGGCCATAGCCGCAGCCATCGCGCAGATCATCCCTGAAAATTTCCGGTTCACCCTGCTCAAATACCTCTCCTCCCCTGAATCTTTTCGATTCAAAATTATTGGCCTGCTGGATAATTATGTCACCTGCGGCCTTCTCCTAGATTAATCCAAATGCTTCGAAAAAGCAAGCCGTTAAATGCAATCTTAAATAATCTTAAAGATTTGGCGCCTGGTTGCCAGGCTGTTCCATGACACAAAAAAGGAGCCGTCTCCTTTAACAGCTCCTTTTTTATGTCTCGTTATTCCGTTACAAATCCTGCCGCCCAGTTAACGATGTGAGTTCCGTCTGCAGCCTGAGGATTATTGTTCAGCGTGTAGATCCAGGACCAGTGGTTGCTGTACTGCACCTCTGTCATCTCTCCGTCCTGATCATAGTCTTCCGCAAATCTTAACTTGTCATCCTCCGTAGTCTCATACAGAGACAGCTTGTATTTGCCGTCAGATGTCTCATATGTGGTAAAATCAGAATTCTGCTCCAGTTCCTGTTTCACGGCCGTTTCTGTCACTTCCTGCCCCTCTGTCAGGATGTTGAACAGCCTCTTAGAGCACTCGTCCGTTACCACCACGCTGTCGGTTGCGCCCTGCACCAGCCATACGGGAACGCCGCAGTCCTTAATGGCCTTCAGTTCCTCATCGGTGGGCGTCTCGCCGCCTCTGTCGCTGGCCACGTCATACGCCGGGCAGTTGATCACCGCCGCCGCAAACAGCTCCGGATGAGCTATCAGCATTCTGGAAGTCATATAGCCGCCTGCAGAACATCCTGCCACCACAACTTTTTCCGGGTTAACCTTATAGGTTTCCACCGCTTCCTTGATCTCATCCGCCGCCTTGTCAAGCAGCCCGTCTCTCTGGGCATAGTACCAGGTGTCCGGCGCCTGGAAAGCTATCACGTGGGCGCCTGAAAAGATCTCCTGAAACTCGTCGGATGCCCATGCAACGCCGCCTCTGTTGGCAAGGATCTGCGCCACGTTATTGTCCGATTCCAGAAGGTCGCCTTCTCCGTTTCCGTGGAACCATACAATAAGCTTATCCACATCTGCGCCTGCATTATAGAACTGATAATTAATTCCGTCCTCCACAAGGACAGATTCGAATTTCGCCGTCTCCTCATCTTCTACCGTATTGTCACAGGTATATTCCGCCGTATACGCTTCCTCCAGCACCGTGCCGTCAGCTGCAGTCAGGGTGATCGGTTTGTTCTGGGTAATGTCGTAGGTCAGATCAGCAGGATAATTTCTGGACCCGGATGTATATGCAAGGGTTGCGCCTTCTGATTCATCAAAGTAAAGGATCACCTTCTGCCCGTCTGTTTCCGCCTTCACAATGGCCCGGTCAATGTCATAATCCCCATAGCTTTCCAGCTCCGTGCCCTCCAGAAATTCTTTCGTAGATGCCGCGGCATGAACGGTAAAGGTATCTTTATCCACATTGGCCGCCTTTTTGCTGTCGCCAAAGTCAATTACCATCCGGCTGACTACCTGCCCTGCGTCCGTAACTCTTCCGTACAGCTGGCAGGCATAGCTGTCTGCGCTTTCTTTGATTTCGCTTTCTGTCTCCGTCTCTGTCTCAGCCTCAGTTGTCTCCTGGGCTTTTGTCTGGGTTTCTGTCTCCGCCTGAGTCTGGGCGGCAGTAGTCTCCTGCCCGCCGTTACCGCACCCGGCCAGCACTGATGCTGCCATTGCGCAGACCAGCATCGCAGATATTGTTTTTTTCATATTGCATCCTCCTTTTGGCTGCCCTTTTTGACAGCCCTTTTTGTGGTTTCCTTCTTGTATATTTATGATATCATATAAAATGTCACAATTCATCTCCACGTTTTTGCCAGCAGTCTGCATATGTTTGCCAAAGAAAATGCAGTATCTTGCACTTATGCCAAATCTTGCAAAAAAAGGAGGTTCCGCTTGCAGTTGCCATTTATTTATGCTAAGTTAAATGGAAAAACAGGCTGGATTTAGGGAGGGCGCCATAATCATGAAAAAGGCATTTAACTGTCTGATTATATTGTTTTCTGTTTTTTTCTGGATCTTTTTCTTTCTGGTCCTGCAGTTTGACAGCGCAAAGCCTGCGGGCGCCTCCTATGATTACCGATTTACTTTTATCAGCCCTTTTGCCAACTCGGGATATTGGGGCAGCACGGCCCGGGGGATGATGGAGGCGGATCAGGCATACGGCACCAACACAAAATTCGTAGGTTTTATGCAGTCTGACGCCTCATCTGTGAGCCAGGCCATCCAGTCGGAACTCCGCTGCTGCCCTGACGGGCTTATTACCGCAGGCAGCAGCGACCCAATGGTAGTCAGCGCATTGAAAGAAGTCCGTGATGCCGGCATTCCCGTTGTGCTCATTGATAATGACAGCCATGATGTTGACCGGCTCTGCTATATAGGAGCCGACAATTACGAGATGGGGCAGCTGGCGGGAAAAAGCATTACTGCAGACCTGGACGCGCCTCTCTACGCGGCAGTGATCATCGGAAATTCTTCTGTTGAAAACCAAAGCCTGCGGCTTCAGGGCTTTCAGGACGAACTGGCCCTTCACCCCGGCTGTCATATAGAAGCCGTTCTGGAAGCTGATTACAGTCTTCTCAATGTGCGCCAGATGCTTCCCAGTCTTTTGAAGGAGAATCCTAAGATCAATGCTGTTTTCTGTGCCGAAGGGTACTCTTCCATTATTGCCGGCCAGATCCTTACCAGCATGGGAAAGGAATACGACAATGTGCGGGTGGTAGTTTCCGGCAATACGGAGGAAATTCTGAATCATGTGGCATCAGGGCGGTATATCTCCACCATCATCCAGGAATCCGATGCCATGGGAGCCATGGCAGTGGAAGTCCTGAAAAATTATCAGAATGGAATTCTTCCTGAACATGATGTGATCTATATTGACAGCATTACCGTAACCTCAAAAAACCTGGACGGCGTAACGGCGTATGAAAGCGAGGGCGTCACATGGCATTTATACAATGGAAATCTTCTGAGGACACCACAAAGCGAAAATTAAATACCTTTTTTGCACAGAATATTTTCTTTGTGTTTCTTCTTGCTGTTTCCACGATCCTGTTCTGCATTCTGTCCAACCGGCGGTACAGGCAGCTGGGAGAACAGCAGCTGGATCTGCATTATTTCTATCAGAACCTGGAAAACCTCCACTTCCAGCTGACCGATTATGCCACCAGGGGGGATAATGCCGTGCTGTCTTCCGGTAGAGCCTCCCTGTCCGGCCTTAAGCATTCCGTGACCGTTCTCGGAGATATTAAAATAAATCCAATCTACCAGCGTGACATTTCAGACATGGCGCTGATGCTTGAACATTACGGCCAAGCCCTGGAGGAGGTTTTGTCCTGTCCGCAGCCTGAGCAGCGCAGCCAGCCCTATTACAGGGCAGACGGCATCTACCATACCATAAATGCAGCATTCCGCAGCCTTAATTTTCAGATTCTTGAGCATACCCATATACGTATGGAAAAGCTTCAGGCTACACAGAAAACATTTTTTGCACTGATTGCCGTTTTCCTTATTTTTATGATCGGGGTAGATATTATTTACTCCATCCGCCTTTCCCGCTCCATTGTAGATCCGATTGCAGAGCTGACTTCCTCCATTCAGGGGTACAGCCTGAAAAATCTGGAAGATTACAGGCAGGTTTCGCTTCACTCTGCATCTAACAAAGAAATGAATATTCTGGTGGGGGTTTTCAATGCCATGCTAAAGACCATTCAGGGGCAAATGGAAAAGATCCGCGAACATGCGGACATTGAAATCAGGCTTCACCAAAAGGAAGTGGAAAATCTCCAGATTACCAATCTGTTGAGAACCAGCGAACTGAAGGCTCTGCAGATGCAGATTAACCCTCATTTTCTGTTTAATACCTTAAATATGATTTCCCAGACCGCCTATGTGGAAGAAGCCGAGCAGACTTCCTTTCTTTTGGATTCCACTGCGGCTCTTCTGCGGTATGCCCTGGATTTTGCCGTAAGGGAAGTTTCTCTGTCCAAAGAAATGGAAAACCTTGGAATTTATGTTTCCCTGCTGGAATACCGCTTTGGAAACCGCATTCATTTTACCTTTGATTTAAATGAAGAGTTCCACAATATTATGGTTCCCGCCCTGATTCTCCAGCCCCTTGTGGAGAACGCCATTACCCATGGAGTCGGCATGTACTTAAAAGACGGAAAAGTAAGCATCTGCACAGAATATGATTCCTCAAAGCATGTGGGAATCATCCGGATCATTGACAATGGCCTGGGGCTTGAAAAGCAGGAACTGGAAAAAGTCCGCAGGGAAATGAAGCAGTCCAAACATCCGGAACAAAAGCTGGGGCTGTCCAATGTATATGCAAGGCTGCGGATTTTCTTTCATGACAAGGCGGATATGGAGATTGACAGCATTCCGGGGGAAAAGACGGAGATTTCTATCTTTCTTCCCTATGAACTGCCGTCCATTGGAATGCCGGACGGCAAATAGAAAGGACAGGCGTATAGGTCTATGAATGACTATTGTATTTTAATTGCAGATGATGAGCCTATTGAATGCATTGCTTTAGAATTGCTGCTGAAAAATAACTTCCCTAATCTGCGGATTCTTCCCAGCGTTTCCAATGGTATTGATTTCGTGGCAAGCGTAGGCCAAAATTGCCCGGATATTGTAATTGTAGATATTAATATGCCTGGCTTAAACGGTCTGGATGCCCTGGATATGGTTCGCAGCCGCTATCCGGAGATGAAGATCATCATACATTCCGCCTACAGTGAATTCGAATATGCAAAGAGAGCCTTTTCGCTTAATGTGTTTGACTATATGGTTAAGCCGGTGCAAAAACCAGCCTTTTTGGACGCCATGAAACGGATTCTGGATTCATTGGGAAAAGAGCAGCAGAAAAAAACTTCTGAGGAAACCATCCACCAGCTGACCGGGGAGGTTAACCGGCTTGCCGAACATGACATTATGTCTTCCATCCTTCTGGGGGAAATCAGCCATCAGACATCCAGGATTTTCCTCCGTTCCTTAAACCAGGAATACTTAGGCGGCTTTCTAGTAACGATCCGCCATCCTGCCGCCGGCGGCGTATCCCTGTGGAATGCCAAAGCCAGCCAGGAAATCCTTACCGCCGTCAATCAAGTCTGTCTCTGCCTTGGCCTGGCCCATTACCAGGACTTTCTTCTGTACCTGATTCCAGGGCCCGGCGTCAGCGAGGGGAACTACAGGCAATGGGCCGCCCACCTTCTGGAAAGCCTCCATAAGCCTTTCTCATTCGGGGTCAGTTCCTGGAAATTTACTCTTGACGAGCTTCCGGACGCTCAAAAGGAAAGCAGCAGCGTCTTAATCGGCAGGCAGGAGCCTGGTATTTTCTTTTTTGAGTATGCGGTTTCTTCCCATACCCAGAATATCTTCCAGGAAGAAGAGGAACATCTGGCTGATCTTCTTGCCGCCGGAAAGACAGAGCCGTGCTGCAAAGCCATAGAAAACCTGTTGGAAAAAGCCTGCTCTCTCTGCATTCCTCTGGCCTCCATGAAGACCTGCAGCGCATATTTTCTTCTGTATCTTCACAGGGAGATGGCAAAGCGCTTTGCTTTTCCCCTGTACGCAACCGGATATATTCCAGGTGCCTGGAAAGAAATGTGGAACTCCGCTTCTTATGAGGAGCTGAATGGAAATCTCTGCCTGATTGTCAGCCATCTTGCGAAGCTTCTGAGCCATCCTATGAATAAGTCCTGGGAGTATGTCTCCAAGGCATTTATCTGCATAAAGCAAATGTATTCCAGGGATATTTCCCTAGAAGAAGCTGCTGAGTTAGTGGGAATCAGTCCTTTTTATCTCAGCCGGCTGCTGAAGCAGGAGCTGAATGAAACCTTTGTGGAGATCCTGACTAAAGTCCGCATCACGGAAGCCCTGCTCCTTCTTCAAGATCCGAAAAAGACGATCCGGCAGATTGGCGAGGAGGTGGGATATAGCAATACCACTTATTTTTATAAAGTATTTAAAAAGCAGACCGGAATGACTATCGGCGAAGTCCGGAGATGTCTCTAAAAAGAAAGGAACAGTAATTATGGCAAAAAAATTTTATGCGGTGAAAGCAGGACGGATGCCCGGCGTCTATGAAACCTGGGCTGAATGCCAAAAACAGATTCATGGATTTTCAGGGGCTTCCTATAAAAGCTTTCCAACTAAGGAGGAGGCTGCCGCTTTTATAAAAGGAAACTGCCCGGGACAAGAAGAGCTTCCCAAAACCGAGGCTGCGGCCTACGTTGACGGAAGCTATGATCCCAATACCAAATCTTTTTCTTATGGAATGGTCTTCTTCTGCCAGAAACAGGAACTGCACTTTTCAGAAAAGTTCGGCAGCAGTGATTTAGCAGAAATGCGCAATGTGGCAGGTGAAATAAAAGGGGCTGAAGCCGCCATGCAGTACTGCCTGGATAATCATATAGCAAGCGTTACGATTTATCACGATTATGAGGGAATTGCCAAGTGGTGCAGCGGGGAATGGGCGGCAAAAAAGCCCGGGACTATTGCATATGCCAATTTTTATGAAAAGGCCAGAAAGAGTGTGGAGATCCGTTTTGTAAAAGTGAAGGGACATTCCGGGGACAAATACAATGATCTGGCGGATCATCTGGCTAAACAGGCTCTCGGCATAGAAGGATAGTACGGCACCGCTGGGTTTACTAAGCGGCGCCCCACTCCCTGCCTCCTGCTGTCAGGCAATCCCGGTTTTTGCCTATGCGGCTTACCTATTCCGCCCGTAGACTTCGATCTGTGTCAATGCCGGAAACGGCGACGGATCATCTGCCTTCACCAGATTGCTCAGTTTTATCCAGGTAATCCCCTTTTTCTCAATTTCAAACACATGGGGCTTCACGCTTTTCTCCATCTTCACCACCTGACGGCTTCCGTCTGAAAAAGAAATGGCTGCCTCCACCCACCAATTGTCATGGGGAAAATCTGCCCTCGTATACAGATAAATCTTATCCACATCCACTGCCCTTCCAAAATCCAGTGTAAATTCCGCATCATCCTGCATATTGATTCCCCAGGACTCATAGGGCCAGGAGCCGTGAGATTCATTGGCCACCACGCCGTCAATGGCATTGCGCGCCGCAAATACCGCCTCCCCCCGCGTCTCCACATTGGCAAAGGCGTGGGGATAGCATCCGGTATCGCCATGCTGATCCATTACGTTCTTTGCCAGATTACAAAAGCTTCTGTTTTCATGTTCCATGGCCTTGCGCATGGTAATGTAGTGCCTTTCTCCGGTAAAGCTGGCCGGATTATAGGAGATCTTTTTCTCTTCAAACGGAATAACATACTCCACCGCGGTTCTTGTCAGGTATACGTATGCCTCATCCATAGCCCCGTCCACTCGGATTACATAATAGGTATCCGTTTCGTCTGTCTCAAACAAGATCCGGTCGCCGGGTTCATACGTTCCCTTATAAACCAGCAAAACCTGATCTTCATTGTCTGCACCGCTCTTTTTCTCCCCCTGACCATTTACAACCGTAATGCATAATTTTGCCATCTGCTCTCCTCCTCGTATAGTAAACTGCATGGGCATCCGCTCCGTCCCGCGCGGCTGCGCCGGCATAATTGTGAAGAGCTGTTTCACAGCCCTTCCGCTCCTTATTATTGTGTTCTTCTATCATGCACCAGAAACATTAAAATGTCCATATTCTTTTATCAAATAGATATACTTTTTTACCGTTTTGCACAAAATAAAAAAACTCTTAAAATCCGGCATATCAATGCTTCCGGTATTTTCAAGAGATTTTTCGTGGAGCATATGGGATTCGAACCCACGGCCTTTTGAATGCCATTCAAACGCGCTCCCAGCTGCGCCAATGCCCCAGTTATACGGCTGACGGCAAGCCTGCCGCCTTAGCTACCCACATAGTCTACCACAAAAAAGTAATTTTGTACAGCCTAATTTTGCTTTTTTTGCATTTTTTTATTAAACCGGGCTCATACTATACAGCAGCTGAACCAGCAAAAATTATAAAACCAGGAGGTAACGATCGTATGGACAAGTATATGTGTGAGCCTTGCGGCTATATCTATGACCCGGAGGCAGGCGACCCTGACAATGGCATTGCTCCCGGCACTGCATTTGAAAATATCCCTGAAGACTGGGTCTGCCCTATCTGCGGCCTTGGAAAAGACGTGTTTGTAAAAATGTAGCGTATCCCAATTGAATGCCTGCCTGAATCCGTAATGGCTTCATATGCTGTTTATAAAAACTGCCAGCCGGAGCGTGTTCCCGGGATATTCAATGTGAGACCGGACACCTCCGATGCAGCCGCAGGCCGCACTCCTCCCGGAACTGGCAGATGTAGTTATTATAAACCCGCTGGGCCTATTTTACAAGAAAAATGTGACAACTAAAAAATAACAGAGTGTTTTTCATTTCTTGACACATACTACAAAAGAAGATTTTATTTCAGGAGGTGTGTCACATTGAAGAAAAGCAGAACCCGCAGATTCCTGCTGTGGACATTTTTTTCCGCTGTTCTGTCCTTTGCAGGTTTTTTGTGCTATTATATGGAAAGGGTAATCCCTGACCGCATCAATATTATCCGGGAGCAAGAAGAGATTGTCCGTTTTCCTCTTCCTCTTCACGCCACCCTTCAGAGCGAAAGCGAGGAGGTGGTTCTTGGCAATGGCTCCAACATCCCTCAGGAACAGATCACCATCACCCGCTCCCAGCAATTCAGCCTCTACGGCAAATCAGAAGGCAGCTACTTATTGTCCCTGGATCTGTTCGGACTCATTCATTTTAAGGAAATTCAGGTAGATGTGGTAAATACCCAGTATGCCATTCCCTGCGGCGCTCCGGTGGGTATTTATCTGAAATCCAATGGCATCATGGTTATTGGTACAGGAGAGATTACTGACCAAAACGGCAATCCCGCAGAGCCTGCCGCCGGCATATTAAAATCCGGCGATTACATTCAGTCCATAAATGGACAGGTACTGGAAACTAAGGAGGAATTGGCAGAGGCTGTTGCCAGTCTCAGCGTCAGCAGCGCAGTACTGACCATACGCCGGGATGATGAAGTCATGGATGTAACCGTTGATCCTGTCACTGCCCAGGACGGAACAAAAAAGCTGGGCGTATGGGTCAGAAGCGATACACAGGGCATCGGCACTCTTACCTATCTGGATTTAAACGGTAAATTCGGCGCTCTTGGCCACGGAATCAGTGACAGCGACACAGGCGAAGTGGTGCAGATCTCCCAGGGAGCCCTGTATGACACGGAAATTGTAGGCATTGAAAAAGGTTCTATCGGCAATCCAGGCGTTATGTCCGGCGTTATCTACTACGGTCCTGGATCTGTCCTGGGGGAAATAGATGCCAATTCTGAGGTGGGAATTTTTGGAACTGCCAATGAAAAATTCCGTACTGCCATAAATATGCAGCCTCTGGAAATCGGATACCGGCAGGATGTGAAAAAAGGCCCTGCTGTTATCCGCAGCGGGATCTCAGGGGAGATTAAAGATTATCAGATTGAGATACAGAAAGTGGATTACTCTACCTCTCACCAAAATAAAAGCCTGGTAATCCAGGTAACCGACCCCCAGCTGCTGGCGCTGACAGGCGGCATTGTCCAGGGAATGAGCGGAAGCCCTATTATACAGGACGGCAAGCTTATCGGAGCCGTTACCCATGTATTTATACAGGACAGCACCAGAGGCTATGGAATTTTTGTCGAAAATATGCTGCAGCACTGACTGAAATTGGCAGGGATGTTTTTTATGAAATCATTCCTGCCAGCAATGGGTTCACCCAAACTTCCAAAAAGCTGCCTCCTATCACAAGGATTCCTGCCAGCATCCAGATCCGCACTTTTTTTAAATCCTCTTGTTCCTTGATGACAGCTGCAAAAATCACCCATACCATCAGATAACAAAGCCCTTGAGGCAGCACCGACCCAAGCCAGCACCCCAGTCCTATCCATCCCTTTTCCAATGTAAACACGGTTATCATCAATGCCACAGCCATTCCCGCACCGAAAGAAAGAATCAGATAACCGGGAACTGCTATAGGCGTCATGGCCAGCATCCCCCCAAATCCAGCCTCCAATAGCCTCTGCCTTAATACGTATCTCCACAGCTGCCTCTGTTCCTGGCTGCTCAGATTTCTTCCCGCCTCATAGATCCCGTCAAAATAGCCAATCTGCTTAAGCAGTTCCCCGCCCAGCAGATTGGCCCACACAGTTCCCACCAGAATCCCGCCCATAATCGACATAAGCCAAAGATTCCAGAAAGAAATCCTTCTTAATTTTCTCATTGTATCACACCCTGTCCGCTGTTGTCACAATATATGCCAGGGCTGTAGATCATATGCCTCTATCAATGTTTTGTACTGTTGCCGTATTTCACCGCATACGCAGTAATCGCCGCCACTGTCTTGCCATCCGTCATTTTTCCGCTGTAAATCAAATCCAGCAGATCGCTCAGCTCCCAAGCCTCCACATCAATGACCTCGTCCTCATCCAGGTGCTGATGGGAAGGAATCAGGTTCCTTGCCACAAAGATATCAATAGCCTCGTCGCAAAATGCCACAGTGGTATTTACGCTCATCAGGTATTCCATCTGCTCTGTCCGGTACCCGGTTTCCTCCTCCAGTTCCCGGTAAGCACACTCTATCTTCGGCTCGTCAGGCGCATCCAGCTTTCCCGCCGGAATCTCTAATGTATTTCTGTCCAGGGCATTGCGGTACTGCCGAACCATCAGGATCTTCCCGTCATCTGTCACCGGAAGCACTGCCGCCGCCCCGTCATGGTGAATAAAGTCCCAGTGGGCCTCATGCCCATTGGCAAGAACCGTATCTTCGTAAATCTTTAAAATCGTACCCTGATAACGAAGTTGTCTCTTTAACCGAATTACACTCTCTGCCATACTCTGAATTCTCCTTTTTCGTCTTTCTTATTTTTAACTGTTCTTTAAACCGCTTATCCGTTTTGGACAGCTCCCTCCCATTCAGTACTCCAGGTTCCGGCACCGGCATAAAGGGGGACGCTGCCCCCTTGGGGGAATGCCTTCCTCTACTGAATCCATGCGCCTGTTGAATCCACCCTTTTTCCGCTTCCGTCATCTATCATTTTACTTACCTGCATATCTCCGTTTATGGGGTCGCAGTAATAGGAGTTTCCGTTCCAGTCAATCCACCCGGTTACCATATATCCTGCCGAATTGAAATAGTACCACTTGTTATCAATAAGCTGCCAATTGTTAACCGTATAACTGTTGTCCCCGTTGCGGTACCACCAGCCAGTTCTGTCCTGAATCCATCCGTACTGATCCGGGCTGTAATTTTGAATGGTCACCTGCCCTGGCTCCGTCGCTCCCTCCGGGATCAGGCTGCCATACTGCTCCCGCAGCCGTTCTGCTGCCCCCTGGTCAATATAGGATGTGCGCGGTGACTCCATCCACTGGCTTTTCGTCTCCTCAACCCGCTTGTTTACGGCCCTTACCCGGTAACCATAGGTTCCCTCTTTCCGCATCTGACTGCCAAAATCAAACCTGGGCTCCTGGACTTTCTGCGTATCACCCACACCTTTCCCGTCACGGAGCAGGCGGATCTCATAGTACCCGGCATTTTCTACTTCGCTCCAGGCCGCCACTGTGGCTGACTCCCACCCCAGCTCCGAAAATTCTCCCAGAGTCTCCGCCATGGAAGGCAGCGTCACTGTCACTTCAAGAATATAAGGGTTATCCAGCCTGGCACTTACGTAAGTTCCGCCTTTAATGGTTATATCAGTCCTTTTTACAGAAAAATAATTTCCGTCTTCCGCATGGAGATAAATGCTCAACTTTGGTATCGTATCTCCTTCCCATCTGTCAAGCTCATTAAGGATCTGCATATCCTCTACTGTGCACTTTCCCTTTTTTACCGTAATTTCAAAATCGTCTTCCCTGCAGTCCGCTCCTATAGCCAGTTCGCTGTCAATCTCCAGCGTAATCGCAGAGATATTGGCGGCTGCCTGGGACTGGATGGGACATGTCCCCGCTATGGCCAAAACCGAAACCAGCAATGCGATTGTCTTTCTCATACCATTGCACCATCCTTTCTCCATACGTTAACTCTAGCCCTTCCAGCTCCCACTGTCAACATAATTTTTCTTACAAATCACCCAATATTGCCGGAAAGAGACTCTGATTCCAAAAGCCCTCCCGGTTTTGGGGAATCAGGGCTATCCATGAAAAAAGAGGCCCTGCATCGCACAAGGCCTCTCTCTTTTCCTATTTTGCATACTCGGTAACTCTGGATTCGCGAATCACATTGACACGTATCTGTCCCGGATACTCCATAGATTCCTCGATCTTCTTGGAAATATCCCTTGCCAGCAAGACCATGTCATCATCATTAA
Source organism: uncultured Hungatella sp. (assembly GCA_947089145.1). Taxonomy (GTDB): domain Bacteria; phylum Bacillota; class Clostridia; order Lachnospirales; family Lachnospiraceae; genus UBA3402. The sequence continues at coordinate 22,991 of CAMUJH010000018.1, read as the reverse complement.
TCTGTTCCGGAACCACCATAACCCGGACTTCACGTCCTGCCTGGATTGCAAATGACTTATCTACTCCCTTAAAGGAGTCGGTAATCTCCTCTAACTGTTTCAGTCTGTTTGTATATGTCTCCAGGGTCTCTCTCCTGGCGCCCGGCCTTGCAGCTGATATGGTATCTGCTGCCTGGACGATGCAGGAAATCAGACTCTCCGGCTCAACATCGCCATGGTGGGATTCTACTGCATTGATAACGGTTGCAGATTCCTTATACTTTCTGCACAGTTCTGCTCCCAGCTTTACATGGGAGCCTTCCACCTCATGGTCAATGGATTTACCAATGTCATGTAATAAACCGGCACGCTTAGCCACGCGGATGTCAGCGCCGACTTCCGCCGCCAGCAGCCCTGCCAGCTGGGCCACTTCTATGGAATGCTTCAAGGCATTCTGCCCATAACTGGTTCTGAATCTCATCTTGCCCAGAAGTTTTATCAGTTCCGGATGGATGCCATGGATGCCAACCTCCAATGTGGCAGCCTCGCCATCCTCCCGCATATTGATCTCTACTTCCTTCTGTGCCTTTTCTACCATCTCTTCGATTCTGGCAGGATGGATACGACCATCCACAATCAAACGTTCCAAGGCAATTCTTGCCACTTCTCTCCTAATCGGGTCAAATCCCGACAGTACCACCGCCTCCGGAGTGTCATCAATGATCAGCTCCACGCCGGTCATCGTCTCCAAGGTGCGGATGTTACGGCCCTCACGGCCGATAATGCGTCCTTTCATCTCGTCGTTCGGCAGCTGTACTACGGAAACCGTGGTTTCCGCCACATGATCCGCCGCACATCTCTGAATCGCTGTGACCACGTACTCTCTGGCTTTCTTTTCCGCCTCTTCTTTGGCCCTGTTCTCCATCTCTTTGATCATCTTGGCCGTATCGTGCTTCACATCGTCTTCCACGGATTTTAATAAGTACTCTTTTGCCTGTTCCGAAGTCAGTCCGGAGATCCTCTCCAGTTCCTGCTGCCGCTTGTCCAAAAGCTCATCGGCTGCTGTCAGCTTCCTGCTTAAATTCTCCTCGCGGGCTGCCAGGCTTGTCTCTCTGCGTTCCAGGGTTTCGGACTTTTTGTCCAGATTCTCTTCTTTGTTCAGCACACGTCTTTCATACCTTTGAAGCTCTGCTCTTCTTTCCTTGGTTTCTTTTTCCAGTTCATTCTTAGTCCGTAGGGACTCTTCCTTCGCTTCCAGGAGAGCTTCACGTTTTTTTGTCTCTGCGGTTTTTAATGCTTCATCTATTATCTCTCTTGACTTTTCCTCCGCACTGCCGATTTTGCTTTCATATGTCTTCTGCCGGTATGCGATGGCCAATGTCCAGGTAATAGGGGCCACAATAATAATGGTAGCCACTACAGCTATTATTGACACAGGAGCACCTCCTTATTTAGTTTTCATTGTACAAAAATACAACAATACAATTTTAAACTGTTTTATACATTATGTCAAGTGTCCTGTTTTCTTTTCATTGATCGGAAAGTGTTACTGGTTACCGTTCGCCGGGAACCAGTGAGCAGCAAAAATGCTGCCAGGATTCTTGCCTGTATGGCATTCCGGAAACCTCTCCGGAAGATATTTGCGGCACAAATACTAAGAAAATCTGTTAATATGCAGGCAGGTCAGCCCCCATGGCAAAATTTGTTTCACAAAAGGGGGCTGCCTGCGGCAAGGGCATCATCGCCCTCAGAATCCGCTGTCAGGCTCTCTCTCCATCACGCTGCAGATGGCGTCATACGAAAATCCCTTTCTGGCCAAAGCTGCCGCCAGCTTTGCCCGCTCCTTAGGCTCTGTCTTGTCCTTCTGATATCCTTTTTTCTTCAGAAATCTGTAAATCTGCTCTTCCTCAGAAATCTGGCACTCCTCCATCAGAAGGTCTATCTCCTCTCGCCCAAGTCCCTTGCCCTTTAGCTCAAATTCCAGCTGTCTCCTGCTTTTTCTGCCGCCGTAAGTCCGGATGTAGTTCCTTCCGTAGTTCTGGTCATCCACAAAACGGTATCGTTTCAGAAATTCCACCGCATAATCTATGGCCTCCTGAGGATAACACCCGTCCTTTAATTTCCGCCGTATCTCCAGTTCTGTCCTGTCACGGGATTTCAAAAGGTACAGGGTCCGCTCCTTTGCTCTCTTAAAGAGAACACCTTCCAAAATCTCCCTGTAAGCTTCCCCTGTAAGTTCCCTGCCTTCTTCTATATTATAAGTTCTTATCTCACCTCGGTACAAAGCAAAAGTTAAGTCTTCATCTGTGACGACTTTGCTTCTCCGTTTATCCAGAGGCGTTACAGATATGATCCGCATCCTGTCCCTCACCTGCCGTCATAAAACCGTAAGCCTGAAAGACTGCCCCGCAATAGATTGGTATCCCTTTGGGCTTCTGTCCGCCAAGGCCTGCAGCCGCTTCCTTGGAGCATCTGCAAAAGCTTAGATCTCCCCGGGTTCCTCAGCGGCCGCCTTTTCCGGCTCCGATGCCGTACTGCCTGCTGCCGCCTTTGTGCCTCTGGCCTGGGTCTTATCGCCTTTTGCCCCCTTTCCGGTCTTTAACGCCGGCTCCTGAGGTTCCGCCGGCTCCGACGGCGCCGCACCTGATGGTTTCAGCCCGTAAATTTCCCGGACTTTGTCCTCTATCTCCTGGCAGGCTGCGGGGTTATCCCTCAGATAGATCTTGGCGTTTTCCCGTCCCTGGCCAATCTTTGCCCCCTGATAGGCATACCAGGCGCCGCTCTTTTCAATAATGTTCTCTTTTACCGCCAGATCCAGAATGTCCCCCTCTTTGGAAATGCCTTTGCCGAACATAATGTCAAACTCAGCCTCTTTAAACGGCGGGGCAATCTTGTTCTTTACCACTTTCACCTTTGCCCGGTTGCCAATCACTTCGCCGCCTGCCTTCAGGCTTTCCGTCCGCCTTACCTCCATGCGCACGGAAGCATAGAACTTCAATGCCCGGCCTCCGGTAGTAGTCTCAGGGTTGCCGAACATGACGCCGATTTTCTCACGTACCTGGTTTATAAAAATGACGCTGCAGTTAGACTTGCTGATAACGCCTGTCAGTTTTCTCAGGGCCTGGGACATAAGCCTGGCCTGCAGGCCCATATGGGAATCTCCCATCTCCCCTTCAATCTCCGCCTTGGGAACAAGGGCTGCCACTGAGTCCACAATCACAATGTCTATGGCTCCGGACCGCACCATTGTCTCTGTGATCTCCAGGGCCTGCTCCCCGTTGTCCGGCTGGGAAATATAAAGGTTATCAATGTCCACGCCGATATTCTTAGCGTAAACCGGATCAAGGGCGTGCTCGGCATCAATAAATCCGGCGATCCCGCCTCTTTTCTGCACTTCCGCCACCATGTGGAGGGCCACTGTAGTCTTACCGCTGGACTCAGGGCCATAAACCTCTATGATGCGCCCCTTGGGAATGCCGCCCAGGCCAAGGGCGATGTCCAGGCTTAAAGATCCTGTGGGCACTGTCTCAATGTTCATGTTGGCCCCGGAATCTCCCAGCTTCATAACGGAACCTTTTCCGTAAGCCTTTTCTATCTGTGTCAGAGCGCCTTCCAGCGCCTTTAATTTCTCATCTCTGTTCATATATCCTTCCCCTTCCAAAGCGAACAAATGTTCTTTTCATTATAATAATATATCTTTGCTTAAATGTCAACCAATACTTTTTTCATTTCCCCGTATTTATGTCCCTGCCCTCAAAGGCATCCCCTCCCCCGCATCTAATATGTTCTGCATGAAACCGCGGACGAACTGCCGCAGGAATCCAAAGAAACAACTGACTTCTGAAAAGAAGAAACCTTTTCGAAGACTGATTTCAGTATAGTCCATGTTGTCATATCCGTCAACAGTCTTTTAAGCTGTCTGTAGCATTTGCTGCCTGTAAAGTACGCCCCTTTCGCAAAACGGATTAAAAAAAGCGGAAACAGCTTTTTTCTGCCTCCGCTTCGCTTTTTACAGCGTAACCCTCATAAAATTCTTTTTCCCTCTTTTCACCATCAGCCCGTCCCCGGAAAAATCCTCTTTCCCAAACAGCCTCTTAATGTCCTTCACCTGCTGCCCGTTAACCGAGACGCCGCCCTGTTCCACATTCCGCCTGGCCTCTGCCCGGGAGGGGGCCAGACCGGACTTTTGGAGAACCGCCAGAATATCAATGGTTTTATTTTCGTTAAAATCATTGTCGCTTAAACGGCAGCTGGGCATGTTTTCCAGACTTCCCTGGCCTTTAAACAGCGCTCTGGAAGCCTCTTTTGCCTTCTCGGCCTCCTCCTGGCTGTGAACCAGTTTCGTCAGCTCATAGGCCAGGATCTCCTTGGCAGTATTTAACTGGCTGCCTTCCCATTTGTCCATGGCATCAATTTCTTCCAGAGGCAGGAATGTCAGCATCCGCAGGCATTTCAGCACATCCGCATCAGCAACGTTCCTCCAGTACTGATAAAATTCAAACGGCGAAGTCTTATTGGGATCAAGCCACACGGCCCCTGACTGGGTCTTGCCCATTTTTTTGCCTTCGGAATTCAGAAGCAGGGTAATGGTCATGGCATAGGCGTCTTTTCCCAGCTTCCGGCGTATCAGCTCTGTGCCGCCCAGCATATTTGACCACTGGTCGTCACCTCCAAACTGCATATTGCATCCGTATCTTTTAAACAGCTCATAAAAATCATAGCTCTGCATGATCATGTAATTGAACTCCAGAAAACTAAGCCCCTTTTCCATCCGCTGCTTGTAGCATTCTGCCCTAAGCATGTTGTTGACTGAAAAGCAGGAGCCTACCTCCCTCAGAAGCTCCACATAATTTAAATCCAGAAGCCAGTCCGCATTGTTTACCATCAGCGCTTTGTCCTCGGAAAAGTCAATAAACCGGCTCATCTGCCTCTTAAAACAGTCACAGTTATGCTGAATCGTCTCCGTGGTCATCATCTGGCGCATGTCTGTCCTGCCGGACGGATCTCCGACCATCCCGGTCCCTCCTCCAATAAGGGCGATAGGCTTATTTCCTGCCATCTGAAGCCGCTTCATCAGGCACAGAGCCATAAAATGCCCCACATGAAGGCTGTCCGCCGTAGGATCAAAACCAATGTAAAAAACAGCTTTCCCTTCATTTACCATATTCCGGATCTCGTCTTCATCCGTCACCTGTGCAATCAGCCCTCTGGCTACCAGTTCGTCATAGCATTTCATAATTTTCTCTCCTTTTCCTTTAAAATCAGTCCGCAAGACAGTTCTATTTCCTATGATACGGTTTTTCACCAACAAAAAGCCCCGTCCTATCAAAAGGACGAGGCAAAAGTCTCGCGGTACCACCTAATGTTCACAAAAAGGCTTACGCCCTCCTGTCTCTTCAGCCACACTTTTCAAAATCTATGGTTCTCGGAACGGAGGCCCTCAGGCAGATTTCCAAAATCTGCCGCCATCCCGATCCATGCCCTTAAGTATGCCCTGGCACGATAACGTGTGCACAAATCCGTCACAGCCTACTGGGCTCTCTGCCGTTGGGTGTGAAGCTCCAAGATGTATTCACGTCCGGCTTTCCACGCGCCTCTCATCACCCGGCTGCTTTCTGTGTGCTGCTGCCCAACGCTACTTGTTCTCATCATCGCTTTTCTCATGAAATTAAAGCTATTATAGGGAATCCCCATTTATTTGTCAAGGGGATTGTTGTGATTTCTTCACAAACACCATCCTGTCCTCCTCTGACAGATCCTCCCTGTATTCATATCCCATTAGGTGAAAGTCCTTAAGCTGCTGCAGGTCTTCCACCTGATGCTCCGCCATATACCGTACCATGGAGCCTCTGGCCATTTTTGCCGCCGTGGCCTTGACCCGGACTTTCATTTTTCCGTCTTTCTCCTCCGCTTCTCCAAACACGCAGTCCACAATCCTGCATGGCGGAGACTTTTTACCTATGCTTTCTCCATGAGATGCCTGGCGCCGTTTTTCCGGCCGGGACCATGGTTTTACTGCCTTGCTGTATTCCTCTGAAGCCAGATTTACAATCGCATCCGCCCTGTCCGCCAAAACCTTATACAGGCTGTCTCCCCAGAAATCGTAAAGGCTGGACACCCTGACGCCATTATGCTCCATGGCTATCTTCGCCTGCATCTCAAGCCGGTAAGGAACCACTCCGTCAAAGGCCCTTAAAACACCGTAAAGCCCTGACAAAATATACAGGCGGCTTTCGATATATTCCAAATGCCCTGCCTCAAACACTCCTGGCGCCATGCTCTGATACTGAATCCCCTCATAGGCCAGCACTGCCGGCGTCACAGACCGTTCCAGATCCATGTTTTTCAGCCTCTGCCAGTTTAAATCCGCAATCTTATCATTGCATTTCCAGATACCCTGAACCGTTTTCCTGTCAAGTCCCTGCAAATAGTCCACCAGCTTTTTCGTCTGCTCCAAAAAGACCGGCTTCCCTGGCATCACCGGATATTCCCCCAGGCAGTTCATCTTCTTGGCAGGTGAGATCATAATACGCAGCCTGCTCATATCCTAGCTTCTCCCTATAAAATCATGTCCGCAGCTGCGGCAGTGAACCTGTATCTTTCCATGCCCTCTGGGAATCCGAAGTCTCTGCCCACAGCTGGGGCATTTAAAAATTTTGTACTTTTTCTTGGCATTCAGCCGGATGCCAAGCTTTCTCACCCACTCCCGGGCATAAAAGCAGCAATGGAGATATGCCTGGTTTTCCTGAAACCTCCTTCCAGTGTTCCTGGAAAACATCCTCATGTAAATGCAGGCCAGGCACAGCAGTTCCAGCCAGAAAAAAAATATATTTCTGGCAAACAAATGCAAAACCACGAAAGCAAGAATCAGCGCAGATAGAAAGCGGTTCAGTTCATCCGTTCCGTACCTCCCCACCATAAAGCGGCGGAACCTGTCTTTTATATGATTCAAAATTACCTCCCCATGGACAGCACCGCTGTCTGCTGCTCTGTATCCCTATTCACTTCCAGCACATTTCCCTCATAAACCTTCACGTCGTCACACAGCCTGATGTAATCCGCCACCGGGGACAGTACATCGAATCCGAATCCGTCTCCCCGGTAATGCATGGGGATCGTTACTTTAGGCTTAATCTCCTCCACCAATTTTCTGGCCTGCACCGCGTCGATCGTATAATATCCTCCCACTGGAACAAGCGCAGCATCCAGGCCCTTCAGTCTCTTTATCTGCTCGGGGTCCAGTTCACATCCCAAATCTCCCATATGGGCAATCCGCACCTGGCCATCGTCCAGAATATGAATCTTGTTGCTTCCCCGCTGCTCTCCCCTGCAGTCATCATGCCAGGTAGAAATGATTTCCACCTTTACAGGTGATGGCCCGTGATCTCTCAGCGTAACCCCTTTTCTGAAGTTGTGGTCAAAATGCTCATGGCTGCACAGCACTTCATCCCCTGTCTCCCGCACCGATGCACATCCTGGCACGCTTCCGTCCTCATATGGGTCAAAGACTATGGTGTAACCTTTTGTTTCCACTTTAAAACAGGAATGTCCTATCCAGGTTATCTTCATTTTCCTATTCCTCCTTTTTTTATGTACTCTCGGAATCTTTCCTGCCTGCTCAGGCAGCAGCAAATGTCCTGCGCATTCTTAACATATGCGCCATTTCTATTTTCCATATTATAACTCACTTATGTTATAATTACAACCAGAGCATAAAGGTGAAAGGCAATGCGTGACATCCTTCCCTGCCTGTGATACACTAATCACATAAAACATAAAAGAAAAAGAAAGAAGGTATATTACATGGCCAATGAAACCGACTATTTATGGAAAGACAGGAAACATCACCTTTGGTTTCCTTTAAGCTTTACCTCCTACTACATAGAAAATGAGCGTCTGATGATAAAAGAGGGTTTTTTAAGCACCACATTGGAGGAAACTCTTTTGTACCGCATTGTTGATCTGACCCTCCGCCAGACCCTGGCCGGAAAGCTTTTCGGCACAGGGGACATTATCTTAAAGACTAAGGTGGACGCTACCCCGGAGATTACCCTTAAAAACATCAAAAAACCCGCAGAAGTCCGCCGTCTTTTGTCTCAGGCCATTGAAGAAAGCCGCCGTTCCAGCAATATCGTAGGCAAGGAATTCTATACCGGCCCATCCCATGAGCACATGGATTTAAATGATGACGGTCTGTGCGATTTTGACCATAAGCCGATCTAAGCCTTGCTAAAATTTGTTTTGCATTTTCCACTCTGTTGTATTATAATAGAGTGACGCTTTAAAGCGTGCAAGTATATCAGGCAAGCGCCTGCTAAAAACAGACATAAGGAGAGCAATTATGGGACTTGAATTCATGAATATGCTGCCCAGCCCTGCAGAGATCCGGGAACAATTTCCCCTTCCTCTGGGGCTGGCGGACTTAAAGGAAAAACGAGATGCTGAGATCAAAGACGTGCTGACAGGCAAAAGCGACAAATTTCTGGTAATTATCGGCCCCTGTTCTGCAGACAACGAGGATGCGGTTTTGGACTATGCGAGCCGCCTGGTTCCTGTCCAGGATAAGGTTAAAGACAAAATAATTATTATTCCCCGCGTTTACACCAACAAGCCCCGCACCACCGGAGAAGGCTACAAAGGGCTGCTTCACCAGCCTGACCCTGAAAAACGGCCCAATATGTATGAGGGCATTATTGCCATCCGCAAAATGCATATGCATGTGGTTCAGGAGACCGGCCTGACCACTGCGGATGAGATGCTCTATCCGGAAAACCTTCGCTATTTGGATGATCTTATGTCTTACATAGCCGTAGGGGCCCGTTCTGTGGAAAATCAGCAGCACCGCCTGGTTGCCAGCGGCTGTGACGTGCCTGTGGGCATGAAGAATCCTACCAGCGGAGATCTGTCCGTTATGCTGAATTCCGTGGTGGCCGCCCAGGGGTCCCATGAATTTATTTTCCGCGGATGGGAGGTAAAGACTCCAGGCAACCCTTTGGCCCACACCATTCTCAGAGGCGCTGTTAATAAGCATGGCCAGAATCTCCCTAATTACCACTATGAAGACTTAATCCTGCTTCATGAGCTTTATGCAAAGCGGGATTTAAAGAACCCGGCCTGCATCGTAGACGGCAATCATTCCAATTCCGGAAAACAGTATCAGGAGCAGATCCGGATTGTAAAAGAAGTCCTCCACAGCCGCCGCCACTCCGAGGAAATCAAAAACATGGTAAAAGGCGTTATGATTGAAAGCTATATTGAACCAGGCAGCCAGAAAATCGGCGAGCACTGCTACGGCAAGTCCATTACCGACCCGTGCCTGGGATGGGAAGATTCCCAGCGGCTTATATACGATATCGCAGAAGGTCTGTAAGCTTTCTTCCATTAATTGAAAAAGAGAAACAATTTGCCGAAACCTTACAATTTTTTTACTATTTTTCCGTCTCTTCACTTGTTTTTTTATGTTTTGCGTGATACAATATTTCCATAGTATATCGAAAGTCACGCAAAGGTTTTTCCCAAGTAAGGAGGCGGGATTATGTTACGGAAAACGATGGATATTCGCCAGCGGTGCCGTCCTATTCCACTGAGCGTACTCATTACCACTGCAAACTCCTGTGATTGTGATATATTCGTAGAATATGAAGCATCCAGAGTGAACGTGAAGGATTACGACGAGATGATACGGAGTTTTGACACCCATGCGCAGACACAATTGTTCTTTTTCAACGGCATAGATGAAAATAATGCCGAGCAACGGATCACCAGGCTCTTTGCCCCGTAAGCGGTACGGGTACATACGGATAACCAAAATAAAGGTGAAAGACTCACTCTCCCGAATCTTCCACCTTTTTATTTTTCCTGTTTTCTCTTCTTATTTCCGCCTGTCAGGCAGCCGCCATCAATCCCATAACCGATTTGATTCCAAAGTACAAAAGCACCAGGACTCCCAGCACGATCCGGTAATACCCAAACAGCTTAAAATCATTCCTTCTGATATAGCTCATCAAAAACTTAATGGAGTACACTGACACCAGAAAAGCGACTACCATGCCAAAAATCAGTGTAAAAAGCTCTGCCGCCGTAAAGCCAACCCCAAACTTCACCAGTTTCAGCAGGCTTGCTCCAAACATAACCGGGATTCCCAGAAAGAAAGAAAACTCCGCCGCTGCGCTTCTGGAGCACCCTAAGACCATGGCCCCCAAAATGGTTGCGCCTGATCTGGACGTTCCCGGCACCAGGGAAAGAATCTGAAACAGTCCGATGTAAAGAGCCAGTTTATACGAAATCTGCCCTGTCTTTTCTACTGCCGGCCTTTGCCCGTAATTCCGGTTTTCCACGACAATAAACAAAATGCCGTACAGAATCAGGGTAGCCGCAACCACATAGCTGCTGCGAAGGTTTGCCTCCATCCAGTCATCCAGCGGAATCCCCACAATGGCAGCGGGAAGACATGCGATCGCTACTTTCAGCCACAAAAGCATGGTATGCCTTTTTACTGCTACCGCATTTCCCAGCATCCACACGCCCCGCAAGTCTCTGTCCCTTATTGATCTCACAGACACAAAAGGGTTCAGTTTTCTGAAATACAAAAGAACCACAGCCAGAATCGCTCCCAGCTGAATCACCACCATAAACACTTCCCTGAATTCGTCGGTCACATTTAGATGGATCAGATCATCCAGCAGGATCATATGGCCTGTGCTGCTGATAGGAAGCCATTCCGTAAACCCCTCTACAATTCCAAAAACCAGAACTTTCAGAACCTCAACAATGCTCATTCATACTCTCCTCTAAATATTTTCAATCTGCCAGTCAACAGGTTCCTGTCCGTTGGCTTTCAAAAATTCATTGGCCTGGCTGAAATGCCTGCAGCCAAAAAATCCCCTGTCAGCTGAATATGGGCTTGGATGAGGCGCCTTCAGAATCAAGTGCTTCGGATTGTTCAGCATGGACATCTTGCTCTGGGCAGGCCTCCCCCAAAGCAGATACACGATGGGACGGTCCTCCTTGTTGACCGCTTCTATAATCGCATCCGTAAAATGCTCCCATCCTTTGCCCTGATGGGAATTAGGCTTGTGGGCACGGACGGTCAGCACCGTGTTCAGCATTAAAACACCCTGTTTCGCCCACTTTTCCAGATATCCGTTATTGGGAATATAACAGCCCAGATCATCGTGAAGTTCCTGGTAAATGTTTCTTAAAGACGGCGGAATCCTTTGTCCCGGCAGCACGGAAAAAGACAGCCCGTGAGCCTGGTTCGCCCCGTGGTAAGGGTCCTGTCCCAGCACCAGGACCTTCACGTCCTTAAGCGCCGTCAGATGCAGTGCATTGAAAATATCGTCGGAAGGCGGATACACGGTGACCGTGTTATATTCCTCCTTCACAAAATCATACAGTTCCTTGTAGTAAGGCTTCCGAAATTCTTCCCCAATGGCCTCAAGCCAGTCATTCTGAATCGCTCCCATATCTTCCTCTTCTTTATCCTTCAATGTATTCGTATTACTGCTGTTTCTTTCCTGTTTTTATCCTTATGTTCTCTGCAGCCGCACAGAAACGCCTCTGCCGGCCAGATACTCTTTCAGATCTTTGATCTCCAGTTCCTTATAGTGAAACAGCGAAGCCGCCAGTGCCGCATCCGCCTTCCCGGCAGTGAGGGCATCATAAAAATGGGCTTTTGTCCCTGCGCCGCCTGACGCAATCACCGGAACCGACACGTTCTCGGCAATCATGGATGTAAGCCTGCAGTCATATCCGGCCTTGGTTCCGTCACAGTCCATGCTGGTAAGAAGAATCTCCCCGGCGCCCATGCGGTCCGCCTTCATGGCCCACTCCACCGCATCCAGCCCCGTATCGATCCGCCCGCCATGCTTGTACACGTTCCAGCCTGAACCGTCGCCCCGTCTTTTTGCGTCAATGGCCACCACCACGCACTGCCGCCCGAACTTGTCCGCCGCATCCCCGATAAGTCCGGGATTGTCAATGGCTGAAGAATTGACAGAAATCTTATCGGCCCCTTCCCTCAGAAGCCTTCTGAAGTCTTCCACGGTCCGGATTCCTCCGCCTACGGTAAATGGAATAAACACTGTCTCTGCCACCCGCCGCACCATGTCCGCCATGGTCGCCCTGGCATCCGAGGAAGCGGTGATGTCCAAAAACACCAGCTCATCGGCCCCTGCCTTCCCGTAGGCAGCCCCGATCTCCACTGGGTCCCCTGCATCTCTCAGATTCACAAAGTTAACTCCCTTTACCACCCGGCCATTATGCACGTCAAGACAGGGAATAATCCGTTTTGTAAACATATGCACCTCCGCCCTGCTTTTCTTCGGATATTATAAATCCACAAAATTTTTCAAGATCCTAAGTCCCGTATCCCCGCTCTTCTCCGGATGAAACTGGCAGGCATAAAGGTTCCCCCATTCCACTGCGGCATGAATACGGACCCCATACTCCGCCGCTGCCGCCACTGCCTCCTCATTCTCCGCTTTCAGATAATAGGAGTGGACAAAATAAACGTATTCCCCTGGGGAAATGCCGGAAAACAATCGTGAATCCGGCCGGATGTCCAGAGAATTCCATCCCATATGGGGAACCTTAAACCCCGGCCTGTCTGGAAACCGAAGTATCCTCCCTTTTAAAAGGCCCAGGCCCTCTGCGCTTGGGCTCTCCTCGCTGCTCTCAAACATCAGCTGAAGGCCAAGGCAGATTCCTAAAAAGGGAGTCCCCTTGGCAGCCACCTGGCGAATCACATCCGTAAGCCCATATTGATTCAGTTTTTCCATGGCGTCCCCAAAAGCGCCTACCCCCGGAAGGACCACCTTGTCAGCAGAAAAAATCTCTTCCTGGTTCCTGGTGATTACAGCTTCCTCTCCCAGGGAAAGAAGCGCCTTTTCAACGCTTCTTAGGTTTCCCGCATCATAGTCTATAATTGCAATCATGTTCTTTTCTCCAATACAGTTCTTAATTATACAAAATTCCCCATGGAATTACAACAGCTTTTCCAGTTTTCTCACCCATTCCACAGAGTTTTCCGGCACTGCGGCGGCCCGGTCCCCAATCTCCTCCGTCACCTGGCTTAAGGTCTGATGGACACGGTACATATGGGATTTCCGGTTAAAGTATACCGTCTTCTCGAAGGGCCACCGGATTACGGTAGGCGTCTGAAATCCCTCCCCCAGCTCCAGCACCAGAAGGTTCCGGTTAATGGTCATGGTCAGCCATTTGGTGTACTTCTGCCACTGAGGCATATATCCTTCTTCAATATAAGTCTTTGCTTCCCTTGTATTGCCTGTCAGCGGCGCGCCGCAGTGAGGGCAGATATCATCCGGGATCTCCCCAGGCTCCCAAATGTCTTTGGTGCAAGCCTTTGAACACTGTCTCCAGGTTTCATTGCCGCAGGGGGCCACAATCCGCTTCCCGTCCAGGCAGCTGTCATAAACGGCTGCATCTGTGTTCGTGGTTACAACGAAATAATCTTTATTCTCTAAAAGCCGCCCCAGAATATTATAAGCCTGGCGGATTTCCGGATTTTTTATTTTTTTCCATTCACCGCCTATGCCCACCAGCACCTTTTCGGCATCCGCCAGATAGTCCAATACGCTTTCTTCCATATTATCCATAAGCATCCCCCGCATTTTCTTTTTCTGCAGTAAGCCCCCCTGCGCCCGGCTGGGGACTCATCACCGCACATGAAAGCCCGGCGGGCGCACTTGGCATCCCCGAATGCATGCCGCCCGGCGGCCGGACCCTCACAGTAGAGTATAGCATCCCCTTGCTGAATACGCAAGACCGCCAAAAGGCGGATGCCGGATTAATCTCTTTTGCTGCATGCCGCAGTCTTATTAAAACAGGCCCCAGACCGAAAAAAGACGGAAGCCTCTTTTCTTCCGCCTTTTTCATGATCTGAACAATTTTAATTTACCGGCTGGTAAAAGCCGCCATACTCTCTATACGGGAAGATTTTTACAGCAGTCTTTTACACTCCCCCTGGCCCCGGAGAGCTTTCCCCGCCTTCCGGATTTCCTTCTGTCTGGGTTCCCTCTGCCGGATTTCCCTCTGTCTGGGTTTCCTCAGGAATCACTGCGCTGAGCACGCCGCTTTCGTCAGCCCGATAGGTTACGTCACCAATGGTAAGTTCCGTATTCGCTGCCATGCGTCCATCCTCCGGGTTCAGGTAATATTTCACACCGTTTACATCCGTCAGCCCGGTAGCCATGGTGCCGTCCCCGTTTAAGTAATACCAGGCATTGTCAACCAGCTGCCACCCGGTGGTCATTCGGCCTTCCCCGTCGAAATAGTATCTGGCTCCGTCCACATCGGCCCAGCCGGCGGTCCGGACTCCGTCTGTCCCAAGATAATATCTCTGGCCGTTATCGCCAAGCCATCCTGTCTGCATCACGCCGTTTTGGTCGCAGTAATACCATTTTTCATTATCGTTTACCCAGCCTTTTGACAATACGCCGCTTCCGTCCAAATAGTACCACTTTTCATCTGCCCGCAGCCAGCCGGTAGCCATCTTTCCGGAATCTTTAAGGAAATATGTCCTGCCTCCGTCTTCCAGCCAGCCCGTCTTCATGGCTCCGTCTGTCCTGTCACCGAAATACCATGCGCCGCTGTCACTGATCCATCCCTTTGCTGCGGCCCCGCTGCTGCCCAGATAGTACCAGGTTCCGTTATCTGTCTTCCAGCCGTACTGCATCTTTCCAGAAGTCTCATCTAAATAATATCTCTCGCCGTCCAGCAGCTGCCAGTTCTTTAAAGCCAGACCATCCCCATCCATATAGTACCAGCCGTCGCCGTCATTGATCCAGCTGTTCTTCTTCAGAACATAATCGGCATAATAGTATGTCTTATCCCCGATGGTTCTCCAGGTATTAGCCGGAATCACGTCTGAAAAGTCCCGGAACTGGAAATCAATATCCACATTGCCGCTGATTCCGTTTACAGAGCCTGTGCTGGTAGCCTGCCACATAACAGGAGAGCCATAGGAAGGCTTCACCGAATACCTGGCTACCCATACCGGGTAATTCATCAGGGACATATCCAAAACATTGTTCAGCCAATATTCGTTGGCATAAATGATGGGATAGTAGCCGGCCTGAGAAATTCTCTCGCAGAATGCATTGGCAATCTGAGCCAGCTGCTCCTTTGGCATATTCTTCTGGACATCGTCTTCCATGTCAAATGCCACCGGATATGACACCGGATAATCCTTAATCAGGTTCAATACAAAATCCGCTTCCTCCACTGCCATCTCCGGAGTGGTTGCCAGAGAATAGATATAGGCTCCCACCTGCACTCCGGCATTTGCAGCTCCCTGAATATTTTTGTGGAAATATGGGTCAACCTCTCCCTTTGACCTGGTTCCCAGCATTACAAAGGCTACATCATCAGCAGCTACCTGGCTCCAGTTTACCTCTCCCTGCCATCTGGACACGTCGATACCCCTGCGTATGACATTGGCAATGGAAGAACCGTCAGGCATCAGATACACGCTTCCTGATCGTTTCCACGCATTGGGGTTCGCCTGGGATGAAGAATCAGAAGACGCGTCTCCTGTCCCCGGGTTCCCGGGCCCCGGCTCACTGGCGCTTTGTGAGGAGCCGCTCCCCCCGCCTGGCCCCACGGCCCAGGCCGGTTCTGCCGCAGCTCCCGTCATCACCGCGATCATCCCCGCCATTGCCACGCTCTGGCAGCGTTTTACCAAATATGTTCTGTTTTTCATTAAGATCTCCTCTGTATTTTCTCTATGCCTGTATTTCTGTGCGTCTTTTTTAGTTTACCATATTTATCCCTGTATTTTTTTACTTTTTGCTTAACGTTTTCTGAACAGCTCCTTTACAGCATCTTCATTTTCCAGCTAAAAAGCAGAAGCTGTCCAATAGAATTCAGACAGCTTCTGCTTTTTCATGTCACATTATGTCTTTGTTTTACATCAGGGACTTATACAGAGCGATAATTTCCTCCACCGAAGTATCTCTGGGGTTGCCTGGACGGCATGCATCTGCAAATGCAGACTCGGCCAGGAACTGAATATCCTCTTCTTTCACAATCTCCTTCAGATCCGCCGGAATTCCAACGTCCTGGGACAGCTTCCTCACTGCGTCTACAGCCGCCCTGCGGTATTCATCCTGGCTCATGGCATCCGTATTCTCCACGCCCATGGCTTTGGCAATATATTTGTACTTGTCGCCGGTGCATGGCGCATTGTACTCCATAACCGTAGGCAGCAAAATGGCATTGGCCACGCCGTGGGGAGTATCATACACTGCTCCGAGAGAATGAGCCATGGAGTGAACGATTCCCAGACCTACATTGGAAAATCCCATGCCTGCCACATACTGACCCAGGGCCATGCCTTCTCTTCCCTCCGGGGTATTGGCCACAGCGCCTCTTAAGGAACCGGAAATAATCTCAATGGCCTTTAAGTGGAACATATCTGTCATTTCCCAGGCCCCCTTGGTAATATATCCCTCAATGGCATGGGTCAGGGCATCCATTCCTGTAGCCGCCGTAAGCCCTTTAGGCATAGAAGACATCATGTCCGGGTCAATAACAGCAATCACCGGAATGTCATGAGTATCCACGCATACAAACTTCCTCTTTTTCTCCGTGTCCGTAATGACGTAATTAATAGTAACCTCTGCTGCCGTACCTGCCGTGGTGGGAACTGCGATGATGGGCACGCAGGGCTTCTTTGTAGGCGCTACGCCTTCCAGGCTTCTCACATCCTCAAATTCCGGGTTGGTAATAATGATCCCCACTGCTTTTGCCGTATCCATAGAAGAACCGCCGCCAATGGCAATGATGTAATCCGCACCGGAAGCCTTAAACGCCGCCACGCCGGACTGCACGTTCTCAATCGTGGGATTGGGTTTAATGTCTGAATAAACCTCATATGCCATCCCTGCGCCATCCAGCACGTCCGTCACTTTCTTTGTAACGCCGAACTTAATCAGATCCGGGTCTGAGCAGACAAATGCCTTCCCAAACCCTCTTGTCTTTACCTCGGCGGGAATCTCCTTAATTGCCCCTGCGCCGTGATAAGATGTCTCATTTAAAACGATCCTGTTTGCCATAACCATGTCTCTCCTTACTTTAAAAGTCCGCCGCCCAATAGGCGGCATGAATCTTGGTATGCCCAATGGGTCCGCTGCAGGACTCATGCGGGTTTACGTTGAAAACGTCCAAATGTTATGATACTATTTTAACTGTTCGAGGTAAAAAAAGAAAGTGACAAACCCGCTTATCTGTCACTTTCCCAAACCTTTTATGTACTTTTCTACATCAACCCCAGCTCCTGAAACATCTGCCCCAGTTTTGCCGGCATGGCTTCCACCAGCTTCCTGGCCATCTGCTCCGGTTCCTCCTCCATCCCGCCTAATATCCACTTAGCCGTCATATAGACGGAGCCCTGACAGTACATTTCCAGAAGAAACCCAATGTCCTCGTTTGGCGCTTTCCCTGTCTTTTTCACGATCAAGTCCTGATAGAATCCGAGAATCAGCCGAAAATCATGTTCTTTCACAGAATTGTGATCCTCGGATCGGAAAGCCCCCATAAAAAACGCTCTCTCGTCACGGATAAACCGAAGCTTTTGAGTCAGGCTCTCTTCCACTGTATGGCTGACTCCAATCTCCTTAAAACATGCAAGCACCAGCCTGTCAAAATACCAGTTAATCAAATCATACTTGTCCAGAAAGCAGCGGTAAAAGGTCTGCCTTGCCACTCCTGCCCCTTCCACAATATCCTTTACCGTTATCTTGTCCACGGAAGTGGTCTTCATGCACGCCTTAACAGATTGTGCCAATTTGTACCTGGTTTTCTCCTGCTTTTCCATATCCGTCCTGCCCTTACAAGTCCTCGCAAACCTGAAAAATGTAAAATTTCAGATAATATGATTCGTCTGCTGCCCACAAAATGGGGTGATCCGATGCCTGTGTACGGTACTCCACCTGTCTCAGACGTCTGTGCACCCCGGCTGCCGCCTCCCGGATGGTCTTGGCAAACAGTTCAGGCTCCATAAAATGGGAGCAGGAGCATGTCGCCAGATATCCTCCGCTTTTCACAAGCTTCATTCCCCGCAGATTAATCTCCCGGTACCCCTTCACCGCATTCTTCACCGAATTCCGGGATTTCGTAAAAGCCGGCGGGTCCAAAATCACCACGTCAAACCGCTCTCCCTTTTGCTCCAGCTCCGGCAAAATCTCAAACACATCACCGCAGACAAACTTCACTCTGTCTTCCATCCCGTTAAGCCTTGCATTCTCCCTGGCCTGTTCTATGCCCAGCCGGGATGCATCCACGCCAAGGACTGACGCCGCCCCGTTAGCTCCGGCATTTAAGGCAAAAGAACCGGTATGGGTAAAGCAGTCCAGCACCTTTTTCCCCTTGCTGAGGCGCCCCACTGCCTGCCTGTTATATTTCTGATCCAAAAAAAACCCCGTCTTCTGCCCGTCCTGCACATCCACCACATAGCGGACCCCGTTCTCTTCAATCTCCACCCTGGTGTCAAAAGGTTCTCCAACAAATCCCTTAAACCGCTCCATTCCCTCCTGAAGCCGGACTTTGGCGTCGCTTCTCTCGTAAACACCCCGAATCCTGATTCCGTCCTCTTCCAGAACCTTTTTCAGCCTGTCCAGAATCACCGGTTTCCACCTGTCAATCCCAAGAGCCAGGGATTCCACCACCAGCACATCAGAAAACTTATCAATAACGATTCCCGGCAGAAAATCCGCCTCCCCGAAAATCACCCTGCAGCTGGAAGTATCCACAGTATCCTTTCGATAATTCCAGGCATTGCGGACACGCATTTCAATAAAATCCCCGTCAACCGTTACTTCTTTTCTCCTGGTCATCATACGGACCGCAATCTTAGACCTGGTATTAATAAATCCCTGTCCCATAACATATCCGTCAAAATCCTCAACCCGGACCATGCTGCCCTGTTCATAGTCTCCCTGGATCTTCTGGATCTCATTATCGTAAATCCAGGCGCCGCCTGCCTTAAGGCTTCGTCCTGCCCCCTTTTTCAAAATCACCGCAGCCATTTCCATCCGTCTCTCAGTCCTTTCCGCCGCTTCTCCATTTCACGGTCACTGTAAGATGCCGGCTGTCCGCTAAACATCTGCAAACAATTCCAGGTCATCTTCTACATAATGGACCTTGGAAACGATCCAGTACTTGTCATACCTTCTGATGCTTTCATTGTCAAAATTAAGCTGATACATGCGGAATGTTACCGGAATCCCCTTAGGCTGCCACTGTTCCTCATATGTATACTGATAATTCATCCCGAGCCGTTTCATCACAGCCCCGCTGTGAGGATTGTTCACATCGTGGGTAGCCGTAATATAAGAATATCCGTCCTCCTTCACCTGCTGCACCACAGCAGCGGCGGCCTCGGTCATGATTCCTTTATTCCAAAATTCTTTCCTCAGCCCATATCCCAAATCATAGCTGTCATCCATACTCACATGAACGTATCCTACAGGCACATTATCGCTTTTCAGGCAGACCGCATACCGGTATCCCCGCATCTTTTTATATTCCCGGGCATATCTCTCCTCAAATACGGTCCTGGCTTCCTCCATGGTCTTAATGGGAAACCATGGCAGAAATGTATTTACCTCCGGATCTTTGTAGATATCCAGCAATGCTTCTATATCATTTTCTGTAAATTTTCTCAGTATCAGCCGCTCTGTCTCTAAAACCGGTGTATTATTTAATCTCATGTCCACTTCTCCGTCCGTTATTCTGTTTTCCATGCTGTCGTCTGTTACCTGTCTTTTCTAAACTCAATCCTTTTTCTGCCTCCCTGCTATTTCAGTGCCTCAATAGCTGCCTGAAGCTGATTATCCTCCTCTTTCTCCACCACTGCCTGGGTTTTCAGCTCCTCGTCAAGTTCCACCTCCACATCAGGAGTAAGCCCCACTCCATGAAGGTCAAATCCGCTGGGCGTATAGTAATGCGCCGTGGTCAGTTTAATGGCCGTTCCGTCGCCAAGAGGAATTACGCTCTGCACGATCCCCTTTCCAAATGTCTGGGTTCCTACCACTACCCCCGCTTCATAATCCTGAATCGCTCCTGTAAAGACTTCTGAAGCGCTGGCAGAATTGCCGTTGACCAAAACCGCCACGGGAACCTGGATCTCATGGCCGTCTTCTTTGGGGAAGCTGCTGTTTGTATATCCGTAATCGCTTTCGTACCGGAGTTTTCCTCCCTTGCAGAAGTATCGGTCGCCTTTGCCGTCTTTATCCGCAGTATACAAAAGCATTCCGTCCATCTTGTCCTCAGGGAGCACATAGGCAAGCATTTCCACCACGCCGTCAAGGACGCCTCCCGGATTGTCCCTCAGATCAATAATCAGCTTCTCCATGCCCTGGCTTTCCAGATCCTCCGCCGCATCTGCAAACTGCTGGCTGGTAACCTCTCCGAACTCTGTCACCTGAATATAACCTATATGATCGTCCAGCATCTCATGCTCCACGGTGGGGACTTCCACCTGGCGTCTCTCCACGTCCAATTCCACCTCTTCATTGGAATCGCCCCGCAGAACCGTAATCTTTACCCTGCTGCCCTCTTCCCCCCGGATATAATTGTTTACAATAATGCTAATATCCTGGCCGGACACCTCTTCCCCTGATACCTTATAAAGAATGTCACCTGGAAGCATCCCCGCCTCAAAAGCCGGAGCGCCTTCAAATACTTTATAAATGCTTAAGATGCCTGTAGACGGATTCTGGGAAACCATGGCTCCGATCCCGCAGTATTCCCCCGAAGTGTCCTCCTGCAGGGCCGCATAGTCTTCCTTATTGTAATAGACAGAATAGGGATCAGCCAGGCCATACATAAGGCCGGTGTAAATGCCGTCCTCCACTGCATCCATATCTTCCTCAAACAGAAAATGCTGGTCAATGATTTTCTGAATGTAGCTCATCTTTGTATTGATTCCCCCAAAATCCAGTTCCCCTTCTTGGGGAACCTGCAGCCGCTCCTCCACAAGCTGAGTCTGACTTGGGTCATCCATCACTGCTTTTCCAATAAGAAAAATCCCTGCGGACACTCCCACGATCACCAGGCCTGAAAACGCCATCACCAGTGTCCCAACCAGAAATCCTTTCCAAAATTTATTTTTACTCTCCATAACCAGCTCACTCCTCTCGTCGAACTGCCCATGCCTTTCCTCTTACTTTATGCAGCCCGACAATTTTTGTGGATATCTAATACCATCAGCCTGGCAGCCGTATATGGAAATAAACACCACAGATCATATAAGTTCAGTATTCCCATTAAAAGCCGCATTATACTTAAACGGTTCATTTCTTTACACCTTTAAGTGCTTTCTTATGGTAAAGAAGCTTGCAAAAAATCCGATCCCCAGTCCCAAAAGCACTGCCACAACAGCCATATAAGGAAAAATATCCCCAAGAGGCAGGAACTGAAAAATCCTGGAAAGGATCTGAAACTTGGTAGTCAGATATCCCACTGAACGCATGTACAGAAAGTACATTCCCACTAAAGGAATCCCTGCGCCCATAAGGCCCATAATAATGCCTTCCACCACAAACGGCGCCCTGATCATATAATCAGTAGCCCCGATATACCGCATGATCTCATTCTCCCTTTTCCTAAAAGACGCTGCCACATTAATGGTATTGCTGATAAGGAATACGGAAACCGCCAAAAGCACGCCGATGATCACCAGGGACAAGATTCCGATAACCGCATTAAAACTGCTGAGTCCCGCTGCCGCACTGTTGGAATAATTAACTTCCCTGACTCCTTTAAGCTGCTGCAGGTAGGCCACCACCTGATCCTGCGTGGTGATATCATGGAGAAATACCTGATAGGATGCTGAACCTGCCAGGGGATTATCGTCAGCAAACCCCTCAGCCAGCTCCTCATGGCCTGAAAAGTAATCATTTTTCATGCTCTCCCACGCTTCCGCAGCCGACGTAAACTGTACCTCGCTGACCTCCTCCTTCTGACTTATCTCCGCACCTATCTGCTTAATCTCATTTTCCGTCAATGACTCGTCAAAAAATACGGTAATGCCAATGGTTCCTTCCACATTGTCCACCACATGCTGAATATTTGCCACAATGCTGAAGAACAAACAAAATAAAAAAATACACGCAGAAATCGTCGCCACCGATGCAAGGGAAAACCAGACATTCCTGCATATATTTTTTATTCCCTCTTTTATGCAATACCAAAATGTACTAATCCTCATGAATGAATCCGCCTTCCTCATCACTTATGATGCATCCTCTGTCCATGGTTATAACCCTTTTCTGCATCATATTCACAATCTCATTACTGTGGGTTACCACAATCACTGTGGTGCCCTTTTGGTTGATCAGATCCAGCAGTTTCATGATTTCAATGGCATTATGGTGATCCAGGTTTCCTGTAGGCTCATCCGCCAAAAGCACCTCCGGACGGTTGATCAGCGCCCGGGCAATGGCAACTCTCTGCTGTTCTCCTCCGGACAGCTGCTGAGGATAATACTTGTACTTGGCTGACAGCCCCACCAGCTGGAGCATATTGGGAACACGTTCCTTCATCTTTCTGGTAGACGCTCCGATGACTCTTTGAGCGAAGGCAACATTCTCATACACATTCCTGTCCTTTAGCAGGCGGAAGTCCTGGAACACCACTCCCAGCTTTCTGCGGTATTTCGGCACATACCGCCTGGGCATTTTCCCCAGGTTCATGTCATTTACCACAATCTTTCCGGAAGTAGGTTCCACCTCCTTCAGAAGCATCTTCAGCAGCGTCGATTTTCCTGACCCGCTTCTCCCTATAATGAATACGAACTCTCCGTCCTCAATCGAAATCGTGATGTTCCTGAGAGCCTTGTTGCCAGTATCATACGTCTTGCATACATTTGTAATCTCAATCATGTGCTCTTTAGTCCTTCTTATTTCTGCTTCTCTAAAAATCCGAATTTTCCATGTACTTCATATACTTAACCACCATAAGGGCGATTTTAAAGGTAATGGCGTCCTCAA
>CAMUJH010000017.1 GCA_947089145.1 uncultured Hungatella sp. | reverse complement strand
TCCCCTCTCTGACTGGCTCCACGACCAAACTCGCCGATTTACTCACTCAATTATACAGCAATTTAGTTATTTTGTGCAAGAAATCATTCTTAAGCCCCTAACAGCTAGTTCCGCCTGATATGCAAATGTATCCCTGTCCCATCCCCTTTAAGCTTCAGGAGCTTCTGCCGGACGTGCCGCTGCCTGTGAAAAAATCCCCTTCCGTCATGCCCTCTCTTGCCAGCATGCTCTGAAGAACCGTGGCATCTGTCATTGCGTCAAGGGCAGTATCCCCGTACATACGATCCAGCAGCTTTTCAAATGCCTTGTTAATAGTATCCAGAGTCTGCTCTATCTCCTTCCTGGCTTCCCGGATATTCTCCCCGGGAAACTCCACCAGGGAAAACTCATAATACGTATTCACCAGTTTCACTGTGGTAGGCAGATAATACTCCATAAACTTTTCCAGTTCCGGCAGCTGCTTTGGATGCTTCCTTAAAGCCTCAAACAAGCTTTCCAATATCCGATCCAGGCGTACAAGCTTTTCTGCCGCAGGCTCCCCGCTCATCCGATCCCGGAGCCTGTCCAGTGATGCCATGTACGCTTCTCCTTGTCTCACTGCCTTGTCCACATCAGATTCCTCACCGGGCCTTGCCTCCTGCTTTGCCCCGGCCCGGCGTTTTGCCTCCTTTTGGAACTCCTGCTGCTTCAAAGCCTCCTGTCTCTGCTGCTCCAGAGCTTTCTGCGACAGCTCATACTGGCGGTACGTCTCCGCATCCAGCATCAGCCATTCTTCTTTTTCATCCATCCTGGCGTCGGGGAGCATGCCCAGATGCAGCATCCGGCGCAGATCCTTCTTCACGAATTTCTTGCGTTTTGCACAGCTTCTGCTTAAATCCTCGATCTCACAGTAGGATCTGTCCCTCCGCTTCAGCTCCGCAACATACTGCTTTAAGCGGCTTACTCTTCCGTTTTGGGCGATGCCTTTCATAAGCATGCCGCCGAATCCGGCAGCAACAGCGCAGCACATTCCCAAAACCCACCATCCGGCTGCAGTTCCAAAAGACGTGGTCATGAGAGCCAGAAGGGCCAGGGCCGTAAGGCCGAAGATCCCCATACCGATGCTTCCGAATACGGTAAATAAAATCCCTGACACTTTTCCCTTCCACCTGACCCGGATTTCCAAAGGCTTTTTGGCATGAACCCTCTCCGTTCCCGTCTGGGGCTGCCCTCTCCATCTTGCATTTTCCATGGACTCCCGGCACTGTTCCATCTGGCTTCTGGCCTCATCCAGGGCAGATCCTATAGTATTTTTCACCGTCTGATTTAGCTTGTCCAGCTCCAGGGACTCCATTGTGTCAGAAATCACGCTTCTAAGCCTCCGCGCAATGTCCTCCCCGTCCCATTTGTTTTCTTCTGCCATCTTAAGCGCCCCCCAACCCGGATAAAGCAAAGCTTATCCGATCTCAGCATATCCTGTATTTTAAAAGGAATAGACAAATAAGACAATTCCGCATATAAGAAACAGAATCATGCCCACGTTGATCCAAACTGCCGCCGCCCTTTTTGCGCCTTTCACCCGGTCGTCTGCCGGAAGAAAGCGCAGATCTTTCCAGCACACTGCCAGCAGGATTACGGCGCAGATTATAAAGCCCGCCATTACCATGATATTGCTCAGAGACATGAGCCCGCCTAAAAACACATTTTTTTCAATCACCTTTAAAAGCCCCAGGGGCATAACACTTCCCCAGAAATTGATCAGCATATGGAACCCTATGGTATAAGCGATCTTCCCGGTTCTGAGATAGACGTAGGAAAAAATCATCCCCAGGCCAAATGCGTAGAAAAACTGGAAAAAATTTCCATGGGCGATTCCAAACAGAAACCCGGACACCAGCATGGCCGTCCAGTCGCCGTATCCGGCGATCCTATCAAGGAGAAATTTGCGGAAAACCAGTTCCTCGATAATAGGGGCTATGACGACAACCGCCGCAATTAAAGTCCAGGGCTCCATGGACGTAACCAGTGTGTTCAATTCATTGAGAATAGGTTCTCCCTTTGCCATGCCAGCCAATGCCATAAGTATGTTTCCGATGATGTTTCCTATATACAAAACGCCCATGGCCACGACAAGAATTCCGCATAATTTGCCGAAGCTCCAGGATTCCTGACCCACTTTACCCCGCTTTGGAATCCATTTTGTGAAAAAGGCTGTCAGGGGAACCGCTACGGGATACATGCTTAAGATGCCTGTGAGCATATAGATTCCGTCATCCATGCGGGAGGCGATGCCGGTCACCATCAAAATCGTCATAATGGCCAGCTGGGACAAAGGGGCTGCAATCAAATAAAACGAATACACAAGCCCTACCCGTGAAAAGCACCGCCTTATTTTTTTTATTGCCTGTTTTTCACTGTCCGGGTTCCGGTTTTCTCCTGCCTGATACCATGTGCCGCCATTGCTGTTTCCATAGGGGCTGTAGTTCGGGTTCTGATAATCCATTTCTTTGGTTCCCCTTTTCATCTGCTTTATGGTTTTCTTAACGTCGATGCTTCTATTATAACGGTATCACCCAGGTTTGTCATGTATTTTTTATTTCCTGCCCTTTTAAGCCTCTCTCCTTCATGACCCGGAAGACTGGTATTTCTTTACGCCGGCTCTCCAAAGCCCGTAGCAGGGAATCACAAACCAGAAAGCCAAAAGCGGCACGAACATCCACCAGGCTTCTGTCCTTTTCCCCAAAAGGTACAGAAGGGGATAGTGCTGCACCAAAGCATAAGGTATCACAAAGGTACAAAGCTGCAGAAGCCTTTTTCCATAGACACCCACCGGATATTTGCCGAATTCCCTGGCCCCGTCCGTAAAAATATTCATGATCTCCAAGCTTTCCAATGTAAAAAAGCACAGAGCCGCTGATACCAAAAAGATGCCGAAAAACATGGCTGTGCCGCCTGCAAGCATAAATACCACCGTAAGAACCCTGGGGATATCCCAGCGGATGCCGCCTGCTTTGACCCCATACGCAAACATAACCGCGGCCTGCAGCATTCTCCCTATGCGGGTCAGGTCGAACCTGCTTCCCAGCACCTGCAGCACAAGCCCTCTGGGCCTTACCATAACTCTGTCAAATTCTCCCTTTCTCACCATGGAGGAAAATGTGTCAAACCCCCTGGCAACGCATTCCGCCAGAGAAAATTCCATGAGAAAAATTCCAAAACATAAAATCACCTGGCCGTAAGTAAATCCTCCCACTGCCGAGAACCTCTGAAACATAAAAAACATTCCCAGAAATACATTGAACGACACCAGGAACTGTCCTGTAACCGCCAAGAGAAAAGACCCTTTGTACTGCATCATGCTTTTTACATGGATCGAAACATAATGGCCATACAGCGAAACCGCAGCTCTCATCTTTTCATCCTCCCTGCACCGTAAGTTTTCTCTCCGCCCTGGCCATAACCGCCCAGCCTGCTGCCACAAGAACCGCCAGCCAGAACGCCTGAAGCATTACGGCCCGCAGCGCCCCGTTTCCCTGCAGATCTCCGCTGTAAATCCGCAGAGGCACGTTCTGCATTGCGGCAAAGGGCAGGATCTCCATGACCTGTTTCATCTTATCCGGAAAAAACGGCAGCGGAATGATGGCCCCGTTAAAAAAATCCATAGCCGATGTAACCAGAAGCCGAAGCCCTTCTGGAGAGATGGTAAAAAATGTGACGGCATAAATAAGCGTTCCAAAAGCCACGGTCACCAAAACCCCCAATATCATGGCTCCAAGAAACAGGGCAAGCCTTCCGGCTCCTTCCGGCGCCTCCAGCCCGTAAGGCTTAGGCAGCAGGATGGCAAACAAAAGCACGGGCAGGCACCGAAGAGCTGCCCTGGAAACGCGCATGGCCATGGCCCTGGCAAACAGCATGGGATAAATCTTCATGGGACGGCACATCTCATAGGCAATATTTCCATCCTTAATGGACTCAAACACCTCAGCTTCCAGCATCCACGCCGCAAAGAGGGCCAGAAATGCCTGCTGAAGCCAGACATAACTGACGGTTCCTTCTATAGTCATAGGAAAATTCCCCGGTTCTTCTCTGTAAAAAGCTAAGAACATGGCAATCTCCATTCCTCCCCACACAAACTGAGTGGCAACCCCCGCCCAGGCAGCCGCCCGGTAGGACAGCCCCATGGAAAAACGGAGCCGGAAAAAAGAAAAATACTTTTTCATTTTCCCACCCCCTATATGTGGTAAGCCCGGTAAAGCTCCGCCACTGTCTCGTCAATGTTTTCTCCCCCCTGCCGGATCTGCTCCAGATCCCCGTCCATCAGCACCCTGCCTTTCCCGATCAAGATAATCCGGCGGGTCAGAGCCTCAATGTCCTGCATGTCATGGGTAGTCAGAATCACCGTTGTCTTATGTTCCCGGTTCTGCTTTAGGATAAACTCTCTGACCGCCAGCTTGGATACCGCATCCAGCCCTATGGTAGGCTCGTCCAGAAACAAGAGCCTGGGGCCGTGAAGCAAAGACGCCGCAATCTCACAGCGCATCCTCTGTCCCAGTGAAAGCTGTCTGGCCGGCGTCTTTAACAATTCCTTCAGATTTAAAAGCTGGGTAAGCTCTTCCAGATTGTGATTGTACGTTTCTTTTGAAATGGAATAAATGTCTTTTAACAACTGGTAAGAATCAATGATCGGAACATCCCACCACAGCTGCGTCCTCTGTCCGAACACAACTCCGATTTCCCTTACATGGTTAATTCTGTCTTTCCACGGAGTCCTGCCGTTCACAAGGCATTTCCCCTCATCCGGTGTGAGTATTCCGCTTAGAATTTTGATAGTAGAACTTTTTCCTGCTCCATTGGGGCCAATATACCCTACCATCTCTCCATCTTCAATGGTAAAGCTTACATGGTCCAGGGCCTTGACCGTCTCATATCTCCTGTTTAGCAGGCTGCGGCAGGCTTCCTTAAAACCTGCGTTTCTTTTTGCAACGCGGTACGATTTGCAGATGGCTTCCATCTTAATCATAGCTGCTTCCTCCTGGTAGTAATATTCTCATATCTTGCCAAGTCGGTTCGGCGTCCATGGTTTACAGGCAGTGTCCCTTTGTTAAGGCTGTCGTGAACCGGGGGAAGCCATGTCCTCTGCCAGGGTTTAAGTTTGCAGGGTTTTCTCTTCGGCAAAATTCATCTTGACAGGACATGGCTTCTCTCAGGCAAAAGCAGAATTCGTTTAACGAAATGACATTGGCACGCAAACAACAATATCATGGAGTTACCTTGGTAAAATATTCAGTTGCCCTTGTTTCAAGGGGTAATATAGTATATAATGAACTGGTTTAAATGTCAAGAGCTCTTGAAAAGTCCGTTTTCGCACTAATCTGCCCCAATCTTTACCGCCGGATGGCGGATCACGGTCTTCCACCTCTCCGGCGCAGCCCTTCTTGCGTCTGACAGATAAATCTCATGGTGCAGGCGCTTTTCTGAAAAATCATTTTTATAACCGTTTTCGTCCAGAAAGCGGTTCATTTTATCCACCGAAGCCTGCTCTGTATCAAAAGAGCCTATATGCATGATCTGAATACAAAGTCCTTCCTCTATGCTGTAAAACTCCGCAGCCGAACAGTCCAGCTTTTTCTTTTCCCATGCCTCCTTTTTCGCCCACTCCAGCTCTGACTTTGTCACAAAATCCGGCAGCCGGATAACGGAAATCCATTGAAATGCTGATTTGCGGGAAATGTCAAACCCGTCCACGCCGTCCTGCCGCCAAAATCCCTCCAGCGGCGGCACCACGAAATCAAAATATCCATCCATGGCGTGCTGTCCCATTTTGCTCATCTTTATGGCATATGCCACTGCATATAAAATCTCTATGGACTTTTTATATGCCCCCTCTGGCTCGTTTGGATCTCCCATGCCCCGCACCGCCACATAATTCATAGGCGGCACTGTTACAATCTCCGGTTTGTTTTTCGGCATGTAGAATTCTTTATATTCCTTTTTATAGTCAAATGCTTTCCCTGGCATTTCTTTCTTCTCTTTTTTGGCTTTCTCTGCCTTCTTGTCGCCTGCCGTCTTTCTTACTTTTCTCTCCGGAAGTTCTTCATACATTTCAGCCACCATGTTTCTGAAATTCTCCCTATCCTCCAGGATAGTCACGGGGAGCATGGCCTTAGCCCCCTCATAGGGCGGTTCTGCCACGCTGTCCGGCATGTATTTCCTGCCTGCCTTGGTATCCTTCACCAGAAATCCGTTATCATATATGCCGCCGAAAATCCGTTCCCTGTAATAGAAAATATAGCCGCCCATCATGGGAATGCAGCGGGTTTCCCCCAGATCGGCCAGCTGTTCTAAAATATACTGCGCCAGTTCCTTATTAGCCATTGTTTTTCTCTCCTTCATTTGATTCTGCATGGTAAAAAAAGACTCTGAATTTTGCAGACGCCCTTGTGATTAAAACATAACAATACCATATCACGGCAAACACGACAGCTGTATGTCATATTTTCTGCCTATTAAAATTTTTCTTGAAAATAACCGGACTTTGCCGCCTTTACTGAAAATTTAAGGGAGTGGCCTCCATATCCATGCGCCTGCTTTTCAAATACCTGTAGAAAGTATCTGCCGCCATGGCATTTCCCCGTCCTTTTTCTGAAATAAGCTTTACTGATCGCACGGGCATTTCGCAGTCAACCGGGATCTGCACAAGCGCTTTTCTGTTCAGCAGGGGCTGCGCCAGGCTTTCCGGGACAAATCCGATCCCAAGATTATTTTGAATCAGCGGAATCAGCAGATCCGATGTTGCAACTTCCATATCAAAGGTTATATCTGCATCATATTTTTCAAAAAACTCTTGGTACAAGTCATATGTTGCCGTCTCCCTGCCTAAGCCGATCCAGGGATAGCCGCCAAGTTCCTTCAGCCTCATGGTCTTTTTGGACAGCCGCTTATATTGGGTTCCTCCTACAAGTATTTCCCGAAAGTCACAGATGGTTTCACACTGAAACCCCTCCGGCATCACAAAAGGGGTGGTGATTACCGCCAAATCCAGGTTGCCTGCCGCAAAGTCTTTTAAAATTCCCCGGGTGCTGTGGTTATGCACCTTGATCCGGATCTTAGAATATTTCATCTTAAAATCCCCCAGGGCCTCAAGGAGAAAAAGATGCAGCGCCGCCTCCGTAGCCCCTACCTCGATGGTTCCACCGCTTCCCGGGTCCTGCCCGCCTATCTCCTCCTGGGCGTCAATTAAATGCTTATAGGCAGCTTCCGCATGGCTGTACAGCCGTTCTCCTTCTTCCGTAAGGCGGATTCCCCTTGGCTCCCGGACAAACAGCCGGCATTTCAGCTGAGATTCCAGAAGCTTCATGACCCTGGTCACGTTAGGCTGGCTGCTTCCAAGGGCGGCGGCGGCTTTTGTGAGGTTTCCATATTTTGCCACGTAGTAAAAAATTTTATAGTACTCAAAATTAATATCCATATCTATATTATATGTCTTCCATATGATCTATGTATTTTATATATTGCTGCTCCCATAGTATAATATATCCCTGATAAAAAGTAAACCTGCATGTGCCCGGCGGGGAACTTTTAAAGCAAACCTGCACGCGCCCGGCGGGCGGGTGCACCACCACCCATGAAAGTCCGGCGGGCGCACTGGGCATACCCGAACTTATGCCGCCTAATCGGCGGCGGACTTTTAAAGTAAAGAAAGAGGGGTCTACACCTATGAACAAAGATTTAACAACAGGAAATCCCAGGAACGTTTTGTGGTCATTCTGCCTTCCCATGTTTGGGAGCATCGTATTTCAGCAGCTGTACAATATTGCGGATTCCCTGGTAGCGGGAAAATTTATCGGCGAAAATGCTCTTGCCGCAGTTGGGAACAGTTACAATATTACGCTTATTTTTATTGCGTTCGCATTTGGCTGCAATATTGGCTGCTCTGTAATCGTATCTCAGTTTTTCGGCGCCAAAAACTACGGCGCCATGAAAACCTGCGTTTACACTTCTCTCATCTCAAGCGCCGCATTGTGTCTGGCCTTAATGGCCTTTGGCCTGGCCTCATGCCGTACGCTGCTGCGCCTTATGAAGACCCAGGAAGAGATCATGGCTGATTCCTCCCTCTATCTGTCCATCTATATCTGGGGACTTCCGTTTCTCTTTTTTTACAATATTTCCACCGGCATCTTTTCTGCACTGGGAGACTCGAAAACGCCTTTTTTCTTCCTGGCCCTGTCGTCAACCGCCAATATTCTCGTGGATATTCTGTTTGTAAAAGCCTTTTCCATGGGCATCGCAGGCGTTGCGTGGGCAACCTTCCTCTGTCAGGGCGTCAGCTGCGTCTGTTCCCTCCTGCTGGTTCTGAAACGCCTGTCAGACATACATACGGAAGGCGCCGTCCCGGTTTTTTCCTGGCGCCTGCTGGGCAAAATTGCGGTTATCGCCGTTCCCAGCATTCTGCAGCAGTCTTTTATATCCGTGGGAAATATTATGGTCCAGGGCTGTATCAACAGTTTCGGAATCAGCACTGCCGCAGGATATTCTGCAGCCGTAAAGCTGAACAATCTGGTCATTACCTCCTTTACCACCATCGGAAACGGCATCTCCAATTTTTCCGCTCAGAACCTGGGCGCCCGCAAATACATGCGCATCAGGGAAGGGGCCCGGGCAGGCCTTCGGCTGGTGTGGTATATATGTCTTCCCTTTTGCCTTATCTATATATTCGCAGGGAAATATCTGCTGCTGCTGTTTATGGATCAGTCTTCGTCTGCGGCGCTTGCCACAGGATGGCAGTTTTTACGGATACTCTCCCCCTTTTATTTCGTGGTATCCGCCAAATTGGTGGCTGACGGCGTTCTCCGGGGTACAAGCGCCATGACTCAGTTTATGGCTGCCACATTTACGGATCTGATTCTGCGGGTGGTGCTGGCGTTTGTCTTTTCGGGCATGACCAATTCCGCCACAGGCATCTGGTGCGCATGGCCTGTAGGGTGGTCTGTGGCAACGGTTCTCTCCGCTTGGTTTTACAGGAGACAGTGTAAAAAGCTGGCTGCTGCGGTTTAAAGAATATCTGTTATGGGACATGATGTGCAAAAAGCTGTGAATCAAACAAAAGGAATGAAAATCCCATGCCAGGCTTTGCCCTGACATGGGATTTTTGTGCTTTTAATAATTCTTATACGCCTTGTACCGCATTCTTTCCGGCTACATAGCCATAATACATAGCCATGGAGTGGGAAACGCCTTTTAATGTAATCGGATATTCTTCTGCGCACCGGTTGCCCTGAACATTGCCTGCCACATAAAGCCCTGGTATCACATTTCTGTCCGTATCATAGGTATGACAGTCTTCGTCAGACTCCAGGCCGCCGATAATCACCAGCAGAAGGGCGCACACAAACTGGTCTGCGTAGAAAGGTCCTTTGTTTAAGGGCCACATACGGCTGGACACTTTTCCAAAATCCAGATCCTCTCCCTGCTCGGCCAGCTTATTGTACCTCTCAATAGACTTAAGCGCCGTTTCCTGAGCTTTTTTATCATCCGGATACATTTTCTCTACCAGCTCTTCCAGCGTATCGGCAGTAATGCACCTGCCGTCCTCAATGGCTGCCTCCAGCTGGTAGGGACTCTTATAATTGCGGTATGTAGCGTTGTTGGCAGGAGCCTCCTCCGGGGTAATGTCCTCAAAGTAGCATGCTCCGCCATGGACCGCCGGCATGTATGGCAGCTGCTGGGGCCAGTTGGCGTCAAATATCTGCCAGCTCTTTCTGTCCTTCAGCATCTCTATCTGATTTTCCAGCTGCTGTCCCGGCAGATCCTCGTTCATAAAACGTTTTCCATTCATATCAAGATTCAGAAATCCGGCAATGCCCATAACTCCTACGCCTGCCAAATCAGCGCCTCCGCCCATGTGGTGAATCACAGGCGCATGAGCCTGCTGCACTGCCGCTCCGGCCCACATTCCCATCTTAATGCCATCGCCCTGATTGGTCATATTGCCTTCCACATCCACATTGGTAAACATACGCACAATCCCGTTTTCGATTACATCAGGACAGAAATGCTTTACCATGGCCTCATTCTGGGAATAATCTCCCGTAGAAAGGATAACGCCATTTGAAGCGGTAACTTTCAGATATTTTCCTGTCGCTGAGTTACGGATATAAGCACCTGTACACCGCCCGTCTTCCATGATCAGCTTCTCCGCAAAATGGCCGTACCGGGCATCTACCTTGCCTGTATCCATGGCAACCTTCATATTGGACTGAACCGTAACGTTCTGGTTAGGCAGAAATTCCACGGATGTGGGATAGCACGGAAAGTCTTCCTTGGTCCAGTCATATTTTTCAGGAAGCGGATAAAAAATCGGAATCAGGAAATTATCTGCATTTTCGTCGGGAATCGGCGACCGTGTCTCAGGGGCAAAGTACAAATCAGGGTTCCCCGCTACCCACCAGTCAAATACGTCTCCGATATTATTGGCCCATTTGCTGATAATGGCCCGTTTCACTTTATAGCAGGATTCCTTCATATGGAAGTCCACCATTCCGTCGATCTGTTCCTTTGTCCACGTATTCCTGCCCCATTTTGCCTGCACATTGCCATTGATAACCGCATACTCTCCGCTTCGGCACTGAGGGCTGTCTGCCTTCTCTATGGCAACAACCTTCGCCCCTTCTTCAGCAGCTGCCCGGACAGCTGCCACGCCGGCTATTCCGCAGCCGATTACCAGCACGTCCGTGGAAATCTCTTCCTCCACCATGTCATCCGTGATCTCCGGCTCCCTTCCCAGCCAATCGTCATCCGACGCTGCCGCCTCCGTGCCGCCGGGCGCTGCCACAGCCTCCCCCTTTGCCTGGGCAATGCAGTCCGCCGCCGCTTTCTTCACCGCATTGGTAGTAACCGTTGCTCCGGATATGGCATCAATCTCAGAGGACTGGGCTT
This sequence comes from uncultured Hungatella sp., assembly GCA_947089145.1. Classification (GTDB taxonomy): domain Bacteria; phylum Bacillota; class Clostridia; order Lachnospirales; family Lachnospiraceae; genus UBA3402. The sequence continues at coordinate 61,475 of CAMUJH010000017.1, read as the reverse complement.
TTAAAAGAGCAGCTTTCAGATCCTCCCCTGCGGCCTGTCCGATGCTGTCCGTCTCATTGGCCAGATCCAGAACCACATCCGTAATACTGTTCTCGTCAAAGGTCATGGTCACTTTTACCTCGCCCATGCCCTGGGCCGTAGCGCTGTATGTACCCGGAGTATACAAACCGGCGGCTGCCGCCGTTGTCTCCGCTGCCGTCGTTTCTGCTGCAGCCGATGAAGCAGCGGTAGTTTCGGCTGCTGTCGCTCCTGTGTCGCTGGCGCAGGCCCCCAGCACTCCTGCCGCAGCAAGGCTCAAGGCGCCTGCCGCAGTCCCTTTCAGGAAATCCCGGCGGGAAATGCTGTGTTTTTCAGTAGAATGATCCTTTTTCATGATAAACTCCCCTCTCTTATAGTATTCAAAGGCTTAACGCCTGTTAAATAATACTTCCATAGCACTCAGTCTACCATAAAACCGGCATTTTGCTAACAATCCTTGTGTATCTGGTCTATTTTCTTGTTTACTTGGCATTCGCTTCATTTTCCTGATCCTCTCCCCTGCTTTTTCCACCTTTCTCTGCTCTTGGCATGGGGATGACTGCAGTCAGAATAAACATCTCATTGTCAGTCTCAATGCTAACGGTTCCCCCATACCGCCTCACTGCCGACTGGATGTTTTTTATCCCATACCCATGTCTGTCTGCATCCTCTTTTGTCGTCTTCACCATTCCTGCCCTGTCATATTCCACGGAACCTGAAAAATGGTTTTCCACCCTGATAACGCCAAACTTCTTCCTGACATCTCCGCGCACCACGATTTCTCTTTTCTCATCAGGTTCCACCTGGCTTGCTGCCTCCCGGGCATTGTCCAGGGCATTTCCTAAAATTACCAGCAGATCCTTGGGTTCCATAAAGCCAAAAGCTTTCCCGTTGACAGAGGGAATCAGCCGGATTCCCAAACGTGCGCACTCCGCCCCGCTTTTAGCCAGAACACTGTCGATTACCTCATTGCCTGTAGGCTGAAACACTTCATTTGGCTCCATCTCCCCTGCTATAGTCCTGATATACTCATGAACCTTCCCATTATCGCTTAAAGAGCTGATGTAATTCAGATGGTGCTTTATGTCATGGTAGATTTTATTAATCTCCCGGATTCTTTCCTGTTCCTGGCTGTACCATTCCTGCTGCGCCTGAGAGCGGACCCGCAGCGCCTCCGCTTCCTCCCGCTGCCTCTGGGCAATAATCAAATATTCCGTCTGAAGGAGGATGATCAGATCGCAGATGCACAGCATCAGGCACACCACAGAAGTGCTTACATCCATCCTAGGTTCTGCGCCATACACATAACTGTCCATCTGAAGAAATTTAATGAGGGCATAGGGAATTGCCGGAAAGAACATCGCAGCCAGCTCCGGCTTTTTCAAATGCATCTGCCCGTCCATCTTTATGATGGGCCCTACCTGCCTCAGGATTAAAAACTGCATCACCACGCACAATGCCATAGAACCTGCATTCAGCCATGGATTGTCCATGACATACACGCCGAAAATCTGACATGACACATCTAACAACGCCATTTTGCAGATATCCTTTATCAGATAAAAAATCAGAGTCACATAGCCTGCCAGTAAAAAGCTGGCTTGATTTACGGTAATGGTATAGAAAATCAGAAGGATCAGCCTGGCCGAATAATTGTAAAAGAAAGGGGTGGATGCCTGGCTTGCCTGGAGGCCGGTCAGCAGCAGCCAGCAAATAATGCGGGCAGCCCACAATCCCCCCGTCCTCTCTATACGCCTGGTCATTGTCCGCTGAAAATAATGAAACAGACAGAACTCCGCCAGAATCCACACCGCCGCTGCCGTCCAATCAGCTGCCTGGTTTCCGTATGGGTAGATCATAAGCTGCCTCCCAAATATCTGGCAAAAGCCTGAATAAACGCCTTTTTTCTCTGTCTGCTGACCGGCAGAGATTCTCCGTTTACCTCTACATCGCATTTTCCAATGGACGACACATGGTCCATATTTACTAAAAAAGCATGATGGCACCGGAAAAAGGAATGTTTGGGCAGCTGCTGTTCAAAATAGTGCAGAGTACTGTTTAGCTCCATCACTCCCTGATTGCGGTGAATGCGGACTTTCCGCCCATACATTTCAATATAAAGAATGTCCTTTACATCAATCTGGCAAATTTTTCCGCTGCCCTTTATAATGATCTTAGGAGGATTCCGTCTTTTGATTATCTGCTGAATTTTATCCAGCTCCTCCTCCATGCGCAGGAAAGAAACCGGCTTTACCAGAAAGTCAAGAGCCTGGACAGAATATCCCTCGATTGCATAACCAGCCATATTGGTAATAAACACAATCATCACATTTAAGTCATAATCCCGTATCCGTCTGGCAGCCTCAATGCCGTCCATCCCCTCCATGTCAATATCCATAAAGATTACATCAAAGGGTTCCCTGGCCGCTTCCGCAATCTGAGCACCGTTTTCATAGGGATGCACATCCGCCGTAATGTCATTCTCCCGGAAATACCCGGCAATGCAGGAACACAAATGCTGCCGCTCCTCCTGCTGGTCTTCCACCACTGCGATTCTCAAGCTATTGTCCTCCTTGTTCTGTGCGGATTTTCACGCCAAAAGTTCTCCCACAGTGTATCATAAGACCATTTATTATTCAACAGCAGCCGCTATTTTCTCCATTGGAATACGCCCCTGCCCCCTGGGAATATATTGAATAAAAAACTGCAGGAATGTTCATGAAAATATATGTGGTACAGCCCAATGATACCGTAGATAAAATCTCCCAGGAACAGGCAGTAAGCCTTGACGCCCTCATCGAAGTCAATCAGTTAACGCCTCCTTACCGGCTGGCTGTGGGCCAGGCCCTTCTTTTGTCAGACGGCATCCCGTCTCTAACGGCTTCTCCATACCCGTCCCGGGCAAAAAGCGTATTTCGGAGCGGCTATGCCTATCCTTTCATCTCTTCTTCTGTCCTTACGGAGACTCTCTCTTATCTCTCAGAACTGGCAGTGTTTTCTTATGGATTCACTGCTTACGGGGATCTGATCCCGCCTTCCCTGGATGACAGCTGGATGACGGCAGAAGCGCAGCGCCTGGGGGTAACCGCCGCGCTGACTCTGACCCCTCTGGGAGCAGACGGGCACTTTAACAATAATCTGGTTACTGCATTGGTCCGCAATTTATCGGCACAGCGCAGGCTGGTTACCGGCCTTGCATCCGTTATGCTGGAAAAAGGCTATCAAACTGTAAATATTGACTTTGAGTATGTCCTGAAAGAAGACAGGGATGCATTTACCGCTTTTGTGTCCTATGCCACCTATGCATTAAACATCCTGGGATACCAGGTGTCCGTGGCCCTGGCGCCCAAATATTCTGACAGCCAGCAGGGGATTCTGTACGAAGGCGTTGACTATGGCGGCCTGGGGGCGGCGGCTAACTGGGTGGTGTTAATGACATATGAGTGGGGGTATACATATGAGCCGATTAATCCAGGGTAATTATATCCGACATCATTTTTTGATTTTCTGGTATTCTTTGGCGCTTTATAAAGTCCAGTTTCTCTTCGCCAGCAAGGTGTTATTACATGCTTTCCGGTATTTTGGGATAAAAATGCAGCGTAAACTTTGCTGAATCCCGCTGTCCTTTCCGGTTCCGTTCCGTCTTGCAGTAGTCTACATGATCCAGTATCTCTTTTAGCATGGCATTACGAACCTCTATGTTATCAATGCTCCAATATGCCTCGACGATCTTTTTGACAGAGGGGATAAAATCCCGTCTTGCCTTCTCCTGGGATTCCATTAGTTCCATTTCCGTTTGCAGTTGTGCCAGTTCCGTTTCCAAAGAATTGTTTTTCTCCTCCAGCGCCTTCCGCCTTTCCCGAAACGTATGCACGTCATAGACTCCTTGTTCCAGCAGATCGAACGTATTGGAAAGCTGTTTGTGTATCTTTTCCATTTCGCTGGATATGCTTTTCACCGCATCTTTTAAAACAGCCATGACTTCTTCGTCTTCCTCTCCTGCCGTATCGGGCCATTGCAGCTCATATCCAGACAGCCATTCCCCCAGGCCTTCCATAACCTTTCTTTCAATTAGTTCCAGTGGGGCGGAGACATTCTTGCACTGGCTGTTCGGGCAGCGCAGAACCGCATAATTGGTCTTTGTATTGCTTAACTGGCGGCACATCAGGCTATGGCACATACCGCAGTACACAAGGCCGCTTAATGGATTCTGGAGGGCGTTGGAAGTCCCCGTGCGGACGGTGGGCTTGTTTTTCCGGATTTCCTGCGCCCTGCTGTAGACATCTTCCGGGATAATGGGTTCAAACCGTCCCCGGACTTTGGGACAGTCTTCATTTTTAGGCCTGCTTTCCATAATTTGGCCGTCAACCATGGTTTTTTGGACTTTTCTCCAGCTCCATCTCTGGTAACCTGCGTAAGTGGGGTTTCGGATAATATCCATGATGCTGGAGGCTGACCATTGGTTTTCCGTTCTGGAAGGGACGTGAAGGGAGTTTAAGCGATCCCGTATCTGGTAGGAACCCAGGCTGCGGCAGGTTCCGTCCGGCAAGGTTTCCCCATGGATATAAAGCTGGAATATCATCCGCACAATGCGGGCTTCCTCCTCCTTAATCTGGAGGGTGTAACCTTTATCCCCCTTACGTTTTACCTTCTCATACCCATAGGGTGCGGTACCGGCTATGTACCATCCATCTTTAAATGCCGCGATCCTGCCCGTCTGGATGCGTCGGTTGATGGCTTTATATTCACGCCTGCTCATAAACAGGTTAAATTCAAAATACTCTTCATCAAATTCGTTATTAGGGTCATAGGTTTTAGCCGGAGTGATGATCTTCGTCCCGCTGAATTTAAATGCTTCGGCTACGGTTCCCTGGTCCTTCGTGTCGCCTCTGGCAAGGCGCTCGACTTCCATCACCATGACGCTGTCCCATTTCCCCTGCATGACTTCAAGGAGAAGTCTTTGCATCTTTGGCCGGGCCGAAATGGTTTCGCCGGAAACCAGCTCTTTGTAAATGGCTCCTATGGCAAGCCCCATCTTATCTGCCAGATCGGTCAGTATGCTTTCATGCCGGGCTAAAGTCTCGCCTTCCCCTCTGGCTTCCGCCTCCCTGTCAGCACGGCTTTTTCTTAGATATATGGCTGTCATGATACCATCTCCTGTTGATTTTGCTGCTATGAATAAAGAGCATTCCGTTTATTTGGAATACTCTTTTTTTGCTTCTCTCTTGTAATATGGTTATTCGTCTGTCTCGTTTGTCTGCGCATCACCAAACAGGATGCGGATTTTCTTTGTGATTCTGCTTACGGTTGCCAGGGCTGCGTCCGGGTTTCGAAGTTCCTTGGTGATATAGGTTTTAATTTCGGCTAAATCATTTTGCGTTTCTTTTGGTAAATGGGGATTATTCATGGGAAAATCCTAGGTTTTCCTCCACGGCCTCCAATGTCAGCCATCCCCTCTCTTCTCCAGATCTCCGGCCTTTTTCAAGTTCGTTCATCAGCCGGATTGCTGCCTGTGTCTTTTCATAGTCCTGTATGTCGACAATTGCATAGCGCTCCCGGCCATTTTTCGTTAGAAAAACAGGAGCTCCTATCGCTACGTCATGGAGTACTTCGCTGTAATTTCGCAGAGCAGAAATAGGTTTAAGATTGGGCATAAGGTTTCACTTCTTTCTGTCATCAGTATAACGTAATCCGCTGTAAAATTCAACAGCACAATTTACAACACCAGAACTGCACGGACTATCTGATTTTATATAGCCATCAGGCAATTCATTTAAATAAAGAGCATCCCATCTGTTCGGAATGCTCATTTTTACTGACTGATCTCTATATTTTATTCCAGATGAAGTTCTTTGGTTAAAATCCCCTCATAATCTTGCAATTCATGAAACATCCCGTCAACAATCACAAGATTATCATATATCCGATATACCATAAGAAATTTATGTTTCTCAAATTTTATTATCCGGTATCCATATTTTTTTAATGTTGGGTGAGTACATATTTTAAGAGAATCCGCTACAATAGACAACTTCTTTTTCGTAGCTTTTGCGTCCGCTAAAATGTCCTTTGCTGCCTGCCTGTTTTTCAATGTATCTATTGTGTAGCATACATACATATCCAGCCTGCGTTTTGCAGGCGGCATAATTATAACTCTATAAGCCATATCTTGTACCAATTTCATCCAGGGCTTTATCGAATTCCTCACCTTCTCCTTGAGCATAGCATTGCCTTGATTCAGCAAGTTCTGACAATATTTTGTTTTTGCTAAGTGGTCTATAGGGATTTGTTCCGCAAAAATTTACTAGAAGGTAGCTTTGTATTTCTTTTTGATGTTCTTCCGGAATTGTTGATAGTAATTCTAAATTTGCCTCCAATGTGCTCATCAGACTGCCTCCGTCCTATGATTATTTACTGAATTATTGTACCAAGAATAGTAGGGCTGCCTCTCCCCAATCTGCGCAGCAGAAGGGAGGTGTACCATATGGATATACTGTTTAACTTTGCTGTTGGTAGTATTCGCAGCACTCACCTACATAGACAATCATAAAAAATAATTGTCCTCCGACCCTGGCAAGTTGAGGACAATTATTTCTTCACTTATAGGGCAATCAGGATTATCCTGATTGGTATTCTGATTATAACATCTTCGCGCGAAAAATGCAAGAGGTTACGAAAAGGCGCCGGAAACGGTGCTTTTTTGTGCCCTTTGGAAGATAAAGTGTTTAAAGTATCAGGAATGGCATTTCTTAGAGCTTTCGTTCTAATCACAAAGAAAGACTCATGCCAGCAGCAATAAAGCCTATGACTGCCATTATTCCGGCAAAAAGCATAATACCTTTAAAAACTGTAAGAAACGCATCCATAAGCTGTTTCACATTTCTTTCCGTCTCTGATTCTTCCATCTCTGGCTTTTGTCCATCTGCGATTATATAGACAGGCCTCTTGTTTCTGCCAGGTTTTACATAAATAATCATGGCTTTTACCTCCAGAAAGCTTAGAAATTTTTAAGCCCTGGTCAAGTTCCAGTGAATCCCCATAGGGAGCTGTAGTAATTTATCGTCCATAAAATTGCGCCGATCATGCCCAATATCATAAGGAAGAGGATAAGGTTCTTGTTTTTTGACTTGGATATCGTATCCGAAGTTTTCTTTATAAACAGCTTCAATAAAAGTTCTACGACTGCCGCTACGCATAAGGCGATTATCAGGAACGACCCCCATTGCATAGCCATATCGACTATGATTTTAGCGTACTGATCGCTTGTACTCATACTCATTTCCCCTCTTCTTTTGTTTTTTATGTTATCTAAGGCTTAAGCCCAGTATAACCATAGTTTATTTTTTCACATGGCTTCTTTTCCAACGCTGTAAGTCAATGATTTCCTCTCCTGCTCCGGCACGTCCAGCAGCTTTCTGGCGGCTTCCTTCATGCTAGGGCTTGCCCGTTGGTAAGCTACTAATAATTTCTGTTCTTCTATTGTTAGGTTCTCGTTTGTTGACTCTCCAACTAATAACCATTCCATAGATGTATTTAATATTTTACTGATTTTATATAGTGCTTCCGCCTCTGGAATCCTTCCTCCATTTACATAATTACTAATTGCCGCTTTAGAAATTCCAGCTTTTTCGATAATGTCTTTTTGCTTTAATCCTAAAATTTTTTGGCGTTCTTTTATTCTTGTTCCAATTTCAATAGAATTGAGCATAGTTTCTCCAATTATTTTACGATATTATACCTTATTTATTGACAAGTCTAAGACTTAAGCCCAGTATAACCATAGTTCATTTTTTCATATGGCTTCTTTTCCAACGCTGTAAGTCAATGATTTCCTCTCCTGCTCCGGCACGTCCAGCAGCTTTCTGGCGGCTTCCTTCATGCTAGGGCTTGCTCGTCTATATGCATTTATTACATTTTGTTCCTCAAAAGTCAAATTTTTTTCCTCTTTTCCAAAGAGTAGATATTCCGAAGATATTGAGAATATTTCGCACATTTTAATTATTTGGTCAACTGTTGGTTGCGCCTTTCCATTTTTCCAGTCCGTCATAGGAGTTTTTTTTAGTCCCAATAATTCTCCTAACTCTTTTCCATTAAGTTTATTAACTTTACATAATTCGTAAATTCTATCATATATCCTCATAAATGCTCCATTTATATGCGATACTTTCGCATATATTGATTGACAATGCGATATTTTCGTATTATAATAGACTTATAGGAAAACGGCACCCTTGCATTCCTGCAAAGATGCCTCCCCCTACAAGCACCAAGCTGCTACTCTACCGGTAGTAGCGGGCCCGGCAAAATGGTAGTAATAAGTTTCTCGACAATCCTTATTCTACCATATTTCGGGCCCTTGTACAATAATTATTTTCAAGGGCCGCAGATCCGCTCTTATACGGGTTTCTGGCAGAAAGGAAGGATTTATGTACAGATTCAAGAAAATCAACAAGACTAAGATGTATCAGTTAGTGAAGGAGTTCGCCGGCATTCGGGATCTCCCTCCCATCAGACAATGCCAATTCGGCTATTATTCCCGCTCCGATACCTGCTATCTCTGTTTCAAGGAACGTCCTGACTCCTTCAAGGTCGTTTATGACCGCTGGGGAAACCAGGTTTACCTGCTTGTGTCCCAAAAGCCCGACTTAGATCTCGTTTATCCGGAACGCAAGGAAGAGGTTATTCATTTAAGCCTTCCGTGGCTCCATGAGCACGGATACCTTGACAAAGACCCGGTCAGAGAGGAGGCTGTTTAATATGTGGCACGACATCATAAAAAACCCCAATGACCTGCCGACTGAAACCGACCGTTACCTGGTACTCCATACGGACGGCTCCATGAGCATCCGGCGCTTTACGACGAATGGATTTTATTTCTGGACGGATAAGGACTTTACTGCCTGGACGGATAATTATGAATGTCCTTGCGACTCCTGCTGGAACTGTCCGAAGGCCGTTTGGCGGGATTCATCCGGCTGTATGCGGTACACCTGCGATTCGGAACTTTGCACCGCCCCCGGCGCTGATGATCCCATTTGACATGGAGGTAATGCAGAATGTATCGGTTTGAAGCCCATTACATAGACGTCGTGTCTGGTGTTGACATCATAAAAGAAATTGAATTTAACCCTGGTTTTTTCCCAACCAGAAAAGACTGTTACTTATACGCCATGGAGAGGGCCTGCGGCTTGGAAGAAAAAGAGGAGGCTTTTCATTCCCTTGAATTAGTTTCCTCCTAAAAATCAGTTTTCCTGCCTTCATCTCCTCTTATCGTACCTTGAATCCTTCATATCGTTCCCGAAATCCCCGCCCTTGTCCCCTGAATGTCCAAACACCAGGTTTTCATTATCGCTCTGACCTTCTTCTGGTTTTTTTGGTTCTCCGGTCTTCTGAGCTTCCAGTTTTTCGGTCTTCCGGTTTTCTGGTTCTCCGGTTTTCTGGGCTTCCAGTTCTTCGGTCTTCCGGTTTTCTGGTTTTCTGGTTTTCTGGTTCTCCGGTTCTCCGGTTCTCCGGTTCTCCGGTTTTCTGGGCTTCCAGTTCTTCGGTCTTCCGGTCTTCTGGCTCTCCAGTTTTCTGGTCTTCCAGTTTTTCGGTCTTCCGCCCCTGCGTCCTTATGCCATTCAGAACAGTCCCTCCCGCAGCCCGCCCGGCATCCCTAGGTTTTCCCCCGCTGGTCCCCCAGGCGGGCCGGGGCCTAGCGGGGCAGGATGCGCCCCGCCGCCTGTCAAGGGTTTAAGGGTGGAGATTTTCCCCGCTGCTTTTGCGGGGAAAATACTACCCGGCCCTTGACCGGCCCGACTCCCCCCGATGCTGGCCCGGGGCAGGGGTTGACGCTTTTTGACAACCCCTGCTTGACCATAGCTTTTCCCTGGTTCTGGCGGCTGCGGCCAAGGATGTGGGATGCGTTTGCAGTAGCGGTTTCACTCGCTTGCTTTCCGAAACGTATGCCTGCGGCCAAATGTCCGGGTTGGTTTTGCATAAGGGCCCGCAACCGCTTGCTTAACCCCCTGGGGGGTAGGGGGGACTTTCATTCCCTCCTCGCTCCGGTTGGCCATAATAAGCCATGCGTTTAAGGAACGGCGGGGCATGGGGGGACCGTCCTCCCATGTACGGCTGAATGCGTGGGAGGAACGATGTTGCGCCGCTTAGTGGGACGGCTGATCAAATTTTAAAGCCGCCGCTGGCGGTTGCCTGCTTTTCCATCTGGAAATTTGCAGGCCGGAGATCCGCTTTTTTCTTGCTTTCCCGTGCGGGATGGCACGTCTTTCGTCATCCCGCATGGGAAACTGCCCCTGCGGGCGGGGTCCGGGGCTGGTCCCGGCTTAGCGGCCTCCATTCTTTATGCTTTCCGGATGCACATCCGTTTTTAGGCCGCCCGGCGGCTTCTGGTTTCTTCCGGGCGGCTCTCCTTAAAGAAGCTTGCCTTTTACGGGTTAAGCATACATTCATCATCCTATGTCAATTAATTTCAGGCGGCCTTTTACGGCTGCCCAAAATGAAAGGAGAATTCATTTTATGGAAATGCAAATCATTCTTTTGTACGCCGGACAGTACCAGATTACTGACGAATCGACTGGCGAAATCAAGCAGGGCGTTACCTGCAGTTATTACTTTAACACGGATCTGCGTGCCGAGGACAACAAGAACGGCTCCAAGGGCACCCGGCCTGCGAAGGGCTCCATTGATTTCGGGTTAATGAAGAAGATAAAGTCGGCTCCCGCCTTGTATAACGCTAAGTTTGAAATGAGCATTGGTTCCGATGGCAAGCCGGTCCTTAAGATCGTGGATCTGGACTATGTTTCCGACGTCTTCATCGGCGTCGTTTCCGCCGTCGCAGACAAGGCTGCGGAAGCTTCTGCAGAAGCCTCCGAAAATGCCGTTTCCGGGACTCCTGCGGAAGCTTCCGAGATGACCGCTCCCGTGGAAGCCTCCGAAAAACCCGCTTCCGGGCGTTCCGGTAAGAAATAAGGGGGGCGCTTATGGAACTGGAAACGATTCCCGTCTCCATTGCGGACGGCATGGAAGGCGCCGGGCAATCGGAAGCCGTGACGGAATTGGAAGCGGAAACGGAAGGGCAAATTAGTCCGGAGTCCGCATCTGAGGCCGGCCTGGACGCTGCGGCCCAGTCAGAGGCTGAAACGCAATCCCTGGATTCAAGGGACGGGGACTTGACGGGATCCGTCCCCGAAGCCTTTGAAGGCTCCCCGGAATCGGAAGCGGAGGCGGATGTTTTTTCCGCTCCTGAAGAGGAAGTAGAAACGTCCGGCCTAAAAGAGGAGTCCTCCAAGGAAGCCTCTTTTCTCTATCCGGCGTCAGGCTACGGCAGCTCTGGCTCTTCCAACGTCATGGATCAGCTGGATGCCTTCACTTATTCGGAGGAAGATCCGGACGCCGCCCTGTACTGGCAGGAAAACATTGCCGCCTGCCGTGGTTCCCTCGCTTCCTGCGTGTCGCTTTTGCTTTTTGCGGACGTCATGTTATGCCTTCTGGTTGGCTGCCTGTGCGCTTCCATCTTTTCCAGGTTCTGGAAGGTTAACAGATGATCCGGTTTGGAGGGCGGATGGATGGACTTTTTTGACATTTTACAGGGGCTGTTCCCCTTTGTCGGCGTTGGCTTCCTATTAGGCTGCTACCCGTTGGTTGCGGGCCTGGGAGTGCAGATGTTCATTAATATCATGAAGAGGTTTTAACATGCTTCGGTTTATTCGTTTTATTTGGACTTGCTTCGGCTTGTCTTTACTGGTTCTAATGATTCTCGATTGGTTATCCGCCTGCCTCTTTATACGCAGGTGGTTATCAATAAATAAAAAAGAAAGGTGGTAAAAATTTATGTTAAGAAAGGAATTGCTTGAAGATGGGGCATGGCAGGTAACTGAGAAGGCTAAAAAAGCGGCCCTGGTTGCGGTTCCCGTGGTTACCAGTCTGGCCGTCCCCATGACGGCTCTGGCGGCTGATACCAGCAGTTCCCCCGTTGGCGCCATGTTTGATGCCATTTCCGCAGGCATGCAGACTGCGATCCAGGACATGGTGACCTCCGTGGGCAGCATGGTGGGCAACATGATCCCGGTGCTGTTCCCCCTGGTAGCCTTGGGAATCGGCATTTCGATCTGCATTGTTATGGTCCGCAGGGTTTCCAACAATGCGTAACCAGCCAACAGGCGCTTAAGGGTGGTTCCAGATTGCGTTAAAATGAAAATTCTCAGACTCCTGGGGCGGGTTTAAGCGTCTTAAGGGCTTCCTGGTTTTCCAGGGGCCCTTTTTTAGAAAGGTGGATTTTATGAACGTTAACAGGTTTTTCGGCAGCGTCAAGCGGGCGCTTTGCGTGCTGCTGTCCGCTTTCCTGGTTCTCTTTTCCCCCGTTGAGGCTTACGTGGCAAGCGCCTCGGTAACGGTTGCGGCGGGCGCCTATGCCATTCTTGCCATCCTGGCCGCCTGCGGCATCCTGGCGACTTCGGAAACCTTCCAGGCCCTCATAGGCTCCTGGGCTTCGGAAGCGGAATATTTAGCCAGGGGGGCGTCACGGCAGCTGGGCTCCTATGCCCAGAGGGTTTATGACAATGCCAGGAGCGGGGACGTGGGCATCCAGGAAACTTTCGTAATCATTGAAGGGGCCCTCATTTCCGCCGTCTGCTGCGACTGGGGCGACACGGTCGCCGGAATCCAGGTCCTGACGGACGATTTAAAAGCTTTCCTAAAAAGCTGCATCGGAATCACGAACAAGGGAGCCTTCATCCAGGTCCCGGCCATCCCCGTGGAGGAAGTATGGGGCGTCACGGAATGGAGCAAGGGGGAGAAGTATCCGCTTCCCAGCGGTTACCTGACGTCGCCCTTCTTTGTCAGCGATTCCAGTTATACGTATTTTCTGACGGCCTACGCCGTTTCGAATTACGGTTCGGAAGTTATGAACGTGCAAAACTGGTATTATGCGAACTCCCTTGACATTTTCGGCGTTTATGACGCTGTCAAAAGGAAGCTTGACTTGTATCAGCGGGATGCAGCAAACGGCAAGTATGCGTCTTATTCCGCATTTGCCTTCAGCGCCTACGTCAACCGGGACGGCACTTTGAAGTATAACACGGACAGCATGAGCTATTGGCAGAGGAACTGGGTGCTTTGCTCGCCTGCTGATGCGGGGAGCCTTCCTTTTCCGGTCTTTGCCGACTTGGAGGACGCCAAAGTCTACGTGGGCACGGGCGAGATCCAAAACGCCTATGTCTCCGGCACCGTTTCCATGGATTTGGACGGATACCGGGCCGACGTCATGGATCTGGCGTCCGGATGCATTGCGGACGTGCTGGCCATGCCGGCCGACATGGCTGCGGGCGCCGAAAGGCTCGGGGCCATTGCGGACGTTTATCCGGCCGGGACCATCGACGACGTGAAGGAAGCCGTGAAGGCGGGAGGCATCGCCATAGGGAACGTTACCGACGTGCCCTCGGCCGGGGATGCGACGCTTTCCGATATCCTGTCCCATGTGGTTTCCCTGCCCGGCTCTATTGCGAAGGCCATTGCGGACGCATTCGCCCTGGACGGGGATGAAGCGCAGGAGCAGCTGTCCGTCCCGGAAATCATCTCCAGGAAGTTCCCGTTCTGCATCCCGTTCGACTTTGCCTACCTGATTGGCACCCTGGCTGCGGAACCGGTTGCCCCGAGGTTTGTAATCCCCTTCCGGTTTGATTACGACCAGTGGGATTTCAGTTATGACTTCGTGATTGATTTGTCTCCCTGGGAGCCCTTGGCCGCCATGATACGGATCATGCTGGACATCCTTTTCTGCGCCTCCCTGATGCTTGGCACCCGTTCCCTCATCCGGGGATAGCTCCGGATGCGGGATGGGAACACGGTTTCGAAAATCTAAGGGAAACGAGGTATTTATATGGGATTTATTTTAAAAGGTTTAAAGCGGCTCCTGATTTTGGCGCTTTCCATCCTGCCGGATTCCCCCTTTCGGGATTTCCTCGACGGCCTGGCCGAGCTTCCGTTCCTGGGATATTTAAACTGGCTTATCCCGATTTCGGACTTCATGAAACTGTTGGCGGTCTGGTGTGCGGCCGTGGCCGTCTTTTACCTTGCCAGCGTCATGTTAAGGTTTGCCAAGGCCATCCAGTAAGGCGGCGGGGCATAATAAAAATCATAAGGAATTGAGGTGAAAGTAATGATCGTGCTTTACAGCGGCACGCCCGGTTCCGGCAAGTCCTTGGACTGCGCCAGGACCATTTACAACTGGCTATGGATGGGGAAGACCGTCTTATGCAACTTTCCGGTCAACGTGGACAACATAAAAATACGTGGGAAGAAGGACATCCGCTACATCCCCAACCATGAGCTTGACCCGGATGCCCTGGTGGCGGTTTCCAGGGAGCATTTCACGGGCCGCCGCATGAAGGAGGATTCCATCCTCTTAATCATCGACGAGGCCCAGCTGCTCTTCAACGCCAGGGACTGGACGGTGCGGGGCCGGGAGCGGTGGACGTGGTTCTTCACCATGCACCGGCATTTCGGATTCTTCATACTTTTATGCGCCCAGTTTGACCGGATGCTGGACCGGCAGGTCAGGAGCTTGATTGAGTATGAGTTTATCCATCGGAAGGTGTCCAACATCGGATGGCGGGGCTGGTTCTTGTCCATGGCGATGATGGCGCCCGGAAGCCTGTTCGTGAAGGTGAAGGTCTGGTACCCCATGAAGGAGAAGGTAGGCAGCGAGTTTTACCGGTGCCAGAAGAAGTATTACAGCCTTTATGACACGTTTGCGCTTTTAGACGCTCCAGACAGGGCAGAAAAGGCGGATGAAGCGAAAGGAATCCGGTGCAGGGTGCCCGGTGCGGGGACGGTCACGATCTTCCCCGCAGGGACGACTGACGGCCAAAAAAAAGACGGCGATGGCCCTGTTTCGGAAATGGCAAAAATGGAAGGGGAGGTTTGTGTTGATGGGTAAGAAGCTATTAAAACGCATTGCGGTTTTTGGCCTGGTCGTGGGGCTTTCCATATCCCAGGCGGTTACTTCCTTTGCGGATGACTTGTCGCCGGAATGCTACATATTTTCCGTGATCCTGCGGTCTTGCGGAATTTCCGCTTATAACGAGGTGGGGCAATGGCTGGCCGCATACAGGGGATACTTGGAGGCTACGGGCGACCAGGCCATGCTGCGCAAGCTTGAAGGTTATTCCGGCCTGTCCTGGGGATCTGCCGCCAATGGGACGGACGATCTTTACTGGAGCGTCCGTGACTGGCTATTAAAAGGCGTCATGCACGAAGGCACGGACTCGAATGGGAGCTGTTTTTATTCCATGCCGTCCGGCCCCTCCCCCCTTCCCTCCTCTTCCCTGGGCGTCTGCGGCATCCAGGGAACCCGCTTTTCAGACGTAAGCGTCCCTTCGGACGTTTCCGGATACGCCTATGTCTATTCGGATTCTTATGCTGGCCCTGCTTCCAGCGGCCGTACCTTGTATGTCCGCAGAAACATTTATGCGCCTGCGGGCATGGAGGTTTTCGGAATCGTTACGAATTACGCTTGGTATTCCTCTTCCGGTTCCGTCGTCGTAAAATTTTACACGCCGGATGAGTCCGCCGCCCAAGGTTATCGGGA
Organism: uncultured Hungatella sp.; assembly: GCA_947089145.1. Lineage (GTDB taxonomy): Bacteria > Bacillota > Clostridia > Lachnospirales > Lachnospiraceae > UBA3402. The sequence continues at coordinate 45,871 of CAMUJH010000017.1, read as the reverse complement.
GGTTTCGCTCCGAAGCATCGCCAAGAGTTATTGGATGGATACGGGAGCCGTCAATGGCGCTGATTCCGCCTTCTCTGCTACGGTGTCCTCTAAAACGGTTGACTGCCGTTCCGTCATGAATTTCCCGTTCAAGGTCTTCCCCGGCGTTTTTGATGCGGAGGCGTATTGTAAGACCGGCGTTTATAAGGATCATGTATATTCCAATAGCTCCATGGCGTTATGGGCCCGCGGCACTGCCTCCGGTTCGGATCACAGCCTGTTGGACAAGGAGATTAAGTCCGTCGGGGATTCCATAAAGCTCCCGGCCAGTTCCTCTGCAGCCGCTTCTTCCCTCACGGCCTTAAGGAAGCCTTTGGAGCTTGGTTCCCTTACGTCCGCCTTAAGCGGTGCCGGCATGGAGATTTCTTATGTCGCCGCCTACAAGGTGGAGCATTATAAGCGGGACGTATCCGACATGGACGCCCCCGTCACGTGGATAAAGGAATCCGAGGAATCCCTTACCGGGATAGCCGGGCAGCCCGCCTCCTTTACCCCCAAGTCGTACCCCTATTTCCTTTATTCCCAGGAGCTTACCGAGCCCAAGGACGCCAAGATCCTGGGAGACGGCAGCCAGGTCGTCCGCCTCTATTACGAGCCCGATCCGGACGCCGAGTATTCCTATTCCGTGGAGTACTATAAAGACGGGGAGCTTTTTAAGACGGTTTCCGGGGCCGTCCCCATGTTTGGCGACCGGACGGTTAAACAGTGCGGGGATTTCTGCCCTGAGCATTACCTGGTTGACAGGGAAGCCTCGACGGCTTTGCCCTTCGAGGTTACGCAGCAGGATGCGGTGATATGCGTTTATTATGAAAAGGACCCTGACGCCCGGCTTCCTTATACCGTGGAATACCATAAGGACGGGGAAGTCTTTAAAACGGTTTCCGGCGGCGTCCCCGTGTTCGGGGAGCGCATCGTAAGGGAGTGCGAGGACTTCTGCCCCCAGTATTATCTGCCGGATGCCAAAGCGTCAACGCTCCTGCCCTTCGAAGTGACAAAGGAGAAGAACGTCATACATGTTTACTATAAAAGGGATCTTTATGCGACGTTCCCTTATACGGTGGAGTATTACCAGGACGGCGAATTATTTAAGACGATCCCCGCTTCCGTCTCGGTATTCGACCCTTTGGTAAAGTCCTGCATCTCCTACTGCCCCAGGGGATACGTGCTGGATACGACGGCCAGCACTCCCCTTCCTTATGAGGTTTCGGCGGATGGCGGCGCGGTAAGGAATTACTACGTGAGGCAGGACACGGTCATCCCCTACACCGTGGAATACTACAGGGACGGGCTTCGCATGAGCGTCTTTTCCGGAAACGTCCCGTCCGCCTCCCCGGTTCTGCAGTCCTTCCCTTCCCGCTGTCCGGAATATTACAAGCCGGATCAGGAGCGCAGCACGCCCATGCCCTATACGGTGCCGGAAGGGGGCGGGCGCATAAAGGTCTATTACGTGAAGGACGAAGGGGCGGTATTTCCCTATACGGTTGAATGCTACAAGGACGGTAAGCTGGTGGAGACGGCCAGCAGGACGGTTTCCGTCTTCAATCCCGCCGTGAAGGAATACGGCTTTGACTGCCCGGAAGGGTACGTGGTGGACACTTCCTCCAGCACTACCCTGCCCTATTCCGTCTCCAAAGATGGCAACGTAATCAAATATTGTTATGTGGATGAAGGGAAGACGCTGCCTTACACGGTGGAATATTACAAGAATGGGAAGGAGGCCATGACGCTGACCGGAAACGTCCTTGTTACGTCTCCCGTCGTGGAACAGTGCTGGCCGTACCATCCTGACGGCTATATCCTGGACGAAGAATCCAGTGATACCCTTCCCTTTACCGTGACCGGTGAGAACAACGTGATACGTTTTTATTACGTCCCTGACCCGTCAGATCCCTATGCGTCCTTCGCTGGCGGCGTCTCCCGGCTTGTAGATTTTGTCGCCGGTTTTTTCTCCAAGGCTTTTTTTTGGCTCTTCATCCTGATCCTGCTTTATATCTTTATTGATCGGCACCTGGTTCTTGTCAAGCGGATTACCTCCCGGGCCATGTCAAAAGAGCCCAAGTCCAAAAAGAAGCTGTTCACGGCCCCCAAGTCAAGGTTCATGAAGGGAGTCCATGCCAACAAAGGCGCAAGCCTAAGGAGCAAGGCCAACATGCAGAAAGGCGTCCGTCCCGGCAGCCTGAGGAGCAAGGCGACGATATCGGACCGGCGGTGGAAGGGCGGCTATACCAGGAGGAGATAGGAAAGCGGATGCAAGAATTTTTACCAAATTGTCTGACGGCTTTTGCTGCAGCAACCAGCATCTGTGGTTCTGCAGATAAAATTTTCAGAATCTTTTTCAATTTGTAAAAGGCAGGTAATGATGTGAATATGAAAAATTCTTTTAAAGCGGAAACATTTTTCCCTCATTTATATCGAATTGTCCCATTTCAGAAGAAAAGGTTATCCTCCCTCTTCCCGTGCTGGCGTCATTGCTGTTTCTGGCGGTCTCTGCGGACAGCTTCAAAGGAGTGCAGGGGCAAAAAGCGGCTTTGGTAAGTTTAGCGCTGCGGATACCTGTTTCCGAAACGAGCGGCGGCCCTTTCATCAGCCCTCAAGAAACCGGCCCGGGCGGGTGGGCTGCATAGGTCGGGGGATGGGGTGCCCGGGGGCCCCGCCGACGGCCTGTGCGGCGCGCCCGTCCGGGCCAGACCGCACAGGCCGTATTACAGGCCGCAAGGCCCCCGAAACCCCTGGCCACGTGCCTGTAATACGTGGTCTGAAAATACATACACTTTTGGCGATTTATCCCCGTAAATACGGGAAATTTTCCACATTTTTAATTTTGGGGAAAATTCCATTTCCTCAAAAACTATACAACTTTAACGTGTTAAATTATTTTGTGAATGGAGGTAACATTTTGATTCCAGTCAGAGAATTTTCTAATTGCACTATCTTTCAGGAATTAGATGATCAATCGAAAGAATATTGGTTTGACTTTAAAAAATCCAAGTTTTTACATAACATTGACACATTTTACTACAGCGTAAAGTTCCAAAACGACTTTACAGTCGGCTCGACGGACTACGGCGTCCTTAAGCTCCGCAGATTCTTCAAGCAAAAATACGAGCTGCTGGACAATGACCCGAAGATTGACTTCCTTCAGATAGATTTTGGCCCCGACCATGACTTGCGTCTGAACCTCCGCAGGTTCAGCTTCGCCCATATGTACACGGTCTGTTTGGAATATCCGGAATGGTTCGACGTGTTTATCGCCCCTTCCGTCCCTGCCGGTTCTGATGGCGGCGCCTCCGTTACCTGCGAGATCGTGGTTCAAATCCGATCTTACATGCTCTGGATGTACGGGGTCCATGAATCCTTTGAGCGCTCCTATTCCTGCATCCGAACTATTGCAAAACAGTTCAATCTCTCCATTGACTTCTGCCAGGAAAATCGGATTGATTACTGCTGGCACAGCAATTACCTGACACGCCCTGAAAAGTTCTTCAGCCTGGAGAATTTCTACAAGATGCGGGTAGACCGGTTTTCAGATGCCATAATGCACACGGAAAAAGCAGGAAGCGACGGCTTTGAGATTGACTATGTCGCCCTGGGCAAGCGTTCCGATAAAGTATTCATCCGGATTTACCTAAAATCAAAGGAAGTGGTAGAACAAGCCTACAAGGGATGGTTTTTCTATCTCTGGCTGTTTAACGGCCTTATCAACCGATACGACTTATATGTATATGAGGAATGCTACAAACGCCGCAGCTGGAAGTACTTAAACTTGGCCCGCTGCGCCTTCTATCTGGAGCATGGCAGTAGTGATTCCTTAAAGATAACCTGCAGCCGGCTTATATCCGGTGACCTTACCATGGAAGAGGACAGCCTGCAGAAATTTGCCGACAGTCTGACCCCGAAAGTCAACCTGGTGATGAACGTGGAATACCAGACCATGCGGCGGCATAGCAAGTCCTATCAGCTTCTCCCACTTCATGACAACACGGCGAAAGCGGCCGCCAGGCGGATCTACGACTACCTGGACAACCGTAAACTGATTATTGATTATCTGACTTACTACGTGTTCCGCCTGGCGGAGCCTTCCGGGGATTCCAACAAATCCCGGCGTGGCTTATGCGGATTTTGGAAGGCCCTAAGAAGCTGCCGCCTCATAGACGTGAAGCTTCCCCCGAAGCAGTTGAAGCTAGTCCGGGAATACAGCCGGAAGCTGAATGCCGACCTGGTAAAGACCCGGGCCATCAACAGCATGGTAACTTATGGCTTTTATCAAAAAGGGATAAATGATGATGGCATCATGAAAGACGTAATGGATGTTTTATGTACCATGAATGACAACGACATGGAAAAGGCGCTCCGGTATAAAAATAAAAGGGCCCGTCAGCTTAATGGGAAGGAGCTGCCAGGCCATATGGATCTTACCGGAACATACCGATTCGGCATCGTTGATCAGGTAACTGGTGAAATCTATGTCCATGATAGCACGTTTGATTCCGATTTGCAAGGGAATTTGCATAAATAGCAGCCAGGCAATTAGTACAACCATGCAAGCATAAGATTGAAAGAAGGGGGGGATGCCGTGGATGATAGCGCTGTAAAAATTTTTAAGCAAGGGGAAACCATATTCATTTTTCATAACGACTACTGCCGAAATAGGACTCCACACGAAGTGAAGCTTATATTGGAACGGGTTTCAAAAATTGCATTCCCGGCGCTTTGCCCTCCAGGTTTATCCAAAAATGCGCCGTCTAATGGGAAAGCTACATGAAGCAGAAATATTGATTCCATAGCCAGAAAGGAGCGCCGTATTCTTGAATATAAGATAAAAAATGATATGATTAAAACAAACAGGAAGGAAATAGGATATGGCAAATATATATGATGGGGTATTCAGGACAATCCTGAATGACTGTCGGAGACTGATCATCCCCGTAATCAATGAAATTTTCGGGGAAACATACACTGGGGAAGAGGAAATCTGTTTTTTCCCCAATGAACATTTTTTAGACGAACTGGAACAGCGGGGAGTGATCGGGGCATTTGACAAGCGCACCATTATAGAGCTTTCCGGCGATGTGATTATAGAGATTGCACAGAAATATGGAAATGTGCAGAAAGGTGTAGGTGATATTATGGGCGGGGCATTGATTGAAACAGAAGCAAGAATCATTTTAAATCAGGGAATAAAGCAAGGAAAGACACAAGGCATTAGTGAAACAAAAAAGCTGACAGCACTTAGAATGCTGAAAATGGGAAAGCTGACAGTCGAGGAAATAGCGGAATGTTCTGAACTCAGCGTGGCAGAGGTAGAACAGCTTGCAGGACTTCAAACGGTGTAAAACGACAATGCAGAAATTTAATATGGCGGGCCCCCGGCAGGACGCATCCTGCCGCCCCTTGCCCGTGAGAGATTTTAAAAGAAATTTGTAAACCTCCTATTATTGGTTACCTATCTGTATCATAAAATAGTTGGTTACCAAATGTAAGAAAAATATTTTTAAAAATATGCAAAAACCTTTTGATTATTAATGCATTGAAAAAAGCCGGGAATCCCCGGTTTTTTTTCTTGTCTCTATTACCATAGTCCAGTCGGGTCTTATACATACGGTCCCCCTATGGCTGTTGCCCCTCTAAACCAGGTCCGCCGCGTGGCGGAGTACGCTCTTACTAAAATTCCCGCAGACAAAATCTGCCTTGGCGTCCCAAACTATGGTTATGACTGGCCCCTGCCTTATGTCCGGGGCGCCACAAAGGCACAGACCCTGGGCAGCGTGGAAGCTGTGCAGACAGCGGTCTTTTATGGAGTTCCGATTCTCTTTGATACGACGGCCATGTCACCCTGGTTCCGATACTGGCAATACGGAGTCCAGCACGAGGTATGGTTTGAGGATGTGAGAAGCTGGCAGGCAAAATTCAGGCTGGTACAGGAATACGGCCTGAAGGGAATCGCTGTATGGCAGATCATGAAGCTGTTTCGGGCAGGATGGGTATTGTTAGATTCAATGTTCTGAAAGCAAAAGCTGCCTGGAACCGCATCCCCCACGCTTCCAGGCAGCCTTTTAAACGCTGTCAGCCTTCTTCTTAATTATTCTGCATCCCTGGCCCCACTTCCTGGGTTTCCTCATTGCCTGCCCCAGGCATCCCCGGCCCCACTTCCTGGCTCTCACCGGCAGATGTATCCGGCTGAGGGCCTGGCTGGCTCTGGCCCCCGTCTCCAGAAGCCGCCTCAGAAGAAGTCTCCGGCTGACTCTCCATATTTTCTGCCGGCGTTTCCGCCTCAGTCATGCCCGGCCCATACTCCCACGGCAGTCTGTATCTTTCCGTCTCCTCCATGCCGCTATGGCTGCTTTCCGGTTCATTTGCGCCTTCTCCGGCACCGGCGTTTACAGCAGCTTCTGTTTCCGTTCCGATTTCCGTTTCCGGTACGCTTTCCGTCTCGGCGCCGGCCTGCGCACTGCCGGTGTCCGCAGGCTGCGCTGTCCCGGCCGCTGCCGCCCCTCCCAGGCTGGCGCCGCCGCTTTCTGTCCCGCCAAGATGGTAGCACAGCACCGGCATCCCTTTCTCAATATTCTCATATATCGTCCTGGCTGCATCCTTTGGCAGGTTAATGCAGCCGTGAGATCCGTTCGTCTTATAAATGCTTCCTCCGAACGCCCCCCGCCAGGTGGCATCATGCATTCCGATGTTTCCGTTAAAGGGCATCCAATATGATACAGGAGTCGCATAATCGGCTCCTCTCAGAGTAGCATTCCGCTGCTTATAAGTCAGCGGGTAAGCGCCAAAGGGCGTGTCATATCCTCTGGCTGAATTTCCTGACACGAAATCCGATTCCACAATCAGCTGCCCGTTTTTATAAAAGAACAGATGCTGTGCCGTCAGATTAATCTCCACATAAGTATCCCCATAATCGTTCTCACCGTGGCTGGCCGCCTTCTGGCGGTATACCGGCTCACGAACCTGGCTTTCCCCGGACAAAAGGATCTGGTACAATTGTTCCGTCTCCGCCGCCTGATCGATACGCCAGCCATAAGTCCCTTTTCCAATTTCCACAGTGGCTCCATAAGAGGTCTTCAAGACTTTCTTTTTGGATGCCGTATTATAATTATCCGCCAAGCCTTTTACATAGGCTGTCACAGCTTCCTGATCCACGCTTACCTCTCCCCCTTCGCCCAGCCTCAGCCACTGGGAAATCACTTCCCCGTCCAAGACCTCCTGGTTCTCCCCAAAGGTATAGGTAACCGTCATATTCACAAATCGATTCAGCCTGTCTGCCAGCTCATTGAGCGCCTTGTCCTCGCTGGTGACAGCAGCTTTTTCATATACGTCAAGTTCTGACAGATTCAGTTCGGTCTTAAGGGTTTTTACAGCCGTCCGGATCTCTTCCGCCGTCTTCTCCGTGTCCAATGCAGTTCCAGGCTCATCTGGAATAACCACATAGCCCTGGCCCGGCAAATACTCTGACAGATATGCATCTTTAGGCATTTGGGCATTTTCCTGGTTCAGCGTCTGAAGACTGAAAATCCGCTGCTCCAGCTTATCCTCATCAAAAGCAATTACTGCCTCTGTCTCATAATTTTTCTCTCTGCCTTTCTGTATCCACCATTCCATAGGCTCCTGATCTGCCAGGTATTCCTCCAGCTTTCCGTCAAACACAGAATGCATCCCGATCTCTTTTCCTGTAATCTGCTCTGTGCCTCCGTCCTGCTTCCTTATGGTCAGAACATATCCGTCCGCAGTTTCGGAGATCAGTTTTTCCATCTGCTCCACAGTCTTATCTGACGCATCAATTCCGTTAATTTTTGTGCTGGGAAAAAATACCGTTTCATACTGTTTCCCTCTGTATATGTAATAGCCTGCTCCTATTCCCGCCGCTAAAGCTGCTGCCGCTGCCGCGCCTGCCATAACTGCGGCCATTACAGGAAATTTTTTCTTCTTTCTGCTTCTTCCCTTTGGTTTCTTGCCCATAATCCCCCTTCTCTTCACTGCCCTCCTGTCTCTGTTTTGCGCCTCCGGAATCTTTTCCAGTTTCGCCGCTAAAGCCGGCTCTCTGCCCTACAGGCGTGCGTTCCATTCACGTACAGCTCTTAGCTAAAGATATTCCTGACCAAAAATATCCATTAAAATCAAACGCCGGGGCACATATGTCCATTATACCATCGGGCTGTATAATAGGCAAGGCAGGGAGTACTTTGCCCTTCCCCGCCCTGTCTCTTTTTAAACCATACAAAACTAACTCATATATAGAAGGAATCAGCACTTCTGCCAGCCTCTTTTCCATGGGTTACCGCACAAAACAGGACATCCGCTTATTGAAAGAGCGTCTTATCTTCTGCCCCTATCTGGCTCTCCCCTATTACCCGAATCCCATGTTCTTTTAAAAGTTCCGCTGTAACTCCATCCCCGTCAACCACGTTTCCTGCAAAACTTCCGTCATAGATTTTCCCGCTGCCGCAGGACGGGCTGCGCTCCTTTAAAATCGCCAGACTGCACCCATACATTCTGGCCAGCTTCAGCGCTTCCCGGGCTCCATACAAAAACTGCTTTGTCACATTCTCCCCGCTCCGGTTCCATACGCCGCCATCCTTTCTCTCCGCCGGTTCCCTGGGTGTAGGAAGCCCTCCCAGCTGTTCCGGACACACCGGTATCAGCACCACGTCCTTCCGCTCCAGAAGCTTACACACTCTTTCGTCCGCCTTTATTTCCCTGCTGTACTGGCATCCAATGCCTAACAGGCATGCGCTGACCAAAATCATCTCCATAAAAATCCCCCATTCCGTTCCTATACTATCTCCCTTCGGCAAAAAGAGCCGGGCTGTCTTGCTATGGCACAAGTACATCCCGGCCTTTTTATCTGTTTCTCTGGGGCAGTTGTGACAGGCTTTATACAGAAATGCTTATCTCCCTTTCTGTCAAAAATCATCTCAGTTATGTTAAATTCATATTGTCTACTGAACCATGCCTGCCACCAGGCTTACAGTCTCGGCGACCGTTTCCGCCTCCTCCGTGGAAAAATACCCGCATGCCTCCATGCGCTCAACCACCTTAAGCTGTCTCTTTGCCGCCAAAGCCGGATTCTTTGTGGGTGCATACACTGACGGCGCATTGGGGATTCCGGCCAGAAGGGTACATTCATAATCGCTCATTTCTTCAGGATTCTTCCCGAAATATCCCTGGCTGGCAGACGCCACGTCATAGTATCCGTCACCAAAATAGATAGCGTTCACATACAGTTCGAAAATCTCTTCCTTAGAATAAGTTTTCTCCAAATCCAAAGCCACAAACACTTCTGCTACTTTCCTTACCAGATCTTTATCCTGGCTGAAATACATATTTTTAGCCAGCTGCTGGGTAATGGTGCTTCCACCTTCCACGAACCTCCCTGCCCGGATATCGTTTCTCACCGCGCGGCAGATAGCAATCAGATCCACGCCCACATGGCGCTCAAACCGTTTGTCTTCCACCGCCATAACTGCCTGTACGTAGATCTCCGGAAGTTCCTCATATTCTGTAAAAGAGTCCTTCTCCCGAATGGAAGCCACCTTATCCTCCAGGCTCATTGCATCTATCGCCTTTTGGTAAGCCTCATAGCCCTTGCCCGCTACAACGAAGCCGGAGCAGACACATACTGTCATGATCAGCAGCAACAAACTTCTCAACATTCTGAAACATTTTTTCATCTCTCTGCTCCTTCCGTTAATAGTCAAACAATTTATCAAGAATACCGATTACTGTTTATAGATACTTTCATTATCACTATTTTAACAAATTATATTCCATAAGACTTTACCAATCCCTTATAATATCGAAATTTTTTCTGACGTTATTTTACAAATTATTACAAATTTAATGATTCTGTTTAGATTTCTTCACTTTTTCCCTACAGCCACTTATACTCTATTTTGCCTGGGTTAATAACGCAAAAACCACACCAGGCAGATCCCTCTGTCCGATGTGGTTTTTTCACACAAAATGAATTGTTTATCTCTTTGCAGCGCCTGTATGTGACTGCAGGCTTCCGCCCAAAAATTTTCCGCCAGGCACTGGCAGAAGGAACGTATGTAATGGCATCTCAAAATCTATATCCGCTTCCAGTTTCCAAAGATTCCCTTCTTGTAATGTTTCAGCTCCTTCTTTGCCGGTTCATAATCTCCTGCCGCCTGCAGATATTCCACTCCTTTGGCAATGTCTTTCGGCACTCCCATTCCCTGGGCATACATCATCCCCAGGCCGTAGTTTTTGTAGCGGATATCATCACTTTGCTCAAGGAGCTTTTTCCCGCGCTCCACATTCTGTGCGCAGCCATATCCAAGAAGGCAGCACACTCCCAGTTTTGCCGTATCCGTGTCTTCCTCCCCGCGCATGGCGTGCGCCTTTTCCATGTACTCCACTGCCTTGGTGTAATCCTGGGGAACGCCCAGCCCTAAGAAATACATTTCACCGGCTCTTCCATAGGCATAGTCATCATCCCCATAGGCCACGCTTTTCTCGTAGCACTCCAGGGCATAGGGCAGGTTTCTCTCTACCACGTCTCCCAGGCAGTAACCGTCCCCCACAATGTCCCAGGCCAGAATATATCCCAGCTGGGCCGCTCTTCGGGCCCAGAAAAATCCCTCGTCCTTCTTGTCCGGATTGAAAAACAGTTTGTTGGCAAGGGCGTACATGCATTCCGGATATCCCATGGCTGCACCTTTCTGAATCACTTCCATGGCCTTATCCGGGTCTGAGGGAATCAGGCATCCGCGCCCCTTTTTATAATAGTCGCAGAGATTGCGGCCTGCCAGCCCCATTCCCCCTTCAAACGCCCTCTCAAACCAGGAAATGCTTTTTTCCATCTGTTCCCGCCGCCAATTGTCCCATTCTGCCTCGCCTTCAAACTGGCTTTCCCTCTTGTCCTCAAGTTCAATCACATCTAGATAATAGTAAGTATTCCCGATCATGTATTGGCAGAAATAGCAGCCGGCTTCCGCTTTCTCGTAAACTGCCTGCCATGCGTCCCTAATGCTGGAAAAAGGCATCAGTTCCTGGTACTCCGGCGTCAGCATGTTCATCCGCAGGGCACCAAGGGCTGCCACTGCAGAGCCGCTGGAGATCCCCTTTCCAAGGAGCCTGTAAGCAGCCTCCTCGTTCTCCTGAAATGGGTGGTAGATCCAGTTATAAGATGTTCCGAAAAAGCAGCATGCCAGAAAATAACAGGCGTCTCCGTCGTCCTGCTCCTCTACTGCGCGCTGCAGTGAGGCAGCCGCCTTTTTCGCCTTGTCATTGTCACAGCAGTAATATAAATCCTCAATCGCCTGTTCCACCACATCGCTGAAATATTTTCCCATCCTCTGTTCCCCCTATGCTTCCACGGTATCTGTAATATCTTCCCACCCGCCCAGCTCTTTCGGCAGGCCCGATTCCAATATCTCCAACATCCACGACTGAGCCTGGGATGGATTCATGGTACATTTCAGCACCCGGGAACCATTTTCCTCTCCTCTAAATGCCTGTATGGTAAAGTTCTGCCTGTCTTCCTCTTTGGGAAATGCCTGAATGATGTCCGCTCCCAGCTCTAATTCCACCATCTCGTACATTCCGTCGCACAGCCCTTTCACGCACAGCTCCAAATCCCTGACGGAAAAGAATTTGTGGTCATCTCTCCAGCTCTCCTTAAAAATGCTTAAAAGCTGGTGGCGAGCCGGCATCCTGTCAGGCTCATCATGTTTGCCATATTCTTTTTCCATAATTTCCTCCCACTGGTTTGATATCTATCTATTACATTATGTTCCGTTATTGTCCTGCCAAAAAGCCGTCCTTCTGCCGTCTTATGCATGATATATGGTTACATTCTGGTACGGCACGCTGATATTCCGCTTTTTAAATTCTTTAAGCACCGTTATGCGGATATCGCTGCAGGCCTGAAAGCTGTGGTCAAGGTTTTTGGTCCACACGGTTGTCTTTAACACTACGCCGTTCTGGGTGTATCCCTTTACAAATACACCATTCTCACTGGTATTTAATGTCAGCTGATGCTCGATGCAGATTTTTTGCAGCACCACCATGGCTTCCTCAATATTAGAACCAAAGGAAATCTCTATCTCAAGGAAGTTACCTATGTTCCCGTTAAAATTCGTATTTGTAATAATCGCTGCGTCCATAACCGAATTCGGCACAATGCAGCACTCTCCGTTAAACTGCCGTATCACGGTATGGCGTATCGTAATATCCTTAACCATCCCCTCCGCCACCACACTCCCTCCCTGTACCACCTTTATCTTGTCTTCCACATTGTAAGGCTTTGACATGGAAAGGGAGAAACCGCTTATAACATTCGATAAAGCCTGCTGGGCGGCAAATGTGGCAATCGCCACCACCAGAGAACTGCTTTGAAGCAAAACCCGGCTAATATCCTTTGTCACTTCAAACTGCTGGGAAAGGCAGTAAACTACCACCAAAGCCACCAGGAAATTGGCAGCACTTTTTATAAAACGCAGGTGAACCGAATTATGTTTTTTGGACATTATGCGGAAAGCCAGATTGACCAATCGATTTAAAACGATCTCAATAAGAATAAAAATTCCTATCTCCAACAGATTATTCATATCTTCACCTAACAGTACTTTCCATCGTTTTCAGCCCAAGGGCACAAAGCCCTTTTTCTATTATAATCCTCTTGGCCTTTTCGGTCAAGTCTTCCTTCACATTCTGTTATAGTTCCGTTACAAAAAGATCTGCATACCTTAATTTATGCCGCTTCCGGGCAGACGGTCCTTTTTTCCCAAAGGTTAATATTTCCCTAAATTTTCCGTAACCAAAATCCGTTTTATTCATAATGTAAAGTAAAAACACATTGAGGCTCTTCTATGGCTGAGAACAATCCAAACGCTTCTAATTCTCATTTAACCCCAGAAGATTACGGCATTACCACTCCTGCCGCTACGGACAATACCACTCCCGCCTATTCAGGCGCCACAAATGCTGCATCCAACAATGATTATGGAATTTCCCTTCCCGTCGCTCCGGAAGGCGGAATCCCGGCTTATCCCGGAAACATGAACAATTCAGGCAGCAACAATGATTACGGCATCTCCCTTCCCATCGCTCCGGAAGGCGGAATCCCGGCTTATCCCGGAAACATGAATACGGGAAATAATAACAGCGGCTGCAATAACTGCACTGTCTGGCCGCCTGTGACTTTCCCCATTTTCCCTTCCTGCCCAAACTGCAATGTTTCCCAAAGCAATGCTCAGGTACGGTTTTTAAATGCTTCCACCAACAGCTTTCCGGTCAGCATTTCCATTGACAATACCACCTATGTCAACAATTCCCGTTTCGGCACAGTGTCCGGCTATGACCGGGTGTCCGATGGTTTCCACACGGTAACCGTAAGGCGGGCTTCCGGCCTGCGCAGCATTCTTCTTCAGCAGTCGTTCCCCTTTACAGGCGGGCAGAGATATACCATGGTTCTGGCAGACGCCCCTGCCGGCGGCCTTACCATGACCCAGGTATCCAACGACGGCTGCAGCAACATGAATTACAACACGGGATGCTACCGGGTAGCCAATTTCTCCTACAGCGGTTCCAGCTATGACGTGATGCTTTACAGCCATGACGCCGTGTTCCGCAATGTGGGATTCCGGGAAGTAACCGCCTACAAGCAGGCCATGGCAGGAACGTATCAGTTCTATGTGACCAACTCCAACACCTTCTCCGTAATCCGGGAACTGCCTATGATTGTTGTGGGCACTGTAACCGGCGGAAACTTCAGCAATGATCCGCTGGTTTCCTTCCAGACAGATATTGCTGCCGGAAACAGGTACACTTCCTATTTAGTAGGAAATAACTGGTCGGATGTTGGCTTCCGGGTTCTTACTATAGAAGACTGATTTTCAGGCTGCAGCTGCGGCAGGCAGAGGCAAGGCATGAAAAAGGCCGGTCTGCTTTACTTTTTAAGCAGGCCGGCCTTTTCAAAAGTTCTTTGTCAGGCTGCAGATTTTCCAAACATCTCAGCAGATTCTTAAGAAACAGGCCTTTTCTCCACCCGAATCACATAGTTTCCGATTTTTACCGCAGAACCGTCCCCTGATTTCACAGGGTCTTCCCACACCAGATTGCGGTATCGGCAGATACTCAGCAGAATTCCCAAAAGCACATAAACCGCCAGGGTATGAACCCTTCCATACGAAAAAAACGGAATGCCTCCTGTGGCGCTTAAGCCTATGCCAAAATTGTACATCACATTGCGCACCGTTTCCACTGCCAGCATCAAGGTACAGCCAAGCCCCATTATCTGTCCCATCTGGTTTTTTTCCCGGGCAGCCAGCCAAAACAGGTAAATGAAGAAGGCGCCGAAAAGGCACAGGATACATAAAGTCTTGAAAAGCCCCATGGCCACTGCCGTATGCAGAATCATAAAGTCGCCTCCGCTTTCCCATGCATATAAGAAATCTTCAAGCCCCCTCTCTTCCAATATCCTGAAGCAGTCTCTGTTTATAGACAGGCTGGACACAATCTTCCGTATGGTGACAATACTGTATCCTCCCAGGTCAGCGTACTGTTCCGGGTGGAGCCACACCTTAAGCCGCATGGCCTGATATGGGCTTAAGCCGAACTTCACAAACAGCCCTGCTGACACTGCCATCAATGCCAGCAAAACAGCTGCTGTTTTTATGCCTGACTTCTTCGACAAATGAAACCATCCTTTACAGACGGCAGCCAAAAGCATCACAAGACATACAGCTATAACATCCATAATTACTCCCAGGCCTCCGCCAATGCTTCTTGCCCCAACCAAAAACGCCGCCCCGATCCATAGATAGCAGAGCCCTATTCCCCCGCAGCCTTTTCCCCGGTTCCGGTAGAGAATTCCACCGTAGAGAGGCACAAACAGATACAGAAGACATTTTAGCTGAGGATGGCCCCCATTTATCTGTCGGACCACGCCAAATGTGCAGCTTAAGACAATAATCGCCAGAAAGCAGGCTGCCAGCAGCCTTGCATGCTTTCCTATGACGCTGTAATCCAGCAGGCAGATAACAGCCATAACCGCCATGCCTATAACCGTGTAAGCGCACTGGCGCACAAAATTTCCTGTGGAGTCTCCCAGTATCCACTTGCTCTGGGCTGATACCTCCCAGGTACGGCAGCAGTAAAAGCAAACATACTGAATCGCCAGACCCAGTATGGAAAATAGAACGATCCAGCCAAACAGACGCCACTCCATTTGGGGACGGTGAATCCTGTCAAGTTCCACCCCCGCCTCCACCGGATCTCCCATTTGACGCACCGCCTCTTGTACGGCTTCCTGATGATCCATGCCCTGGCCTTCAAAAAAATCCGCCTGATCGTTTATGTGATCTTCAATCTCTTTCGCTGCCATTGCCCTGGCTTTCCGGTTGCGGATCTGGCCTGACAGTGTATCTAAGTACTCTCTAATTTCCATAAAGCACCTCTCTTTTTGCGTCCTGCAGACAAAGCCCTTCCCGCAGACAGCCTTGAAAGGCATGTGCCGCCCAGGCCCCTGCCTTCCCTGAATCTCCGGGGAATAAACGGCCTCCTCCAAATCCTGCATTGTCAGCTGCCATTACCTGGGCAACAGCCGCACTGTATGTTTCCCACTCCCTTTTCCTGCGCTCCAGCTCCTTTCTCCCATCCCCTGTAATCTGATAGTACCTGCGCATCTTTCCCCCTGCCTCTTTCTCATAGGATATCAGCTGATTTCTGGCCTCCATACTATGAAGAAGGGGGTAAAGCGTTCCTGCTTTCAGATCAAACACATGGTTTGATCGGCGCTGCAGCTCCTCAATCATCTCATAGCCATACATATCCTTTTTCGACAAAAGCTGCAAAAGCAGCATAGCCGTATTGCCTGATACCTGATTCTTGTCAGCCGCCAAATTGCCATCCCCTTTCTTATATCGAACGCATATATATCGAGCATCTACACAAAAGATTATATATCGGTTATCTATATAAGTCAACCCCTTTTTTAAACAGTGCGAAGTCTGTTATATTTGGGGTTATCCTGTATTTCAAACGTCCGGGGCTGTACCGCTCCTGCTGTCCTCGCCTCCTTCAGCCGGGGCGCTTTCTTCATCTGAGTTTTCCGCTTTCTCTGTCTCTTCCCTTTCTTTCAAAGATACGGACCAGGTAACTACCACCTTTGGCGATGCCGACGTAACCTGGGACCAGTCACCGTTTGGGTTGGCAGCTCCCGTAAGCTGGAACCAGTAGCTCCCATAGTTCCCGTCTTCCCCGCTCTTTCCTTCCAGCGTTCTGTATATGGATGCTCCCCCTTCCCTTGTAATTGGGATGGTTTCGCTTCCGTCTGTCAGCGCCAGATACAGGCTGGGGCCCTTGTCGCCGATGAAATCCATGTCCTCCGTCATGGCGATCCCTCCCAGCGTTTCCTCCAGTACAGCCGCCGTCAGCGTGATCTCCGCCTCCGTGGTTCCCATGTTGGCTATCTCAAGGGTATCGCTCTGGCTGCTGTAATCCTCCAGCCGCCTTTCATCACTTCTCTTAAAAAACAGCGTGGCTCCCTCCTCAAACACGCAATCACCGTATGCCGCCGCTTCTGTTTTGCTGATCAGCTCCTGGGGGTCCATGATAAAATCAAACACTTCCTCCGTGCACGCGGGCAGCCTCACCTGAAATGCATCGTTTCTCCCATTCTCTCCTGTCTCTTCCACCTTTTCCCTGTCTTCCTCCATCGGTTCCGCCGCACCTGCTGTGGCCGGCTTTACGGTTTTTGCCGCTGTAGATGCCCCGGTTATTATCATTGCTCCCAAAAGCATAAATGACATCGCTTCCAATCGGATTCTCTTGCTTTTTTTCAATCTTTATCGCCTCCCCGCTGTTTTTTCTGCATATAGATCCGCCTTTTCCGTTTTCACCTCCGCAGTTCTTTACATGTCTTGCAGCTGCTTCCCTTTCTTATCCCTCTTTGATGCTTCGGCTCCTTTTCATCATTTCCCTGTACCCTTCCACTGCGCTGGCAAGCCCTTCTTCCAAATGTACCCTGGCTTTCCAGCCCAGGCCTTCCAGCTTTTGTCCGTCCAGCATCGCCGTTGCCGCTGCCGAATATCCTTTCCTCTCCTCCTCTTGTGCCTCTTCATGCACTACCTTTGTCCCCGCCGTCTCCGCCAGCCGCTCTGCCAATCCCCTCAGCTGCGCCTCCGACTTATGATCCGCCACGTTGTACGCTTCCCCTGCCTTCCCCAGTGCCAGGCAGTACAGGATTCCCGCCGCAGCGTCCGTCACGTACGTGTAGGAATACTCCTGCTTCCCATGGCTTTTCAGCACGATGTCCTTCCCCATGGCCGCCCTCTTTATAAACTGGGCTATGGCCTTGGAGTCCTTCTCCCTCATGGTCGGGCCGTAGATCCGGCTCAGGCGCACCGTCACATGCTCCATCCCCCACGCCTCCCTGTAGGCATTGCACAGCGCCTCTCCCAGGCGCTTTCCCTCCGGATACCCGGCCCTCAGGGTGTTGCAGTCAAGGTACCCCAGGTATGACTCGTCAAATCTCCTGACGTCTCCCCGGTTCTCTCCGTATATTTCCACTGATGACAAAAAACAGAATCTTCTGCTTTTGTGGGATACCCCATACTCCAGCAGGTTCCTGGTTCCCTCCACGTTGGTCATGATTGTCCCTATGGGATCATTTGAATACTGCAGCGGATGGGTATTGCTGGCTCCATGGATGATGTAATCCGCCCCTCCCTGTTCCGGTATGCCTTGGTTTATGTCGCAGCGCACATATCGGAACAGCGGGCTGTCTTCATACTCCCAAAACCTCTCCCTGGCTGTCTCCTCATTCCTGCTCAGGGCGATGACACCGGTTTCCTTTCCACGGCCGGCAAGGCGGTTATGGGTCATGATCAGATCCGTCAGGCATCTTCCCACCATGCCGGACGCTCCGGATATCATCACTGTTTTCCCCTCCAGATCCCTCCACACCGGCTCCTGCTCTGACCAGTGGCGCAGTTCCCTTTCATAGGTATCGTTTTTCATCCCCTTGTACCGTCCTTTCTTATTCTATGTACTCTCGGAATCTCTCCTGCACCTGCCTTTGCGGCTGATTTTCCGTCATATGCACATAAATTTAATCAACGTCCGGTCCGCCGCCAGTCCCCATGGCTCCTCCCATGGCCGGACTCTCTGAAAATCTCCTACAAAAGCATCCGCCTTCCTGCGTGCGCAGTCTTAATCTCTCCTTCATGGTGCATGAAATACACCGTGGTCAGGTTTTCCCCCAAGTATCCAATATACCGGTCCGACCTTTCCCACCCTTTGGGGCTGCTCAGTTCCTCCGTCCTTTTCAGCAC
Source organism: uncultured Hungatella sp. (assembly GCA_947089145.1). Taxonomy (GTDB): domain Bacteria; phylum Bacillota; class Clostridia; order Lachnospirales; family Lachnospiraceae; genus UBA3402. Next base: position 27,530 of record CAMUJH010000017.1, on the reverse strand, counting down.
CGGAAACAGCCATCCGCAAAAGTCCCTGAAAACGTTGTCTTTTGCGATGAGCATGTTATAGTTATAAAAATACGGCTGGGACATGATCTTTTCCAGGCCTTTGGCATACTCCGGGGCTGATTGCTCCAGGGCCAGTTCCATGGCCTTCCAGTCGCTGTCCTTCACGTACCGCTTATGGTGTTCTTCTATGGACGGATACTGTATGGCGGGGTAAGGAAGCACCACGTCAATGTCATGCTCCCTCAGCCTCCGTATATCCTCCTCTGTCACGTCCAGAATGCGGCGGTAATGGAACAGCCCCAGGTACCTGCTCCCCTCTTTGCCGCGTTCCCCTGCTTTGCTGCCGTCCTTTTCCCTTTTGCTTTTCTCTCCTGCGTTTTTCCAGATTCAATACAGGGCGGTCAGCTCGCTGTAATTTCCGTTTTTTTCCGAAATGTTGTCGCCCTCATTGTCCCGGATGTCCGCTATGTAATGCCCTGCTAAAGCCGCGCCTGCCTGGATGGGATGCACCCACTTGGGAGGGTCATATGCATTCCTTAATGGGTTGTCCCTGTGGCATCTGGCCATATACACCCTTATGCTTACATCTCTCTCCTCTTCCCCAGATCTTCCCGCCTCTGTAAGACTGAATGCGCGCAGGGAGGGGAAGCGGTTTATCCTGGAGCAGTACCGCTCCATAAGTTTTGCCTCCGTCCCGGAGTCAATGGCAGCGTATCTGTCCAGCTTCCGTTTCTTCAGTTCTTCTGCAATCGCCTGGTGGTGGTTCTCAGGCGCCGCTATGAGTATTTTCACGTCCTCCCAATCAGCCTCTGTCCCTGACAGATAATCTGTGTATTCTTCCAGAGTCATGACGGGGAGATGGTCAATATGATCCGGATTCCCCTCTTTGTCGCTGACAATAAAGCAGAGAACTCTGCAGGATTCATACAGCAGCTTTATGGCGCTGTAAACGCTTGTGGCTACCATTCCGGCTCCGTAAATGGCAATCCTGGCAATTTTCATTTGATCCAGTCCTCCCTCTCCATGTTCAGAAGGGCCTTAAAAACCTCCAGGTCATCAATGGTGGTTATCTTCACGTTTTTCTCCGTCCCTTTTGAAAAATATACCCGTTCCCCCAGGCGCAGCATCAGCGTGTTTATATACACTTCTCCCTCTATCCCCCTCCGGGCTGCCTCTTCGTATGCCCACAGGGCCTTTTCGTACTTATAGGCCTGGGGCGTCTGCACCCGCATGATTTCCTCGCGGCCGATGTTTTCTTCCCCGGATTCCCCGTCCCTGGTTCTGACAATGGTTTCCTGGCACCTTACCGCGCTCAGTCCGCTTCCCTTCCTCTGGCACACCAGGATCGCGTCGCTTATTACCTCCTGCGGCAGAAACGGGCGGATGGCGTCATGGACCAGAATCACGTCGCCTTTCCCGCACACGCCTCTTAACGCCTCCATTCCTTTTTGCGTGGACTCCTGGCCGTCCCTTCCTCCCTCTACCACCCACTTAAGCTTTCCGATGCCATACTGTCTGGCGTATGCCTTCAATACCTCGTGCCATCCCTCCAGGCACACCGCCGCGATCCCGTCTATGTCCGGGTGGTTCTGAAAGTTCTCCAGCGTATAGATAATAAGCGGCTTCTCATATACGTTCATAAACTGCTTGGGTATGTCCTGCTCCGTCCGGCTCCCGCACCCGCCGGCTAATATCAATGCTACGTTCATCTGTGCCTCTCCGTTTCTCCTGGTCTGCGCTCCGCCCCGTCTATTCCCCGTGCTTCATCCGGTACAGCGCCTTGAACATCTCCACGTCTTCTACTGTATTGATCTTCATGTTCAGGCTTGACCCTTTGGAAAAATAGACCTTCTCCCCCAGGTTGGTTACAAGGGAGCTGTTGTCCCATGCGCCCAGGCAGTTTTTCTCCAGCGCCAGGTTGTGGATGTCCCAGATCCGCTCAAATTCAAAGGCCTGGGGCGTCTGCACCTTCATGATCTCATACCGGTTAATGCTTTTGTAGCCCTCCTGGCCGTCCCAGGAGTGCATGATGGTATCCATGATGTAGGTAGCCGCCACCCCCATCCCCTTCTTCCGGCACATCTGCATGCTTCTGGTAATGATCTTTTCCGACACCATGGGGCGGATGGCGTCGTGGATCACCACGATGTCGCCTTTCCCCATTCTTCCCCGCAGGAGCTTCAGCCCCCGGTAGGTGGATTCCTGGGCGTCCTTCCCTCCGGGAATGATCTCTTTCAGCTTCGTGATGTCAAACTGGCTTCCGTACGCCCGGATCATCTCCTGCCACCCGTCCACGCAGGTCACCAGGATCTCGTCGATCTCCGGATGGTTCTGGAAGATCTCCAGCGTGTACACGATAATGGGCCGGTTGTTTACATTAACAAACTGTTTCGGTATGTCCATCTGGAACCGGGGGTCTATGCCTCCCGCCAGGATCAGCGCTGTATTCATACAAATTCTCCATTTCCCATCAAAATGCATTCCAATAATTTCTCTGTTTCCAGCCACTGAATTTGCCTAAAAGGCACATCATGAGCCATTAGTTCTTTTCGGATTGCCTGATATGCCACTTCGTTAAAAACTGTAATGAGTATCTTATCGGCATCTGTAATAACAATATCTTTCAGCATTTTCACGTTCAGCCCCAGCTTTTGATACTTTTCTGCGCTGCTATCGAGAAACGCCCTCACTGTCAAGTCCTCACTTAGCACAGCATATTGATATATAGATCTGCCCAATGCCCCTGCACCATAGATAATAACGGAGTCCCCTTTACGGATGTCTGCAAAAGGAAACAGCAAACTTTCTTTATCCCTTTTGGCAGCCCTGCTGTATGCCCTTGTCAAAATATTATTAACTGTATATCTTTTCAGCTGTTTCCTGACAGTACCATATATTCCTAACTTCAGAAAAAATTTTTTTAAAAATTCATGAAGCAGGACAGCATTGTCGTACTCCTGATCCTCTCGCCTTCTCCCCAGCATCATAGATGTACTCCTCTGGCAATAGTGATAATGAGCTGTATCAGAAACCACGATTTTCCCAGCCATGGCGAGCATCGGATATACTGCCGCACCATCTTCTCCCACCCGGACAGACCGGGGAATGCTGCCCATATGGCTTAAAACCAGATCCCTCCGAATTAATTTATTCCAAAGATACGGTAAAATCCCAAGAACAAAAAAATCTTTGCAGCAGATCATATTTTCATATAAAAATTCTCTCTCTGACAATGTAGCATAGCTTCCTGCCGGAAGTTGATTTCTTATAATCCTACATTGCCCTCCTGCCTCTTCAATGGCATCCTCTACAACCATATCTGCCTTATACTTCAATGCCATATCATAAAGGAACCTGTACATATCCTGCTCTATCCAGTCATCTGAATCTACAAAGCCAATGTACTCTCCTACGGCTGCTTTAATCCCGCTCTGCCTTGCACTGACCAGGCCTTCATTTGGTTTATGTATTACATGGACTCTTTCATCTTCTCTTCCATATTCATCACATATTTTTCCAGAATTATCAGAGGAACCGTCGTCTATCAGAATAATCTCAATTTCTCTTAAATTCTGATTGCAAATGCTGTCAAGGCATTTTCTCAAATAGCTTTCTGCATTATAGACCGGCACAATGACACTTATTCTAACATTACTGCTCTTCATTCATCTCACATCCTGCCAAAAATCCTAACCCATTGAAAATGCATCACAATATTTACAGTCTCCCCATGCTTTTCTTCCTTGGTACAGACATTTTCTGACCATCTGAAATCTAGGGCCATACCATATATCTAACAGCGGTTCTTTGCTGGCATCTCCCAATGTATATTTCCCCGTTGCGTCATTACAGCACAAAGATATTTTCCCATCTGGACGTATGATTATCTGCTTATATGGAAGCAGGCATCTGTCATCCCCGTATTCTGCCAGCACTTTTCTATTAGGTGCATTGCCGCCTCTTGATGTCAAAATTTCATCTGGCTTTCTTAATACAATGGTAACTTTTTTCTTTAATTCCGGATGTTCCATGCAATATTCATATATAGCTGCGCAGGGCTTTATAAGCTTTAAATTCTGCTGATAATTATCAATAACCATCTCGTCCAGCACCTCTGATAAATCAATAAATTTCTCCAAAGTCAGCAGCGTCCCATTGGTAAAAAGATGCATCCTGGCATAAGGCAGATGCTTACGGGCATATCTGTTAAACTCTATAATCCGTTCATCTAGTAAAGGCTCATTATTAGAAAATGTTGTAAATCTTCCGCTGTAATTTATTTCTGCCAGCTGCCTGACAATATCTTCAAATAATTCTGTTGTCATCACTGCCTTTTTTCTGGGATCTGCATTCTTGTTAACCGGACAAAATGAGCAGGTTCCGTTGCATCGATTAATGGTTTCTATCTCTATATGGCTGAATAAAGGCTGTTTTTCAAATAGCTTCTCTGTCTCATCATTAACCGCTTTTCTGCTATATGTCAGTTTCTCCTGTGATATCCACTCTTCTTCTGTAGCTGCTGCAGCAGAAGTCTCATAGGGATTGAGAATCAGCTCGTCTGTTTCATAATAGCCATGTATAAATTCATCCTCAAATATTTTATAGTCCATAACTCCAAAACATTGAAGCTGCTTTTCAATACTTGAAAAATAACTGGTTGCGATAATTATCTGGACACGGTTTATGTGCGGCAAAATCTCTTCCAAGCTTTTTACCGGTTTTCCGCACACAAAAGTTCCCTGCTTTGATTGGCTGTTGTCAACAAAGCAATCAATGTGTTCTTCCCCGTATTTTTCAAAAGCTTTCACGCCATACAGCCCCGCTCCAAAAATTACAATCTTTTTTTCAATAGGCTCCATCTCTCTACCCCGTAATGATTTTTACATTTCTTATCTAAGTAATAATGGCAATTCTTGTAACACCATGTTCCGCCAGCTTATGGATAATCTGTACTAAATCCTCATTATTGGCTACCACCACTTCACAATTTTCATATCTTTCATATTCGCCAAGCAAGGTATTAAAATCAAAAATCGTTTTTCCTTCAAGGCACCCGCCCTGTTTCTTTTCGTCCTTGTCGCAGATCCCGATAATGTCCGTCCTATATCCGGCAAGTTCACTCAATGCCATATGCCCGAACTTGCCGGCTCCATACACAATAACTCTTTTATCCTGAAAATATCCTTTTCTGTCTTTATCTTTCACATAATATAGCTTTAATACATCCATTCGCCTGGATACAAATCCGTTAACTTTTACCTTCCTTTCATCCCATTCCGGAAGTTCCAAAAGCTTAGCAGCGAGAAAAATATCCACCACGCTTTCTTCCACAGCCGCTCTCAATTCTCCCTGAAAAAAATAGTCCATAGCATCGTACAATCCAGCAGCAATCTTATACGTCCGATCCATGGTTTGATTTATTTCATCGTCAAGAAAATTAACAATGATTTTCTGTGGCCAATAGAGGTATCTCGCTCCCTCTGTTAGCGTCTGTAAATTCATATAAACCTGTATAAATATACTGGTCATCTTATCTTCAAACATGTTTCCATGCTTTATCCAGCGTTCCCTTTTAAATACCACATTAGACAAAAATCCAAATAGTGCTGCATTGTCTTTTACCTTAGTAATAAGATAATGCAGCTGCTGCTTATCCCTGGTGTCAAATAAAATAGCCTCTGCTGTTTCTTTTCCTAACGGATAGACGGTTTTTACAAAATTCTGGCTGCTGTCGTACGAATCGAAGGGCGTCACAATCAGATCAACAGATCCATTTTCTGTCTCCTCTATTATTTCCAATATCCTAGACAAAGCTTTCTTCTCTGGCATGTCATCATTTCCAATAATCCATGCATAGGCCCCTTCTGCCATCTCAACGCTGTTCAGAAAATTATAGTCCATTCCCTTATTGGTTTCACTTCGCTCATATTTTATAGCTATCTTCTGGAACTCTTCCTTAATCTTTCTAATAACATCTCTAGGCTCCTCCTCCGAGCAGTCATCACTGACGCATATTTCGACTTTATTCTCCAGATGATCAGATAAAATCTGTCCTGCAGTCTCCCTTAATAACATCTCCAGCTGTCCGATTCTGTTATAATTAGGAATGCATACGGACAACATATATGATTCCTGATCTTTTACAGCCGTCAAAACGCCCTTTCTTAATTCTGGTTTTAAAAATTCTATGCCATCCGCAAACAGATAGCCTTTGGAAAACTCAGCCATATACCCCTTTTCCCGAAAATAGTTATAAAAATTTTCAGCATCCTCAGTCCTGTGATAAGTACATAGAATCACTTTCATCTTCCCTTTTCCTGAAAAGGTCTTTTCTCCCCCAATCAGTGCTTTTCCTTCTCCTCCTTCTATATCCAGCTTAACCGCTGTCACGTTACATTCCTTATTAATTCCGTCAATGGTAGTCGTCCTCTCATTCTCACTGTCTCCCAGCCATTTGGGGATAATAATAGTTTTGTCTTTGTATGGCTCAAAAGTATGCCGCAATGCCTCAAGCCAGTTTGGATCTCCCTCAACCAAATATATCTTTTTAACCTTATCAATAATCTGCAGTGAAAAAAAGCCTTCTGCGGCGCCGCCATCTATGACAACGTCCCGCCTGCTTAAATTCAGCTTTGGAATTTGATACGAGTGAGGCGAGTCATCATCCTGTTCCCTGCAAAGCCCACAAAGATATGCTTTTGCTGCTTTTTCTGATTTGATATCTGATGATAGATAGATCCTCTTGCCCATCCATGCTGAATACAGCAGCCCTTTTTCTTCATCAAAAGAAATATCAAACGTATCTCCGTTATATCTCTGCCTGACTTGCCCGTTAAACATGTCTAAGTCATGACCCTGCAAATAAGCACATATTTGTTGTATGCTTTTGTCTTTGGAATCCTTGTACCTGTCAACAATCGTGCCTCTGAAGCTTTTCAGCAGATAATTCCCCGCTTTTATCCGTTTATCATCTATGCCAAACTGTTCCGTAAGCTGTCTTCTTATTTCTTCAAAATAGATCTCTGATGAAATAACTATTTTATATGCCTGCAATCCATAGGGCTTCCTTACTTCTATTTCTGCGCCGTTAATTTTAATCCTGGTGCCACAAAGCCTGCTGTCATTATCCCATATTTCAAGAACCTGAAATCCGCCATACTGTTCAATAAATTTTATGTATCTGCCGATTCTTTCTCCCGCTCCAAACAAGACTATTTTTTCATCCATAGCGTCCCCTCCATGTAATAAACTAATCCTGATTTTTCATTTGGCAGATTTCCCTAAGCTTTCTGTTTCCTTCTATTTTTATCAGCTTTGTATTTTTTCCATTTTTGTCAACCCAGCCCCCAGCACACTGATGAATGCCATATGCATCTTGTTTCGTCTCATTCTCCCCGGTAAACCAGTTCTTTGCTGAGAAAAGATCCCTTGGGTAAATGGCCGCTCCATGCCTTTCCTGATATTTTCCGTTTATCTCAAACCCCTTCCTCTCGAAAAAGCGATCCAAAAGCATGGGCTGCAGATTAAGGAGAGTCATGCTTTCATTTATGTCAAATACTCTGTCGCTGTAAATCTGCAACATCTCTTTCAATATCCAGCATCCCGGCCGAGCGCCAAATACCGCTCCTTCAATATCTCTCAAGGGGCCAAAACCAATAAAAAAGTCATGTTTTAAGAAAATATCCAGTCTTTTATACAAAAAAACATCCAAGTCAAGATAAATCCCACCGTATCTATGAACCACATCCAATCGGGCATAGTCTGAAACATATGCCCACTTCCTTTGTTTATATGCCTCATATGCAAAATCATTTACAGTAACATCATAATTATTTCCATTCCACTCCCTTAGTTCATAATCAGGGCATGCCTTTTTCCAACTTTCAATGCAGTCAGCAGCCATCCCTGTCCTCTTCTCCCCGCTGAACCAAAAATAGTGAATGATTTTCGGAATTTTGCTGCTGCCGTATGACAATAGCTGGTTCCTGTCTGTTACGTCATCCACATGTTCTGCAATCATTAAAGAAAGGATAAAAACACCTGCAGCTTTCTCTTTCAGCAATTCCTTCAGCTGCTCATATATTTCGTAGGCATAAACATCCGATGAAATCAAGACGGCAAACTCATTATCATTCAGTTCTAAAAGCTTTTCGGGAGAAATAATGTCCTTTTTTAATCCATCAAGCGTAATGGTACCTCCCTGCTTTTTCCTGTCATTATCTGCAACATAATCAACACACTCTCTTAATTTCAGTTCCCTGTAATTAATGCTGATCAATCTTAAAAAATCAGATGCCCCAAAGGCAATGATCCTCTTTTTTGCTACAGTCAAGTAAAACTCTTCAAATGTATTCTTTAGCATTTCCATCAGCAGTGTCCTGACCTTTCCATTTAACCTAACATTTATATGGCATATAAAACCGTCTCCGCATCACGCAAAGAATAATATGCACCCATAAGCGTCTCTCTTTTACGCACCCTCTATATCCATCTTAAGAAATGTAATTCACATTCCGTCTGCAATACGGTCAAGGCGATCCTTTTTTATCTGCGCCTCTCCTTCTTCCGTAATAGCTGAATCAGAGGTACCAGTACCTTGACTCCTCATCCATCAACCGCTTAAATATCTGTTGGGATATTTCCAACAAAAATACTCTTTCCCCTTCTCTTAAACATACCGGTTTTCAATTACTCTTCCATTGCATAATAAATCTATTAAGCCATAATCATGATAATGGCCGCTGGCTATCTTATTAACAATCTGCCAAAAAGGTATGCCTTTTATATGGGTTCTGTCGGCAAGTTGAAGATAATATGCAGATTTTAACGGGCTTTTAAACGGCACGAAGCATATTTTCTTTTCATAATCCAATTCATCAAAAGCACTGGCTACCTGCGGATTCTCCGTAAACATCATAACAAACAGATTATCCCAGTTAATTCTTTTTACTCTCTCATACCAGCTTTTCTCAACTTCATCCATATCAGCATAGTGATTAAAATGCAGTTCAGCATCGCCTAATCTGCATACGGGATATGGTCTGTGGGTAATCTTATCGGACTGAAACCTGATTGCTTTCAATTTCAGGCCCATGTAATATTTTAGATCATGCAGCAAACGCAAATAATCTTCATCTTCCTCAAACATATTAATAAACGGAGAATAAAACTTCATACCCAGCGAGTGGTATAAGGTTCCTCCCCAACAATTATTCGAAATAATCGATATCGGAGGATGCCGCAAAGAAATATAGTCAGAAAAGCAAAAATCAGGAAGCATGAATACCCTTGCTTTCACAAGCATATCTTCTGAAAATCCCAATTTTGCAGCCTCATCTGCAATTTCTACAAAATTAACATCGGAGGTAATAATTACATAATCAATGGCCTCCTTTGTAATCTTATGACAGGGCAGAAAGGGAATTCCGTCAATTCGGTCATACAGATTATCCTTTCCGGTAACTCCCACTATTTGAATCTCTTCCAAAAGTTCCTGATATCTTATCCCATTGATATACTGGCTGTATCCATACCCTGCTCCCCAAATCAAAACCCGATACATGCCTTTCCTCCTCGTTGAAACGCTTACATAATTGGAACCTTGATCCAATCAGAAGGTACTATATTTTTTCCAAAATTACACACCGTCCCCAATCCCCATCGCTTTGGGGCTATTACAACTTTTTTATCGTTTTTATTAAGCCATGCCCCCACCAGCTGTATGTGCTGTTTGCAATAATATGGTTTTTACAGCAGCTCATAACCATCAGCTCTTCATAATCCTCCAAACCTTCTGTCCTATCCAAAAAGTAACAGTTATTTCCAAAATCAATGTTCTTCTTTACCCATTCTATTTCATCCGAAAAAATCACCCAGAAGGGATTGCTTATTACGCTTTTCATCTGCATCATAGCGTTATAATAGTAATTTGCGGGCAATGTATTGGATAATCTTTTATAATCCCTTCTCCTAATATGCACAGATACCGTATCAGCCATCTGCAGAACCGTTCTCAGTCCGGAACTTATTCTTATTTTATGCCGAGGCACTATTTCCCTTTTTATAATTGATTCATGCTTCTGAAAATACCGGCTGTCCTGAAACCATCCCTGCAAATACCAGTTGCCTTTCATATGTACAAGGCTGTCATTATAATCGGCCGTTTCCGCTTTATAATACCTGTATGGAAGGCAACCCATGGCTGATAACTTTTGCATCAACTCAAGCTGTTCATCAGAACCGTTTAAATAGGGATAAAAACGATGCACATTGATACAAACAGGCAGTGCGATTTTATAATGGTTCAGGCTGTATTGCCTCGGCGTCAAATTAGATTCATTTGCCCCTTTTCCTGTTTCACGAACATCTAAAAATACCTTTTGGTTCGTAGACAGCCCTAAGGCCCTCGCATATGCATATTGAAAAAGCTGGTTTCCCAAACCCTCATATATTCTTACTATGATCATATGTTTCTTTACCTTGTCTGCAATATAATAAGTCTCTTAGTTTATATGTCATATACAATATCCTCTAAAGAAATGATCGGGCAATGCACTTTTTTTGACAACATTTCTTGAATCTCCCTAAAAGAAGCAATTGCCGTTACCACCACTGCGTCTGTCTCTGCGAGTTTATCTTCCATGGATACGATTTTCGGGTCACTGCAAGACAATGCGGCATTATTGTCAATTCCGTAAGCTACATGGATGTCCGTATATTTTAACTCTTCAACCAACGTTTCTCCAATATAGCTCATTCCATAAACCGCAATATTTCTATAGTTCTCCTCTTTTAAATATTCAGCAATATTCCTTCCATTCTGTTTTAGCCTCACCCATTGATTCATCATGAGAAACATCGCCAAATGTTTGTCTGACATTGACTCTGCTCTGCGTTTCTTTACAATTTCCCTTTTTCCTGCTGCTTCTGCCCCAATTGCGATTCCTGCCAAAATAGATAATACTGAAATAATCCCTTTTCGCATCATTAATCCCTTTCTCTAAATATCTCTTTCATATTCGGATCTGAGCATTCATAAGCATAAAATAATCTCTATTTCTCTTCTTTCCCCCTTGTTCCAAACAGCGTATAACCTCCAGACATTTCCTGGTATCTGCAATTGCCAGAAAAATTTTGTCACATTGTTCAAGCACATGCTTCTCCGGTTTCCAGACAGGATATCCTAAATATTCTCCCTTTTTATATGTATCAAGAAACCCAATAAAGGAATTTCTGCAGCCCAGGATTTCGATCCATTCCAGTGCTGTCTTCCCTAAAGTTCCGGCACCCCAAATTGCGGTTTTATTTATGTTTTTCCAATCTATATTTTTATAAAGATGATATAAAAACCATATATTTCTCTGAGTAAAGCAGCTCTTCTCGTTTATAAATTTTTCTTTAATGAACTTTTGAAAAATCTCTTCCACTTTCTTTATTGACATCGTCCTTGATTTTTTTCTGTAGTCTTGTAAAATCCAATTATAATAACTATCAAGATTATCTCCCACAGCTTCATAAGAATGATATTTTTGATACGTCTCATATGCATGATCTTTCAAATGCAATCTGACATCCTTGTGCGACAGATAGCGTTTAAAAGCGTTATATATGTCCTGGCTTTCAAATCCATCTGTCAAAAATCCGTTATATCCATCTTTCAAAAGCTCCGGCACGCCGGCAACCGGTGTCGATAGTACCGGAACTCTGTTTGCCATGCTCTCTACAATTACCCCTGGATATGACTCCACAGTGCTTGCCAAAATCATTAAATCGGCCTGTGCAAAATAGTCTTCAATATTTATCACAAATCCCTGAAAAATGACTTCCCCTTCCAGGCCATTCTGTTTTACAAAATCTTTGCAGGCTTCCCCGTAGGAAGTATTGTCATTGCCTAATATGGTTAAACTAACATGAATCTTATTTTTTTTGCATATCAGCATAAACTTTATTAATTCCAGCTGATTCTTTTGTTCTATTAATACACCAATAGAAAGAATTCGCAGTGGAAATCCGTCTGTCTCCTGATTTATCCTTTTACATTTACCTTTATATGCAACCCGTATACATGCAGAAGGAATATGAAGCCCATCACTCCACCTTTTAGAAAAGAATTCGGAATCAGCACTGTGATAACAGGGATAGATATCCATCCAATTCAGGTTAAATGCATCTAAATCTGTTGGATAAATATTCATTAAATGAGGGATGTCCAATTCTCTGGAAGCCAGTTCCGCTGTTACATTTAGCTGTACGCTATGGATAAAGTCGGCTTCCTCCTTTTTTAACAGATTCAGAACCACATCATAATGCTCCATTACCGCCTTTATATCAATCCCTTCCATGCATACTGTTACAGGAAAGTCTGCCTCAATTGTACGAAGTCCATAGTTTTTGCATATTTCGTCAAACTCTGATGCGTGGTTTCCCTTTTCATCACTAGGTATTACTACGGCAGTATCATATCCCCGCTGACTCATAATATAAGCCTGAGTCAGCAATACTTTATTGGAACCGCCTACCCAGCAGGGGAAGTCTAAAAAATATAATATCTTCCTGCTCATCTTTACATTTACCGCCTTACTATCCTAACTGTACCGATAGCCATAGATGAATCCCAAATCCTCGCTTTTATCATTACACCACCAGGAAAATCCCGCTTTCTTCAAATATCCTAAAATAAGATCCTTTCCCCTATAATGCCATTCCAGCATTATAAACGTCATTTTGTCAAGAAGCCCTGTTTCTAAAAGCTCTTCTAAAATATAGTATTCCTCTCCCTCACAGTTCATTTTTAGGACTATATTATGGTTAGGATACCTTTCTATAATTGGCTTGAAAACTTCTGAAGCCTTTTTTACTTCTATTTGTTCTCTTTCTTCCTCATTCTGTTTGATTAAGCCTTCATTCAGATAGAACTCATATGATTGCTCTCTTATATTTGCAATACTGCTCTGTCCGCAAGTCATGTTATTATTAAACCCAATGGTTCTTTGTGCATTCTCACTGCTTATGCCATATTGAAAAATTTCTAATTTACCAGGTACTTTTAAAAATTCCCTTAAATTCTCTTTGGCTGCATAGAAAGTTTTATAAAATGGCTCATAAGCATATACTTTTTCAACATTGGCATGGTGAAGGAAATAAAGCGTACTGTCCCCGATATTCATTCCGATATCCAATACAATATCTGCCTCTCCATTATTTATAGCATAGTTATAGTTCTGTCCTAAAAACACTTCACATACATTATTAAACTCATCTTTAGACGTGATGCCTAAGGATATATTTCCAAATGTAAGCAGAAGCTTCCCATGAGGCGATATTGCTATTCTGTCTATCCTGTTAGAGTATTCCCCATACTGGGAGTGTCCTAAAATTATTTTATCTGCATTAACCTTATTCCGTATCAGTTCATTAGAGATATTGATGCATTCCTGAATATCCTGAACCATGACAAGAATGCTGTCATAATTATATTTTGATACATCTTTGCAGCCAATGATTTTCTTTCCTGCATACCACCCTTTTTTCCCATTGTCAATAAATGCCTTAACGTTATAGTCACGGTTTATTTCCTTTTCATATCTGGCATAAAAGTTCCCAAGTCCATAAATAAGGACATTAGTTTTTGATATATCCTCTGTATTTACAGCCGTATAACCTCCATATAGTGCCGCAAATTCCCGTTTTGTATCATCTTGGATATCAATATTATCAGGAAGCACAAAACTGTTATTTTGTTCATTTGAAAGCTGACTCCCGAACTTCTGAGAAATGCCGCAATGCACCCCTGTTCCATCCATGCCAATGTTCTGTATCAATGATTTATATGGATTAATACATATGCCACCCTTAGCAATTACATACAAAGCCCAATAGACCCCCCATGAGTCATTCTTTCCAGTAATATTCCCTAATAACATCGTCTCACAGTCATTTCCCCATATAGCTAAACGGATGGACTCCTGCTGTCCACCTTTTAACGACTTCAAGATATCACTGTCAGCTTTGTATTGGTTCCATCTGTCTTTCCATGTCCCCCATCCCCAAGAAGATATGCGACCGCATCCATAGACATCATATTGCCGCCTTTCCAATGCAATCGGCCAGCTGTATCCGCTTATCGAATACACCCTTTTATCCCCATTATATTTATCAAAGCATTGATTCATAAAGCTTATAAAGTCAGAGGAAGGCACACAGTCATCCTCCAGGACGATCACTGCCTCATGCTCTTCAAAAGCATAATTGACTCCAGATAGAATGGAAGCAGCCAGCCCTCTGTTCTCCTCTGCTGCAAATACTTCCTTTTCACACCAATCTATACTATTAATAAGGCGATTTACCTTTTTCCACTCTTTTAAGTCATCTTCCTTTTTAGGGCCATCCTGAAAAATTAATAATTTTTCAGGTAATACCGTACTTTTTTTAATAGCGTTAATAACCTGCTCTGTATGATAACTTCTGTTATAAGTAAATAACACGGTTGCTGTCTTCATCCCATACCTCCTCGTATAAAATTGCTTTTCATTATACTGCGTTTTATGCCTGAAATCTGCTATAAAACTCTTCAATATAATCCTATCCAGCCCGCTAAACCTATTTTTTACAGCCCGTCACATCCCATGGCAAAAAATTTTCATAGCCGCCAAATACGTCCTCTTTTACTGTCTTATAAAAAGTATGTATAGCTATTTTTTTATCAACCTTTCTGATATTCCGTATCATCTCCTGCTCATATAAAAAACTGGAAATGATAATCATATCAAAGCTACCGTCAATTTGCTTGTAATGGATTACTTTTTTCCCTCTATATATTCCGCTCTCCTGATATGAATCTAAAAAAAACAGATTGCAGGCAATTTCTCCAACTATACTTTCAAATATAGCAAGTAATCCGGCAGTATGGCTTCCCATTCCGTAAATGCCTATTTTATATGCTTTTTTATTTAATGGCAGTTCCAGAAGCAAAATCTTATAAAGCTGTTTCTGCTCCTCTGCCAGCCTCTTTCGTTTCTTTTCACCTCTACTTCTGTTTTCAGGATAGCACAGGGCCGCCCGCTGGAGATTCATGCTTATCTGATTAATTAAAGCTAAATTTTCAAGCCGTCCGTCTAAATCATACAAATTCGTTAACGTTTCGTATTCCTTGAACATTTTAAAAAAGGCGTCTTTTGCTTCATCTCCGAGTACGATGCCCCGGTTCATACATAATTGGAAGTTATCAAAAGCGCAGCTGCAATGATCACTAATAAATCTAAGTAATGTCATTTTCTGTTCTAGGGAAATACCGCCTATGACTATAGAGGCTTCTTTCCATATCAGCAATATAACCTTGATATAATCAATAAATTTCTTTTCTGAATAGGCGCCAGTTACTATGGAATCCTGACGGATTCTTCTTTGATACAGCTTTTTAGAAATATGTGTCACAGACTGCGCCTGGATCATAAAAGCAAAGGAGAAATAATTATCTTCATAATACACTCCTTCTGGAAACAGTATCACGGCATCTTTAATAACTCTTTTTCTATAAACTGCCATACATGCAGAAACAACATATTTTTTAGGATAAGATTTCACAAAAAACTCCCATCCGTTCATCTCAATGCCGTCTGCACATATGGAGCTTCTGTCATAAACATCTTCTCTGACACTAAATCCGTCTTCGCATTGAACGGCTGCATCAAAATAAACCGCATCTTGTCTGGATTTTAGCAGTTCCCTTTTTAAACACATTACTGTGTCTGGCCTTAAATAGTCATCAGAATCAAGAAACATAATGTATTCACCTTCGGCATGGCATACACCCGTATTCCGCGCTGCAGACTGGCCTTTATTTTCCTGCGTTATCAATTTAAAATATTTAAATCTTAAAATATAACTTTCGCATATAGAAAGGCTCTGATCCGTAGAACCGTCATTAATCAGAATTACCTCATCAAATGGAACGGTTTGTTCCACAATACTGTCTAGACATTGGTTCAGATATTTCTCGACATTATAAATTGGTATAATTAAAGTAATTGAAATATTCATCTTTATATATTTTTTACTAGTTGAAACGCTACTAAACAGGAATAGTAATTGGCATAAACAAACAGCAATTCTATACTTTTCAAGTGTATCTATAAACTGATCCCTTTATTTACAAAGAACCTATCTCCACAATTTTTTTAATTAAATGTGAATATGTAAAAAACCTGTTCTCGTCAATTCCCATAGACTTCAGACTAATCTTTATCTCCTCTTCATACCTCTCTGGCGTAATGCATATATAGCTATCCTTATCAATATCCTCTGGTTTTATTATCGTATATCCTTTTTCTGATTTCTTTTTAATATTCATATCAATAAAACCCTTCACAGAAACATCCAATTTTTCAAATATTTCTAAGCATTCCTTTCCCCTTGCCCCGGCTCCCCAAATATAATATTCCTTATTCTGGTCGAACAGCTTTTTTATTTCGTGCGGTCTCTTTTTAAATGCGGTTTTCATGGAGCTCTCGTTCTCCAAATTTTTTAATTTCCTGATATAATAGTCGGTTATATCATTTTCTATTTGGCTTCGATTATATTTTCGGGCACAGCTAAGCATTGCCTTATACTCCTCTTTTACAGCTTCATATATCTTTGTTGTACTTATACCTCCCTCCCGAAAGCATGTAAAATAGTCTTCCACAAATAAAATATTTGCACCATTCAAATATGCCTCCAAAGTCCACTTTGCGTCTGCAGCTATCTGGTAAGATGTATCAAAGCCTCCCAGCCTGGAATACAATTCCCTCTTAACAAACATAGCCGGATGAGGGCAGATTGCGCCAAGGAATGCTGTTTCCTCTGTCAATCTTCTCCATGGCATCTTTTTTTCTGTCCCGCCTTTATATCTATATATATTTCCGCTAATAATATCTGCCTTTCCGTTTGAAAAATATTCTTCTACTTTTTTAAATACCTGAATATTTGGAGCATACCAGTCATCGCTGTTTAAAAATGCTACTACGTCACCAGAAGCATATTTTAATCCCTTATTCATCGCATCATAAATCCCACTATCTGATTCACTAATACACACAGTGATATAGTCTCTATACTTTTCAATAATCTCTAAAGTACTATCTATTGAGCCGCCGTCTATAATAATATATTCCAGATCCCGATAGTCCTGAAATACAACACTTTTAATTGCTTGTTCAATTGTCTTTGCACTGTTATAGCATACTGTTATAACTGTAAGCTTCATAATCTGTTCCTCGATTTGCACCCATCTGAAACATATGTTATTAAATGAACACTTTTTCTCAGCTGTTTTCCTTGTATCTTTTCTTACCTATCAATCTCAATGCTTCAAATCTCTCTACATCAATGAAATCCTTTACAAACCCGGTTCTTGGATTTCTGCATATATTTTCCGGCGTTCCGATCTGCTCAACCGCCCCCTCATTCATCACAATCACCATATCTGCCACCTCCATCGCTTCCTCCTGGTCATGGGTTACAAAAATGCTGGTAATCCCCACCATCTCGATCTTCTCTTTCAGCCATCTGCGCAGCTCCCTGCGGATTTTTGCATCAATAGCTGCAAACGGTTCGTCCAGGAGCAGCAGCTGGGGATTCGGTGCCAACGCACGGGCAAATGCCACCCTCTGCCTCTGGCCTCCGGACAGCTGATATGGATACCTTCTTCCCAGCTCCTTCATGGATATCAGTTCCAGCAGCTCTTCTACCCGTGCCTTTATCTCATGCTTGCCTTTCTTCTGCACTTTCAGCCCGAACGCAATATTGTCGGCAACGGTCATATAGCGGAATAACGCATAATTCTGAAAAACCAGCCCTATCCCCCTTTTGCTTCCTGGAAGATTATTTACCCTCTCCCCTTTAATCAAAATATCCCCTGAGTCTGGACTGTCCAGCCCGGCTATCATCCGCAGGATTGTCGTCTTCCCGCTTCCGCTTGGCCCTAATAGCGCCGCAAGGCGCCCACTCTCTACGCCGAAGCTCACATCCCTCGATGCATGGAACCCATCAAATGCCTTATTTACGTGCCTCATTTCGATCTGCATGGCTCTTTACCTTCCGCCTGCCTTCCTACCTTTTTTCATCTCTACAAGGTTCCGAATAATCAGGATTATTACGGCCATCACTACCAGGACAGAAGATGCCGCAAATGCCGCTGCCGTGTTAAATTCATTGTATAGAATCTCCACATGAAGCGGGAGTGTATTGGTTTTCCCTCTCAGGTGCCCTGAGATTACTGAAACCGCTCCGAATTCCCCCATGGCCCTGGCTCCGCACAGGATGATCCCATACAGCAGTGCCCACTTGATATGCGGAAACGTAATTCTCCTGAAGATTGTGAGCCCTCCGGCTCCCATTAGCGCCGCCGCCTCCTCTTCCTCCCTTCCCTGGACATTCATCACCGGGAACAACTCCCGGAAGACAAAGGGGAATGTGACAAATATCGTTGCCAGAATCACGCCGGGAACTGCAAACACGATCTTTATCCCATGCGACTTCAGGAAGCCTCCCATCCATCCCATGTTTCCATATGTCAGGATAAAAACCAGGCCTGCAATGACCGGTGAGATTGAAAAGGGAATGTCTATCAGCGCCGCAATGACCTCCCTCCCCCTAAAGTAAAACTTGCTAAGCAAATAAGCCGCCGCCACGCCGAACACCGTGTTCACAGCTACTGCAAAAAACATGGCCGTCAGCGTAAGCCGAAAAGCCTTTATGGTATATTCATCCAATATGTTTTCTTTATACGCTTCCCATCCTTCCCTTAATGCGTTTACTGCCACCACCGCCAGAGGGAGCACCAGCATGATTCCTAAAAACAACACGCTGATTCCTATCAAGGCACACTTCACTCCCAGGCTACCTTCATCTCTGTGCGGATCGATGACTTTCTGCAGGGATTGGAGCCCGTCTCCCGAAACATCCTGTTCATACGTTCTTTCTGCGTCTCTTGGCATGCCGATTATCCTTTCCCTCTGTTTATCCCTTATTGAACCGCTGCATATAAATCTGCACGGAATTAATAAGCAGCATAAGAGTAAATGAAAATATCAATAATACAAATGCAATCGCTGTAGCGTCCGAATACTTGTATTGCTCCAGTTTCATTACTATTAAAAGCGGGGCAATCTGAGTTTTATACGGAATGTTCCCGGCGATAAACACCACGCTTCCATACTCCCCGATCCCTCTTGCGAAAGCAAGCCCGGCCCCGGCGAGCAGCGCTGGCACGATCTCTGGCAGGATCACATGGAAAAACGTATATGCCCGGCCCGCCCCCAGCATTGCAGCCGCTTCCTCGTACTGCCTGTCCAGCTTTTCCAGTACCGGCTGTACGGCCCTTACCACAAAGGGGATTCCCACGAACACCATTGCAATGGTAATACCCACGGGGGTATAAGCGATCTTAATCCCCATCTTTGCAAAAAGGCTTCCAAGCCACCCTTTATCCGAATAGAGATACGTCAGCGCAATCCCTGCTACCGCTGTAGGAAGGGCAAATGGCAGTTCAATCAGGCCGTCCATCGCCCTCCTGCCCGGAAAGTCATAACGTACCAGAACCCATGCAAGAATCATCCCAAATACCCCGTTTACTAGCGAGGCGCAAAAGGCGCAGCAAAGGCTTACCTTATATCCTGACACAACCTGGGGCGAAGTAACTATCTCTTTGAATTCCTGAACACTCAGCCTGCTGGTGCTGAAAAAAATCGAGCACAACGGGAGAAGGATGAAACTTCCCAGCATGGTCAGCGTAACGCCCATGCACAGCCCATATCCTGGAATAACCCTGACCCCTTTTCTGTTTTTTACTTTCACAATCTGCTGTTCCATGACGAAAGCGTCCCTTTTCTACTCCTTACCTGAATATATCTGATCAAATACCCCTCCATCCCGGAAATATGTTTCGTATGCCTTGTCCCACCCGCCGAAATCCCCAATGGAGACAAGGTTCATTTCCAGATTAAACAGCCCGGAAAACTCTTCCAGTATTTCCTTATTCATCGGCCTGTAATAGTTTTCCCCCGCCAGACGCTGCGCCTCGTCGCTGTATAGGTACCCCAGATAAGCCTCTGCCAGTTCCTCTGTACCATGATCCCCCACGTTCTTGTCCACTACTGCCACTGACGGCTGGGCCAGGATGCTGACGCTGGGCGTCACCATTTCATACTCCCCCGGATACTCGTCCATGGCCAGGTAAGCCTCATTCTCCCACGCTATGAGAACATCCCCCTGACCATTCTCAACGAACGTGTTGGTCGCCCCTCTGGCTCCGGAATCCAGCACCAGCACATTCTTATATAATCTACCCATCTGTTCCTGCGTTTTCTCCTCGTCTCCCCCGTCCTGCTTCTGCCAGTACGCCCAGGCGGCAAGGAAGTTCCAGCAGGCTCCGCCGGAAGTTTTCGGATTAGGCGTAATCACCTCAATCCCCTCTTTTACCAGATCGTCCCAGTCCTTTATCCCCTTTTCGTTTCCCTTCCGTACTAAAAAGACGATTGTCGATGTGTACGGCGAACTGTCGCCCTCAAACTTCTCCTGCCATCCCTGCTCTATGAGTCCTGATTCCTCAATGGCCGTAATGTCATGGGCAAGGGCAAGGGTTACGACGTCCGCCTCGTTCCCTTCGATTACAGAGCGCGCCTGGGAACCTGAACCGCCATGGGATTGGATGATATGGACCTCTTCACCATGGGATTCCTGCCAGTGCCTGCAAAAAAGCTCATTATATCGGGAGTAAAACTCCCTTGTCGGATCATAGGAGACATTTAAAAGTTCTGTCCCCTCCATGCCATCCGTCGAGGAGTCCGCCTCTCCGACGCATCCAGACATCCATAAAGAAACCGTTATCACCATGACAATTATCATCCAGCATACAGCCGTTATCCTTTTCATATGCCCCCTCCTCGTATAAACGGCGATTCCGGCGGAACCAGCAAATTCTCTGCCCTGTTGATGACATAAAACCCCTTGGCATTCAAGCTGTCTTTCCGGTTATAGGTCATTACCGATCCGTCCATCTGCCGGAAAACGGCTCCAGCTTCTTCGGCAATGCACTGCATCGCTGCCGTATCCCATTCCATCGTCGGGTTAAAGCGATAATAGCCATCTGCCTGCCCGCTGGCAACCATGCAGCCTTTTAATGAGCTTCCCACTTTGACGAACCGTGTGATCCCGTATTCTTTTATTAAGTCATCCATCTGCCTGCACCCGTGGGAACTGCTTATGGCCAGCCTGAGGGAATGAATTTCCCGGTTACCCGATACCTTCAGTCTTTCCTGTTTCCCGCCGGCCCGCTCCCTGTATGCGCCCAGGCCCTCCGCAGCAAAGTAAAGCTCCCCTGTGACCGGCACATAGATTACACCCATGACTGTCTTGTGCTCATAAGCTAAGGCGATGTTAACCGTAAACTGACCGTTTCGTTTCAGAAATTCCTTTGTTCCGTCTAAAGGGTCCACAATAAAGCAATGGGCATGGTTAAGCCTGTCCTGATCGTCCCTTTCTTCTTCCGACAAAATGGCATGCTGCGGGAATTGCTCCCTCAAAGCTTTTACGATAATCCTATTTGCCGCTTTGTCTGCCTGGGTAAGCGGAGAGTTGTCTGTCTTATATTCAATTTCAATATCATTCATGTTTTGATAAATTTCCAAAATAGCTTTCCCTGCCTTAACAGAGGCCTCTTTTGCTGCCTCAAGCTCCTTTTCCCATTTCATCGGATTTTGTCCTCCCAACCGTTTCTAACCATGAGTCATTTTCAGCCTGCCCTGCCACCATGCAGTTCCAGTGCCTTAATGACCAATTCTGCTGACGTCTCCAGAGCCTGATTGCTTGTATCAATGACAATCTCCGCATTTTCCGGTATTTCGTACGGGCTTGATATTCCTGTAAAGTTTGGTATCTTCCCTTCCCGCGCTTTTTGGTACAGCCCTTTCACATCCCTGCGCTCGCACACCTCCAGCGGGGTGCTCACATAAACCTCAATGAAGTTCCCTTCCCCAATAATTCTCCTGGCATCCTGCCTGTCGCTTTCAAAGGGAGAAATGAAGGAAGCGAGGACTATGAGGCCCGCATCATTCATCAGCTTTGCTACTTCCGCAATCCGTCTGATATTTTCAATGCGATCCTCCGGCTCAAATCCCAGGTTTTTATTCAGGCCCATTCGGATGTTGTCACCATCCAGCAGCATGGTGTGCTTCCCCATCACGGACAGTTTCTTTTCAATCTCATTGGCCAAAGCAGACTTTCCAGAACCGGAAAGCCCGGTAAACCACACGGTCACCGGTTCCTGCCCCATCTTCTCGGCCCGGATTTGACGCGTGATGTCTGTTTTCTGCCAAACGATATTTTCTGCTCTTTCCAGGGAATGCTCTATCATGCCGCAGGCTGATGTCATGTTGGTTATGCGGTCGATTAAGATGAAGCTTCCCAGCCCCTTGTTCATTGCAAACGTGTTGTAGACAAGCGGCGAAGCGGCAGCGATGTCGCATACGGCAATCTCGTTTTTATACAGCCTGGAGGCTGCAAGGTGTTCTCCAGTATTAATATCTATGCGGTATTTGATATCCATCACGGAAGCAGGAAGCATCTTCGTCCCCAGTTTTAGCAGAAAGTTTCCCCCCTGCATCAGTTCTTTGTCATCCATCCACAGCAGGCTGGCTGTAAACATTGTGCCAACACACAGACGGGCGTCCCTTACCAGAACGCATCCCCGGGACACATCCACCTCCCGATTCAGTGAAACCGTCACCGCCTGTCCCTTACCGACCGCCGTTGCCTTTTGCCCCGCAGCCAGTATTGATTCCACGCCGGCCCTCTCCCCGCTGGGAAGGACGGTGATTTCCACGCCTTCCTGTATGCTCCCCGTTTCAATCTGACCCTGAAACCCGCGGAATGCATGGTTTGGACGGCACACCCGCTGTACAGGCATGACAAACCCCTGTTCGCAGGCGTCTTCATCTATATTTATGGTTTCCAATGCCTCCAACAGCGTCTTCCCTCTGTACCATGGCATACGGGAATGTCTCAGCGTTATGTTATCTCCTTCTGTCGCAGAAACGGGTATGACCTTCACATGGCAAAGTTCCAAATCAATGGCCAGTTTCCTGATTGCCTTTTCTATTTTCTTATACTCATTTTGGCTATAGCGCACAAGATCCATCTTGTTCACGGCAAAAATAAAGTGCCGGATTCCCATAAGCGCACATATCCTGGCATGTCTCTTTGTTTGAACCAGTATCCCCCTGGACGCATCTACAAGAATGACCGCCAAATCCGCAAAGGAAGCCCCCACCGCCATATTCCTGGTATATTCCTCATGGCCTGGCGTATCTGCCACGATGAAGCTTCTTTTTTCCGTGGTGAAATACCGGTAGGCAACGTCAATGGTAATCCCCTGTTCCCGTTCTGCCATCAGTCCGTCCAGCAGAAGGGAATAGTCAGTTTTTCCTTCTCTGCTTCCCATCCTGCTGTCAAGCTCCAGAGCACGTTCCTGATCCGTAAAAAGCAGTTTAGCATCGTAAAGCATGTGCCCGATCAATGTGGATTTTCCGTCATCCACGCTTCCGCAGGTAATGAATTTTAAAAGCCCGTCCATTTAGAAATACCCCTCTCTTTTACGCCTTTCCATGCTTCCTGCCGTTTCATGGTCAATGACGCGGCTTGTCCTCTCCGACGTTACAGCCCCCAGCGTTTCCTCCACAATCTCCTCTAAAGTGCCTGCTGCGGACTCGATGCCGCCAGTCAAAGGGTAGCACCCTAATGTGCGGAAACGCACGCTTCTGTTCTGGACTTTCTCGCCGGGAAGCAGCCGCATCCGATCGTCATCCACCATGATGATATTTCCGTCCCGGTAAACCACCGGACGTTTTTTGGCAAAGTATAAAGGGACAATCTTTATATTCTCTCTTGCGATATACTGCCATATGTCTTTTTCCGTCCAGTTAGAAAGCGGGAATACCCGTATGCTCTCACCCTTGTGGATCTGCGTATTGTACAGCTTCCACATCTCTGGCCGCTGCCTTTTTGGGTCCCAGACCTGTTCCCTGCTTCGAAAGGAAAAGATGCGCTCTTTAGCCCTGGACTTCTCTTCATCCCTCCGCCCGCCGCCAAAGGCCGCAGTAAATCCATACAGGGAAAGCGCCTGCTTCAATGCCTGCGTTTTCATGATGTCTGTATAGGCCGCCCCATGGTCAAAGGGATTGATCCCCTGCCTTACGCCTTCTTCATTGGTATAAACAAGCATCTCTATCCCCATTTCTTCCGCCGTCCGATCCCGGAATTCGATCATCTCTCTGAACTTCCAGGTAGTATCAATATGCAGAAAGGGGAACGGCGGTTTTTCCGGGTAAAATGCCTTCATCGCTAAGTGGAGCATTACGGAACTGTCTTTTCCGATAGAATACAGCATTACCGGCTTCTCGCACTCTGCTGCAACTTCACGCATAATATATATGGCTTCCGATTCTAATGTGTCTAAATGGCTGGATGTTATTGGTTTCATTGCTTTATATTGTTACTCCTTCGGGATAAATTTCTATATCTGCCTGATGCTGCCATCCTCTCCCATGGCGTTTACCCTTCCTGCAGTCTTTCCTTCCATCTGTCCTTAAACCTTTCTATCTCAATATCCGTATAAAAATGTTTTAGCCTTGGATTATCGCCATAGTAATAATCGAAATACTCTTTTTGCAGTTTAACCTTTTCTCTGAACCCTCTGTAAACATATGAATATACCTTTTCATCTCCTTGGTTTGCATTGTTAAGCAGAAATCCCGGTTTTCCTATAAAACAGCCTATGACGCTTTCCAACTGGCTCAATTTCTCGCATTTATAAAGCAGAATCTTTATATTGCCTTGCTCAATAATTGTATATCCTTTTTCTTTATCAAATGGATGCTCATAAATATCCACTCCAAGCAGCGCCTTGATTTCATAGTCAAACCATGAGAATTCATCCGCTCTGCTTTGCATAATCTCCTTACCTAAATGTTCAAAAGAATAGGCCAAATTTTCTTCAAATACACAGATTCTCTCTTGTAATTCAGCGATATTTAATTTACCATCTTCTCTGTAATTACCGAATAAATAGTTTGTACAATTTCCATAATAAATTAACGGCCAAATATTATTTTCAGTTCCTTCAAAAAATAGTGATATATCTCTCAAAATTGGTTCACGAACACCTGTAATAATTTTGATTGGCTCTCTCTTAAGTTTATCAACCATCTTATTACATATGTCAATAGTATCACCATCAGCATTAAATACATATGCCAATGAATGCAAATGGTAAGTTTCTAATGGACTTGAGTGGTAAATAGTCTTAGATCCCACTTTACCTGGCTGATATATTAATGTCAATGATGGTTGGGATAATATATAGCAATACCCGTCCATTCCCCATTTCATAAAATTTTTTTTTGCTATTTCTAGACTGACCTTCTTAAAAAATTTGATATTATCCTTCAAAGTCCTTTCTGTTCCAACAGTCTCATAATTCAGAAAAAGCGAAAGAAACAAAGCATAATAGGTACAAACATCCATATTCTCAGCGACCTGAAGTTCATGAATCATTTCTTTAAAGTATCTTTCGCTTGCAATAATAACTAACACATCATTTTTGTCATAATTACTAATCAGATCCTTGGATGACAGAACTCTTTTTCCTAAAAATATGTCTTTCTCAGGAATTGTTTCACAAAATCCATCTACTTCAATCTTCATTTGTAAAAATGCATTCGCAACTCTATTACCATATTTACCGGTTCCATAAATAAATATTTTTCTTTCAAGCAGGCAAAAAATATCACATACCATCTCATAATCTATTACTTTCATAATATCTCTTTCTCCCGGCTTTTACTCAGATTATTTATTTAACTTTTTAATTATATCCATAAGTTTGCTATATATCCTTTACTGAATTTCTTGCCATATCTGTTGCCCAATACTCTTACCCCTTTTTTTATCCTTTCTTTCTGCTTCCGCATATGGCAATATTGTAAGATATCCTACTAAATCATTTAACCCATATTTGTTTTCCCAAATCCTTTTGCCACAGAATACTTTTCCGCATCCCTCTTTATAAGAACTGCTTTTTCTTATTTCTTCTACTGTTTTTTCTATTGAATATCTTCCAATCTTATCCACGCCTGGTATCAAAATCTCATTTCTTAGTCTATTAAATAAGATACCCTTTGCAATATAGATATCTCCTTTTTCAAAATTATAAATCTTCCGATATACCTTTAAATCTGTTCCCTTTATTTTCAAAATTTTATTTTTAAAGGAGGCTTTTAGATAATAGAGTTCTCCATAAACATCCTCTTCAAATGCAGATGGATAATTAATTAAAATGGATTTCTGTTCTCCTGAATCGAGAGCAATCTGTACAATTTCTGTTTTATCTGAAAATAATCTGCGAAATAAAACTATATTAGGATAAGCATATACGCCTCTGACTGCTATATCCTCTGAATGATAAACAATTTTACATAAATGTCTGTCCTGGTTTAATTCATATTGGCATAAGTAATTTTGATTTCCATTAACTAAAGAAAAAAATAACTGGTTTCCCGCAGTACAGGCACTGTTCATTCTAATATTTCCGAACAACTTTTCATTAAGCCCCCATTCTCTGGCAACTGCAATCCACCATTGTCCATCTTTAAATTTTAGTTCTCCATTCACTCCATACCTTTTTATTTCTTTACCTTTAAATGGCAGAATTATAAAATCACCTTGTTCTATTAAAATATTAGAATAACAAAATCCTGCCTCATCAGCTTCCATTCCTTGTAATTTCATAGTTATTATTTTCTGTTTTAGACAGTCATAAATAAGAAAATGATCTACAGCAGGCGAAAAAATAAAGATATTTTGATTCAATGGCAGCATTCCTATGCTATTTCCTATATATTTCCATGGCAAATAACCTTCTATCTTTGTTTCTCCAGAATAAATATGTATTGATATCAAACATCTCGAAAGACACTCAATTAAATAAATATAATTTCCTACTATCAATCCTGTGCTTAAATACATTTTTCTCTTTTCTCCTAACATGGGATGCAGGCCTATAATAGATGCCTGCATCCCATAACGTTCCTGCAAATAGATTATTCCCCATATTCTTTTACAAGGTTACTCTTAAAACTTTTCTGTTACTTATGGTGCTAAAGTAATCTGAGCCACGGTCTTTTCTGCATCATCAAATATTACATTAAGCTTCAAGCCATTAGGAGAATTAATCAGCGCCATATTATTTGTAATGAAGGTTGCATCAAATGTTAAGGTATTTCCATTAAGTGTATATCTTGCTGCCTGTACACTGGTATTATTATTCAGATTTTTAATACTGCTTATACCAGTAGCCATTTTGCTGCCAGCTCCAAAATTGACAGTTACTGATAAAGGAGTATCTGCTGTTACTGTGTATTCCGTTGTCGTAATACTCGGGGCAGCATCAGCCACAGCATTTTCCGTAAGCATATCAGCAGTACTGCTGTCTTCACGCT
>CAMUJH010000016.1 GCA_947089145.1 uncultured Hungatella sp. | reverse complement strand
ACTCTCTTAGGCATTAACATTATTTATCGCTCCCTTCCTTATTTCCTTTAGTAGGAAGTACTTCGCCTTTGTAGATCCACACTTTAACGCCCAGCTTGCCGTAGGTGGTATCTGCCTCTGCGAAACCATAGTCAATATCTGCTCTTAATGTCTGTAACGGGATGGTCCCTTCACTGTAGAACTCGGTACGGGCCATATCAGCGCCGCCAAGGCGTCCGGCAACAGCAGTCTTGATCCCCTTAACCCCTGCCTTCATGGAACGTCCCATGGTGGACTTCATAGCGCGTCTGAAAGAAACGCGGTTTTCCAGCTGCTGTGCAATGCTCTCCGCAACCAGCTGTGCGTCCCGCTCTGCCCTTTTGATCTCTTTGATATCAATGAAAAGCTTTTTGTCCGTCATTTTCTGAACTTCGGCTTTTAATTTCTCAATCTCTGCTCCGCCCTTGCCAATGACAACGCCTGGCTTTGCAGTGTAGATAATAACCTTAACCTTATCAGCAGCCCTCTCCATCTCAATCTTGGAAACGCCTGAGCTGTACAGTCTCTTTTTTAAGAACTTTCTGATCTGATAATCTTCTACCAGGTTATCTGCAAAATCTGCCTCAGCATACCATTTGGAATCCCAGTCTTTAATAACACCGACCCTTAAGCCGTGCGGATTAACTTTCTGTCCCATATTTGCCTCCTATCTTTCATTCAGCACGATTGTGATGTGGCTGGTTCTCTTCTCGATTCTGTAAGCCCGTCCCTGTGCTCTCGGTTTAATTCTCTTCATTGTCGGTCCCTTATTTGCATAGCACTCTGCAACATACAGGTTGTCTCTGCTCATGTTGTTGTTATTCTCTGCGTTTGCAATTGCGGATTCCAGTAATTTCTTAATCAATGAAGAAGCGTATCTGGGGCTGTAGGTTACAATACCAAGCGCTGTCTCCACATCCTTGCCTCTGATGGCATCTAATACGAAGCAAGCCTTCTGAACGGACACTCTGGCATAGGATAACTTTGCTGACGGCCTTGTGTCTTTCTGGGCATTTCTCTCTCTCTTTATCTGACTTCTATGTCCTTTAGCCATTGCTATAACCTCCTTTCAATTCTGACGATTACCGTTTGGATTTCTTTTCGTCTTTTCCATGACCTCTGTAGGTTCTGGTTGCCACGAATTCACCAAGCTTGTGTCCAACCATGTCCTCGGTAATATATACCGGAACGTGCTTTCTTCCGTCATGAACTGCGATTGTATGTCCAACCATCTGCGGGAAGATTGTAGAACGGCGGGACCAGGTCTTAATTACCTGGTGCTGTCCGGATGCGTTCAAAGCATCTACCTTTTTCAGCAAATGCGCGTCTGCAAATGGTCCTTTTTTAAGTGAACGTGCCATAGGGTTTCTTCCTCCTTCAACTATTTAATGGTCTTACCATCACGTCTTCTTACGATTAACTTATTGGACTGTTTGTTCTTCTTTCTGGTCTTAAGACCCAGAGCAGGCTTGCCCCATGGAGTGCTTGGACCCGGACGTCCGATCCCTGTCTTGCCCTCGCCGCCGCCGTGCGGATGGTCATTGGGGTTCATAACAGAACCGCGGACTGTAGGTCTGATACCCATGTGACGCTTTCTTCCTGCCTTGCCAACGTTAATCAGATTGTGCTCGCCATTGCCTACCACGCCTATGGTTGCGCGGCATACGATGGGAACCATTCTCATCTCGCCTGAAGGAAGTCTCAGAGTCGCATATTTGCCTTCTTTTGCCATTAACTGGGCAGAGTTTCCTGCGGAACGTGCCAGCTGGCCGCCTTTGCCCGGATATAATTCAATGTTGTGGATCTGTGCGCCTACCGGGATTGCACTTAAAGGAAGACAGTTTCCCAGCTTCGCCTCCGCCTGGGGGCCGCTCATAACCTTCATGCCGTCTGTGAGGCCTGCCGGAGCAAGGATATAAGCCTTCTCGCCGTCTGCGTAGCAGATAAGGGCAATGTTGGCGCTTCTGTTAGGATCGTACTCGATTCCGATTACGGTTGCCGGAATTCCGTCCTTTTTATTTCTCTTAAAATCAATGATTCTGTATTTTCTTCTGCTTCCGCCGCCGCGGTGCCTTACGGTTATCTTGCCCTGGTTGTTGCGGCCTGCATTCTTCTTTAAAGACACTACCAGAGATTTTTCCGGTGAAGATTTCGTAATCTCACTGAAATCGGAACCGGTCATGTTTCTTCTGGAAGGTGTATATGGGTTATAGGTTTTAATTCCCATGTTGCGAGCTCCTTTCATTTCCATGCTGACCGGCATCAGGGCTTTCAGTCCCCCGTCCGGTCTTCTTTTCAACGCTTTTGCGCATTTTTTATCACGGCGCAGTATAGATTAGTATGAGCTGCTTTTTCTCACCGCTGCCGTATAGCTTAATTCGGATATTTTTACAGTCCTGAGAAAATCTCGATCTCTTTGCTGTCAGCAGTCAGCTTTACAATGGCTTTCTTAGTCTTAGCCGTCTTGCCCAGCGTTGTTCCTCTTCTCTTGATCTTGCCCTGAATATTCATGGTATTGACCTTCTCTACTTTCGTTCCTGGGAACATCTTTTCAACGGCTTCCTTTACCTGGCTCTTATTCGCCTCAGGGTGTACCAGAAACGTGTACTTTCTTTCAGCCATTGCGTTCATGCTCTTCTCGGTTACTACCGGTTTCAGAATAACATCATAATACTGAATGTTAGCCATTATGCGTACACCTCCTCAATATTTGCAACAGCTGCCTTGGTAGCCACTACCGTGTTGTATTTTAAGATGTCATATACATTAATAGTATTGACATGTGCAGTCTTAACAGCCGGGATGTTTCTTGCAGACAGAGCTGCATTGCTGCTTCCCTCATCTAAAACTACTAAAGCCTTGGAAACCTTTAAGTTATCCAGAACTTTTTTAAAGTTCTTCGTCTTAATCTCAGCAAAGCTCAAATCGTCCACTACAATGAACTTGCTGTCGTTTACCCTGCTGGTAAGAGCAGATTTAAGGGCAGCTCTCTTCTCTTTTTTGTTAAGCTTAATCGTGTAGTCTCTTGGCGTAGGCGCAAATACCACGCCGCCGCCGGTCCACTGAGGAGCCCTGGTTGAGCCCTGTCTTGCATGGCCGGTGCCTTTCTGCCTCCATGGTTTTCTTCCGCCGCCGGATACTTCGGAACGGGTCTTTGCTTTCTGTGTGCCCTGGCGATTGTTAGCCAGCTGGGCAACGACTGCCAAATGTACCAGGTGTTCATTGACATTCACACCAAATACAGCATCGTTCAGCTCTAAAGTACCTACTTCTTTACCTTCTTTATTGTAAACAGATACCTGTGACATCTGTGTATTCCTCCTTTCCTAATAAAAGCAATTAAACAGCTGCTTTTACTGCTTCTTTCAGCGTTACTAAGGACTTCTTCGGCCCGGGAACTGCGCCCTTAACCAAAATCAGGTTCTTCTCGGCATCCACCTGGACAATCTCCAGATTCTGGATGGTTACTCTCTTGTGTCCCATATGGCCAGGCATCTTCTTGCCTTTAAATACCTTGCTGGGATCGGAACATGCTCCGTTGGAACCGGCATGGCGGTGGAACTTGGAACCGTGAGTCATAGGCCCTCTGGACTGTCCGT
This sequence comes from uncultured Hungatella sp., assembly GCA_947089145.1. Taxonomy (GTDB): domain Bacteria; phylum Bacillota; class Clostridia; order Lachnospirales; family Lachnospiraceae; genus UBA3402. Next base: position 70,952 of record CAMUJH010000016.1, on the reverse strand, counting down.
GTCTCTTAATAGCGCCCTGGAAGCCTTTACCTTTGGAAATCGCGGTTGCGTCAATCTTGTCACCGGCAGCAAAGATATCCGCCTTAATTTCGTCCTTTACGGAATACTCCTCTGCATTGTCAAATCTGAATTCTCTCACATATCTCTTGTAAGATACGCCAGCTTTGTCAAAATGGCCCTTCAGCGGCTTGGAAACCAGTTTTTCTCTCTTGTCTACGAAGCCAACCTGCACTGCCTTGTATCCGTCGTTGTCTTCGGTCTTAACCTGCGTAACCACACATGGTCCTGCCTGAAGAACGGTTACGGGAGTTAACACTCCTTCGTCGTTGAAGATCTGAGTCATTCCGACTTTGATAGCTAAAATCCCTTTCTTCATTACTTTTACCTCCTGTTCATAATCTACAGCGGAACGCTTTCGCGTTCATCCTAGAAACAGGTTATATACGTGGAACACTATGACTCCGGCAGGCCGGAGATGTTGATTCCTTTTCGGAAAAAGTGTTGCTTCTATATAAACCCTTCTGGATTCTTTTAAATGTCCGGTTCTCTCTGGAACCTCGCTGTCTTTACGGCTTTTAGGGCTCTCATTACTTGGTCTTCATCTTGATGTCAATGTAAACGCCGGCCGGCATCTCCAGTCTGGACAGCATCTCAACGGTTTTCGCATTGGGGGAGATGATGTCAATGAGCCTCTTATGAGTCCTCTGCTCAAACTGCTCCCTGGAATCCTTATACTTGTGAACCGCCCTTAAGATGGTTACCACTTCCTTTTTGGTCGGCAGCGGCACCGGCCCGCTCACCTTAGATCCTGTCTTTTTTACAGTGTCGATGATCTTACCGGCTGACTGATCCACTAACTGATGATCATAAGCTTTTAATGTGATTCTCATTACCTGACTTGCCATAAAAAAAGTCGCCTCCTTTTCGCACTTTTTAATGAAGTACGACAAGCGGTGACTGTACACGTTTCCGGGTGTGTCTCTTGCATGTCATACATACAAGCACACCATTTTTCCACATTTTTCTTGCTTTTGCAGAATTTCTGTTTGTACAGTGACTTGTCGCCAGTTTCCTAACTTGACATTCGCTCCACGGAAAACCTGCCTTATAATGGGCAGCAACCTCACGTTTCATCGCTATCATGCCACAGCTTCATCAGCTTAACATACTTTTCCTGAAATTGCAAGTATTTTTTTAATTTCTTTTTCGTTTTCTTTTTAGTTTCTTTTTAGTTGTTTCTTGGTTATTTCTTGGTTGTTTTCTTTTGGGTTGTATTTAATCCTTTTCAATTCTTCTATATATAATTAGGAAAGAGACTGCCCAATCAGGGGTTTTCAATATCCCTGCATGACAGTCTCCCTCTCTGGTTCACTCTCTTCCCTAATTCCAATCCGGTGCCTTGGGCGCATTAAACGTTGCGCTTGCGCTTACTGCTTCACCGTTTATTTTTGTAAGTATTCCGTTTCTGTCTGAGGAATATTTATTTCCGTCATTATCTTTTGCGGAAGATGCATTTTTCACAACTTTTCCGGAAGAATTGACCAAATAGTTGGTGTTGTTTCCATTGCTTCCCGGAAACGAAATAACCTCATATTTCAATGTGTTGTCTGCCGTCTGCAGTTTTCCCATATAATACAGGGAGCCTCCCTGAACGCCTGTATACCCCTTGCCGCTGCTTGCAAAATAATACTGGCATTTTGTTCCGTCCCCTTCTTCCACATTGACCTTTCCGCTCATCAACGCACAGGAGCCTGGCTCAAAATAATAGGATGTGTACTCTTCTGAATTCTTATTCACAAACACTTTCTGAAGACCTGTAACAGGGGTTCCAAGCTCATTGAAGAGATACGTCTTTCCGCCCACTTTAAGAAAATCCGCAGTGCTGGCTGATCCTTTGGCAGGTCCTGACTTAGGAACGCCGTTTTTTGTGAAATAGAACCACTCCACTTCATTTTCATAGCCTGTCAGATCAGCAGGCGGCACAGCCGAATACCAGCCGGTTATTGCCTTGCCGTTGCTGTCATAAAAACGGTATCCGTCAATCGTACCGGGTTCTACGTTATTGCCGCCTATGTAAGCCCAGCCTGTCTGCATGGCGCCGTGGCTGTTAAAGCAGTAGTAATTCCCATCGATCCTTTTTTCAGCGCAGGTGGCATCTCCTGACAATTCCGGCACAAATTTCTTTCCGGTGCTGCTGAAATAGTACCAGCGCCTGTCATCATCGTAAAACGGATTCCGTTCTTCTCCCTCGTCCTCCGGCGGATACAGCTTCTGCCATCCTGTCACTGCCGCTCCGTCGTCTTTGGCATAGGACATGTTATCATCCATCCAGCCTGTCTCCATAGCCCCGTCCATATCAAAATGATACCATCTGTTATCTATCTTTTTCCAGGCATTGGTTATCACTTTGCCGCTGTCCTGGAAATAGTACCAGTGGTCACCGGATGTAATGCTGCGGCTGTTGCTGCTTAACTTCATCCATTTTCCCGCTGCCATGACTCCGTCAGAATCTACATAGTATTCCTCGTCAACCCAGCTGTTCACGGTCATCTGTCCGTCGCCGTTAAGATACCGCCATTGGTTATCAGCGCCTTTTTTCCATTCATTGGTTACATGGCTGCCGTAATTGTCATAGTAGACCCACTGGCCGTTCTCCGTGGCCCAGCCGGCGGCTGCCATGGCTGTGATCCCGCCTGCCGCCGTTAATGCCGCTGTCAGGCCCAATATTGCCAATCCCGTTTTTCTCATACCGCTCTGTCCTCCTTCCAGATACTTACATTTTATTTTATCAAGATCAGGCTGTTAATTCAACCGGATAATCTTTCAATTCTATTACATTTTCCTTTAGTTTTAGCAGTGAAAGAGGCAAACAATGGCAGATAATCCATAGGCTGCCTGCCAAAATTTTTCATATCTTCAAAATCAATGCTACTGCTTCTTTTAAATCGTCGCTAAATTCTTCCAGATCATCCATGGAAATAACTTTATCATTAATCAGTCCGGCAATGTCCCAAAACATGCTAGATTTTCTTAACTCAGTACAAACACCTGGCGTTTTTTTGTCTCTCTTAATCCTTTTCTCTATCTCCCAAAACTTAGTGGAGGCAGGCAAGTCGCTGCACAAATAGTCCGCATATTCCTTTATCAGCTTCTCCATGTAGTGTTCCTGCCATCCGCCAATTTTCTCCCTATATAATTTCCAGTCTTTTTTTGATGGCTCAACCATTTCTCATTTCCTCTACTTAAGTATAAAAAACAATCATATATGCATATATGTCAACCACAAGCAAACCTTTGTCTTATACATGACAACTGCCAGTCTGCAATTTTAGTAAATACTTATCCTATGGGCATATTTGATGTCATTCCTGCTTTATTTAATCATTATATATCGTCTGTTGTTTGTGGCAGCTGTACAGATATCAATCTGCCCATTACCACCATTTCATTCAGCAACTGCCTTGTATTTTTCAATCCTATTTTTTCCAGCAATCTCTTCTGTCATTCATACGAAACTATTCTGACTCCTCGGAGAATGGCATGAATTGACTGTTTTTCTCTCACTTTCCAAGCATTTATTTCCCCAAAAGCACAAATGCCCCCGAGAATGTCCGGGAGTATGCAACACTTCAATTTCTCTACCACCAATCTCAATGATGCCGTGGTCTGTCAACACTCTTGTGGTATAGTGAACTTCCACTTTAAAGAAAGGCCTTTCCCTATCATTGTGCTAATCGCACCTTTCATAACACACGCCCTTTCTGTCTTGTATTCTGTACTAACAGGTGCAAACTTTTGTTACTTTCTGAGAAAGTACAGCAAACCGCCCTTAGCCATGAGTCCCTCCCCACAGCCAAGGGCGTTATAATACGAATTTTTCCAGCCATTCAAGCCACTTCACAATCATTCTCCCACCAGCAAACCATTCGGCAGCAAGAATAATCGCATATAAACGACTGTTATCAATTTGTTATCAAGAACCTCTTGAAATCCCGCAAAACCGCATAAATACTTGGTTTCCACGACTTTCCACCTTACTCAAATTCTATCGTTGCCGGAGGCTTCTGGCTAATATCATAAAATACCCGATTGACATTTCTCACTTCATTCACAATTCTGCTGGCCACTTTCCCCAGCACATCCCATGGTATCTCTGCTGTCTCCGCCGTCATGAAATCAATCGTATTAACTGCCCGCAGCGCCACCGCGTAGTCATATGTCCTTTCGTCTCCCATGACTCCAACAGAGCGCATATTCGTCAGTGCGGCAAAATACTGTCCGATCTTCCTGTCCAGTCCGGCCCTGGCGATCTCTTCCCGGTAAATGGCGTCTGCCTCCTGTACCATCATCACCTTTTCCGGAGTCACTTCGCCAATAATCCGAATCCCCAGCCCTGGTCCCGGAAACGGCTGCCGGTACACCAGTTTCTCCGGAATTCCCAATTCCAATCCCACCCTGCGCACCTCATCCTTAAACAAATTCCTTAAAGGCTCAATAATCTCTTTAAAGTCCACATAGTCCGGCAGGCCGCCTACGTTGTGGTGGGATTTGATCACGGCAGACTCACCGCCCAGGCCGCTTTCCACCACGTCCGGGTAAATGGTTCCCTGAACCAGAAAATCAACTGCTCCGATTTTCTTTGCCTCTTCCTCAAACACCCGGATAAATTCTTCCCCAATAATCTTTCTCTTTTGTTCCGGTTCCTCCACCCCTTTTAATCTCTCATAAAACCTTTCCTGGGCGTTAACACGTATGAAGTTCAGGTTGTAAGGCCCATTAGGGCCAAATACCTCCTCCACCTGATCCCCTTCGTCTTTTCGAAGCAGTCCATGATCCACAAACACACAGGTCAGCTGCTCTCCCACTGCTTTGGAAAGCATAACCGCCGCCACGGAAGAGTCCACTCCTCCTGACAGGGCACAGAGCACCTTTCCGCTGCCTACCTTTTCCCGGATGGCCTCAATGCTGTTTTCCGCAAAAGCATCCATCTTCCATGTTCCCTGACAACGGCATATTTCGTAGAGGAAATTATGAATGATTTTCGTCCCTTCCTGGGTATGCAGAACCTCCGGATGGAACTGAACCGCATACAGCTGCTTCTCCTCCCACTCCGCAGCCGCCGCGGGGCAGTCCGCAGTCCGCCCGATCACCCGAAAGCCGGGAGCTGTCTTCTCAATATAATCATTATGGCTCATCCAGCAAACGGTTTTCTCTGATACATTGCCGAACAGCCTGCTGGATCGATCCACATCAACCTCAATCTTTCCGTACTCCCGGACAGGGGCTTTTGTCACCCGCCCTCCCAGAACATGCATCATCAGCTGTGCGCCATAGCACAGGCCCAGAACCGGAATCCCCATGTCAAATAATTCCCTGCTGCATGACGCCGCCCCTTCTGCATAGCAGCTGTCAGGTCCGCCTGTCAGGATAATCCCCTGGGGAGCCATGGCTTTGATCTTTTCCAAATCTGTCTTATAGGAATAAATCTCGCAGTACACGCTGCATTCCCGGACACGTCTTGCTACAAGCTGATTATACTGTCCTCCAAAATCAATTACCAAAATTTTCTCTCTGTTCACAAATATTCCTCCTGGATCTCCATACTGCCTGTATCGATTCCCTATGACCTTATGATTCTACAACAGGAATCTGTCAAATACAAGCATCAAATGCCACTTTTTCTTAAGTCCGTTTCCTGAACCCTTATGTGAACACCGAGAGCTGCATATCATTGTTCCAGATAGCGCTTCACATACTGTCCCGTATAAGACCGGGGGCACATGGCCACTTCCTCAGGAGTCCCGTGTATCACTACAGTTCCTCCCTTGTCACCGCCCTCCGGGCCCATGTCAATAATGTAGTCCGCTGTCTTTATTACATCAAGATTATGCTCAATCACCACTACCGTATTGCCTCCCTGGGACAGCTTCCGCAGAATATCCACCAGCTTGTGCACATCCGCAAAGTGAAGCCCTGTGGTTGGTTCATCCAGCACATAGATGGTCTTCCCGGTGCCTCTGCGGCTTAACTCCGTAGCCAGCTTAATCCTCTGGGCCTCGCCTCCTGACAGCTCTGTAGACGGCTGCCCCAGCCGGATGTAGGACAGCCCCACATCATTCAGCGTGGATATCTTCCTGTAGATGGACGGCACATTCTCAAAAAACTTCATGGCCTCCTCCACCGTCATATTCAGCACGTCGTAAATGCTTTTGCCTTTATATTTCACTTCCAGAGTCTCCCGGTTATACCGTTTCCCGCCGCAGACCTCGCAAGGCACATACACGTCAGGCAGAAAATGCATCTCAATCTTAATGATGCCGTCGCCGGAGCAGGCCTCGCATCGGCCGCCCTTTACATTAAAGCTGAACCTCCCTTTCTTATATCCCCGCTCTTTAGCGTCCACAGTCGATGCAAACAGATCCCTTATCATGTCAAACACGCCTGTGTACGTGGCTGGATTGGATCTGGGGGTCCTGCCAATAGGAGACTGATCAATGGCAATAATCTTGTCCAGCTGCTCCGCGCCGTCGATCTTCTTATATTTCCCTGGTATGGTCCTTGCCCGGTTCAGTTTCTTTGCCAATGTCTTGTAAAGGATCTCGTTAACCAGAGAACTTTTTCCTGACCCGGATACCCCTGTGACGCAGGTCATAATGCCCAAAGGTATTTTCACATCTATATTCTTCAGATTATTCTCTGCCGCCCCTTTTATTGTCAGCCATCCCTTTGGCTTCCTGCGCTCTCCGGGAACCGGAATCGCCAGCCGTCTGCTAAGATACGCCCCGGTAATGGACTCCGGACAGTTCATAATGTCTTCCGCCGTGCCAGTGGCAATCACCTGTCCGCCGTGCTCCCCTGCCCCCGGCCCGATATCCACAATAAAGTCTGCCGCACGCATGGTATCTTCGTCATGCTCCACCACCAGAACGCTGTTGCCCAAATCCCGCAGATGTATCAGAGTCTGCAGAAGCTTGTCATTGTCCCTCTGGTGCAGCCCGATACTCGGCTCGTCCAGAATATAGGCGACCCCCACCAGGCCGGAGCCAATCTGGGTAGCCAGCCTGATTCTCTGTGCCTCGCCTCCTGACAAAGTTCCTGTAGCCCGCGATAAAGACAGATATTCCAGTCCCACGTCAATCAAAAACGTAACTCTTGCCCTGATCTCCTTGAGAATCTGCGCCCCAATAGCCTCCTGCATGGAACTAAGCTTCAGCCCGTCAATAAACTGCCTGAAATTCACAATAGACATGTTGGTTGCCTGATAGATATTCAAATCCCCAACGGTAACTGCCAGGGAACTTTTCTTCAGCCGCTGCCCCTTGCAGGCAGAACAGGGGGTAATCCTCATGTAAGTCTCATACTCTGCCTTGCTGGCCTCGGAAAACGTCTCCTTGTACCGCCGCTCCACGTTTTCCACCAGCCCCTCAAACGCCACATCATAGACTCCGGTGCCCCTCTGTCCCGTATAGTGGACCTTTACCTCTTTTCCGCCGGTGCCCCAGAGAATCACATCCTGAATCTCCGTGGGGTAATCCTCGAAAGGCGTGTCAAGGCTGAAGTGGTATTCTTCGCTTAAGGCATCCAGAATAGCCCTGGTAAAGCTTCCCTTATCTGCACACGACTGCCACCCCATGACCACAATGGCCCCCTGTGTGATGCTTAAAGACTTGTCCGGAATCATCAGGTTCTCGTCAAACTCCATCTTATACCCCAGGCCGAAACAGTCCGGGCAGGCCCCGAAAGGATTGTTAAAGGAAAAGCTTCTGGGCTCCACCTCCTCGATGCTGATTCCACAGTCCGGACAGGCAAAATGCTGGCTGAAATTCACTGGTTCCCCATCAACCACATCCACGATCATCAGTCCGCCGCCCAGGTTCAGAGTGCTCTCAATGGAATCTGTCAGGCGCTTCTCAATGCCCTCCCGCACCACAAGCCTGTCCACTACAACCTCAATATTGTGCTTGATGTTCTTATCCAGCTTAATATCCTCTGACAGCTCATACTGGCTGCCGTCTATGCGGACACGGACATAGCCGCTTTTTCTGGCCTGATCCAGAACCTTCACATGCTCTCCTTTGCGCCCCCGCACCACGGGAGCCAGAAGCTGTATGCGGGTCTTCTCCGGCATGGACATGATCTGATCCACCATCTGATCCACGGTCTGCCTGCGGATCTCTTTTCCGCACTTGGGGCAGTGGGGAATCCCGATTCTGGCGTACAGAAGACGCATGTAATCATAAATCTCCGTCACCGTCCCCACCGTGGAACGGGGATTCCGGTTGGTGGACTTCTGGTCAATGGAAATAGCCGGAGAAAGCCCTTCTATACTCTCCACGTCCGGTTTCTCCATCTGCCCCAGAAACTGCCTGGCATAGGAAGACAGGGACTCCATATACCGTCTCTGCCCCTCTGCATAAATCGTATCAAAAGCCAGGGAGGATTTCCCCGACCCGCTAAGGCCTGTGAGAACCACCAGCTCATTGCGCGGAATCTCCAGGGATATATTTTTCAGATTGTGTTCATTGGCTCCACGTATTTTAATATACTGCCTTGACATAATAAGCTGCTCCTTACGTCTCCTGTAATCCGGCAGTTGCGGATGCCGGCGCCTCCCAGAAGGCTCTCAGTTCCGCAAACGCCCGTCTGTCTATAGAAAAATATTCAGCCGTCTCCTGCCAGGCATTTCCTTTGACTGGCAGCCGCTGCCTACAGAACATCATAACACAATATCCGCCTTTTTGCAAACATTTGTTCGTTTATTCTTTCTTCGCTCTTCCAGTCTGTTTCCTCTGTTCTGCCAGCCTTTTCATCTCCCTGGCATTATCGTACACAGCCTCCGTAATCTCAGCCCCGCCCAAAAGCCTGGCAAGCTCCGCCGTCATTTCCTCATCCCCAAGTTCCCGTATGGAAGTGGTGGTGGCTCCTTTCCGGGCCTGTTTTACAATTTCAAAATGCACGTCTGCCATGGCTGCAATCTGCGGCAGGTGGGTGATGCAGATAACCTGATGGCTCCCTGCAATATAGCATAGCTTCTCTGACACTTTCTGAGCCGTCCGCCCGCTGATGCCCGTGTCAATCTCGTCAAAAATCAGAGTGGGAATGTCATCCGTATCAGCCAGAACCGCCTTGATCGCCAGCATTATCCTGGATAATTCCCCGCCTGAAGCTACCATGCCCAAAGGGCGCATAGGCATTCCCGGGTTGGTGGAAATCAAAAATTCCGCCTCGTCGTACCCGCCTGGCCCGTACTGTTCCAGCCGCCTAAATTCCATGGAAAACTGCACGTCAATAAAATTTAAGTCCCTAAGGCCCTGACTGATACGCTTTGCCAGCTTTTTTCCTTCTTTCTGCCGGACTTCCGACAGCTTCCCGCACAGGGCATCCAGCCGCTTCTCGCACTCTCTCCACTGCCGCTCTGTTTCCTGTTTCACCAAATCATAGTTTTCCAGTTCTTCAAGACGCCGCTTTTTCTCCTCCAGCTTTTCCAGAACCGCTTTTACCGTGTTTCCGTACTTTGCCTGCAGCCCGCGGATCAAGTCCAGCCGCTGCTCAATGCGCATAAATTCTTCCTCATCAAAGGAAAACTCATCCATATACTCCCTGACATCCCGGATCACATCGCTGACAATAGCGTCTACATCGTACAGCTGATCCCGGATTCCCCCCAGTTTCCCGTCAAATTCCGCTGCCTGGGATACTGCCTTGAGGGCCTGGCCTACCTGGGCATTTTCCATAACCTCATAGGCTTCTGACAGATTCCCCATGATCTTCTGGGCATTTACAAGCCTGCGGTATTGGGAGGCCAATTCCTCCTCCTCCCCCTCCTTCAGATCCGCATTTTCCAGTTCCTCGATTTCATACCGGCAAAAATCCGCCTCCCGCAGCCTTCCCTCCTGATCCAGGTTCATATCCTCCAGCTTCGTCAAAAGCTTCTGGTACTCACGGTAAAGGCCGGTAATTTCTTCTTTTAATGGGGCAGTTCGGGATTTTGCATAATCATCAAGAATCTGAAGATGCTTGGATTTATATAATAAAGACTGGTGTTCATGCTGACCATGGATATCAATCAGCAGACTGGTGATTTCCTTTAACCGTCCGGCAGTTACTGTCTCGTCGTTTACTTTGCTGATGCTTCTGGCAGCCATAATTTTCTTGGAAACGATCAGCGTTCCATCATCGGGAAGTTCTACTTCCATTTTCTCCAAACGCCGTCTTTTTTCCTCGTCATCCACGGAAAAAATCAGTTCCACATAAGCATAATCAGCGCCCTGCCGAATCATATCCCTGGAAGCCTTTCCCCCCAAAGCCATGTTCACGGACCCAATAATAATGGACTTGCCTGCGCCGGTTTCTCCCGTAAGAATATTCAGTCCGTCCCTGAAAGACACTTCCGCTTTCTCAATCAGCGCCAGATTCTTCACTCGCAATTCCAGTAGCATTTCCTTCCTCCTAGCCTTCTATCAGCTTTCGAATCTTGTCCATAACCAAAATGGTATCGTCTACGCTGCGCACAGCGCACATAATCGTGTCATCTCCGGCAATGCACCCCACAATCTCATGAAAATGAATGGCATCCAGAGCGGCCGCCACTGCCATGGCCATGCCGGACACGGTTTTTATTACCAGGATATTCTGTGCCATATCCATTGACAGAAATCCGTCCCTTAAAATCCTGATGTATTTGTCACTGAAAGAGCCCTGATTCTGCAGCACCACATAATGCTGCTTCCCGTTTTCAGACTGAACCTTGGACAATTTCAGTTCCCTGATGTCCCTGGACACTGTAGCCTGAGTCACGCGGTAACCCGCATGATTAAGCCGCTCCGCCAGCTCCTCCTGCGTCTCTATCTCATACTTTCCGATCAATTCCACAATCTTGCTGTGCCTCTCTACTTTCACCTGATACCTCCCTTATATCCCTGCCAGCTTGCTGCGTAAATTATCCAAAAATGAAATATTCTTTAATTTTACAAGAACCGTCTCAACCTCAGACTTTTCAACCCGAAGCCTGTCCCCCACCTTCATACAGATGGCCAGATCACCGTCAAAAACCGCTACCTGTCCCCGGTCATCATTTCCCAGAGCCTCTATCTCAACCACGTCCTGAGAAGACAGCACAATGCTTCTGCCGTTAAAGTCATGGGGGCAGATAGGCGTCAAAATCATCATTTGGGCATTAGGCTCCACAATGGGCCCTCCTGCTGACAGGTTGTAAGCTGTGGAGCCGGTGGGAGTCGCCGCAATCATTCCGTCTGCCCGGTACTCGCTAAGGTATTCTCCGTTAACATAGATTCGGAATTTCAGCACCCGCAGCGTTTCCCTCCTGGTAATGACGATCTCATTAAGGGCCAGATCCTCCTTTACCGCAGTTTTGCCGCGGAAAATATTTCCTTTCAGCATCATTCTGCGCTCCAGCTGAAATTGATCATTCAGCAAGGCTTCCAACAGCCTTTCCACATCCTCCTGCCGTCCGATTTGAGTCAGATAGCCCAGATTTCCCAGATTGACGCCTACTATGGGAATCTGCCGTCCGGCCAGGTCCCTGGCGGCCTGAATCAGGGTTCCGTCTCCCCCAAGGGTAATGACGCACTCTGTATCTCCTGGAACCCTGCAGGCATTGGTATACTGAAAATGAGACGGCACCCACTCCATCCCTGCTGTTTTTGTTCCGGCCTCTGGCATCCTGGAAGCATCTGCCGTGTCCGTCTGTTTTTCCGTTCCCGCCGCGTATGCCCCCTCATCTTTTTCACGAATCCTGCACGCTCCCCCGCGGCTCTCTATGTAACGGAATATATCTTCAGCAACCTTATCCGCCCCTGCCTTCTCCGGATTTTTTATCAAATAAAAATACTTCATCCCTCAGCTCCTAAAGACTTTTATGTGCCGCCTCCACTACGTCCCTGGCATTTACCTGGCATTGCGGTGTCTGATCCGGGTAATTCTGCAGATGCAGAAGATACTCGATGTTTCCCTCCGGCCCTTTAATAGGCGAAAACTCCAGGTTCAAAATCCCAAATCCTGCGGATCTTGCAAACTCCATTACTGCCTCTATCACTTCCAGATGAATGCTTTTTTCCCGCACCACACCCTTTTTTCCCACCTTCTCACGCCCGGCTTCAAACTGGGGCTTAATCAGGCATACCACCTGGCCGTCACGGGTGAGAAGGGCCTTAACAGGCCCCAGGACCTTGGACAGGGAGATAAATGACACATCAATGGAAGCAAACTGAATCCTGTCAGGCACCTGCTTTGTAGTCACATAGCGGATATTGGTCTTTTCCATACAGACTACCCTTTTATCGGTGCGCAATTTCCAGTCCAGCTGCCCGTGCCCCACATCCACGGCATATACTTTCACGGCCCCGTTCTGCAGCATGCAGTCTGTAAATCCGCCGGTAGAAGCTCCCACGTCCATGCAGACTTTCCCCTCAAGCGCCACGCCGAAATGAGTCATGGCTTTTTCCAGCTTCAGTCCGCCTCTGCTTACATATTTTAAAGTATTTCCCCGCACTTCAATGGACACCGTATCCTCAAAAGCCGTCCCGGCTTTGTCTTCCTTCTGTCCGTCCACATATACGATGCCGGACATAATAAGCGCTTTCGCTTTTTCTCTGGACTGTGCCAGATTCCGGTTCACCAAAAGTACATCTAACCGTTCTTTCATTCTGCTCCCTTTTACTTTAAGAATCCGCCGCCGATTAGGCGGCATGCATTCTGGTATGCCAAGTGCGCCGCCTGCCTTTCATCTATGACGGCGCATCCTCTGCCGGGTGCATGGGGCCTGTCTGAAAACTTCGGCAGCCCTGCTTTGTGTTATCCGGCAAGCTTATTTCCCTACCACCGTCAGATTGGGCTCACTGTAAAAAAACCGTGTCTTAATTTTCCTGATAATGGAATCACTGTCAATCCCCAGGCCCTCCCTGAGCGCCGACACATTTCCATGTTCCACATAAGCGTCCGGCAGCGCCACATTCAGCACTTTCACTTCTGGATAGCGCTCATGGACATAAGCTGTAATCTGCAGTCCATATCCGCCCTGAAGCACGTTTTCCTCCAATGTCACGATATAGTTATGTCTTTGTGCCAGCCGGTCCGCCAGCCCAAAATCCACCGGCTTTATAAATCTTCCGTTAGCCAAGGTTACATGGTAGCCTTCCGCTTTCATCTTTTCCCGGATATGCTCTGCCGTGCTGACCATACTGCCTACTGCAAGAAGGGCAATCCCGTCTTCCTCATAGATCATCTCGCCTTTCCCGTATGCAATCGGCGCGTTAAACTCCCTAAGCCCTCTGTATGCTTCACCTCTGGGGTAACGGATTGCAATAGGGCCGTTATAATTTACTGCAAACTCCAGCTGTCTTCTAAGCTCCCACAGATTCTTGGGAGCCATAACACTCATATTGGGAATGGATGTCAAATACGATAAATCAAAAATCCCCTGATGGGTTTCTCCGTCGCTTCCCACCAGTCCGGCCCTGTCAACGGCAAATACCACTGGAAGGTTCTGAATACACACATCGTGTAGGATCTGGTCATATCCTCTCTGGAGAAATGAAGAATACACTGCCACCACCGGCTTAAGCCCTGCAGCCGCCATGCCCGCCGCACTGGTTACGGCATGCTGTTCTGCAATTCCCACGTCAAAAAACCGGTCTGGGTACAGGCTGGCAAACTTTTTAAGCCCTGTCCCGTCAGGCATGGCCGCTGTCACAGCCACAATATCTTCCCGCTCCTGAGCCAGCTGACACAGTTTCCGTGAAAAAATATCCGTATAAGCAGGGTTCTCCTTTTTCTTTTTCGGCTTTCCCGTCTCGATATCAAAGGGCTCTACCCCATGAAATCTGGATGGGTTTTTCTCCGCCGGACCGTAGCCTTTTCCCTTTTGGGTGAGAACATGAACCAGAACCGCGTGATCCAGCCGCCTGGCCTCCAAAAGCACCCGCCGCAGCCGTTTCAGGTCATGGCCGTCCACTGGCCCCAGATATGTTATCCCCATATCTTCAAACAGCATCCCCGGAATCAGAAGCTGCTTGATTCCCTGCTTGGTGCGGCTGATCCGCTCAATAATCCTGGGGCCTGCCACTGGGATCTTCTCCAGTATGCTGGTTACGTTTTTCTTTAAGTCATTGTATCCGCTGCCTGTCCGGATGCCTCCCAGATACTGGGAGATCCCTCCTACATTTTCGGAAATGGACATGTTGTTGTCATTTAAAACAATAATGAAATTCTTCTTAATCTGGGCCGCATTGTTCAGGGCCTCGTAAGCCATCCCGCCAGTTAAGGCTCCGTCCCCAATAATGGACACCACAAAATAGTCCTCCTCCAAAATATCCCTGGCCTGGGCCATCCCCAGCCCTGCGGATATGGAGGTTGAACTGTGTCCTGTGTCAAAGCAGTCACAGGGGCTTTCTTTTGTCTTTGGAAATCCGCTTAGTCCTCCGTACTGCCGCAAATCATCAAAATAGTCTTTCCGTCCGCTTAATATTTTGTGAGTGTAAGCCTGATGGCCCACATCCCAGATAATCTTATCTTTTGGAAGGTCGAAAGTCAAATATATGGCCATGGTCAGTTCCACAACTCCCAAATTGGAAGCCAGATGCCCGCCGGTAGCGCTAATCTTTTCAATCAGGAACCGCCTTAGCTCCGATGCCAGAATTTCCAGTTCCTCCCTGTTCAATTCCTTAATATCCTGAGGCCCGTTTATCCTCTCTAACATAGACATCGTTCCTTTACTATAAAAGTCCCGCCAATTAGGCGGCATGCATTCCGGGATGTCAAGTGCGCCCGCCGGACTTTCATGGGGGCGTCCCCCGCCGGGCGCATGGGGGTTACTTTTCTCTGGTTATAAGCAGTTCAATCAGGTATGAGAGGAACTCATGATCCCCTGGAAGGCCTTCCAGGATCTCCTGCGCCTTCCCCGACTGCTCCTTTACAGCCTTTTTTGCCTCTTCTATCCCATAAAGTGTTACATAAGTGGTTTTCTCATTCTTTTCATCACTGAGCACAGGCTTTCCGATCTTCTCTGCATTGCCTGTCACATCCAGAATATCATCCTGAATCTGAAATGCCTGTCCCACGCAGGAGGCCATTTTCTCCACAGCCTGCACCTGCTTCTCATCTGCTCCTCCCAAAACTGCCCCTATCATCATGGAAGCTTCCAAAAGAGCTCCTGTTTTCAGGCGGTAAATAAAGTCCAGTTCTCCTGCAGCCACTGTTTTTCCTGTCAGCTGCACATCTACAGTCTGTCCCCCAATCATGCCGTTTATGCCTGATTTAGCCGCCAGAAGCCCTATGCATCTGCCCACGGCCCCGGGGCTGTCTGTCATGGAAAATGCCTTGGCTGCTGTCTCAAACCCATAGAGGGCCAGGGCATCCCCTGCCAGCACAGCTAAATCATACCCATACTTTACCCATGTGGTGGCCATGCCCCTGCGAAGCCTGTCATTATCCATACAAGGCAAGTCATCATGAATCAGAGAAAACGTGTGGATCATCTCAATAGCTGCCATAAACGGCTCCACCACTGCCTCAAGAGCCATGCCGCCCTCTGGCTGCCCCTTTGCCGTGCTCTCCGGCCTGTCTGTAAACAGCCGGTACACTTCCCTCATAAACAGAGGACGCAGCCGCTTCCCGCCTGCTTTCACGCTGTAGTTCATAGCTTCCAAAACCGTCTTCTGATGTCCTTCTTCCCGGGGCAGATACTTTCTGATTATCTTTTCTACTTCGCTGGCATACTGCTCCAGCTGTTCTCTAGAACTCATATGTTTCCCTGTCCTCCTCGCTAAGGACCATAATCTGTTTTTCTACTTTGTCAATTCGCTGGCTGCATTCTCTTACCAGCTTCATTCCCTTCTCAAAGCAGGCAAAAGAATCTTCCAAAGTGCCTTCCCCGTCTTCCATCTTTTCAATAATGGCCTCCAGCTCTTCCATGGTCTGTTCTATGGTCTTTGTTTTATTCTTCTCTTCCATTACGGCTTATATTCCTTCCGCTTTTGCAGCATTCTATTTTTCAAGAGGTATAACCTCCGTAACTTTCGTCTCTAATGTGCCGTCTGCCAGACGGATTGTCAGATTCTGTCCTCCGGCTGTCTGCTGCACGGATTCCACCCGTTTTCCGTCCTCCCCGGTTACGAATCCAAATCCCTTACTGAGTCTGGACAACGGCGACAGGGCCTGGAGCCGGCCGCTGATCAGCGCCAGGCGGTGCCTTCTGTCCACCAGCTTCTGCTCCATTAAAATTCCCATTCTCTCCTCAATATCTGCCAGGTGCTGCTTCTTCTCATTAAGCTGTCTCTGAGGGTGGTATACCTGAAGCCTCAGCCGGCGCTGTTCCAGCTCATATCTCTTTTTCTCTGTACACCGGTTCATGCTCCCTGTCAGGACATCCCGGTATCTTTGCATCTGCCCCTGAAACTGCCTGTAGTCAAACACCGCCAGTTCTGCCGCAGCCGAAGGGGTCGGCGCCCGCAGATCCGCCACGTAGTCTGCAATGGTGACATCCGTCTCATGTCCCACCGCCGAAATCACCGGGGTACTGCACTCGAAAATGGCCCGGGCCACTATTTCTTCATTAAACGCCCACAGATCTTCTATGGAGCCTCCGCCTCTTCCCACAATCATCACGTCCAGCCCCATGGAATCCAGCGTCCGGATTCCCTTAACGATACTGTACTTGGCCTGCTCTCCCTGAACCAAGGCCGGGTACAGTATCAGCTGTACATAGGGATTTCTTCTGGCGGAAATATTCATAATATCCCGGACGGCCGCGCCTGTGCTGGCCGTAACTACCCCAACGGTCATGGCATATCTGGGAATGGGCTGTTTGTACTCCGGGGCAAACATTCCCATCTCTTCCAGTTCGTCCCGCAGCTTCTGAAACTTTTCAAACAGGTCGCCGATGCCTTCCTTTTTAATCTCTCTGGCATACATCTGGTATCTGCCGTCCCGCTCATACACGTCCACGGAGCCTGTAACAATAACCTTTTGTCCTTCCTGCAGCCGAAAATTTAGGCCTTTTCTCTGTCCGGCAAACATTACCGCAGATAAGGCCCCTGACTTGTCCTTCAACGTAAAATAAATATGTCCGGAAGTGTGATACTTGCAGTTGGAAACTTCTCCCCGCACGCTGATGCGGCTGAGAAGATAATCCTGAACGAACATATTTTTAATATAGGAATTAACCTGTGCTACCGAATAGATGCTTGCCATAATTCTTTATTCTCTTATTTATTTCCGAAATGTATTTGACTAAAAGTTTATCCGGTTCCTCTGCTTTTTAGGGTTACTTTTTTTCCTTTACCAGTTTAGCCAGAACCCCGTTAATAAAAGAGGGAGCATCCTCCCCGCCGAACTTCTTAGCCAGTTCCACCGCCTCATTGATGGCCACCTTGTCCGGTATCTCATCATCATACAGCATCTCGTAGAGAGCCAGCCTTAGAATAGTCAGTTCCGCTTTGCCCATGCGCCTGGTCTTCCATCCTTCTGCCACCTGATTGATCCTGGCATCCAGGCCGCTCAGATTTTCTGCCACTGCTTCTGTCTTCCTCAGCAGATAGGCATGGTCTTTTTCGTCCATCTCCACTTGGTGAAGAATCTGGGATGCTCCCTCCGGCGTTGTCTCATCTTCCTCAGGCGCCTCAAAATACCGCTCCAGCTGTTCATTCGTTTCCTCCGCCGGATAAAAATCCGCACAGAATAACATCTTAAAGCAATGCTCCCTCAGTTCCCGTCTGGTCATTTCCCAATCCTCCTGTAAGTGTACAACTGATGTACGTCCTCTTTTGAATCTAAAAACTGCCCTTTTTAGGCGTGCATGGCAAATTGCATGCAGGAAAATGCGTCGGAGACGCATTTTCCCTTCGCTTAATGGCCCTCTTCCATATTAACGCCGGCTATCTTAATATTCACATCCAGAACATTAAGCCCTGTCATATTCTCGATAGCGCTTTTTACCTTATCCTGAACCTTCTCCGAAACCGCTGGAATATTGTATCCGTACTTCATATTCAAAGACAGATCTACGGACACATGCTCCTCTGTCACGTCCACCTTTACGCCTTTGGAGAGGTTCTTCATTCCAAGCTTGCCTACCAGCTCATTGGTAATATTGCCGGCCATGGAATCAACGCCTTCCACCTCCGTGGCTGCCAGTCCTGCAATAATGGCCACCACTTCATCTGCTATCTGTACTTCCCCGATTTTATCTTTCTCATATACTTTGTGAGTATTTCTGCTGTCTGCTTCTGCCACAATAATTACCTCCTCAAGTTTCTATAATAGCCCTATTATAGCAAAAATACTCCTGTTTGCAAAGGAAATTAGTTTTTTTTTACTGCGTATGTCCCGCCGCCGATTAGGCGGCATCTTTTCTGGGATGCCAAGTGCGCCCGCCGGACTTTTTTGTGTGGTGGTCTGTCTGCTGCCGGGCGCATAAAGGTTTACTCTGACAGGTTCAGCAGCGTAATTATAATGTTTTCCGCCTGCACCTCTGCCTTTCTTTTTACAATATCCTCAATCTGAGCCCTCTGAGCATCCGTAATACTGGACGCATTTACCACTACGTCCACCTTGTCAGAAGAAATGCTCACCACCGGATCGGAAAATCCCTTGGCCAGAAGCAGGGTTTCCGCAGCATTCTCTTTCTCCGCAACGTCTGTCAGGCGAATCATGTCCTGTATAGCCTGCTGTTTTGCAGCTTCGTCAATACTGGTATTATTAATAATCGAGAGAAGAGTATCTTTATTTTTGGCCCGTACCTGTTCACGGCTTAACTGAACCCCTGCTATGTAGTCTGACACGCTCATGCCGCTGGTAAGAATGGCCTCCCCCGGATTCTCATAACCGGCCTGGGCATCCGATGCATCCCCGGCAACACCGGTCTGGGCTCCTGCCTCCATACCGGCCTGATCCGCCAGCGTCTCTGCCTGGGCAACCTGTTTGATATCCTGGCTTCCTTCTGCTGTTCCCTCAGCAAAGCTTTCAGCCTCTTCAATCTGATCCGCATCCTGGTCAAGACTTAAAATTTCCTCATATTTACCGGGAGTATCCAGAATCCCCTGATTTTCCATCAGAATATCCTCATCAGAAATATCCATCATACCGGCTTCCGAAATCACGTTTCCCGCCTCCAGATCTTTTTTACCTGTATAATTCAAATATCCTGCCGCTGCAATCATCACTGCCAGAGTGGTAACGATAATCTGGTTTCTCCGAAACAGTTTCTTCATATTAACGTTTTTCATGTTTACATTTTTCATATTGACGCCTTTTAAGTCCCTCTTAAATTTCATGCATGACACTCCTTTTTATTCTGCCCTCTTTAATACTTTTATTTTATGTGAGGGCACGTCAAATAATGCTTCCACTGCTGCAGAAATTTCAGCCTGTATTGTGGGACTTCCTCCCCCGGAAGCGGTCACCACCACGCCGCTTATTTCAGGCCGCATCTCCTTTTCCAGCAAAGGACCTTCCTCTCCGGTCTGACCGGAAAGAATCGTTCCCTCTGTCATCTCCTGGCTGCGGATATCCCTGGTACCCCCGTTAGAATCGGTTTCCTGAGTGCTGGAATAGGAAGTGCTTCTGTCTACCCTCCATATCTTTTCCTCAGAACTTTTCAGCACAATCATCACTTCCACCTGTCCCACGCCTTCCACATGGCTTAACAGCTCCTTCAGCCTTTCCTCCAGCTGCTGTTCATAGCTCAATGCCACAGCTGATGACGATTGTGAGGAGGCCGGCTGACTGCCCGGGCCGCTGGTTCCCTGGGTTTTCTGGCTGTTTCCCACAGCATTTCCTGCTTCCTGGATTCTGTCCGATGTCTGCCCCATGCCTGCCCCTTCGCCCAGACTCCGCCCTGCCTCATTCTCTGGTGCAGAATCTCCTGCCGGCTGATTCCCGCCGCTGGTTCCCGTCCCGATGCCTGCACTTTTATTTCCGGCCGGAAATGCCATAATAAGAAAAATCAGCCCTATTGCCAGAACCACCAGCCATTTATCTTTGCCTCCCTTGAAATTTAATTTCCACTTGCCCGGCTTCAAGTCCATAATATCCTTCCACCTTTCTCCTAAACTGTTCCACTGTTCCTTCCCAGGATATCCATTGGCTGTCTTTCTCTGCTTCCGTCTCCTTTGCCTCTTCCCCTTCTTCTTTGACTCTGACAGTCACCGGCTCCACAGGATTCACGGCCTGTATTGCACCGCTTCCGTCTCCTGATCCTTTATCTTCTTCTTCACCCTCTACCTGCATCTTAATAAAGATCACCGATCCGTAATTCCCGCTTTCCCGGTTTCTCTCAATGGTTGCTCTGGTCTGCACAGGAACAAGGCCCATCTCCTCTGCCATGACATTTACATCGTTTTCCACCACCTGCTCATAGCTGTCAATGACCTGTTCCAGCCGCTGCTGCTCTATTCCCAGAATTTCTTTGGAAAGGTCTTTGGCATCCTGCTGAAAGGTAAATGACTCAAAATACCGGTTTATCTGCTGCTCCAGGTGAAGTCCGCCCATTATGGGCTTAATCACCAGAAGAATCAGCACCATGCCTGCGCTAAGGCGTATATACCTGTTGTAATTTTTTCCTGGAAGCAGATTTTCCGCCACAGTAATAAATACCAGAAAAAAAAGGATATTGCCCACCCAGTTTAAAAGTCCGTCCATAATCCCATCTCCCGAATCATGTTCCCTTAAGCATAGTAAGTTACATTGGTGCCTGCACAGACCACTGCCACGGTAATCACTAATATAAGGGCAGCAGCCATAACCACCTGAACCATCATTTTCTGTCCCTTTGCCGCAGTCATAACACAGTTTACCAGCCTTCTGTCACATACCGGCTCCATAACCGCCGCCACACAGTGATACATTACAAGCAGTACCAAAAGTTTCATCATGGGCATGGCAATGATAACCATGAGTATTATCATAGCCGCCATGCCTATGGTGTTTTTTATTAAAACGCCGGAACCTACCAAAAGCTTTGCCGCAGCTGACGCTCCCTGTCCAATGCCCGGAATCATGGAAACCGCCTTCTGTACGGCTCCCTGCTTTAAGGAATCCACATAAGGGAGTATCAGCCCCTGTATCAGATGAAATCCCAGCACCAGACCTGGAATTGTCTTCAGCCCCCATCCCGCTGCCTGTCCCAAAAGCTGGGTCAGCCTGGACAGGAATTCCTCTTTAACCAGATTCCCTGCCATGCCTAAAAGCACGTAGACTTTTACCAGCGGAAGTATTATATCGCCTAAAACCCATTGCCCTGCTGCCATGATCCACAAAGTAAACTCATACATTGCCACTGCTGAAACGCTGCCCCCTGCAAATGCCACTGCCAAAAAGTAGGAAGGCATTAAAAGACGCATAAATTCCAAAATATCCTCCATCACTTCCACCGTCAGGTTCATACTCTCCATCATGGACGCAGCCAGAAACGTAAACAGCAAAAGATATGTAATAAAAAAGCCTGTCTCTGATATTTCACTGCTGTGAAAAACCGTAGAAAAATTGGTAAACACAGCCCCCACAAATCCTAAGGCCAAAACCTGTCCAAGGATTCGGCTGCCTACGGTGATCTCCGAAAACAGAGACTGCTTTAAGGCATTTATCGTCTCACTGCAGAGCTTTCCCAGCTTTCCCTCTATCAAATATCCTATGGCGGATTCCATAGTCAGAGAGCTTTCTTTGCTTTCCTTTCGGATAAACTGGTTAATATCTGAGAAATCAAAATTCTCTAATCCCAAAAGCTCTGTTGAATTTCCTATTCCAGAGGCTTCATCTGGTGCAGCCCATACGGCGTCCGCTGTAACCGACAAAATAACAGCTGCCAAAAGTCCTGCCGCAGCCACTATCCCTATCCATTTCCACAGCCTTTTTTTCCTTCTGGCATTTCTTTTATCTCCATCAAACTCCAGTCCTGAACTGCGTCTCCACCTGCTTCTTCGCACAGCATGTCCCTGCTCCCACTTTCTCTGCCAAAATCCCTCTGTCATTTCATAAATACCTTGATTGTCTCCAACAGCGCCAGCAGAACCGGCATGCTGACTGCCAGTATGGATAATTTCCCGAACATTTCAATCTGTCCTCCCAGGGAACCGAACCCTGCATCTTTACAAATTCCCGAGGCAAATTCGGCAATATAGGTAATTCCAATCATCTTCATCAGCACCTCCAAATACATCCCGTCGATCCAAATTAAGGACTGCACTCTCTTCAATACATCCAAAACCGTCTCTATTTTAGACAGTGCGTAAAAAAAGATAACCAGCCCTGCCCCTAAAACCATGTAGGTGCCATACTCTCCCTTCACTGCCTTTAACTGTACTGCCAAGACCACTGCTGTCAGCCCTATTACCGCAATGGATACCACTGTCACCGCGTGTCCCCCTCTCTTCTCCTGCCTGGCTAAAGCGCTATAATGCAAATAACTTCTTAATCGTTTCAAATAGATCATAAATATACGGTACAATCCAAAAGAGCACCAGAACCAGACCGGCCAGGCTTGTAAGAAAAGCCTGTTCCTCCCTTCCGCTGTGCTTTAAAACCTGGCAGATAACCGAAACCAAAATTCCCACCGCCGCAATTCTGAAAATCAGATTGACTCCCATTCCACCCCTCCCCAGCCCGGCCAGGCCGAAAATAAGATTTTTATTATTTCATAAAACCATCTGTCAGCACCTTCGCCACATTTTGATCCGGACAGACAGCAATCCGTTTTATGCCGGATGCAAGTTCGCTTTGTGAGAAATTCAGCCTCAATCAGGGAGGGATGATCTCTCAGCCGCGTTTCAGCACATTATAATAGAAAGAAATAACCCACCCATAATTCCAAGGCTGGTATAAAGCCTGCTTTGCTCCCTTTCATGTTCCCTGTAAAATTTAATGCTCAATTCCAGCTGCTCCAGATAAAGGGCAATGGTGTGCTCCTGCATCTCCAAATCCAGATACCCCAGATGCTTCCCAAATGCAGTCAGCTCCTGCTGTTCCCTTTCTGACAAAAGCATATCTTTCCCCCTCCTGTCCACTTCCTCCTGCCAGATAATGTAAAACAGTTCCCCCTGCTGCTGTCCGATCCTATCCTCTACTGCCAGAAACAGTTTCCCCAAGATCCCTTCTGACTTTCTTCCCACATTGCCAAACGCCTCTCCCAAAGGCGCATGGGCATAAAGGATCTCCCCTTTCAGCAGTATAATCATTTTCCGCAGCTGTTCCAGCATTTTAAGGTGTTCTTTCCACTGGCCTGCCTTCCACAGCCCCAAAGCCCCGCAGGAGCAGGTTACCAAAAGGCTGCCTGTTAATTTAAGTACCATAAGCCACCCCTCCCGAACCGTAAAGCCTGGTTCCGCAAGAATCAAGAATTTCTTCGATGCGCCCCACATATTTGCGGTTATTCAGGATAATATACCGTTCAAACATCCGATGCTGCATTATTCTCTGCAGCACCGGCTTCTGCCTGATATCATCCGCACAGGTTCCGTGAACCGTGGCTATCAGCTTGCATCCGCAGTTCATCACGTACTCCACTGCCTCCATGTCCTCCTGGCTTCCGATTTCATCCACAGCTATGACTTGGGGAGACATGGTCCGTATCAGCATCATCATTCCTTTGGCTTTCGGACAGCAGTCCAGGATATCGGTTCGGATTCCCAAATCGTTCTGCGGCACTCCCTGGTAACAGGCCCCTATCTCTGATCGCTCATCCACCACCCCTACATTGACCCCTTCATTTCCCTGGCTTCCCATGGACAGCTGGCGGATAATATCCCGCAGCAAGGTAGTTTTTCCACACCTGGGAGGCGACACAATAAGCGTATGCTGCACCTGTCCGCTGTCATACATATAAGGCATTACCAGGTCTGCGCACCCGGGAATCTGGCGGGCCAGCCGCACATTTATAAAAGATATGTATTTCATTGACTTTATGTCCCGGCCCTCCACCACGGTCTTCCCAGCCACTCCGATGCGGTGTCCTCCCTGTATAGTAATAAACCCCTGCCGCAGTTCCTCCTCGAAAGCATAAAGGGAATAACTGCTGATATATTCCATGGTTTCCCGCAGCTCGTCCCTGCTGACCACATGAGCTTCTCTATCCGTAGTCCTTAAATCCCCTTTGCGGGACACATAAAACTCCCTGTTTTCGTAAAGCAGAAGAAGGGGCGCCCCTGCCCGAAGCCGTATCTCCTGTACCTTGTTGAAGTCCGTATCTATCTGCTGTAAAATCCGACGGATTTCTTTTGCGAAAATGCGGGTTACCTCATCCTTCCTCTCCACGCGTTCTCCTCCTCCTGCATTCTGACCGTCTTGATATGCCCCAGGGCGTGTCCTGCTGCCTTTTTTCCAATTATATGTAAGACAGGCCTGGAAAATGACATACAATGATAAATGAAGGCCTGCTGAACAAATAAAAACAGCCGCTATACCAGCAAGCGGCTGTCCATAACATACTTCAGTGCGAAAAATAACCCTATATGATTCTGTCAAGCAGGGCAGAACACTTGAAATGCTCTGCCCTGTTATACTCCTATTCCTAAATAAAGGTTCTGGCGATATTCTTTATACTTCGCCTTTATTTATGATATGGCTGATGATTCAAGATCCGATACCCACGGTACACCTGCTCCAGCAGAATCACCCTCATCAGCTGATGGGGAAACGTCATTTTGGAAAAGCTCAACCGGTAATCCGCCCTTTGCAACACTGCCTCCGAAAGCCCTAAAGATCCCCCTATGACAAACACGATCTGGCTGACGCCGCCTACTGCCAGCTGTCCCAGCTTCCCTGCCAGTTCCTCTGAATCCAGCATGGTTCCCTTGATGTCCAAAGCAATTACATATGCGTTGTCCTTGATCTGCCCTAAGAGGCGCTCCCCCTCTTTCTCTCTGATCTGCCTCTCCAGAGCTTCTCCGGCGCCGTCCGGCGTCTTCTCATCCGCCACCTGAATAATCTCCAGCCTGCAGTACTTTCCAAGGCGCTTTCCGTATTCCCTGATGGCGTCGTCAAAAAACCTTTCCTTGATTTTTCCTACGGCTATGACTGTAATCTTCATTGGGAAAACTCCAAAATCATGTCATACCACACTGCCCCGCCGTGAACCGATGCAGATACCCCCAGGCTTCTATATCCAAACCTTTCATAGAATCCAATCAGCCTGTCCTTGCAGGTCAGTATAAGCCCCTTTCGGCCTCTTTTTCTGGCATCCTGAATCATATGCTCCATCAGTTCTCCTGCTATCCCCTGGTGCTGCCGCTCCGGCACCACATCCAGTCCGAAAATGCTCTGGTAACGGCCCTGCGGGCTGTGAAGGGAAGCATCCTCAAACATCTCGTCTCTTATGGTTCTCTCATCCGTCGCAGCGCCATTAATAAATCCCACGATTTCGTTGTCTATCTCCGCCACAAAAAAACACTGGGGAAAGCATTGGATTCTTGCCCTGAAAGCCTCTCTGCCTGCAGCCTCCGCAGGCGGAAAGCAAACCGCCTCCACCTCTGTCACCTTATCCAAATCCTCTATGGTCACCTGTCTGATCCGCTTTGTCATCTGATTTCCGCCCCGCTTTCTCTGCACTAACCCTGAGCCCGGAAGTAATACCCTACTCCCCACTTTGTATGCACGAACTGCGGCGCGCTGGGACTTGGCTCAATTTTCTCCCGCAGCCTTCTGACATGTACATCCACGGTACGCACATCCCCGGAATCCATAGCCTTATTGCCCCACACATATCCAAGCAGAGATTCCCTGCTGTACACTTTATTTGGATTGCAGGCCAGAAGTTCCAGAAGATCAAACTCCTTAGCTGTCAGGTTCATCTCCTTTTCCCCCACAAATACTCTCCTGCTGTCCCTGTCAATCTTTAAGCTGCCTGCCGCGATAACCCTGTTCTCCGGCACGCCGTTTTTTCTTCCCCTTTTAGAATTCCGCCGCAGGATTGCCTTGATTCTGGCCTTTACCTCTAAAATATTGAATGGCTTCGTAATATAGTCGTCAGCCCCGTACTCCAGCCCCAGGATCTTGTCCATGTCGCCGCCTTTGGCTGTCAGCATAATAATCGGAACTTCCGAAAACTCCCGAATGCTCTGGCACACCTCGTATCCGTCCGCCTTTGGAAGCATCACATCCAGCAGGATCACGTCGTACTCCGTATCTCTGGCCTTGTTTACAGCCTCCTCCCCATCATATGCGCAGTCAACATCCATGCCGTCCTGCTCCAGGCTAAAACGAATCCCCTTAACAATTAATTTCTCATCATCAACAACCAAAACTTTAGCCATAATCCACCTCTTCCTAAATCCCTTGCCGTACAAAGCTTCCCCCATGGTTCGGGGAAGCTTTTCCTGTCTGTTCTTATCTACACCGTGATGTCGTCTTTTATCTTCTGAAAAGCGGCTTCCTTGATTCCAGATATATTCATGACCTCTTCAATGGCCTGAAACGGCCCCTGTTCCTCCCGATAGCGGATAATATCCGCCGCTTTGGCCTCCCCGATTCCTTTTAAAGTCATCAGTTCCTCCCTTGTGGCCGTATTAAGATTAATCTTCGGCTGCGTCCCCTGCCTGCTTAATGATTCCCCATCCTTGCCAGGGGACATCTGAATCCACTCCGTCTCTGCCGAAGCGCTGTTCTGTCTGCTTACGCCGCCTGGATTTTCACTGGCCCCGGTCTTTTTTTGCTCCGGGCCTTCACTCCCCTCTCTGTCCGGCCCGCTGCTGCCTGCGCCGTAATCGCTGTCAGCCCATACCTCGGCTTTGGAGGGGACGGTGATCTTCATCCCGTCCGCCGTCTCCTGAGCCATATTCAGATATTCCGATGCCGCGTCGTGGGTGAATCCTCCCGCCAGGTCCACTGCCTGATAAATCCTGCTTCCCGGTTCCATCTCATAGACTCCGGGATTTTTCACTGCTCCGCAAATATGTACATAGAAACGGACCGATTCCGTCTGCCAAGGCTGTGTCCCCTCCTGAGGTTCTGTTCCCCAATCCGTGAGAGATTCCTCCGCCGATATCAGTCCGTTCTGTACGCCAGCTTCCTTTAATCCCTGCTCATCCGCCATCAAAGCCTGGCCGTCCAAATCCACCTGGTTCGTCCCTCCGCTGCAACTATAACATATGCCTGCAGCCAACATACATATGACAGTTAATACAGATTCAATACTTTGTTTTTTCATGGTATTCCTCCTTTTTACCAAAACATTCCCAGGATCTTTCCCGTATTTGCTTTTTGGAGAATACCATCTTCAGCCTATATCTATTCTACCAAATCCCTGATTAAATACAAGCACATTTTTCGGTTAATAGCGAAAAATGACAATTCCCGCAATAGCCACTGCCGCACCGATCAACTTCTTCCATTCCAGCCCCGCCTTTTCCACTCCGAAAAGCCCAAAAACCTCAATGCCGTAGGCCACAATAATCTGCGCCACTACAATCAGCAGCGCGGATCTGGCAGGCCCCAGGCTTCCTACGCTTTTAATCACCGTGTACGTAATAAGCGCCCCTATGACTCCTCCTGTCAGCATATACCAGGGCTGTACCTGCCCCAGTCCGCTTATCTGATCTCTTCCCGTACAAAGCCACATGAGAAGGCAGGTCAGAAAAGCGGTCAGCTGTACCCAGCCGGACGAAACCCATATGCTGGTCTGTTTCGTCACCTCTGTGTTAAATACCCCTTGGACACTCATTAGTGCACCTGAAATCAATGCAATTACAATACCCCACATGCTGCAAGCTCCCTTCTTACTTTAAATGTCCCGCCGCCCAATAGGCGGCATATACTCAGGTATGCCAAGTGCGGCCGCCATATGGAGTATTCTGTCTGATAGTTCATATTTTTATTCATTTTGCACGCAAAAAAGCAGCGGCTTTCCCAGTCCAATCAGCCACTGCTTTTTATTGGTCACCTGTATCAGTGAGAATTTTTCTGCCTGAGCGCAGCCTGCGCCAAGTGCTTTGCCAGCACCGCTGTTGTAACCGCTCCGACGCCTCCCGGCACCGGCGTGGCCATGGCGGCCTTTTCCTTTATGGACTCAAAATCCACGTCGCCGCACAATTTCCCATTCTCATCCACATTGATTCCTACATCTATAACCACAGCCCCGGCTCCGGCATGATCCCTGTTAAGCATCTTTGCCCGCCCGGCGGCTGCTACCAGAATCTCCCCGTCTCTGCAGGTACCGGGAAGATCCTCTGTCTTTGTATGGCACACCGTAACCGTGGCATTTTCTTTCATGAGAAGCATAGCCAAAGGCTTCCCGACTACCATGCTGCGTCCTACGATTACTGCCCGCTTTCCTGAAATCCCAATATCATTTGCCTTCAGCGTTTCCACCACCGCCTCTGCAGTGCAGGGAGCGAATCCGGAAGCATCTCCTGCAAAAACTTTGGCAATATTCACCGGAGAGATGCCGTCCAGATCTTTGTCCGGAGCAATCATATTCTCAATGTCGGCCCCGCAAATCTGTTTTGGGAGAGGCCTTAAGACCAAAATTCCTGTTATCTGCGGGTCTTCATTGATTTTCCGGAATTCTCTCTGAAATTCTTCATTGCTGATATCCGCCGGAAAAACGCAGGACCGGCTCTCAAGGCCAAACGCTGCCAATTTTTTCATGGCGCCTCTCTCATAAGACAGATCATCCGGCCTTTCCCCGACCCTGACAACCGCCAGCCGCGGAACCCTTCCGTCCAGCTCTTTCAGCATATCCTGAACCTGTTCTTTTATCTTTTCAGAAACCTCTGCCCCTTTTAGCGTAATCATATTTTTAGTTTCCTTTCAGCCTTTTCAGCACCCGGTCATAAATTGTATCTGCCTGCTTCACACCTTGTTCTAAGGTCTTTGCCGCTCTGTCATTAATCTCCTGGGCCTTTTGCCTGTCCTTCATGGACTTTGTATTAATATACACGTTCATTACGGCTCCTGTCACTGCGGTTCTTGCAAACTGCACTGCCACCCCCACGTCGCTGACTGCCATAACGCTGCCTTTTTGCTCCATTACGTCTAGTATATCCAAAATCTCCACTGCCGATTCCATGACCCTTACAGGAACCAGGCTGGCGGCCAGAAGATTTTCCTCCATAACCTGTACTTTATAAGACTTCTCTTCCTCTGTCCCTGAGGGAAGCCCGTAGGCAGCCGCCAGCGGGGCAAACACTTTCCCGTCCTCATCTGCCAGCCGGACCATGTCCTTCTGCATTTCTGCCAGACGCCCCATCATGGAAAGCACTTCCTCTTCTGCCTGGGCATACTTTTTCTTGCCTACGGTCAGATTTCCCACCATCAGCCCAAGGGCCGTCCCAAGGGCTCCTGCCAGCGCCGATGCGCCGCCGCCGCCTGGTACAGGCTGTTTGGACGATAACGCAGACAAAAATTCTTCTATGGTTTGCTGTTCTGTCATAGTTTTCCCTCCTTAAAGCTCAAAATATCCAAAATCACCTTATAGCTTGACCAGATGGACAGACCATATCCAATAACAAGATTCATATAAAACCCGCCCCAGGATTTCGTCTCTGTCATCAGCTTTTCAAAGTTTACAATCACATACCGAATGGTATCCAAACTGGCATCCCACTCCATAAATGCCCGGCAGAGTGCAATCACATATTCCAGCTGGTTTGCAAAAAACACCATAAAGGCTGCTATGACAAGGGAAATCACTGCCCCTTTTTTGTCCAGCCTTCCTGAAAACTTTTCATATCCCTTTAATGCGCATTTCAGCATAACGAACCCGGCAAAGCCCGCAATAAATCCCGTAAAACTGATCAGAAGCCAAAGCCCCACGCCAAGCAGGGAGCCTCCCACCGCTCCCAAAATTCCTAAAAACATATTGCTTTTTCTGACCGGAACCAGTTTTACGCCGCTGCTGTTTACATAGCCTTCCGATGCAGACCCGGTATAACCGTATTCATTAAGCCTCTGGCCTCTGGCCTCCCCCTCAGGCTCACCGCTGTCCCAGTATCTTCCGTCCTCATAAGCAGTGTTCTGCCATGCAGCCGCCTGACGCATGCTCTCCGTTTCCCGCTGCTGCGCCAGCCCTATATTTTTGCGCCGCTTAATATTTATGGTCAGACAGATAATTCCCACTATTCCAAAGACAGCGCCGAACATCCCAAATCCTGCGCCCACGCTAAAGTCACCGTTTCCCATAGGTTTCCGGGTAGTATCCAGAAAGCTGACCCCCATTAATTCCTCAAACGTGTCTTCGGAAATAACCTGGCCGTCAAATAATGCGTTAAGCCCTTCAACAGCAAACTCCCGGATCTCATCTTCCACAGGAGCTGCCACCCCCCGAAGCATACGAGGCGCCGGAAACTCCATCCCTTCCACGTATACCGCATCCACATAAGGCTGATACGATTCCTCCAGATCCCCTTTCATTTTCACGATCACCGGATTCCATGAGGAGTCGAACGCAAAATAGTAATGATAAGTCTCCTTAAAATCTACCGCAAATTCCTCTGAAAGCCCTGTCATGTTCCAGCATTTGTAGGAATTCTGCTTTTGTGTGCCTTTCTCCCACGGATCAAACCACTGCTCGTTCTTCTGGGCCTTTATAGCCTGCGCCGCTGCATCCAGAAAGAAAAACCAGCCTGCCAGCCCTATGCTTACGGACAGGGCAAGGACTATGACCGAAGCCACAATCCCCGTCGTCGCCCTGCGTTTCTCCTTTGCATAATTTACAGCCGGGCTCATAACGCCGCACCCAGTTTTTCAATCATCTCATCAATGTCATTTTCCGTAATCACTAGCGGCGGAACAAACCGGATCACATTCGTCCCCGCGCTGATAAGCACCAAACGGTGATCCAGCAGGGCTTTGTTCACAATCTCTCCCACGGGCCTGTTAAACTCCAGCCCCTGAATCAGCCCTTTCCCCCGATGGGCCGTCACGCAGTCATGGCTGTCTGCAAATGCCTCCAGCCGCTGCCACAAACAGTCTCCCATCTTCTTTACATGCCCCGTCAGATGCCGTTCCTCAAACAGCCTGAGCACAGTATCCGCCGCTGCACAGACAAAAGGATTGCCGCCGTATGTTGTTCCGTGATCCCCGGGCTTCATGGCCCATGCCGCCTTTCCCTGAGCCAGAAACGCTCCTATGGGGACGCCGTTTCCCAGAGCCTTGGCCACAGTCATCACATCCGGCTTCACACCGTACTCCTGCCATGCGAACATAAACCCGCTCCGCCCCATGCCGCATTGAATCTCATCCAGCATCATAAGCATATCATGTTCATCGCAGAGAGCTCTGACCCCCCTTAAAAATTCCTCTGTAGCCGGGTAAATGCCGCCCTCCCCCTGAATAGTCTCCATAAGGACTGCGCACGTATTCTCATGAATCAGTTCTTTTACACTGTCCAAATTATTAAATTCCGCAAACTTGATTCCCGGAATCAGCGGTGCAAAAGGTTCCTGGTAGTGATCATTCCCTGTAACAGAAAGGGCTCCCAGGCTCCTGCCGTGGAAAGAGTGCTTCATGGCTATAATCTCATGGCCTCCATGCCCATCCCGGTTGTAAGCATACCGTTTGGCAATCTTAAGGGCCCCTTCCACAGCCTCTGTGCCGCTGTTGGTGAAAAATACTTTCTCCATCCCGGATGCCTCCAGCAGCCTGCTGCCGGCATCAATGGCAGGCTGATTATAAAACAGGTTGGAAGTATGCAGCAGCTTGTCAGCCTGAGCCTTTAAAGCAGCCGTGAATTCCGGATCTTTGTATCCCAGCCCCATAACTGCGATTCCGGCCCCAAAATCCAGATATTCGTTTCCCTCCGTATCATACAGGCGAACCCCGTCCCCATGATCAAAAATCACCGGAAAGCGGTTGTAAGTCTTATACAGCACCTGTTCCGCCTTGTCAATGGCATGTTTCTTTTCCAGTGTCCCACTGTTATGAGCCATGATAATAATGTTCCTCCTTTGAATTCAAAATCGCCGTGCCGATGCCTCTGTTTGTAAAAATCTCCAGAAGCAGGCAGTGGGGAATACGCCCGTCCAGAATATGCACTCTGGACACTCCGTCCTTAATGGCGTCCACGCAGTTTTGGAGTTTTGGCAGCATGCCGCCGCCCAGCCCGCCGCTGTTGATAAATTCCTGTGCTTCCCCTACCTCCATCTCGGAAATCAGGGACTCCTTATTTTCAAAATCCCGGTACAGCCCCTCCACATCTGTCAGGAAAGCCAGTTTCTCCGCCTTTACCGCCCTGGCAATGGCGCAGGCCGCATCATCAGCATTAATATTATAACTTAAATAATTATCGTCAAATCCAATAGGACAGATAATGGGAAGAAAGTCTTTTTCCAGCAGATCATAGATAACCTTTGGATTCACCTCTTTAATATCGCCCACAAATCCAATGTCCTCGCCGCCTGCGTACTTCTTGTCGCATTTCAGCATCATGCCGTCCTTGCCGCTGATGCCAACCGCCTTAACCCCCAGTTCATTGACCAGCTGAACCAGGCTTTTATTGACCCTGTTCAGCACCATCTCCGCAATCTCCATGGTAGGCTCATCCGTAACCCGCAGCCCGTTGACAAATCTTGGCTCCATGCCTACTTTATTTACCCACTGGCTGATCTCCTTTCCCCCGCCGTGGACAATAATCGGTTTAAAGCCCACCAGTTTCAAAAGCACAACATCCTGGATCACATGGCGCTTAAGCTCTTCATCCACCATGGCGCTGCCGCCGTATTTCACTACAATAATCTTTCTGTTAAACCGCTGAATATAGGGAAGGGCCTCAATCAGCACTTCCGCCTTCTGCATAACCGCTGCATCCAAATCCATTTCTTTTTCCTCCCTTCTTTGTGAAAACACCTTCAAAACCTCTCTTACGCCCATCTTGTGGGCTGATTTCCCACGGTGCTCTATGACCGGTAGTCCGCATTGATCTTCACATAATCAAAAGTCAAATCACAGCCCCATGCCGTGGCCTGGGCGTCTCCCATCTTAATATCCGCCGTGGCGGTCACCTCCGGCTGGGAGAGTATCTTTGTGGCCTCCTCCTCGCTGTAATCCGCCGCAACCCCGTTTTCAATGATCTGCAGCTTCCCTGCCTTGCTTTCAAAAAACAGATCCACCTTTTCCGGGTCAAACGAAGCTCCCGAATACCCCATGGCACAGAGAATCCGTCCCCAGTTGGCGTCATGTCCGAAAATAGCAGCCTTGGTCAGATTGGACGTAATCACCGATTTGGCCAAAACCGCCGCCTGCTCCTTAGACTCTGCCCCTACGATTTTTACCTCGAACAAAGCCGTGCAGCCTTCCCCGTCCCCTGCGATCTTCTTGGCCAGCGTTTCGTTGACCATGTGAAGCGCCTCCTTAAATGCCTGATAATCCTGATTCTTCTCCGTAATCTTGGGATTTCCTGCCATGCCGTTGGCCAAAAGCAGCACCGTGTCATTGGTAGACGTGTCGCCGTCCACAGACACCATATTGTAAGTGTCCTTCACATCCTCCTTTAATGCCTCCTGCAGCATTTCCTTTGAAATGGCGGCATCCGTGGTAATAAATCCCAGCATGGTACACATATTGGGATGAATCATCCCTGACCCTTTGCACATGCCGCCGATGGTCACGGTCTTTCCTCCCAGTTCCACCGAAACCGCCGCTTCCTTTTTCTTCGTATCTGTAGTCATAATGGCCTTGGCCGACGCCGTCCCGCTTTCCAGGCTTCCCTCCAGCTTCGGCGCCATGGCTCTCACTCCCGCCTCAATCCTGTCCATAGGAAGCTGCATTCCGATAACGCCTGTAGAAGCCACCAGCACCGAATCGGCCTCAATCTTTAAAATCTTTGCGGCAGCGTCCGCCGTCTCTTTGCAGTACTTATACCCTTCCTCCCCTGTGCAGGCATTGGCAATCCCCGCGTTAATCACCACCGCCTGGGCAAAAGGCTTGTTATACACAATATCCTGATCCCACTTTACCGGAGCCGCCTTGACAATATTGGTGGTAAAAGTCCCCGCCGCCGCACAGGGAACCTGACTGTAAATCAAAGCCATGTCCGGCCGATCTTTATATTTAATGCCTGCCGCCGCAGAGGCGGACAAAAAGCCCTTGGCCGCAGTGACTCCGCCTTCTATTACCTTATAACTCATATCCGTTTCCTCCTGTAATCCCATTATATTTTTCTTTCCAAGCCGCAGATTCCCGTTTCCCCATCCTTTACGGGAACACTGGCACCAGCCTAAGCCCTGTATCCTCCGGCAGGCCAAACATCAGGTTCATATTCTGCACCGCCTGCCCTGCGGCGCCTTTCACCATATTATCCATGGCCCCCATAATAATAACCCGGCCCGTTCTCTCGTCAATCTTAAAATTCACGTCCACATAATTGCTTCCCTCTACCCATCTGGTCTGGGGGCACACGTCCTTTTCCAAAACTCTCACAAACCGCTCCGTTCCGTAATACTTATCATACACGGCCTTCACTTCTTCATAAGAGGTTTTCTTAATCAAAGAGGCATAAGCCGTAATCAAAATCCCCCTGTTCATGGGAATCAGATGAGGAGTAAAATTCAAAGTCACCGGCTTCCCCGCACCATAAGACAGCTGCTCCTCAATCTCCGGCGTATGCCTGTGTCCTGCCACCCCGTAAGCCTTGCAGCTTTCATTGACCTCACAATAAAGATTATCAACCTTGGCGCCTCTGCCAGCCCCTGACACACCGGATTTCGCATCAATAATCAGCGTATCCGTGTCAATAAGCCCCTCCTTAACCAGCGGATAAATGGCCAGGGTAGAACAGGTGGGGTAGCACCCCGGATTGGCCACCAGCCTTGCCTTTTTAATGTCCTCCCTGTTCAGTTCCGGCAGCCCGTACACCGCCTCCCCGATAAACTGCGGCGACGGATGGGTAATTTTATACCATTTCTCATATACTGCAACATCCTTAATCCTAAAGTCCGCGCTAAGGTCAATCACCTTTGTCCTGGAAAGCAGCTCCTCATTAACTAGGGACGCACATAACCCCTGGGGCGTAGCCGTAAAAATCACATCCGCAATCCCGGCCAGTTTTTCCATATTCTCTTCCATGCAAACATCATCAACAATCTGAAACATATTCTGATAAACAGAAGCATACTTCTGATCCACATAGCTTTTAGAGCCAAACCACTTTATCTCCACATCATCCCTCTGAAGCAAAAGCCTTGCCAGCTCCCCCCCGGCATAACCGGTAGATCCGATAATCCCAACCGTAATCATATCCTTGTCTCCTCAGTCCTCATTTTTGCCACATTCTTCTTTCAAAATGTGTCTTCTTATTATAGTAGGTTTTTCCCTCGTTGAAAAGTGGCTTTTTCAACAATAATATTTTATAATTATACATTATTTTTGCATATTATGCAATATGTGCATGAAAAGACTCATTTCCAAGGGGCGAAGCACTGGGCAAATCTGAATCCTGACAGGACATGGCCTTTCCAGGGCTTACGGCCCTCTTCCCCTCTATAAAAATAAATTTCTCAAAAATAAGTTCCTCCATCCCCAGCGCATAATATACACAATTCTTAATTTTTATTCATTTACACCTTGCATTTTCCTTAAATCTGGTTTATAGTAATGAAAGTCTAAAAATGAATGTTTTTCAACATCCTATTAAATCTCAGGAGGATACCGATTATGAAAGAAAAAGTCGTACTGGCCTATTCCGGCGGCCTTGACACCACGGCCATTATCCCATGGCTGAAAGAACATTTTGACTATGAAGTTATCTGCTGCTGCATCGACTGCGGCCAGGGAAGCGAGCTGGAGGGCCTAGAAGAGCGGGCCAAGCTGTCCGGCGCTTCCAAATTATACATCGAAGATCTGGTGGATGATTTCTGTGACAACTATATTATGCCCTGCGTCCAGGCCGGCGCTGTGTATGAAAACAAATACTTATTAGGCACCTCCATGGCCCGTCCCGCCATTGCCAAGCGGCTGGTGGAGATCGCCCGCAAAGAGGGCGCTTCCGCCATCTGTCACGGAGCCACCGGAAAAGGCAACGACCAGATCCGTTTCGAACTTGGCATCAAGGCCCTGGCTCCGGATTTAAAGATCATTGCCCCTTGGCGCATGACCGACATCTGGACCATGAAGTCCCGTGAAGACGAAATTGAATACTGCAGGCAGCACGGCATCCATCTGCCCTTCTCCGCAGACAGCAGCTACAGCCGCGACCGAAACTTATGGCACATAAGCCATGAAGGCCTTGAGCTGGAAGACCCAGCCAGCGAGCCCAATTATGACCATCTCCTGGTCCTGGGCGTAACCCCGCAGAAAGCCCCGGATGAAGCCGAATATGTAACCATGGCCTTTGAAAAGGGAATCCCCGTAAGCGTAAACGGTGAAAAGATGAAAGTTTCTGATGTTATCCGCAAGCTTAACGAGCTAGGCGGCAAGCACGGCATCGGCATCGTGGATATTGTAGAAAACCGGGTGGTGGGCATGAAATCCCGAGGCGTGTACGAAACTCCGGGAGGCACCATCCTTATGGAAGCCCATCAGCAGCTGGAAGAGCTGGTGTTGGACCGGGCCACTATGGAGACAAAAAAGGACATGGGCAATAAGATGGCACAGATTGTATATGAAGGGAAATGGTTCACCCCCCTGCGTGAGGCTGTCCAGGCTTTCGTGGAATCCACCCAGCAGTACGTAACAGGAGAGGTAAAATTCAAGCTTTACAAAGGAAATATCATCAAAGCCGGCACCACCTCCCCCTACTCCCTTTACAGCGAGTCCCTGGCTTCCTTCACCACCGGAGACTTGTATGACCATCACGACGCCGACGGCTTTATTACACTGTTTGGGCTTCCGTTAAAAGTCCGGGCCTTAAAGATGGCAGAGGCCGCAAAACAATAAAAATTCCGCTTTCAGGCTGCATGCAGTTAGATAGGGGCTTCCTTAACTTTGGATACGATCTTTTGTTATCCAAACTTAAGAAAGCCCCTGGCCTTTTTCTTACCTATCCCCTACCTAAATTTCAGCGGCACCTGCAGCCTTAAAAACATAGACCTTTTCTCACTGTCAAACACATTAAACTCTGTCAAAACTTCACAAATATAATCCCCGCAGATCACATACCAATGCTCCCGGCAGTAGTTCAGAAGTCTTCTGGCGTACTCCCGTTCCCCCTCAAAACTGTCCAGATAAATGCAGGCATACATGGCGCTGTCAATCCGCCGCACAGACTTATGAGCCGGGAAATCATCATCCACAAACAAAAAAATTTCATGGGACTCCATTTTCAAATCCAAAAAATCCTCTTTTCTCATAATTGTCCCTGCATTGCAGTAATAGACCTGGGGCAGCCCCTGATTAATTAGATTCTCTTTCAGATCCTCTAAAATTTCCTCATACACGGAAATATCATGCTCATAAAAATTAGTATCCGTGTGCATCACATACACCTTCCGGTGAGAAATATACTCCACGGTGATCATTCCGCAGTCCGGCGCTTTCCGAAATCGTTCCACGCTGTCAATAGCCCTTGTTATGGCCCCCATCCGCAGCTTCAGCTGAGCAATCTCCTCTTTCACCTGTTTCTTTTTGCTGATAAGGGTAGACTCGATCATCTGGATATCCCCTTTTTCCAGAATCTCACGGATCTCCCCCAAACTCATGCCCAGCTCTTTCATATACTGGATCATATCCAGCCGCGCTTTCTGGTGTATACTGTAATATCGATAATTGGTCTTCGTGTCTGTATAACACGGTTTCAGAATCCCCACCTTGTCATACAGCCGCAGCGTGGTAATGGACACCCGATTAAACTGCGCCATCTCGCCAATCTTCATCATTTTATCATCCATAACTCCGCCTCCAAAACTCTAAGGTAAGGTCAGGGTTTTTAGTAAAATCGTATAAATTAATTATAAACTTTTTTCATTTTTCAGCAAGATATTTTATAATTTCTTTATTTTTTATCTCTGTTTACGTCGCCATAGGTCAAACTGCCAAAAACAGCTCCCCCCTTTCCTTTTGTCCCGCCCTAGAGCGTGTTTGAAAATTCATTCCCGCCATCTGCACGCCCCACTTTGCGGGAGATCTGGCCCTCATTCGGTCAACGTAGCCCACTACGCCTCCCTCATTCGGGCCAAATCTCCCGCAAACTGTGACGCACATCTGACGGAAAGCAATTTTCAAACACGCCCTAATTCCCCATTAAAATTGCCGTTAAAATTTCCACAATCTTCCTTGACTCTCACCTGCCATCAGGTTATATACTAAGACCATCAGAAAACTTTGTTTCCCAAGAAGGAGGAATTTCGTTATGAGCAAGATTAAAGTAGTACAGTACGGCTGCGGCAAAATGAGCAAATACATTCTTCGCTACCTCTATGAAAAGGGCGCCCAGATTGTAGGCGCTATTGACGTCAATCCGGAAATCGTAGGCATGGATATCGGTGATTATGCGGAGCTTGGCGTAAAGACAGGCGTTCTTATCAGTAATAATGCAGAGGAAGTTCTGGACAACACCGATCCTGATATTGCGGTGGTTACTCTGTTCAGCCTGGTAAGCGACTGCTATGACCACTTTGTAAACTGCTTAAGCCGGGGCATCAGCGTCATCACCACCTGCGAGGAAGCCACCTACTGCTGGACCACTGACCCTGTCCGCGCCAATCATCTGGACGTGCTGGCCAAGGAAAACAACTGTACCTTCGTAGGAAGCGGCATGGAGGACACCTTCTGGGTAAACATGGTCAGTGTTGTTGCAGGAAGCTGCCACAACATTAAGAAAATCGAGGGCGCAGTCAGCTACAATGTTGAAGACTATGGCCTGGCCCTGGCAAAGGCCCACGGCGTAGACTTAACCCCCGAAGAATTTGAGAACCAGATCGCCCATCCCGAAGTCCTGGAGCCCTCCTATGTGTGGAACTCCAACGAAGCCCTGGCAGCGAAAATGGGCTGGACCATTAAGAGCCAGACTCAGAAATGCGTTCCCTATTTCCACGATGGGGATCTGTACTCCTCCACTATGGGCAAGGATATAAAGAGCGGCAACTGCATCGGCATGGCAGCTGTTGTGACCACGGAAACTTTCCAGGGGCCAGTTATTGAGACTCAGTGCATCGGCAAGGTGTACGGCCCCGATGACGGAGATATGTGCGACTGGAAAATTACCGGCGAGCCGGATACGGAATTCCATGTAGTAAAGCCTGCCACGGTTGAGCACACCTGCGCTACCATCGTGAACCGGATTCCCGCAGTGCTTCGGGCGCCGGCTGGCCTGATAACCATGGATGAGCTGGACGAAATTGAGTATATGACCTATCCTATGGAGTTTTACTGCTGATAACACAAAGTCAGCCTGAAAACAGTACCCGTGTACAGTCCAGGTAACTATTCAGCTTTCGGTTTCATAGTTACGGCAGGAAAAGAGGAAAACATCCCTTCACAGAATGTTTTCCTCTTTCCTGCTGTTTTCTGACATCACATATTCTCTGCGGCAGTTCTAGAGCTATATATCAATCACATTCCTGTCTCCTCCACCCCAGGATCTTTCGCTCCTCCTGCGTCCACCCCTCCATCAAAACCGGGATCGGAGCCGCCGCCCATCCATGGCACAGGCTGGTATTCCATTTTTGTTCCTTCCCCCATGCCTCATAGGCCGTAGTTGCCCCCTCTTTCACCATATTCATCCAGGAATGCTCCGACTCATTTGTGATCAGTTCATAGGCTAGATCCCTCTTGCCTGCCCGCACAAGCCCAAACAGCACAAAATACGCCGTAAACACGCCGCAGCAGAATCCTTTCTTCCGGATAAACTCCACGATCCGGTTTCCC
Organism: uncultured Hungatella sp.; assembly: GCA_947089145.1. GTDB lineage: Bacteria > Bacillota > Clostridia > Lachnospirales > Lachnospiraceae > UBA3402. The sequence continues at coordinate 31,211 of CAMUJH010000016.1, read as the reverse complement.
TTTGGCATAATCCCAAAAAAGCAGGGAAAAGCATTGGCATGGAGCGAGCTGTGACTGCTGACAGACGAATCAACAAAAAGCCCTGTATCAGCCTTGTAAAAGGTTCTGATAAAAGCTTCTTTAAGCCTGTCCGCCTCCGGCCTGACCTCCATCCCCAAAATCCTCTTTATCTCCTCCACGCACTGCTTCATCCCCACATAATAGGCATTGATCACATTGTGGCAGCCGTCTCCCACCACAGGCTGGGGCAGGTCAAAATCATAGTCATCCCTTAAATTCTCCGGCCAGTCCACCAGATTCCATTTGGTCTTTACATTCTCAAGAAGCCCCTGCCTGTTTCGGAACTGGTGAAAATAATCCTCAATCCCCAGAACCACGGGAAGCATTTTCTCCAGAAACTCCCCCTTTCCCTCCCTGCTCCCCAGCCGGTAATACAAAAGGACCTCATAGGGAAACAGCAGGGAAAAATCCCCTATCTCCTGCATCAGATTTCCCGGGGCCACGGCCATCATCCCTTTACAGATCCTGGCAGAATCCGCAAAATCCTCCAAAGCCTTGCCAAACAGCTTTGTGTCCCCTGTCAGATAATAAAAGGCATGCCCCGTCACTAAAAGATCCCCAAGATACTGCCCCTTCTCCCGGTGGGGGCAGTCCAGAAACGCCTCCTGGGCGCAGTTTCTCACTGCCCTTTTACAGATGTCCCACACTTTGCCCACAGATTCATTTCCGATCCAAAAACCGCAAAACGACTCGTCAAAAGGATAATGCCTGAAATCCACCCGGAAATCCCACAGCTTTGTGTCCCCCTCTGTCACAAGCTGCACATAGCGGAAACATTTATACTCAAACTGCTCCAGCTCATTTTCCCCTTCCGCCAGAATCAGCCTGTCCTCATAACGGCAGCTGCACCGCATATCACTGCGCACTCTGTCCTCATCCGTCAGCTCCTCGCCAAACAGAATCCGCACCATGTCACCAGCCTTCCCCCTGGCCTTCATATAGAAAGTCCCTGTCAGCTCCTCGCCGAAATCCAGTAAAATCCCATCCTTTATCTGCTTTGTACTGACCGCTCTTCTTGGCTCTGTCACCACATTTTCCGTCTTCTGCATTACAAGCACATGGTCGTCCTTTTCCCTCCGGGGCGCCTCCTCCCAGTTGGAATCGTCATACCCCGGTTCTCTCCACCCTGCACATTTTAAGCGGTTATCAATTGCCTCCTCAAACTGGGTATCATATCCAACCGTCTTTACCCCCACATACTCCCGGGCCCGCATACACTTCCAGCAGTCGTCCATGACCAGCTTCCCGTCCTCCCACAATTCCGCAATCATACCCTGTCTGTAGTCACCGCTGTTGCAGGCCCTGTTTACCAGCCCCTGGTAATGCACATGAACGCCCAGCACATTCTCCCCGGGCCTTAACTCCTTTGTAACATCCAGGCGGTTATACTTATAGCGGAACGGGTACCCGCTGGCCGGCCCCTGGGTAATAAACCTGCCGTTAATGTAAAGTTTATAATAATCATCCGCCGAGATGTCCAGAAACACCTGCCCAAATCCCGGCTCCAGGATCACCTTTTTCCGAAACAGGGTATGGATATTCTTCAGATCCTCCCGATGTTCCCGCAGCTTAAACGTGTCATCTAACTGCCGATGGAGCATCTGCGCAGGCTCCATCCCTAAAAACGCGGGATCACACACCCATCTGTTTTTCCAGATTTTTTCACTCATATTCCTTTCCTCACTTTTCCGGCGGCCCTGTCCGCCTTTAACCGTTTGTATTTACATTTCTCTTAAAATTACTGGGCGTACATTCATAATACTTCTTAAAGCTGCTTGCAAAATACCGCTGGTTTCCATATCCGCAGGCTTTTGCCACCTCCTGTATCCTCATGTCCGTATTCATAAGGAGCCTGCCCGCCTTTTCCATCCGTTTCCGGATCACATACTCCATAATCGCCTCCCCGGTTTTCTGTTTAAAGATCTGCCGGATATAAGCGGAGCTGAAGTTCAGCCTCCCTGCAATCCATTCCAGGGTCAGCCCCTCAAGATCCAGGTTATTTTCAATCAGCTCCCTCACGTTTTCCACGATTACATCCCCCTGCTGCCTGTCCCGGTTCTCCAGAAACGCCCGGTGGAACATAGGAAAATAATGCCTCAAAAGCTCCCCGATCTCCATAAGGCTGGCATGCTCCAGATGTCCTTTCACCTGGCTCTCAATCTCCTCGTTGGTGCAGGCGGCATCCAGACGGATATGGCTCCTGGCAATCTCATTAAAAATACTGTAAACCAGCTCCCTGGCTGAAATGCTGGCAAACTCCGCCCCGTCCGGCAGTATAGAGCCGTAAGTCTCCATCAGCTCCTCCAGATATTCCCTGGACTCCCTCTCCTGCCCCATGCGGATGGACAAAAGGATTTGCTCCTTCAGCGCTTTTATAGCTCTGGAAGAATCCTTTTCACTTTTCCCCGCTTCCTGCGTCTTTCCCTCTTTTCGCCTCCCGCAGACAATCAGCCCCTTATCCGCGGACGTGATCCCTTTCCAGCTGCTTATAACTTCCTCATACGACCCATGCAGCTCTCTCCAATGGCTGCATATCGTCCCAATCACGCACACCACCCGAATACTGTAGTGCCGCTCCATACTCTGTATCAGATGCTCCATGCCGCTTTTCACACGCCGCAGGAACTGCTCCTTTTCCCCTGCGCTGCCTGCCAGAATCAGAACCGCTCCATTGCCCTCATATCCCAGCCCATGAGCCTCAATATCCCTGTGAATATACCCGCCGCTTAAGATCTTAACCAGCTCTTCCACATTTTCCTGCCTCTCTAAGTTCCACCCTCTGGCATCCGGATACAGAGGCAGCTTTAACAGGCAGACACAGAAAAACTCCGCCTCCACATCCAGAACCCATTTCTCCGGCTCTCTCGCATCCTCCTTCCCCAGCAGGATGCCCTTAAGGATCTGCTCCTTTAAAAGAATCCCCTTCTCGTCCGCCTTCTCCCGCAGCCGCCGCATGTTCTCAAACAAATTGGCCTGCTTATCCAGCTCCCTCTTAATTTTATCCAGCACATTTCTCAATTCCTCAGGGTCAAAAGGCTTTAGCAGATAATCCGCCACTCCCATGGAAATCGCCCGTCTTGCATAGTCAAATTCATCATATCCGCTGATGATCACTGCCTTTAAGGGAAGGTTCCTTTGGCCTGCCTCCCGGATAAATTCCAGTCCGTCCATAACCGGCATGGAGATATCCGTCAGTACGATGTCCGGCCGCAGGCTTTCAGCCAGTTTCAGAGCATCAAGGCCGTTGACCGCGCTTCCCACCACCTGAAACTCCGGCTCCATGGTATTTAAATATTTCACAATAAGATTCCTCATCTCTGATTCATCTTCCGCAACCAGTATCTTATACATGAAGACCACCCCCGTTTCCAGACACAAAAGGCTGGGCAGGGACTGTAAGGACCGCCCTGGTCCACTGCCCTTCGATGCTTTCATAGGAAAGCCCGTACTCCTGGCCGTAATACAGCCTGATCCTCTCATTTACATTAAAAATCCCATATCCGTCACCGCTGTCCGCATCCCCTTTTTGCAGGCTTTCATTGATTTTTGCCAGCTTTTCTGCCGTAAAGCCCATTCCGTTATCCTCCACCCAAAAACGGATAACCTCCCTGCCCTGGCCTTCATCACAAAGCTTCGCCCCGACCAGGATTCTGCCCATCCCCTCCTTCTCCTTAATTCCATGATAAATGGAGTTCTCCACCAGAGGCTGCAGCACCAGCTTTAAGATCCGGCATGACAAAAGGCTTTCGGGCACGCAAATCTCATAGTTAAGCTTTTGAGCATAACGAATCATCTGAATAGCCAGATAGCTCTTTATATGCTCCAGTTCATCCGCCACGGAAATGATCTCCGCTCCGCGGCTCAAACTGATCCGGAAAAATTTTCCCAGAGAGTTTGACAAGATCCGTATCTCATCCACCCCCTTATCCGAAGCCATCCATGTAATGGTATTCAGAGTATTGTAAAGAAAATGGGGATTGATCTGAGCCTGGAGGGCCCGAAACTCCGCCTTGCGCTTCTGCTCCTGCATCTGCTCCATTAAATCCCTCTCCTGCTTCAGTATTTCAATGTACTCCTGCTGCATTTTCATGGCCTTCTCAATCTCATCCGCCATATAATTAAAGCTTTTTGTCAGGCTCCCCACCTCGTCCCGGTAAGGGTAATAATATCTGGCATCCATCTCCCCGCCCCGCACACGGTTCATCTGTTTTGCCAGCCGTTTCAGGGAGCCGGTCATCTGTCTGGAAAGTACGGCCACAAGGAGCATACAGCCAAAAATCAGCGCGGCCGTTAAACCCAGAATCAGCCACTGAAGCCTGCGGATGCTGTCCAGCAGCTCCTTTTTTGATTTTAAAATGTAAATCTGCCAGTGATTAATATCCACTACGCCTCTGCACACCAGATAGTCTTCCCCGTTCCACTCCATATCTCTGCTGCCCCATTCCTCCAAAGGCCAGGATTTGGCTTCTGACAGCGCTGTTAAAGCCTCTTCATTAACCGTCGTGGTCCCGGCTATGACGTTGCCCTTCATATCCGCAATCACCACCTCCCCCAGACTCCCGCTTCCCACGGTTTCCTCCATCAGCGCTTTCTGATCCAACTGTATAATCAGATAGGATGGACTCTGCCTGTAGCCTGGTATGGTAAACCGCCGCACATAGGGGAGTACCGCCGCTTCCCCCCGAAATACCTGATCCTTCATGGCAGGCAGCCATTGGATGGCATCGCTGGCAGGGTCCTGAAAATATCCGCAGAACGGGGAATCCTCAAACCGAAAATCCCAGTTCCTGGCCATGGTATAATCGTCAAACAGCCCTTTGTCCGTCCACAAAAAAGCCGAGTGGACAAAAGGCTCCGCCTGCCGGATATCTTTCAGCCAGTTAGCCGCCTCCCCCCGAAGGGCAACCTCCTTTTTCGTATCCGGCCTGCTTAAATAATCTCCCAGAGGCTGCGTAAAAGAACTGTTTGTCAAGGCGGCAAAAGCCCTTCTGTCAACGGCTTCAAGCCTGGCATCCAAAATGTTTTCCATTTGGTTTACCAGGCTTGAGGCATTGGCTGTAAAATTGTTTATGATCTCCCGCTCTGCGTATCCGTAATAAAGGATTCCGGCTATCCCTGTGGAAAAGGCGCACACAATCGTAAAGATCAGCGTCATTTTTCTGCGAAAACTAATATTTCGTAACCAATTCAGCCACATAACGCTCTCCAATTGGGGATTTGTCTATCCTTTTACAGCTCCCGCCGTCAGTCCCGCAATAAATTGTTTATTGCACAGCAGGTACACAATAAGGATCGGTATGATAGCAATAGAAGCTCCCGCAAGCATAATGTGCCACTCTGCCGCGGCATTAACCGAATATTTTAGCTGCACCACCGCAACGGTCAGTGTCTGCATCCCCTTGTTGCTTATAGTCATAATCAGCGTGGTCACATAATCATTCCACGTATTCCGAAACACAAACAGCGCCACCACCGCCAGGATGGGTTTAATGATGGGAAGGATGATACGCCCGAATACCCCATAGATCGAACACCCGTCAATAATGGCGGCCTCATCAAGTTCCTTTGGAACCCCTTTGACAAACCCCATAACCAAAAGCACGTTCACCGCCTGCCCTCCTGTCAGAGCGATAATAAGTCCCGCAATATTTTTATGGAGCCCCAGCTTTTGCAGCAGCTGGTAGATGGGATACAAGGTCACTGACCCCAGGCTGATAAACATCATGGAGGTGTACAAGGCCAGCAATATCTTCTTCCCCACAAAATCCCGCCTGGCAAGGATAAATCCTGCCAGCGCGCAGGTAACAACCGCCAAGACCATGGTGGACACTGCCAGAATCACGCTGTTCCATGTGTATTTTATAAAATCCGCCTGAATAAAAGCCTGGTAATAATTCTGAAACTGCCATTCCTTTGGGAAGAACGAGCCTCCCGAGGTCAGCTCCGCGTTGGTTTTTAAAGATCCGAACACTGTATATAAAATGGGATAAATGGTAAATACCATCATCACCACCAGAAACGCCACCGAACAGACGCCGACAGCCCTGGCGGACCCCTTTTTGCTTCTTGCCTCTGCTTCCATAACAGCCTCCTTAATAGACATCATCCAGTTTCCTTGACAGCCGCAGATAAATGACAGTGACAGCCCCCGCGATCACTGCGGACACCACGCTGACCGCCGCGCCGTACCCATACTGGGGAATCACGGACTCTGAGGCGGAAACCGGGAAGAAGTACTTGTAGCCGTACAGAGCCATGACCATCGTGGCATTATTAGGCCCGCCCTCTGTCAAAACCATGACATTGGTAATATCGTTAAACGCGGATGTAATGGAAAGCATCAGTATAATCTTCAAAATAGGCCCCATCATGGGAATAGTAATGTACCACAAAGTCTGCAGCCTTCCCGCCCCGTCAATTTTGGCGCTTTCCAGGGCATCTTTGGATACCTGCTGGATGCCGGCGATAAAGTATACCATATAATTGCCCACACCGCCCCAAATGGCCGTGATTACCAGGGTCTTCATGGCGTGTTCCTTGCCCAGCCAGTTGATGGGCCTGCTTATAATCCCCGCATTCAGAAGATACTGGTTGATTTCCCCGTTGTATGCGTTAAACAGAAGATAAAATACCAGTCCCATAACCGCCGAACTCATGATGGTAGGCAGAAAAACCATGCTCTGGGCAAAGCTGTTAAACTTTGTCTGCTTCACCAGGATAAGCGCCAGGAAAAAAGCCAGCGGAATAATGAGAATCACTTTTCCAAAACCATATATAAACGTGTTTATCACGCTTTTCCAGTAAACTTCATCCCGAAAAACCCGCGCCAGATTTTCTAATCCCACCCATTTAGGGTTCCCTGTTCCGATGCCTCCATACTGAAAAAACACATACTTCAGCGTCCATATAATAGGATAGATAGAGCATACCACAAACAAAACCAGATTGGGAAGCATAAAAACATAGGATTCCAGGTTTCTCTTCAAAACCACCCGTTTATGTTCTGTGCTCACTTGTTGCTTCATGTCAAACCAGTCCTTTCTCCGGAGTATTATGCGTTCAGAGGATCATACTGCTCAATCACCAGTTTTTCCCCCACGCCGTCGGCAATTCCTTTCTCATAGGCCCGGTTATAACGATCCGTCAGATCCCTTAAGGTTTCTTTGGCATCAGCGCCTCCATAATAAATGGATTCAAAGGTCTTATAATAATCCTCGCCCTCCACAATAACCGCCTGTACGTTTTTCTCCTGGGGAGTCATGGGGAGAACCCCGTCAATATCCTGCATCTGAAGCCAGGTCTTTCCCGCGATCTCTTCATTCAGATTCGCTTTCTTTACAATCTGCGGGATGATGCTGACCCCATATCCGCCCTCATAGTATCCCACCAGGAAATCCTCGCTGGCGAAAATATTCTTGTAAACCTGGAATGCCTTGTCCGCATTAGGGCTTTTGGCGTTAATTAAGTATCCTGAAGTAAATTTTATATTCTGCTTTCCCGACTCCACGCCGGTGGATGTGGGAATGGGCGCCACATCCCATTTTGATGAATCCATAGGGAACTGTTCCCGATACACTCCCGGCTCGGAATGGGTCCAGGAAATATACATTCCAATCTTCCCGTTGGCAAACTGGGTCCGCAGGGGATCAATGTCCAGGGACTCACATCCCGGAAACGCCACATCCTCCGCTAAAAGCTGAGTCCAATAGCCCAGGGCCTCTTCATATCCCGTAAAATCATATACGCCCTTTGCAAAATCGAACCCTTTCTTCACCCCGTTCTCCCGCTCCATCCCCAAATCCAGGGAGCGCTCCAGAGCCGAGGAAGCGCTCTTCATATGCTGTGCAAAGCCGTAGATGCCCTCCCCGGACAACTGCGTGGTAATCAGCCTTGCGTCCTCCACCATCTCCGCCAGGGTTTTGGGCGGTTCACTGATCCCCACCCGCTCAAATATCTCTTTGTTGTAAACCAGACGGCCCGTAGTCCCGCAGGTAGGTATATAGTACAGCTTCCCGTCGATCTCATTGATTCCCGGATAAACCTCTTCCTTAAAATACTCCTTCATATCGTCGTCCATATACTCATACAGATCCAGCCACTGCCCCTGATTCACATACTGGCTGTAAACCTGGTCATTGAGAGTCAGGATATCCGGCAGTTCGCCGCTCTGCACCGCCAAATCCACGGCCTGATCAAAATTATCGGTGTAAAGCTCATATTCCACAGCAATATTGTCGGTATTGGATGAATTATATGCATCCACCTTTTCCTGGATGTACTTGGCGTCATGCCTGTCCTTTGTCCAGATCCGAATCACCGTCTTGTTATCTCCGGTTCCCTGAACGGCCCCCTGGCCTCCGTCAGCCTGCCCCGGATCTCCTGTCGTCTGGCCGCCGCATCCGGCCGCAAAAAGCGCCGTCATGGCTCCGGTCAAAAATAGTGCCGTCAGCCGTCTTTTTCTTGTCATTTTCATCATTTTTCCTCCTGAAACTTCTTTTGTTTTCTGGTTCCCTGTTTTCCGAATCATCTCTCACACAAGCTGTTTGTCTCTGACTCGTCTTAATCATAATCCATGTTTCATTTTCCGTAAATTAAGATAATGATGTATTAATGTCAAAAAAATGATGAAATCCGTTGCCGGGCAAAAAACGGGGGTATTGCAAAATCAACAGCTTCCATTTTGCAATACCCCCTGCTCTGCCTTATCTTATGCCGTCGCATCCCTCTTTCCGCCGCAGCCCCGGCCTTTTGCCCCAAAGGCCGTCCCTCTCAATTCAAATATGCGATATCCTCCTTCTGGGGAAGTTCGAAATAAGTGATATTTTCCCGGCCTTCCAGTCCTGCCAGCCGTACTGCGCTGATGCGCCTGCTTTTGCAGGTGGAAAAATAATAGGTGCCGCTTTCCGCGCACATGGCGCTGATGCACAAAGTCTGATCATAGGAAATGTCTTCCTTCCCGCCCTCCTTTTCCTGACGCATCACAATGCCTTCCGGAATATTTACAGACGAAAACTGATGGAACATCCGGCTGACACCGTCAGTCTCATCCTTCCCTTTAATTGCATAGTGCTTTAAAACCGCCATCCGCACAAATCGGGACGGGGAAGAGTAATCCCCCGGAAGCCCGAAACCTCCTCCGGAACTTACCGCGACTCCCTGAAGCTTTACATCAATATAATCCCGGGAGGCATCCAGGACATTGGACACCGAGGCATAGTTGCACAGATTGGTCTGCTGCCACTGATAGCCTGGGCTGTTGGTCATAACGCCTATGGTGTTCCTGTGAATCTGCAGCCCCTCTTTGTCCGGTTCAATAATAATCGTCTCTCCTGTCCTGTCGGAAAAAATATAATGGACCGTCATCTCATGGCCGAAAATCTTCTCTCCCGTCAGGTTCAGAGACGGAAGAATGGATGCCGCCTCCTCTACGGAGGCACACTGGCTTAGCAGATACCCTGTAAGAAACCCGGGGTGAATATTCATATGCCGGCTGTCCCTTGTCACATCGTAAGCCGCATACCCGGGATAATTCAGCAGCCCGCCCATGACCCCCATCTCATTGATCCCATCAACCATCACCGGGCTGTCAAGTCCCATAATCGCCATGCCTCCAAAACTATATCGGCTGCGGACATGTCTCTGGGCCTTGTCCTGAATCTCCAGCCTCAAAGGATAATTCCTTGGAACTACTGCAATCCGGTTCCCCAAAAGATTGCCGCACTGGTCATAAGTCCTGCCCAGAAGGTGCATGCCCTCCTCTGTCTCCCAGCTAAAACAAGTACATCCCATATTCAAAAACGGGCTTTTCCCTTTGCTCACTGTGTTCCCTGCTCCTTTCCACGTATATTCAAACGGCTTTTGCCAAAGCACCGGGCCTGGCAGTCCCCTAACATGAATATACGCAGAAAAAGCCCGCCGTATCCACGCTGCTGCATAAAACAGAAAATTTTTCGGCTCTAACGCCCGCATCCCCTCTCTTACCGTCCCGCCGCCACGATTCTGTCCAGCAAGTCCAAAAATTGTTCCCCGTGGTCATAATCATACCACAGCGGCATGCAGATCTGGCCCATGTACTCAAAGTCCTCCGGCGGCATTTCGGTAATCACCACGTCCATCTCCTTAAGCCTTTCCCTGGCTTTCCTCTCCGCTTCCTCCCACAGTCCTTTCTGCAGTTCCCAGGACTCAAGAGCCGTCTCATCAATAATTTCCAAATCCTGCCGGCTGATCTCCTCACGGCTCTGGCTGCTCATAACCAGAAGATCCGCTGAATACGTATGATTATCCTCCAAAAAATAAGGCGCCGGTTTATAAAAAGACTGCTCCAGATAATTGACAATGGAATTGTCCGCCCCGTCCACCACGCCGGACTCTAAAGCCTGATACACCTCCCCATAGGTAGTCACCACCGGCTGGGCCTCCAAAGCCGTAATCATGGCCATCATCAAATTAGACTCCTGAATCCGGATCTGCATCCCTTTCATATCCTTAATGGACTCCATGGGCTTTCTGCTGTTATAAAAGCACCGGGTTCCCGCATCATAAAAGGTCAGGCCATACATCCCTTTGTCCTCCATGGCCTTTCCCCGCAGAATCCCCATGCCGATGTCACCGCCGTGGACTTTCCTGAAATGCTCCGTGTCCTGATAAATATAAGGCATCTGCAGCACATTAAAATCAGTCACAAAATTGGTCATGGTGGGAACGTCCGCCTTCACGATGTCAATTCCTCCATACTGCATCTGCTCCAGGCAGGAAACCGTATCCCCCAGCCTTCCGTTATTGTACACATCTATAACGATCCGCCCCTCCGTCCGTGCCTTTACCTCTTCTGCAAACCACTCCACCGCCTTTGTCGTACAGTAATCATCCGGATGGTTGTTGGCAAGAGTCAGGGTAACCGTCTCCGACGGCTCTGCCGCCTTTTTCCTGCCGCCGCAGCCCCACGCCATAACCGCTGCCATCATAAGAACCGCTCCTGCCGCTGCCGCTTTCCTCACCATAATTCCCATCTCCAACCTCCCCGGAAGTCCATGCCCATATCCATAATGCCAAGAAGGTCTGGACGCATCCTCCAGACCTTCCCTTTCATTAAACTAATTTCCCTCGTAAGTAATCACGGAATCCACCTGATACCCCTTAAGCTTCTCCCGCCCATTAAGCCCTGCCAGTTCCATGACAAAGCAGATCCTTACTACCTGGCCGCCCAGCTGCTCAATCATCTTAATAATCGCCTGGATGGTTCCGCCTGTGGCGATCAGATCATCCACGATTACCACCTTCTGTCCCGGCTTTATAGAGTCTTTATGCATCTCAACCACTGCGCTGCCGTATTCCAAATCATATTCCATGGAAATCGTCTCGCAGGGCAGCTTCCCTTTCTTTCGAACCGGAACAAACCCCTTGTGCATGGCGTATGCCACAGGCACTCCGAATATAAATCCTCTGGATTCCGGTCCCACCACAACATCATAATCCACGTCCTTCAAAAAATCCAGAATGCCGTCAACCGCCAGACGGAGTCCGTCGGGGTCCTGAAGAATCGTGGTCACATCTCGGAAAATAATCCCTGGCTCCGGAAAATCCGGAATGCTTCTTACGTAGTCCTCTACTCTCTTCATCAATTTACCTTCTCCCTTATGTCTTTTACGCTTTCCCGGACAATCAGTCTGTTATCCAGAAATGTCCTGCTGTTATCTATAATACCATCTTCTATCCGCCGAAGCAAGACCCGGGTTCCCTCTCTTGCCAAATCACCCATATTTCTCTCCACTGTCGTCAGGCGCATGGTACCGTATCCCGACATATCCCAGTTATCAAAACCCACCAGAGAAATGTCGTCCGGCACTGTAAGTCCTGCCTCATAGATAGCCGCCCTGGCGGCAAACGCCATCTCATCATTAAAGCACAAAATTGCCGTAGGCCTTACCTGCCTCTGTAAAATCCGCCGGGCCGCTTTGTAACCGCTGTTATACCGGTAATCCCCTTCTTCCACCGGAATCATATCCGGATCAAGCCCATGGCGCAGTATGGAATTCCTCCATCCCCGATGGCGCAGCCTGGTAGAGTCCACTCCCGGCAGGCCGCCTATGACCGCAATCTTCCGATGACCGTTATCCAAAAGGTAATCCATGGCTCTTTCCATGGCTTCCATCTCATCTGTGACCACATTAGGCACGTCATAATAGACAATTCGGCAGATAGCAACCATGGGAATCTTCTTCTCCAGTACCTCTTCAATAAAAGAACTGTCCTCCGACCTCTGAGACAGCACGATAATTCCGTCAAACAGGGTGGGGTTCAGGGTTCCTGCCTCATGCATATCAATTCCCTTAACTGCCACATTGTATCTGCTGCCCACAATGTTGTATACGCCTGTCAGGACATCATGAAGCACAAAGGGCGATGTCATCTTGCTGATGGTGGAGAAGAATAAGCCAATGGTATGGGAGCGGGAACTTCTCAGATTAATGGCCGCTTGGTTGGGCACATAGCCCATTTCCCTGGCAAGATTCAGAATCCTCTGCCGGCTCTCTGACTTTCCGGCCCCCACGTCATTGAGAGCCCTGGACACTGTAGAATAAGAAACTCCTGCTTTTTTTGCAATATCCTTAATCGTAACCGCCATGCCGCACCTTCCTCTTTACTGTCACAACAGTCCAGACTGAACTGTTACCGCTTTGTTAACGTTGTAGCAGGCTTGTCACCATCAGCCTTTGCCCGGGTTCAGGCCGCCATTGCCGATCCGTTCCCCCGTCAACATCACATGCTTTCTACCATATCACCTTTCAACTAAATGTTCAATATTTTCTGTAATAATTTTTTCTCCTTTTTGTCCCTCAATCTCCACATCTTCCAGCACCAGCGTTTCGATATTCCCGGCAAAAATACCCATGCGGCTTACCGGTTTTATACCGTCCAGCATAGCCGGTTCCCCTGACAGGGCATTCTCTGCATATCCGATCTGTACGCGCCTCATCTCCACCCGCTCAATTTTCTGCTCTGGAAGGCCATACAGATATGCCGCCGCCACATGGCAGTTGCTGGCTTTTATGTCAGAAAACTCCAGCGTTTTAATGCAGGGAGTCCCATCGTCTACAGGAAGCGCCTCTCTGGAAGCCACATAGCTGCTGTGTCCGTCAGGATCACAGTAATAAAAGCTGTTAATAACAAAAGGCGTCATGACTTGATCCATGCGGATATTCTCAAAAAGGATTCTGTCAATTACTGCATCCTTTCCCCGCCCTCTTCTCGTCTTAATCCTTAAGCCGCGGTCCGTGTTCAGAAACAGGCAGTTTTTCACTGTCAGGTTCTTTACGCCCCCTGCCATCTCGCTTCCGATGGTAATGGAACCATGCCCGTCCCGCATGCAGCATTGGTGAATCAAAATATTTTCAGAGGGCGTTTTATATTTAGACCCCATATAAATTTTACCGGATTTTACTGCTATGCAGTCGTCTCCCACTGAAAAATACACCCCTACAATCTCCACGTCATGGCAGGATTCCGGATCAAGGCCGTCTGTGTTGGGGGAATCTTTAGGGTTCAGCACACTTATGTCCACAAATTTCAGGTGATTAGAAAAATATGGATGAATGTTCCAGCTTGGGCTGTTCTGGACCTGGATTCCCTGAATGGTCACGTTCTCGCAATGGTTGAGAAAGATCATCCTTGGCCGGAACGCCACCTTTTTTGTCTTTGGGTCATGCCACCAATTGCTGACGCTGGCATTGCCGTCAATAACTCCCAGGCCGTAGATCTCCACATTCTTTACATAAATGCCTGTGATAATGGAGCTGAAGCAGTCAATGGGGTTGCCCTCCCAGGTTCCCAGATTATATTCCGCCTTTTCGTCATAGCTTTCAATCAGCCCTCTTAAAACCGGGAATTTGCTCCTGTCTGTCTCTGCTGACAGCACTGCCCCTTCCGCCAGTTCCACCCGCAGATCACTTTTTAAAAACAGGCTGGTAATTTTATAAGTTCCCTCCGGAATCAGAACTCTGCTCTCTTTGGGGCAGCTTAAAACAGCCGCCTGGATAAAAGGAGTATCATCCTGAAGGCCGTCTCCTTTGGCTCCGAAATCTTTCACATTTAAAGTTACAAACTCTTTCAGGGTTCTGACTCTTATCTCTTCTGTCGTCTCTCCCATTTTCACCCTGACGGCATACTCTCTATCCGGTTTCAGCCCATAAATGCTGGCAACCGCCTTCCGGGTAAGTTCATAGAACCTTCCGTTAACATAGATCTCCTTTTCTTCTGCAGATTCATAGATGCTGCCGTCACAGATTTCCACGGTAATGCATCTGGCAGTTCGGAAAATTACTTTTATCTCCACAATCATTTCCTCCATTAAAACATTTTTTACCTATACGCAAAAGGGGACCTCCTGCGAGAATCCCCTTTTACTTTAAAGTCCCGCCGCCGATTAGGCGGCATGCATTCAGATATGCCAAATGTGCCCGCCGGACTTTCTTGCGCGGCGGTGCGTTCCCAGCCGGACGCATGAGGTTACTTTCCAGATCTTATTAACCCTTTACACCGCCGGCTGCAATACCGTCAATAAACGAATCCTGAGCGCAGAAAAATACTACCAATGATGGAATAATGGAAATCAGAGACATGGCCAGAATTCTGTTCCACTGGAAACCTACGTCGCCATCCATGGACATGCGCAAATAGATGGAGTTGGTATATTTATCCATGTCAGAGATATAAATCAACGGCCCCATGAAATCATTGGATGTCCACATAAACTGGAACAGTGCGCAGGACACCAGCGATGGCTTCAGCATGGGAACGATTACGTACCATAAGGTCTTAATGGAATTGCAGCCGTCAATCTTGGCCGCCTCCTCCAGCTCCTTGGGCACGCCCCTTAAAAACTGAATCAGCATAAACACAAAATAGGTATCCGCCGCAAACAGGGACGGAATAACCAGGGGCAGATAAGAATTGGTCCATCCCCACTTATTGAACATAATGTATTGAGGGGCATTCAGCACTACCTGAGGCAGGAACAGGGTAGCCATCATCAGGGAGAACATAATCCCTTTTCCCTTAAAGTCAAACCTGGCAAAGCCGTATGCCGTGATCGTTGCGGAGACAATGGTAAATATAAC
The DNA here is from genome assembly GCA_947089145.1 of uncultured Hungatella sp. Taxonomy (GTDB): domain Bacteria; phylum Bacillota; class Clostridia; order Lachnospirales; family Lachnospiraceae; genus UBA3402. Next base: position 16,035 of record CAMUJH010000016.1, on the reverse strand, counting down.
TTTGGGGAGCACGATTTTATAAGTATTCAGCATGGATGTAAGCAGATTGATCTTGCCTCCGTAGCTCTTAAACGCATCATTATATCCGTCAAACACCGGGTTCTTCGGCCAGAACCATGCGCTGGTAAAGATCTCGGAATTGGTCTTAAACGTAGCTCCTACCATCCAGATAAGAGGATATACCATAATAAACCCTACTGCTACCAACAGGACGTAACGAATGACCGTACTGATTTTTCTTCTCTGTTCTCTTGTCATAATCTTTTACCTCCCGTCTTCATCAGAATAGTAAACCCACTTCTTCTGGCTTACAAATGCGACTGCTGTCAGCACGCACACAATCACAAACAGTACCCACGCCTGGGCGCTTGCCATGCCCATCTTATGGCGGAGGAATGCATTATTGTAAATCAAAATGGAAATCAGAGTAGTGGCGCCGTTTGGTCCGCCTTTCGTTACAAGGAACGGTCCGTTAAATTCCTGGAACGCCTGGCAAAGCTGAGTAATCAGGTTGTAGAAAATAACCGGTGTAATCAGGGGAACCGTAATCTTAAAGAACTGGGTCCACTTGCCTGCGCCGTCAATGGATGCCGCCTCATACAGATCCTCTGATACGCCTTTTAACGCCGCCAGGAAAATAACCATGGCCGAGCCGAACTGCCACACACGAAGCAGGACGATAACCGTCAGCGCGCCGTTGGCACTTGCCATCCAGTTAATCTTTTCCATCCCAAAAGCTGTGATCACCGTATTGATCAGTCCGTCTGTATTAAATACGGCCCGCCACAGAATGGCAATGGCAATGGAGCCGCCTAAAATGGACGGAATGTAATATGCGGTTCTGAAGAAATTCACGCCTTTCAGCTTAAAATTAAGGATATAGGCAATAAATAATGCAAACGCCAGTTTCAGCGGCACATCAAAGATTGCATACTTAAAGGTTACCTGAAACGCCCTGATAATATCCTCGTCCGTAAAAATGGTCTGATAATTCATCAAACCGTGCTTACTGATGCCAGTAAACAGATCATAGTTGGTGAAGCTGTAGTACAGAGAGGACGCAAAGGGATACACTTTGAAACACAGAAAACCTACAAGCCATGGTACAATAAACCAGAAGCCAACGTTTTCTGTCAACGCCTTGCCAAAGCCTTTTTTCTGCTTCATGCTGTTACCTCCTAAAAATTTTTCCTGCAGATACCTGGGCTGCAGGCATCTGTCATTGAAGCTCCATGTCATATTCCTCATACTTTTCCCACAGTAATACCTTAAGGTTTCCTGCTTTTCGAAGCGCATAAGAAAGCTGGCATTTTTGAGAATCCGTCAGGAAGCCGAAACTGCCTTCCCTCTGTCTTCTCATTAATATTTCAGTCACCGCCTTTTTTAATATCTCCTGTAAGGCTTTATAGTGCTCAAATATTTCTTCTGACATCAATTCTATGGTATCGATCAGCAGCACCAGCTCCTGTGCTCCGAGAGTATTGAATTCCTGAAAATAAGCGACGATCTCCTTGTACCTGGCTTTATCCCTAACCATTTCCTTTACATCCATAAATATCCCTCTCCGATACCTTTCCTTATCTTCCCTCAGGCAGAGACTGCCCCGCCGCCCATTAAGCCGGGCCTGTCTGTCCGCTTCAGGCTGTCTTGGCGAAGCCGCCGGAATCAACTCCGGCGGCCTGCTGAATCATTTCCGTCATGCCTGACGCTCTGGCTCTTTAAATATTCTTAGTTGCCCAAACACTCATTTACGCCTTTCATCAGATCTTCCGCAGCCTTTGCGGCGTCAATATCGTCAGAACTCAGCTTGCCGAACACTTTATAATACACGCCGTCCGGGTTAGCTTTCAGGTCATTATGCTCGAACTTGGTATCCAGCGGGAACTTGGAGAATCCAAGCACCTTTGCATTAGCCTCTTTTACAAGCTCATTGCCCAGCCCTTTCTCGTCAAGAACGGCAACCGCTGCTGCAGAACACGGGATTCCCCTCTCTGTAGAGCAGATCTCAACTCCCTCAGGATCATTTAACAGGAAATTAATAAGCATAGCTGCCTCTTTCGGGTGAGCGCTGCTGGCTGCCACAGAAAGCCCCATGGAAATCTTCGTAAATCCGCCGTCATAATCACCAAACTTAACAAATTCACCGATAACAAACTCCTGCCCCGGCTTATTGGTACTCTCCTTAACAGCCTGCTCGAACTTGGATGCAGAAGAATCCCACTCAAGGATGCCTGCATACTTTCCGTCAATCCACTTTGCATTTTTATCAATAGAATCTGCCATATCGCCGTTGAGAACAGCCAGGGTAGGAATTACATGGCTATCTTCCAGCTTGTTAATGAATTCCATACCGGCCGCAATCTCTTCCGCCGTATACTGAATCTGCCCGTCCTGCACCCAGGGCTTGCCGTATACAGACTCCAGATAATATACCAGGAAGATCATTCTGTCATACTCGCCCAGGGCCAGCGGATAGTAGTCTTCGTCAAATGCCTTAAACGCCTCGCCAGCTGCAAGCAGGGAAGCCTCATCGGTAGGAATCGCCACTCCGACCTCATCAAACGTAGTCTTATTCCAGTAGAATAATCTTCCGGTCAGGGCTACCGGAACGGCCATCAGCTTGCCGTCCGCTTTGCACAGTTCCAGGCTGTCGCTGGGGAACTGGGTCAGATCAAGAACATCCGAGTACTCCTCCAGGTTTGCAAAGTTTTTGCCGTTTCCGCTGTAAGATTCAATCCAGTTCCAGTTAATCTGCATAACATCCGCTGCATTGCCTCCCATAATGTTCAGCGCCTGTTTCTCTTCCCAGCCTGACCATGCACCGTACTCTGCAGTTACAGTAATATTTGGATATTTAGCCATAAACGCCTCAATGGCTTTCTCAGTAGCCTCATGTCTGGAGTCTCCGCCCCACCATGAGAACTTCAGTTCCACCTGGCCGTCGCCTCCGGAACTGCTGTCTCCTGAAGAACCGCCTGAGCTGCTATTACCTGAACATGCTGCCAATGATAATGCCATAACGGATGCCAATGCCAAGGACATTGCTTTTTTAATACTTTTCCTCATGAATATCTTCTCCCTTTCTTTTATTTATGGCCTCCCCCGCTTTTTCCATTGACCCATAAAATCCGGTATATACGCCGGTTCCAGACTGCCTGCCGGCGTTTAACAGCATATGGCTGCCGGCCCTGTCTGAGCCGGCTCTGCTGTTTCCGGCAGTTTCTGCCGCTTTCATGGGCTTTTGGTTTGCAAAGGTTTGCACATTTTTTTAAAAAATTATGCATATTCGCCATATGTAATTACTTTCATTTTTACGCTTATGAACAAATACGCACCATTTTTTTGACATTTTCATTGTAGCATCCATAATACCATCTGTCAATTAGTGAATTTGTATAGGTTTCACTGTTTTTTTTGTACAAAGTGTCTGGTTTTAATCACTTTGATTTTATGGTACTATATTAAATATGCAAACGTTGGATCTTTGCCATTTTATTTAAATTCACCAACCATAGAGAGAGAGGTACCATTATGGAGATTCTGGATCGATATATTGACCAGTTGCTGGAGAAAAGCAGCCCGCAGGCTCCCGTCTGGAATATTGAAAAAATCAAGCAGGGCAAGAAGCCTACCTGGAACTACATTGACGGCTGCATGATCAAGGCCATTTTGGAATTGTACCACATAAAAAAAGATTCCCGGTATCTTGAGTTTGCTGACAGCTTCATTGACTATTTCGTGAAGGAAGACGGTTCCATTGCCTCCTATGATCCTGAAGAATACAATCTGGACAATGTCAATGCCGGAAAAACCCTTTTTGATCTTTACCATCTTACAGGAAAAGGAAAATACAGGAATGCCATTAATACCGTATACAGCCAGCTTGAGAAGCAGCCCCGCACTTCCACGGGAAACTTCTGGCATAAATTGATCTACCCCGATCAGATATGGCTGGACGGCCTTTACATGGCCCAGCCTTTTTATATGGAGTATGAACTTACCTACAATGACGGAAAAAACTGCCTTGACAGCTGCAGGCAGTTCTTTAACGTATATGAGCTTATGAGGAATTCCCGAAACGGGCTTTACTATCACGCTTACGATGACTCCAGAAAATCCTTCTGGTGCGATAAGGTTACCGGGCTGTCCGCCAATTTCTGGCTTCGGGCTCTGGGCTGGTATGCCATGGCGCTTATTGATACGGTGGAGATCATGCCTGATTCCATGGAACAGGAACGGTCCAGGCTGTCGGGTATTTATCGGGAACTCATCGACTCCATGCTTCCGTATCAGGATGAGGAAACCGGCATGTGGTATCAGGTGGTAAACCGAGGCGGAATTTCTCCTAACTATCTGGAAACTTCCGGTTCCGCCATTTTTGCCTATGCGATTATGAAGAGCGTTCGGCTTGGCCTTCTTGAGCCTTCCTATTTTGATTATGGGAAGAAAGCGTTTGACGGCATCTGCAGCAGATACCTGTCGGAAAAAGAAGGGGAGCTGCAGCTTGGAGGCATCTGCCTTGTGGCGGGGCTTGGCAATAAGGAGATGCGTGAGGGGACATTCGATTATTATATGAGGGAACCCATTGTCCGCAATGACGCAAAAGGGGTGGCTCCTCTGATTCTGGCATATGTGGAACTTTTGTTTGCGGACAAAAAATAATATAAAAAACGATCCGGGCCTGAGGCTGATTCCGGATCGTTTTTATATGCTCCATGTCTCTGTTTCATCACGGTTTTACTGAGGCTGCAGTGAAGCAGGCACCATGCATTCCGGGACGCCAAATACGCCCGCCGGACTTTTATGGGCGGCGGTGCGTCCCTGCCGGGTCCACGGCTACTGTCTTGGATGGGCGCTGGAATAAGCCGTGCGCACCGCGTCCTCTTTCTGTACATAAGCCGTGTAAGCCTGAGTAGTGGCCATGTCAGAATGTCCCATCATGGTCTGCACCGCCCTCAGGTCCGCGCCGCCGCCGATAAGGTGAGCCGCAAAAGAGTGGCGCAGGGTATGGGGGGTAATGTCAGCCGTAATGCCTGCCATAAGGCCGTAGTGCTTGATGATCTTCCAAAATCCCTGGCGGCTCATAGGCGTTCCGCTGCAGTTTACAAACAGCAGGGAAGATTCCTTCCCTTTCAGAAGAAGACTCCTGGCCTGCTCCAGATACCGTTCCAGGGCCTGCTTCGTTATTTTCCCAAAAGGCACAGTCCTCTCTTTGTGTTCGTCCCTGCAGATTATAAATCCAATAGGAAGATTCAAATCTCCCAGTTTCAGCCCTATAAGCTCCGAAACCCGTATGCCTGTGGCATATAAAAGCTCCAGCATGGCTTTGTCCCGAATCCCTTTTGGGGAAGAATCCTCCGGCTGATTCAGCAGGCTGGCAACCTCCTCCACAGACAAAATAGTAGGAACCTTCTTTTCCACTTTCGGAGCTTTCAAAAGTTCCGCCGGGTCCCGGCTTATCTTTCTGCGGCTGAATTCATAGTGGAAAAAAGCTTTCATGGAAGCCATCATGCGGGATATGGTAGTCGCTGCCCTTCCCTGTTTTTCAAGGTGCAGAATATAGGAGTTCAGCAAAGTCCTGGTTACCCTTTCAGGTTCCGTGATTCCCTGTCCTCTTAAGTATTCCTCCATCTGGCCTAAATCCCGCTTGTAAGACATCTGTGTATTTTTTGAAGCCTGCCTTTCCTGGGACAGATACTCCATAAACTCATTAATCTCTGCTTCCATTATCTGCTCCTCTGGCCCTTTTCCCCCAAAAAGTGGTCTTTTTTAGTCTTTTTTAGTCTTTTTCTACCATTATATATACTTATTTCGATAAAATCAAACACATTTTTCCCACTTTGGCTCATTTTTTGGTTTTTTTTATAAAAATGGCATGAAAGAAACGGTGCAGAAAGAAGCTTTTATTCCTAAATACGATTATTTCCTATTGTTTCACCCTCTGATAATGTTTCGCCATAAGAAGCGCCAGAACTGCCGCCAGCAGACAGGCTCCGCAGATTATCATATTGGGAATCATATTTTTGCCGCTGCCGGTTATTTGCGGAGCGCCTCTGTCAGGGGTATCCGATCCCCAGGCCGCCCCCTGGGGCATGCCCTGCGGCCCAGGCATGTCTGAAAATCCATGTTCTGTTTCAGGCATTTTGGCTTCACTTCGAAATACTTCCGCCGCTGATTCGCTGTCCGGCCTCTGGCTCCCATACGGATCGCCCCCGCTCTCCGGGTTCCCAAATCTGTCCCCGCCGCCATTAGAACGTCCGCCGCCGAACACGCCCATTGCATCAATGTCAATGGAAGATGCGTCAATCAAATTTGACGAATCCGCCTTCTGCCCTTCGTCTGTAGACGGAATATCCCCATCCAGCTGGCCCTGGATGCTTTCCGCCCTCAGCGTAGCTGTCTTGTAAAGCATCTCTGCCGCTGCCTCGTATTCTTCAAACGAATAAAATGCCGTTGGATCTGTTTTTACCAATGTGTCAATCTGGTTTCTCACGCGGTTATAAAATGCTTCCAATGTTCCTCCGAAAACATACTCCTGTACAAGCTGCCTTAAATACTCATGATACCTGGCAAGGTATTCTTCATTTTCCAGCAGTACGTCGAAAAATTCCGTGGCCTGGAAAGGCGTGTCAATAGCGTCATTGATAACCCCGGATGCGCCGCTGTCCGCGCCCATTCCCATTCCGCCAAAGGACAGGTTATAATCCCACGGAAGTATATTCAGCTGCCCGTTGTGCTCGTACAGATAGTAATTATGGGCCATGACTCCTGAAAGACTGTCCAGATTTACAGAAAAAACATGCACTGCCATGTATTTAAGCAGGTTATCCACATCCATATACTTTTCCGGATCGGTTCCTTCTTTTATGTTTTTTAAAGCCGTCACAACCCTGCGGTGATCACTTTTTCCGCTGTCAGTCACCTCCCCTTCCCATATGGTAGAATAGCTGTCAAGTTCATCATCCGTGTAATTTAAATCTGCCCCGTTTCCTCCCATGGAAGGGCCGCCAGGCATTCTCCCCCTGTCGCGTCTTTCTTCCCTGTCAGGCGGCGCCCAGCCTTCCCCGTCCGACAGCTGGGCGCCGCCTGACGGATCGCCCTGTTCTTTTGCGCCGTTTTCTTCTTCACGTCCATCTGCTTCCCGTGGATTCCTGCCGCCCGGCGGCTTTTGTCCGCCTTCTCCCTCTCTGCCAGGGCCTCCCCCCATTCCCATGCTTTCAGGTTTATAAAGCTGTCCCCCTGCAGCGCCGTAGTTTCTCAGCAGAAAACTGTCCTCCACAGCTTCCAGAGCCAGATATACTCCCCAGTACTGACCGTTAACGCATATTTTTGCGTAATTGTACAGGGATGCATCTGTTTCCAGGTACTGGTACATGTCATAGACAAGGGCCTCTTTCATATTTGTTGCATCTGCAAAATTATTGTTCAGAATCAGCTTATCCAAACCGAAGCACGTCTGTCCTTCCACATAATGATCAAACTCGATTTTCAGGCTGAATCTGTCTGTATCCGGGTCCATGACAATGGAGGACAGGCTGGTATTTCCCTTTGGACGTATCCCCACATTGTACAGCTTCGTGTTATTTATCACCACGTCGCAGGAATAGTATGCCTCCTCAGAGGCATGGGCAAGCATGTCTTCCCATTCTTCTTCATCCATTTGAATGCCAATCTGAATTATCTCGTCTGTATCAAACAGCTCTGTCTCATACTGCAGCGCCACTGCGGCGCCTCCAAATGTTTCTATCACTCTCTCCGGAAAAATCATTGCCAGGATACACAGCATAACAGCTGCTGCAACAATCACATAGATGATCTTTGTTATGTTCTTACAGGCAACCATAACAGACCTCCTTCATCATGACATGTACTCACCGTTATAACTGACAAGAGTAACATCATTCACACCTTCAATGTCATTAAGCCTGTTGACAAATACGGTGCCTGCATCCTTCATGCGGATTTCCGCCGTAAGTTCAATGCCTGCGGCATTTACTGTCTTGGATTTCACCGCAAACCGTTCCACCGCCGTCTGCGCCAGGCTAAGGGCTGTTTCCTCCGCTTTCTCGCTGCTGCAGTTTACAATCAGAATATAGGGGTTGTCATGTATCCTGCGGTTGGCAAAAAGAATCAGTATTCCCCCTATTATTACAGAACCGATTACAGCCAGCGGGATCATGCCTGCGCCAATGACAATTCCCACTGCAATGGCCCAAAACAGATATACAATCTCCATAGGCTCCTTTATAGCTGCCCGGAAACGTACAATAGACAGGGCGCCTACCATGCCAAGAGACAGTACTACATTGGAAGTTACTGCCATAATAACCAGGGTCGTCACAAGGGAAAGCCCCACAAGGGCCATGGCAAACCCTGTTGAATACATAACCCCGTTAAAGGTCTTTTTATAAACCGTAAAAATAAACAGCCCCATTACAAGGGCAAATATCATTCCGATGAAAGTATCTGCTGCTGAAAACTCTGTTACGCTTTCCAAAAAACTGGACTTAAAAATATCCTGAAATGTCATATGTCTAATCCTCCTGTTTCTGTTATGTATGCCCGCTTTTGATTATCCGAATCTGCGGCAGGCCTGGTATTTGGAAAATGCCTGCTGCCTTACGCCTTCTGTCTGTATAAGGCTTCGGATTACTTCCGGAAGAAATGCATCGTATTTTACTTCCATTACCATGTCTTTTGGCCTGTCAAGAGCGCTGATATCATCCGTTCTTTCCTCAAGAAATCCCCTGTGGTACATCGTAGTCCGGATGCATGAGTCAAAGGTTACCCTTACATTCCCGGCTTTATAAATATAGGGTTCCCGCACATAAGATACCAGCACTCTGGGCCGCAGCAGCTGATAGCGCATCTTTCCATAAAGCTCCTGTACCAGGCAGGATGGGTGCTCCCGCATCCAGGCAAGCCTGCCTTCCAGCAGTCTGCGGCATTCCTCCTCTGTAATATCCGCATCAAATTTCAGGCATAAATTATTGTTTTTTACTTTCTTTTCCAAAGTGATATAGGAAAAATCATCATTATAATAGCGTATTCGGAATTTTTCCCGTTTAGGAACGCCGTCTGTCTTCTCTCTCAGGGCTTTATCCCAATAGTTATCAAAGTAAATGCTTCTTATCAGATATCTGCCGTCGGCGCCTGTATGCTCATCTGCTTTCATAACCGCCTTCAGGCGGCTTCTTAATTCCAGGTACTGGCAATAGCCAATCTGATATTTCAGCTCATGTCGAAAACATGCCCTGCCATAGGGCACCGGCGGAATGCAGGCTTCATCAAAAGCCTGCATTTCCTGATTTTCCGGTGGATGAATCTTGTTGATCATGTTTCGTCTCCTTTCTGTCTTCCGCCGTGAAAATAAGATTGTGCATTCATGCATGGGAAAAGTATAAGATATCTTCCTGAAATGTACTTAAAATAGATTGTGTATTTTCTCTGAACAATAGATCGCTATAGAATAACCTTGAAACAGATTGTTTTTCCGTCCTGACTCTTCACTCTGATACTGCCTCCATGGGTCTGTACGATTCCCTGGGCCATGGACAGGCCGATCCCAGTGCCTCCCGTATGGGCTGATCGGGACTCGTCCATGCGGTAAAACCGGTCAAACAGCCGGTTCAAATCAGAAATATCCGGCAGATCGCAGGTGTTAAACACCTCTATGCAGTTTTTTCCCCGCCTGCGGTAAACATCCAGCCGAATCTCTCCGCCAGGGTCAGAGTACTTTACTGCATTATCCAAAAGAATGGATATCATTTTCTGGATAGACTCCCTGTCACCGTGAAAATTCAGATTTTCTTCTATATTCTGAAAGTATTGCCTCCCCTTTGCTTTTGCCATAACTTCAAAAGGCTCTGCTGCCTCCCACGCAGCATCGCTTAAAGAAAACCTGCTTTTTTCCGGGAACGGCATTTCCTCGTCCAGTCTGGACAGTGCCACCAGGTCGCTTGTCAGCTTTGCAAGGCGCGCTGCCTGCCTTTGGATGTTGGCAATCCACTCATCCCCTTCATGCTCCATAGCCGCAATATCCGCGCTGGTGGAGATAGATGTGATGGGGGTCTTAAGTTCATGGCCTGCATCCGTGATAAAGCGCCTCTGTCTTTCCATATTTTTGAGGTAGGGCCTGACAGCATATCTGGAAAAAAACACTACCAGCAAAAACACAAGAAAAAGGCTTAACATTCCAATGCCTGAGGATACGAAAAACAGGGAGCGCATAAACTGCAGGTGCATGGATGCATTCAAAAAAAGGACTCTGGCCCCTGACTCATCCTCTTTTACACGATATCGGTAGTCCCTGTAATAACCTTTTTCCCTGTTCTTCTGCAGCACTGCGTTTGCATATTCCGCTGCCGTCTCCTCATCAATTGAAAAAATAAAATCCCTGGATATTACTTTTATGTTTCCTGACTGATCACGCGCCGCAATAAAAAAGCGGGTGGTAAACTCCGCCTCCGGTCCTCCTCCAGGCAGATCCCTGATGGGAGGAAACTCCCTCTCAGCTCCCTTAAAAGCCGGCCGGCCATGCTCTAAAAGGCGCAGAGCCAGTTTATCCTGCATGGAGGCTGTCTGAATATAATTGGCCCAGTTGATTCCCGCAACAATAAGCAGCATAACCGTTCCAAAAGCCGCCATTGCAGCCAGGATAAACCGCCTTTGTATTTTTTTCAGCATTTCGTCTCCTCCAATGAATAGCCGGCTCCCCGGGCTGTTCTTATCTCAATGCCGCCGCCTGTCTGCTTTAATTTTTTCCGAATGAATCCTACATAGGTCCAAACCACATTCACATCAGCCTCCGAATCCTGCCCCCATATTTTATCCATCAAATGGCTGGTGGAAAAGACAAAGTGAGGATGCCGCATAAACAATTCCATCAGCTGAAACTCCTTATTGTTCAGGCGTACGGACTTGGAACCGCAGATGAGCTCATAGCGGTTGCAGTCCAGCTTCACATTCCCAAAGGCCAGTAGCAGATCCGCATATCCGGTATTCCTGCGGGAAAGAGCCTTTACTCTTGCGATAAATTCCCTGGTGGCAAATGGTTTCGGAAGGTAATCATCCGCCCCTGCCTCCAGCCCCGCCACCCGATCCTCCACCTCCGCTTTCGCTGTCAGCATCATAATAGGAACATTGGCGCCTGTCTTTCTTATGGTTTTCATTACTTCCAGGCCATTGACTTTAGGCATCATAATATCCAGGACAATCACATCATAGTCCCTGCTCTGAAAGCATTCCAGGGCTTTTGCCCCGTCATGGACAGCATCAACAGTAAACTTGTTTTTTTCCAGCAAAAATTTCAGCCCTTTTGACAGTTCAGCCTCATCTTCGGCGATTAAGACACGCATGAAAGCAGCCTCCTCCATATTTTATTGTCCCAAAGATTATAATACATCTTCCTATTTCTGTAAAGAAACCATGCCGCTGAAACCGATACCGCCCCACTATTTATTGCCGTCCCCGATTTTATATGATAAAATATCTGTCAGAAACATAATGTAGGATTGTGTTAGATCGAGTGGGAGGGACAGCATCATTATGAAGGCACTTACGACTTTATTTCCGGTTTTTTTTATGATCCTGTTGGGATTTACTGCCAAGGCAAAAAAATGGATTACGCCTGAACAGAAGGCTGGCGCCAATGCCATCGTCTTTCAGATACTGCTGCCAATTATGGTTTTTAATTTGATGCTTACCGTTTCTGTAGACGCCTCATCATTTCTCGTTATCCTTTATACCTTCATCATATTTGTTCTGGCTATGCCGGCAGGAAAACTGCTGTCAGGCTTTACCGGAAAAAAGTACTCCCATTTCTCGTATTTCCTTATGTCTACGACGGAAGGGGGAAATGTGGCCCTGCCGCTTTATCTGTCTATTGTGGGCAGTTCCAGCAATACGGTTATTTTTGATATTGCCGGAAGCGCCTTGTGTTTTATCGTGGTTCCCATATGGGTTGCAAAGCTGACATCCTCCGGCGTCACTACCAAAGAACTGCTGAAAAATATATTTACGAACTCTTTTGTCCTGGCAGTGATCTTGGGACTAACGCTGAATCTTTCGGGCTTCTACGGGCTGCTGCAGCAAAGCCCCATCTTTGAACTGTATACAGGCACTGTCAGCCAGGTCACTGCTCCTATTATTGGAATGATCCTGTTTATTCTGGGTTATGATCTGCGTATTGATAAAGACACCTTCAGCTCCATCCTCCGCCTGGCTGCCGTGAGAGTTTTGTATTACGCCGCGGTCATTGCAGGCTTCTTTCTTCTGTTCCCTGCCCTGATGCAGGACAAGCTTTTCCTGATGGCGGTTATTATTTATTTTATGTCGCCTACCGGCTTTGGAATGCTGCCAATCATCGCGCCAGTCTATAGAAGCCAAGAGGATGCCAGCTTTTCGTCAGCTTATGTATCTGTCTATATGGTGATCACTCTGGTGGTTTATGCGGGGGTCGTGGTGTTTATTGCCTGATAGGAAAGGGACGGTGCTGCCGGCTTTTGCCTTCAGCCCCGTCCCTGGGATATATCCCTGCCATGCTCCTGTCTGTTTTTTCACCAGACCCTAAACCTTTCTGCAGGCATTACTTCACAAACATCACAATAGCCTCATACGGCCGCAGCCACCCAGCCTCTCCCGGCTCCTTATAGTTGGTAATCAAGCATTTCCCCCGGGCAAACTCTTTTGGCATCTCAAACTCTGTCTCCCTGTCCGCGAAGCTGCAGACAGTCAAAAGCTTTTCATCCCCCAGCCTTCTCTCGTACACGAACAGTTCCTCACTGTCAGCCAGAAGCAGCCTGTACTCTCCGTAGACGATCACCGGATACTGTTTTCTCAGAGAAATCAGCTTCTGATAATAGTAAAACACGGAATCTGAATCCGCCAATGCCGCCTTGGCATTGATCTCCCTGTAATTGGGATTTACCGGCATCCACGGCGTCCCTGTGGTAAATCCCGCCTGCTCACTGTCATCCCACTGCATGGGAGTCCGGGCATTGTCCCGGCTGATCCTCGTGATGCAGGGCCAGAACTCCTCATGGGATACAATCCCCGATTTGCACCACTCCTCATACGCATGAACGCTTTCTATGTCGCGGAAATCCTCCGGCCCCTGAAAGGGATAATTGGTCATTCCCAGCTCTTCGCCCTGATAGATGTAGGGAGTCCCCTGCATCATGTGAAGGCAGGTAGCCAGCATCTTAGCCGACAAAACTCTCCACTGGGGGGCATCATTGCCAAACCTGGAAACCGCCCTTGGCTGATCATGGTTATCCCAGTACAGACTGTTCCATGCCTTCCCTGAAAGTTCATTCTGCCATTTGGACAAAATCTTCTTAAGTGTCGTAAGCTTTACCCTGTCACTGTTCCATTTCCCGTACTTTCCATGCTCATCCACATGTTCAAACTGGAACACCATATTCAGCTCATCCGTGTCATTTCCCGCATAGAGGCAGGCCTGTTCCGGCGTCACCCCCGGCGTCTCTCCCACGGTCATCAAATCGTACTTTGACAGCACCTGCCGGTTCATTTCCCGAAGATACTCATGAACCCTGGGCCCGTGGACGCAGTAGGGCGAATAGTCGCCGTAAAGTCCCCTGACTTCCCCGTCCGGCATTTCCTCCGTCTTGGAAATCAGGCTGATGACGTCCATGCGGAACCCGTCAATTCCTTTCTCACACCACCACTTCATCATGTCAAACACTTCGTTCCGAACCGCCGGATTATCCCAGTTCAAATCCGGCTGCTTCCTGGAAAACAGGTGAAGGTAATACTGTCCCCGCTCCTCGTCAAACTGCCAGGCGCTGCCTCCAAAGCAGGCCCCCCAGTTATTTGGCTCTGAGCCGTCCGCCTTCCCGTCTCTCCAGATATAATAATCTCCGTAAGGATTATCCTTCCCTTTCCTGCTCTCTGCAAACCACTTATGTTCATCTGACGTATGGTTGACCACCAGATCCATGACGATTTTCAGTCCCTTCTCATGGGCCTTGGACAGCAGCTCATCAAAATCCTCCATGGTGCCGAACTCTTCCATAATGGCCTGATAGTCACTGATATCATATCCATTGTCATCATTGGGAGACTGATACACCGGCGACATCCAAATCACATCGATCCCAAGTTTTTTCAGATAATCCAGTCTGCTGATAATCCCTCTTAAATCCCCGATGCCATCCCCGTTGCTGTCCATAAAGCTTCTGGGGTAAATCTGATAAACAACAGCTTCTTTCCACCATGACGTGTTCATTTTCTTAAATTCCTTTCTATAATTATTATAAAATCCTTCTTTGTCAATACCCTGTTAAAATCTCCGCTAAAGCCTGATACAGTTCCCTTTCAAGTCCCATGCTCTCAAGCTGGCCCAGCAGTATGGGAATCCGCTTCTCCTTTATCACCAGCCCGTAAACCGCATCTTTCACATCAAACTCAATCTCCGCCTGGTTTAAAAAATCAAATACTCTCTCCCGCACTTCATTTCCCTTCACTCCCATATCTCCAGGCAGTACAATCTCAATCCTGCTCTCCACATCCATGGCCTCAAGGGCCAGCACTACTGTCTGCTCCCGGTTCTTATAGGAAATGATCGTCCGCTCTCTCTCCCATTCCTGTCCGTCTACCAGTACCCTGGCTCTTCGTGCCGCCTCCGGCAAAAATCCCCCAATTTCCACAGTAAACTTCCTCTTTTCCGGAATCAGGGACAATTCTCCCTTAGAAGGCTCTATGGCAAATACTGCCTTTCCCTCCTTCTCCTCCCGGTACGTCATAACCGTTTTCACGCAGACGCCGTCCATGTATCCGCAGCCTTCATTGTCATCCTCGTAAAGGGTAAATTCCCCGTCGGCTCCTCCAAATACGCACACTGTAAAAGAGGCCGGATTCCCTATAGCCTCCCTGGCAGAGATCTCCTCCGTAAACGGAATGATTGCTCCCGCTTTTGCCAAAACCGGAATGCTGTTTATATCCCGGTACATTCTAAGACATCTTCCCCCGTCATAGATCATGCCTGTATAAATATCATACCACCTTCCCTCCGGAAGCCACACCGTAACCCCGGCTGCATTCAGCCGCCGGTTTCTCGGCCTGGTAACAGGAGCCGCCAGAAGCTGATTTCCCAGATAGTACTGGTTTTTCACCTCGTAGGCTTCCCTCTCCTCTGGATACTCGTAATACATAGGCATTATAAGAGGCAGATTTTCCTCATAACATCTGTAATTCATGGAGTAGAGATAGGGAATCATTCTGTGCCGCTGCCGAAGGGCCGCCTCCATGGCCTTCCGGGCTTCGTCTTTAAACCGCCACGGCTCCTTCCCGTTAAACTCGCTTCGGGAACTGTGAAGACGCATAATGGGAGAGTGGATGCCAAACTGAAACCACCGGACCGCCAGCTCGTCATCCTTGTATCCCCTCATGTGCCCTCCAATATCATGGCTCCACCAGCCATAGCCGATATTGGAAGCCGAAGCTGTAAAGTATGGCTGAAAATCCAAGGACTCCCAGGTAATGATGGTATCCCCGGAAAATCCTACCGGATACCGATGGCTTCCAGGCCCTCCATACCTGGAAAACGTCATGGGCCGTTTCCCGTCCCTCCCGTTATCCAGAAAATGAAAATGGTTCAGAATCCACAGAGGGTCCAGCCCTTCCACCTTGCTGCTTGATCCCTGCTGCCAGTCGATCCACCAGAAATCCACGCCTTCTTTTTCCCTGGGGTGATGCAGGTATGTAAAATAATTCTCCATAAACTTAGGGTTGGCCACATCGCAGCTTACCGGGTCCTCATGCTCATAGTCCGCCCCCATGGCCCTGGCCATATCCTCATACATCTCCTCATGTCCCCTGACGCCTGACGCAGGATGAACATTTAAAGTCACATGCATCCCCCTGTCATGAAGCTCCCCAAGGAACTTTGCCGGATCGGGAAAATACTCCCGGTTCCAGGTATACCCCGTCCAGCCGCTCCCGTACTTCTCATCAATGTCCACCAGATGCCAGTCCATGTCAATAACCGCCACTGTAAAAGGAATCTTCTCCGCC
>CAMUJH010000015.1 GCA_947089145.1 uncultured Hungatella sp. | reverse complement strand
CATCCTCCTTTCTCTGGTGTTTACACACCTGTGGCACAAGCCTAAGTTTATTAAGCCTGTCCCAGAGGTGTGCAGCTTCCAAATAGGGAGTGCTTCACTCGTCTGCTCCTGACTCTCCTATTATAGCGGATTTTGTCATAAATGGGAAGGGAAACTTTATCAAAATTTATTTCGAAGGAAAAACTGTTTTGGGAGTTCTGCTTCACATGGAGTAAGTTCTGCTTCAAAATAAGAATCTCGTGCTTGCATTTTGGTTGCTGTCTGCTTGCAGTTTTAAGCTTTGCGCTTTCATGGGAAAATTGCACGTATGGGAAAAGTCTGCTTTCTATAGGAAAAATGGGCGCTTTCATGGTTCCGGCGTATATGCTTTATACCTGTAGTGTCGAGAGTTCAAATCTCCATTCCGATACTAATCATAACCACCGGCTTAGCCGGTGGTTTGCTCTAGCCCTATAGGGGCTTGTTACTGGCAAAGCCTAAAGGCTTGCTGAAAAATATTCTACTTTTGCAATACCTGCTTCGCCACCTTTCGGGTTAAATAATTCTGTGGCAACTTTTATTTTTTGACTTTCGCTTGCCAGCTTCTCATGCTATAATTTATCTGCTCACATGAGCCAAAGCTCCTCTGTTCAACGTGTGGTTGGCGGATCAGCACTTTTGAATTATTGGAGTTTTTTGCTCTAAGCTAAAGCGACTGTTATCACACCTGCATAGAAGGTGGTATTTCAAAAGATTGCCCCACAATAAAAATGAGATACGGGAGAGGCAGGCTGCCCCTCTCTCATATCTCATTTTCTAATTGATATATTTTTCCAAAATCCTCATCACTTCCCTGATGTCAATCGGCTTTGCCACATGGGCGTTCATTCCATATTCCAGGCACCTTTTAATGTCCTCTGAAAAGGCGTCTGCCGTCATGGCAATAATCGGAATGTCTTTATCTGCCCTGTCTGTGCTTCTGATAGTCCGGGCTGCCTCGTATCCTGTCATCACCGGCATACGGATATCCATAAGAATAGCATCATAATATCCCGGCTTGGAACGTAAAAACATATCCACACATTTTCTTCCGTCTTCAGCCCAATCCAGCTTCAGCCCCTGGGCTGAAAGAAGTTCGGACGCAATCTCCCAGTTCAGCTCATTATCTTCCGCAAGAAGCACCCTGTATCCGCCCAGCCTTCCCTCCTGCTCTTCCTGCTCCTCTGCCGGTTTTTCAGTGCTGCGTCCCATGTACTGCCGCAGCCCGTAGAACAATGTGGATTTAAACAGCGGCTTGGAAATAAATCCGCTGATACCGGCCTCCTTTGCCTCTTTCTCAATATCATTCCAGTCATAAGCCGAAATAAGAATAATAGGAATATCACCTTTTAAAATCCGGTTAATCCTGCGGGCCGTTTCAATGCCGTCAATTCCCGGCAGCTTCCAGTCCATAAGGATAATCTGATAATCATTATGCTCCCTGTGCCGCTGCTCCACCATTGTCAAGGCGCTTTCCCCGTCCTGAGTCCATTCCGCCTTAATGCCGATATCTTTCAGGGATGCTACCGTGCTCTCGCACAGAAGATGATCATCGTCCACCACCAGCATGTTCCAGTCAGGCAGAATCATGTCCACTTCCTCAATTTCCGCCTTCTCCACATCCAGAGTTACATGGAATTCAGTTCCCTGGCCCTGCTTGCTCTGCACTTCAATGGTTCCCTTCATGGCATCCACAATATACTTGGTAATAGCCATTCCCAGGCCCGTTCCCTCGGTCTTGTTAACCCGGGCATTGTCCTCCCTGACAAATGATTCAAAAACCCTTTTGCAGAATTCCTCGGACATGCCGATTCCTGTGTCCTTCACTACAATATGATCCCTTACGTACCTTTCCCCAACAGGCGATTCTTCCTGGTACATGGCAATATTAATAGCTCCGTTTTCAGGCGTAAACTTAATGGCATTGGATAAAAGATTTAGCAGCACCTGATTCAGGCGCACACTGTCGCAGTATACGTTCTCCGAAATAATATCATAGATCTGAACCTCAAACTGCTGGTTCTTTGCTTTCACCTGGGGCTGCACAATACTTACAATGCTGTCCATAACCTCCCGCAGAGATACCTGTTCCAGGTTAAGGGTCATCTTTCCGCTTTCAATCTTCGACATATCCAGCACATCATTAATAAGTCCCAGAAGATGCTTGCTGGACATGGTAATCTTCCTAAGACAGCCCCGGACCCGATCCCGGTCATCCAGATTTGCGGAAGCTATGGCTGTCATGCCTACAATGGCATTCATGGGCGTCCGGATATCATGGCTCATGTTGGAAAGGAATTCGCTTTTCGCCTTATTGGCGGCAACCGCTTCCTTCCTTGCATCATCCAAAGCCGCCATCTGTATTCGGTTCAGTTTAAAATATCTGATAAAAACAATCAAAAGGACCAAAAGCACCAGGCTGCAGCTTGCTGTAACCATATATCCCCACTTGGTATTTAATTCCCCCACCGTCTCGTCCAGAGTTCCATAGGGCATAATCGTCACCAGATACCACTCCGAATAGGGAAGTTTAGCACAGTACATATGGCGCCGCTCTGTTCCTACGTCAATTATGCTGGAATAGCTTCTATTGTCTTCCATAGCTGATGACAGTTCTTTTATATATTTTTCTGCGCTGCCTGCATTCCCCTCTTTAAATATCTCCCGCAGCCTCTGGAAATACGTATCCCTGAAAGCGCCGGCGCTTCGGATGACGAAGCTGCCGTCTTTTCTGATAATGTGAGAATACACCAGGGTATCGTTCTCGTCCAGAAAAAGCACGTCTTTTATATAGTCAGAAGGAAGCCCGGCCACCAGTGCCATGCTGGTCTGCCCGTCTGACATCTCATAGCTGGCAGGGATCGCCATAAGGATAATCCCGTTTCCATCCTCGTCAGTTCCCACCGCAACCTTTTTCTCGTTATTTCTCAGTGACTCTAAAAACGGCTCCGGATCAGTCACCTTCACAGAGCTTCCGAAAAACATTTCAAATTCGCCGTCCCGGGAACATGCCGCCAGATAGTCAAATCCTCTGGCTTTTGCACTGTAAGCCAGTTCCTGCCTGTCACCGCTGTTTCCCACAGACGGATGCTCCTCCACCAATGCGTTCACCTGAAGCAGCCGCATCTCAATGGTAGTCGTGAAATGCATAGAAATCCTCTCGTTCATACCTGTCATGTAGATCGTTCCTACCTTGGTAATCGTGTCACCGCTCTGCTTATTCATATAAAATGCCAGAAACGAAAACACAACAAGGCAAAGTACGGATATCCCCACAGCGCTGACAGCTAAAAAACGAGTCATTCTGTCTTTCATAATTTATCCTTCCAGCCCTTTCTGCAATTCCTCAATGGCTGCAGTTACCTGCTTATAGTCTGCTTTCACCCGCTCCACCAAGCCGGCGGCAGCATCGCTCCATCCGGAGCGGAGGGCCTCTGTCAGGTCATGGCTGGATTCATATAACCTGGTAAAGCTTAAGTTCTGGCACACGCCTTTTATGGTGTGGGCGGCCCGAAATGCCTCTGTGTAGTCCCCTGCTTCCAGGGAACTGCACAGAAGATCATAGCTTTTATCGTTTAAAAATTTAAGCACAAATTTCTGAACCAGCTTTTCTGTCCGCAGCCGGCTCAAAACGTCTTCATAATCGCCTTCCAAAGCCGCATAGCATTCCTTTAAATTCATGTTTTATCCTCCTAGCTTCATTGCATAAGCTTTATATAATTCTCTCTGTGTTTCGGGCCGTTTTTCTTCGCCGCCCGCAGGGCTGCGTCCGCCCCATGGAATAAGACGTTATAATTGGTTCCCATATTCCTGGTTCCCGCCATCCCTATGCACACAGATATCTGAAATCCCTCATATTCGCCCTCAACAGCCCTGGCGACTTTTTCCGCCGCGCCGTCCAGATCCATATCGCATTTCGACAAAAACAAAAATTCGTCGCCACTGATTCTGGCCGCCACTTCATCACTTCCGGCAATCTCCTTCATGTGCCTTGCCACATGAATAAGGACCTTGTCGCCAAACTCCCGGCCTTTCATTTCATTGGCTTTCTTGATGCCGTCCACGTCCACCAGCATCAAAACATAGTCTTCCCCTTCCCGGTTTTTAAGCAGTTCCTGTATCTGATTCTTTGCATAATCATAGTTAAAAAGCCCTGTCATGGAATCGTGGGAAGCCATCCTTTCCAATGCGTCTATGCGCATTCTGGACTCATGAATGTCCACAACCTTTCCGATAGCCCCTATAAATTGGGATTCGTCATCAAAAGACCACATAGCCTGGCATACGATGCTTACCCATCTGGACTCTCCGCCTATGTTAGCCTTACAGTCATATTTCACCACTGGGTTCTCATGGGATGCCTCTGTCAAAATCCGCAGAAATTCTGCAATGTCCCCTCTCTCTATAAGGGAATACAGGGGGCCGCTCTCCTTAAACGGGTCCATGATAATCTCCGGAAGCTGGAGCTTCTTTGCCCCCCATTCAGACAATGTAAGCATGGGCGGGAACAGGGTATATTCAAATTGTATCTCATCAGACATGGATGCATAGAAGCTGCACTTCATCCGCTCCTTCTCCAGCAGACGCAGCGTCCGCTCCGACGCAGAAGAATCCTTTGGCTGAAGCTTGTTCTCCAGGATCTCCTGCAGTTCCTGTTCATTGGTCCGACCCGGATTGCATTCTTTCAGTCTGTCCAGCAATACATCCGCAATGTCATTAAAGCATTTCAAAATAAGCGGGTTAAAGGTTCCGCATTCCCCGTTGCAGATCATCCGGACAGCTTCCTCATGGGGAATCGCCTTTTTGTAGACCCGCTCGCTTGTCAATGCGTCATAGACGTCTGCCAGGGCAACCACCTGCGCAGAAATAGGAATGTCGTCACCCTTTAATCCGTCCGGATAGCCTCTCCCGTCATACCGCTCATGATGCCACCTGCAGATGGCATAAGACTCTTTGACCAGGGGTTCATCCTGGTGGAAAGCCAAATTCTTAAGCATGTCAGCCCCAATGGTGGTATGAGTCTTCATCGTGTCAAATTCTTCTTTTGTCAGACGCCCCGGCTTGTTAAGTATCTCGCCGGGAATGGAAATCTTTCCGATGTCATGAAGGGCGGAGGCCATGCTGATCAGGGAAATCTCTTCCTGATTAAAACGGTGTTTATCCGAAATCTGGACAAGATGTTTTAAAATCTGCTCTGTCAGTATCCTGATATGCAGCACATGCAGCCCGCTCTCGCCGTTTCTGAACTCCACGATATGGCTGAGGATATCAATCATCAAAGCATTCTGCTTCTCATTTTCATCAATCTGCTCCATAACAAGAGCAGCCAGTTTCTTCTGCTTTGCATAGAGCATAATGGTATTCACCACTCTCCGGTGAACCACCGCAGAATCAAAGGGCCTGCTGATATAATCGGAAATCCCCATCTCGTAGGCTCTCTTTACCGGTGCGGCGCCGCTTTCTGAAGAAATCATGATCACAGGCACCTCTTCTATCCACTCCCGCTTATTCATAATCTCCAGAACCCCGAAGCCGTCCATCTCCGGCATGACGATATCCAGCAGGATCAGGGAAAGCTCCGCCCTGCACTCCTCAATAATCGCAACCGCCTCTGCCCCGTTTTCCGCTTCAATAATCTCATATTCGCTTTCAAGCATATCCGCCAAAATTGCCCTGTTCATCTCTGAGTCGTCTACAATCAGTATTTTCTGTTTCAATTCCAGTTCCTTGCTCATTTTGATTCCTTCCTGAATACGTTACTTTTATGTAAGTCGTGACTCTTTCCTTCCTACTCTCTTACTCATTATAAAGAATACGTTCCAAAATTACAAGTCTAATCTGTAAGACTTTTCTCCCTGGGCTTCTATGTACTCCCGAAAATGTCCGGCAGGCGGATCAGGATACTCCGGCTCTTACTGCCGTTGCGGGTCAGGCTTCCGGGACAGATTGAAATGTCAGGGCAAAATTAAAGGGCTCCTGCATATATAACTGTTTTCATGCAGAAGTCCCCTATGGTATTTATAAATGCGGGTGCCTTCTCCTGTCCGGCAAATAACGGCCAGGCCCGCTTATGCGCAGAAGAATTCCTGTTATGTAGGTCAGTTGCTCAGGAACCCTTTCCCAATAATCTCGCTTGAATTGGTAACCATCATAAACGCAGAAGGCTCCACGTTGCGGATGTAATTCCGCAGCTGCACTGCCTGCCCCCGCTTCATGGTGGTCATGACCACGGTCTTTTTGTGGTGGGTAAACGCCCCCTGGGCTTCATACACGGTAGCGCTGCGGTGTAGCCGGTTAATAATATAATCACAGATAGGAAGAGGATCGTCACATACAATATTAAAACATTTGCACAGATTAATATTCTCAATAACCCCGTCCACCATTAAGGACTTGGCCATAAGCCCCAGGCTGGAAAAAAGCCCTGTAGCCGGTCCGAAGATGAAGAAAGACGCCGCCACTGCAAAAAGGTCCGCCAGAAAAAGAGCCGTTCCGATATTGAAGCTGGTATACTTTTTCAATATCAGCGCGATAATGTCCGTTCCCCCGCTGGAAGCGTTGATATTAAACAGCACGGCTGAACCTACTGCCGGAAGCAGTATGGCAAAGACCAGCTCCAGCACAGGCTCCGAAGTCAGCGGCCTGTCCATAGGACATAATTTTTCCAGAACGCTTAAAGACACAGACATCAAAATGCTGGCATACACCGTCTTAATGCCGAACTGCCGCCCTACAAAGGCAAACCCCGCCAGAAGAAGCACCATATTAGCCGCAAAGGTAAACTCTCCTGCCGACAGCCTCGTAACCGCGCTTACCACCGTGGAAAAGCCGGTGACCCCTCCGAAAGCAAAGTGGTTGGGGAATTTAAAAAAATACACGCCTGCAACCATGACCAAAATGCTTGCCGTGATCAGGCCATACTCCCACAAAAACTTCATTACCGGATTCTTAAATTCTTTTGTCATTACGTTTCAGCAACCGGCTGCCGATCCCTGTGCAGCCCCGTTGCTGCCTCCCTGTTTTTCAATTTTCAAAGTTTTCCTTCTCCCTGAATATAACTCCTGAAGGCACCAAATGCAAACATCATTACTCTTGGAATAACCACAATGCTTTTACTGTGAAAGGATTGACATGCTTTAGTTAAACCCGAAAAACTTCTGGCTGATCTTATACCCGGCAATGGACACCTTTCTTCCGCCTTTTCCCGGAAGATTCATCCCCTGTCCTAAAAATCCGAACCGCAGCCTTAAAAACAGCAGGAAATTGCTTTTCCTGGCATACTGCCATAGTTCCTTTTTCTTGGCCATATTTTCCTCTGTCCCTGACCGTATGGCAAGAACAGACGAGATCACCATCATGATCTCCAGATACCGCACCATATAGTAGCGCAGCTTCCAGTTGGTTATCTTCGCTTCATTATAATAATCAAGCATCAGCTTATTGACCAGGATCTGCTGGTCAATCCGCCCTATCATTACGCTTTCATTGACCGACTGATCCTCACGCCCAATAAAGTACCGGTAAAAATTCACGTCCAGATAATACATGGTCTTAACATAGGGCAGAGGCTGGTAGACGAAAATATTATCTACATAAAATGTGTGTTCCGGCAGTTTAAGGCCGCACTGCCGTAAAAGTTCCGTGCGGTAAATCACGGAATGCATCAGGATATACTGCCCAAGTACAAACATCTTTGTATCTTTCCAGGTAAATATCTGGTCTTTCGGCAGCGGTACGCGGTAATTCATCACTTTTTTCCGCCAGGCGCCCTGTTTTTCATACACAAAATTAGAAATCAGCATATCCAGTGTCTCGTTTCCGTACACAAACTTTTTAAGAACCTTTAAGACTTCCATATAAGCGTCTTTATCCACCCAGTCATCGCTGTCCACCACTTTAAAGTAGATTCCCCTGGCATTTGCAAGCCCTGTATTCACCGCCCCTCCGTGCCCTGCATTTTTCTGGTGAATTGCCCTGCATATGTCCGGGTAATTCTTTTCGTATTCGTCAGCGATCTCAGCCGTCCGATCTTTTGTGGAACCGTCATCCACAATAAGGATCTCCACCTGATCTCCTCCCTCCAGCAGAGATTCTATACAGTGCCTCATATAATTCTCCGAGTTATAACACGGAATTGCTACGGATAGCAGTTTCACCTGATGTTCCTCCTTTATCGTTATATGTAAGTCCTGCGCCTCTTTGTGCCATGGTCCAGCCGGTGCCTATGCCGCATTTGTCAAAACAACTGATGCAAGGTTAGCTGCCATGTGCATGAGAACAGGCGCCTTGATTGTGCCCTCCTTCTCCATTCCCCAAGCCAGAACAACCCCCATGGCGCCGCCATAAATCCCCTGAAGCACATTGCCGTGATACATGCCGAACACGGCCGCAGACAGCCACGCCGACAAGGCAAAAGGATGCTCTTTCCGAAGTCCTCCGAAAACAAGCCCTCTGAAAACAAGTTCCTCTGCCCAGGGTATCACCACCCCCATGGCTCCTGCCTGAAGAAGCAAAGAAGGACCGTACAGTTTATGTGCCATGCGGGAAAACCCCGGAAAATACTCTGGAAGGGGACTGAACATAATCAAAGTATTCACTACCACACTGGCGCCTATTCCTATGGCAATGCAGAACAGCCCGTCTTTTATTTCAAACCGCACCTGTCTTCCTGGGGCGTTTTCCTTTCCGACATCCCATTTTAGGCCTGTATCCGATGCATTTTCCCACATGTTTTTGTACAGCCGCCCGAAAACAGGAACCGCCAGACAGGCTCCTGCAAATGTGCTAAAAAGCGTCTCTTTGCTTTTGCACAAAGCTGATGATAAGTCTGTCATAAGGCCATATGCCAAAACCGGCCAGCATATCTGCCATATAAGTTTCACCATCTCAATCATCTCTTTTCTGTTCTGCCTTACGACATTCATTATATATCAGAAAGCATTTCCTATCAACAATCAAATTACCTGCTGTAAAACCAAATGTTTCCCAAATAGCTCTCACTCTTTGGAAAGCTTAACAGAAATCTTCTATTTTAAGTTTATATTTTTTGTCAAATACTATAAAGGACAACCAAAATCATATTTTAAAGGCTGCCGCAAAATCTAAGGTATTAATAAGATTCTTTTTTGCGGCTGCCTGACCAGTTTAAAAGAGAAAGGAGCATTGCCCTTATGCCAAACTGCTGTTCCCCCAAACAGACCAGCTGCTGTTCCTCCCCTGTTCTGGCCATTACCACGGTTCCCATACAGCCCTGGGAGGAGCCTTATGAGCCTTGTCAGGCCTTAAAGACAGGAACCATTTTCCCTGGCCTTGACCTTCCGTTTTTTATAACAGGAGGTGAACGCCATGGATGACAGAAATATGTTTCTGAAAGAAATTGACGAGGTCAGCTTTTTCCTGGATGATCTGCGTCTGTACCTGGACACCCATCCTCTGGAAGAAAAGGCCCTGGATCTTTACCAGCAAAAGCATCAGAAAAGGCTGGAACTTTTAAAAAAATATGCTGATAAGTTTGAGCCTCTGACCTGCCACTGCGTGGATCTAAGCACCAATGGCAGCCAGGCCGCAGACACCCGCTGCCCGGGCCAAAAGCACTGGACCTGGAGTGACGGCCCCATTCCCTGGGAAGCCGCTGCCAACAACTGCCATGTTTCGGAAGGAGGTGTGTAAGCCATGTGGAGTTATGAAAAGCGCCTTCAGTTCCCGGTGCACATTACCAAAACCTGCCCTAAAACCGCCTCTCTCATTATCAGCCAATTCGGCGGCCCTGACGGGGAACTGTCTGCTTCCATGCGTTATCTTTCCCAAAGATACACCATGCCATGCAAAGAAGTAGGAGGTCTTCTTACGGATATCGGCACTGAGGAACTGGCACACCTGGAAATCATATGCGCCATTGTGTACCAGCTGACCAAAAATATGAATGTGGATGAAGCCAAAGCCTGCGGCTTTGACGCCTACTATGTAGATCACACCTCGGCCTTATGGCCTGCTGCGGCGGCAGGCGTTCCTTTCAACGCCTGCGAATTCCAGTCCAAAGGTGATGCCATCGCCGATTTAATGGAGGATCTTGCTGCAGAACAGAAAGCCCGCACCACATATGACAACCTGATTCGGATCATCGACGACCCTGAAGTCAGGAATCCGCTGAAGTTTCTGCGGGCCAGAGAGGTTGTCCATTTCCAAAGGTTCGGGGAGGCCATGGAAAAAATTAAGGACAGCCTGGATGCAAAGAATTTCTATTACTTTAATCCGGAGTTTGATAAGGAGTTTG
Organism: uncultured Hungatella sp.; assembly: GCA_947089145.1. GTDB lineage: Bacteria > Bacillota > Clostridia > Lachnospirales > Lachnospiraceae > UBA3402. The sequence continues at coordinate 71,517 of CAMUJH010000015.1, read as the reverse complement.
TGAAAGGATAGAGAAGGCGCCTGTAAACGCAGGATATTCTGCGGGAATCCTGCTGCCATGACGGCAGTTCGCCACAATTTTACCTCAATTCGACATGTTTTAACCCCGCCCCCGCTGTATATTAAACAGCGGGGGCGGGGTATGGCTTGTCCCTCAGGCCCGGATAGTCAAAGAAAATTTTTCTCTCCGCCAGGCTTTTTCCCAGCTCTGTCAATCACTTATATCCTGCCGTCTCTTGTTTTACATCTTAGATATCAGGCAGACTCATCTGCCAGTTCTTCCTCTGCCTCCTTCTCTACTTCCTCCTTATCGAAATAGATCCTCTCCTTCTCATTTCCAGAGCTGTCGTATGCATATCCTATCCTTGCGTATCCTTTTGCGCAGTTGACAATGCGGCCCTCCTGATCATAATATGTTTCATAGTCAAGCCTTCCCTGGCTGTCATATGCATATTCAACAAATGCATAGCCCAGGCTCTGGTTGATAACATACTCTTTATCCGCATCCAAATATTCCCTCCGCATTAAAGCCTTTTTGTCATAAACGCTATTTACGGCAAAATATCCCAAATCCTTTCGAACCGCATTCTGATAGTCATCGCCCTCATTATGATAGTAGGCGTCCCAAGTCATATTTCCATAGCCATCATAAATCTTATAATTCATCTTGGCCATGAAAACTTCAGGCTCCATGCCAGCTCCGCCCGGTCCGCAATACCAAGAATAGGTCTGGTTCCCTCTCTTATCATACAGATAATAAAAGCCGGCGCAATGGTATATCTCGCTGATTACAGGCTGTTCCTCCGCATCATAATACCTATCCCGTTCCAGCTGCCTGGCTTTGTTGTACTCTTTTTTCAGAACCGCATACCCTTCTTTCTTGTTCATAACCAGCTTCCCCTCTTCATCCAGGTATCGGACTTCCGTCAGCTGCCCCTTGTCATTATATCGGTTTTGTATGGAAGCGCAGCCGGTCGTCTCCCGGGCGACGGGATTTCCCTCCAGGCCAAGATACGTCTCTTCTATCTTCCTGCCCGTCTCATCGTAGAGCTTTTTTATCTGTGCGCAGCCATATTCATCTCTGAACATCAAAGCCCCATCCGTATTCAGATACTGCATAAGCTCAATCCATTTTCCTCCATCCCTGCTGTATTCGTATTGATAACCGCCCACAGTAGACTCCTTGTCCACAACAGGTTCTCCCTCTGTTCCATAATACTGTTTCCAGGTAAGTCTGCCAAAATCATCATATTTGCTCTTGATAACGGCATAGGCGCCTTTATTACAGAGTGCGGGATGTCCCTGTGCATCTAAATATCGAATCTCCGTCTGCTTTCCACGATCATACTTAGCTTCATAAGCGGCATATCCTGTATCTGTCCCTGCAACCGACTTCCCATTCGTATTCCAATAGGACTCCCGAATGGTATTCCCATGTTCATCATAACTGTACTAAATCTGGGCATATCCCAAATCACTGCGGATCAATTTCTTTCCATCTAATCCGATAAATTCAACCGCCGTATTTTCCCCCCTTTCGTTATATGAATAGTTTCTTCCTGCACAGTGGTATTTTGTACTGATAACAGGCTGTTCATTAATTCCATAATACCTTTCCGAAATGGACAGGCCCTGATCATTATACTGTTTCTTAATGACTGCATAGCCTCCGTCTGTACACAGGGTCAGGCTTCCGTCCAGATCAAAATACCTTCCTTCTATCCAGTTTCCATTTTCAAAGGTTTCCTCATACCAAGCATATCCTGTATCTTTCCTCACTGTTGGTTTGAATTCTTCCCCATCAACATCCCAGTAAGATTCTTTGACTATGTTTCCGGCAAAGTCATATTCCCGCCGCATTTCTGCAATACCCATATCGCCTCTTGTTGCGGGCTTGCCGTCAGCCCCCAGATACCGGACAACGATTCTGTTATCCATCTTGTCATACTCATACTCCATTCCAGCACATTGGTATTCCGTACTGATGACAGGGGCATTCTGTGCATCAAAATACGTCTCTGAGGTACACCTGGCATATTCGTCATAGCTCCTTTTCACTACGGCATAGCCAGTATCCGCCCGCGCCATCAGATTCCCTGCCTCGTCAAAGTATCGGATCTCTGTCTGGTTCCCGTCTTTATATACGTATTCACAGGCAGCATAACCTCCGGTTTTCTGCCGTGCGCTGTTCCCGTCAGCCCTTATGAATGCTTCCCTTCTAAGCCTGCCGAAGGAATCATATTCACTCCTTATCTGTGCATAGCCGCGGTCAATCCGATCCAATTTAGCGCCGTCAGTCCCCACATAGGTTGTTTCTGTATTATTTCCCCATGGATCATAGGAATACTGAAATCCGGCACAATAGTCCTCTGTGCTGACAACCCGTTTTTCATCTGTAATGTAATAAAAGACCCCGCTGCACAGCCCCATTTGATCATATTCCCGTTTCACTATGGCATAATAGCCGTTTTTGCACTCTGTCAAATTCTTTTCTGCATCATAATACCTGGTTTCGACGCAGGCATCTCCCTGGTAAAGGGACTCAAAAGAGGCATAACCCAGATCTCTCCGTACGGTCTGGCACCCGTCTTTATCCAGGTAACTCTCTTTGGTCAGATTTCCGCAGGAATCATATTTCATTTCTATCTGCGCACAGCCATAGTCTTTTCGGATCACCAGATTTTCTTCAATGTCCAGGTACTGGAGCAAGCTCTGATTTCCCTTTTCGTCATACTCAAATCTCATTGCCGCACAGTCATATTTCCTGCTGACAACAGGCTTTTCCTCTTCATCAAAATACCGTTCTATGATGCGCCGCCCCAACGGGTCATATTCTGTTTTAATCACCGCATACCCCTTATCCCAGTGTACTGCTAACTTGCCATTTTCATCGAAATATTGTTTTTCAACACAATCGCCGTTTTGATAAAATTGTTTACAGGACGCAAAACCGGAATCTTTCCGGTTAACAAGCCGCCCTTCTTCATCAAGGAAGTTCTCTTCTATTACGTTTCCCGCCTCATCATATATTTCCTGATACTTTGCATATCCCAGATCGCTTCTTATCATCAGCTCTCCGTCTAAACCGATATATGCCGCCTCTGTCTGATTTCCCCATTGGTCATAAGCATAATCAAAACCGGCGCAGTGATACTCCGTACTTATAACCGGCTCTTCCTCTGTACCATAATAGCGGGAGGAAACGAATTGGTTAAGTTCATCATACTCTCTTTTAATGACCGCATATCCTTTATCCTTACTCCGTATCAGATCTCCCTTCTCGTCAAAAAACCGGCTTTCCACGCAATTTCCATTTTCATATGCTTCCTGCAGCGCCGCATATCCTACGGACGGCCTTATCATAAGTTTATAGGCAGCGTCGAAATACGTCTCCCCTATCAGATTTCCCATTTCATCATATTTATTTTCCACCTGGGCGCAGCCATAATCCCGGCGGATCATCAGTCCTCCGTCTAAGCCAATATATCGGACAGCTGCGGTATTCCCGGCTTCGTCATAATCATATTCAAAACCAGCGCACTGATATTTGGTTCCGATGACAGGCTCTCCGTCAACGCCGTAATATCGGCTTGCTGTACACTGGCCGAATTCATCGTATTCTTTTTCCAAAATTGCATATCCTGTTTCCCTGCTCTTCACCAGTTCTCCTTTTTCATCAAAAAACTGGCTTTTTACCACCTTCCCCCCTTCATATGTGTCTTCAAATGACGCATACCCTTTTTTCTGCCGCATCATAGGGTTGCCTTTTTCATCCATATATTCTTCCCTAATCAGATTTCCAAACTCGTCATAAGTCTGACGGATCTGGGCGCAGCCATAATCAGGTCGGATCATTAGTTCTTCTCCTTTTCCCAAATATTGAAGGCTGATCTCATTCCCCCGCTCATCATATGTAAACTTTATTCCCATGCTCTGGAATTTTTTGTCAACCGTCTCTTGATTCTCTTCATCGTAATACCGTTCCTCAATGCATCTCCCCAATTCATCATATTCTGTTTTAATAACTGCGTAGCCTTTATCGTGGCGCCTTATTGGTTTTCCATTTATATCGAAAAGTCTGGTTTCTGTACAATTTCCGTTTTCATACGTTTTTGCCAGAGAGGCATAGCCTGTATCTCGGCGCGCTGCCGGCTTGCCGATGATGTCAAAGTACTCTTCTCCTGTCAGGTTTCCCCATTCATCATAAGTCTTTCTCACCTTGGCAATGCCATAATCCCTCCGAAGCATCAGTTTTCCGTCAATTCCTATGTATCGGACTTCCGTCTGGTTTCCATACTGATCCAAATCATACTCAAAACCGGCGCAGTGATCTTCTTTGTGGATTACAGGCTCTTCATCCGCCCCTTTGTATGCTATAGAGATACACTGTCCCCATTGGTCATACTTCTGCTCCATAATGGCATAACCTGTATCCGGCCGGACGATCAGATCTCCCTCCGGGTTAAAATAGCGGCGCTCCGTCCGCTTTCCGTCTTCATAGACTGACTTAAAAGCAGCATACCCCGTATCTTTTCTTATAACCGGGTTCCCATCTTTATCAAAATAAGCCTCCCTTATCAGATTGCCCTGGCCGTCATACTCTTTATGGATCTGGGCAATTCCATAATCTTTCCGGATCATCAGGTTGCCGTCTTTCCCCACATATTGGATGTCTGTCTCGTTTCCATGGTCGTCAAAGGTCCTCCGTATCCCTGCACAGTGATATTTCGTGGTGATAACAGGCTTTTGATCCGCATCATAGAATTTCTCAGAAATGCACTTTCCCCTTCTGTCGTACTGATATCTGGCCACTGCATAGCCGTCCTTCTGAAGCGCCAGCAGCCCGTCTGTCCCATAGCAGTACACAGCCATCAGTTCCCCTTTATCATTGTATTCAAACTCCTGGGCAGCGCAGCCTGTATCCGTGCGCAGGACAAGCCTTCCGTCTCCGTCCAGGTATTCTTCCCTTACCTTATTTCCATTGTCATAACTATAGTGGATTGCTGATGCGCCGGTATTTTTATCGGGCATGGCCCGTAACATCTGGTTCCAGTATCCCTCATAGGATTCTTTCACCAGCTTTCCGTCTTTATATTCCGTATAAACCACGGCGCAGCCTGTATCAAGGCGGTTGACAGGTTTTCCGTCTCTGTCTCTATGCCACTGGCAGATCAGGTTCCCGTCATCGCCATAATCATACAAAATCTCAGCCGTTCCAAGATCTTTCCGGCAGGCCGGGTTTCCCTCCTGGTCAAAGTAAGCCTCCCGGATCAAAAATCCGTTTTTATCATAGGTTTGTTCCAGCTTAACATATCCCTGGCCCGCAAGCGGCGCCGGTTTCCCATAGACATCCAAATAGGCCGTAGTTTTAATCTCTTCCTCATCGCTGCCGCTCCACTCATAGCAGACAGCGGAGCAGCCCAGTTTCCGGTTTACCGTCTGATTTCCCTCTGCGTCCAGGTAGCAGACCATTTTCAGCTGGGCTCCCGGCTGATTTTCGTATATATAATTTACTGCCGCATATCCGTCTTTGTTGGGGCACGGCCTGCCTGTATAGCCATAGTACCATTCGCCGGTCAAGCGCAGGCCCCCGTCATAGAAAAACTTCTTTTCTACATACCCGTCCTCGTTTGCCGTAGGCCTGTCGTCGCTGTCGAAATATCCTACAGACAGGATATTGTGTTTCGGGCCGATCTCATATTGAATGGAAGAATACCTGCGGGCCTTCTCGTCTTCAAAGTTTTCTTCAGCCGCCTGGCTGGAAACTAAATCCCCGCTCTGATCCATTGCCTCAATGCTTTCTTCTTTAAGTTTTAATTCGATCCGTTTTTCCCCTTCTGCTTCCCAGCCCTCCCCTTCTCCATCGTTTTTTTGCTCTGTCTCCAGATCCGTTCTCAGCCTTTCCTCCTGCCCCCCGTCCTGCCCATCTTCTTCCTTTCGCTCCACCAGATCCAGGGTAATCTTCAGCTTGATCCGGCCATATTCCGCCTTGCTTTCGAATCCTGCATAACTGCTGAGAAGCCCTTTGTGTTCCGCTGCCTCCCTGTCATAGTTAAAAAACCGTTCTCCCGTCAGTCTGGGGCCGTCATAGGAATACTGATAAATACAGACTCCATTCTCATCGTCCTGCCGGTTTTCGCTGCGCCCCAGCTGCCTGCGCTCCGTCAGGTTCCCGTATGCGTCATACTGAAATTTTTCACAGAACACCCCGTAAAATCCCTCTGTCTTTTTCTGTCCTTCCTCGTCGCTATAGTAGCGGATGCTCTGAACATTGTCCTTCTCGTCATAGCTGAAAGCCGTCATCATGACGCCCATCCTGCTGCATACCGGCTCTCCGTTCATGTCAAGATAATAGAGGGACGTGATCCGGTTATTCTGATCGTAGCTGTACGCCTCCCCATTGACGCCGTACAAATTGCATGCCTGCCCGCTTAATCTGCAGGTCTTTGGCAGCCCTTTTTCATTATAAGAGATCTCGATCTTCTGGGACAGAATCCCTCTGGAACCGCTTTCTCCCTGGGGAATCCTAAGCAGGGTGGAATTTAAAAGCTGGGGCATATCTTCTGATGAATAAGCTGTGATTTGAAAGGCATCCTCATCTCCCACTCGCTTCAGTTCCAGAACCAAACTGTCATCGTCCCCATAATAGGAGGTCTTTACCGGCTCCTTAAAGCCATGACCCCTGGCTGTCATGAAATGTTCCCGGCCGTAGCTGCGGTATTTATCCCTCTCCCCTTTTCTGTAGCAGCAGACGATCCGGGATGCTGGCTGAAATATCCCCATTCCGTACAAGGTGGAATACTCCCTCATAACCTTCATCTGTCCATAAGATTCCTGGTACTCCAGCTCCACCCTGCTCTTTATGGGATAGTTTTGGATCTTCCAATATCCGGCACAGTTCTGCCGTTCCGCCGCAGACAAAGGTTCCCCTACCCCTATGGGGATTCCAAAGACTTCGGCCACGTTTCTGTAGTATTCTGTGTTGTGATAGTTGTAGACTGTAAAGCCAATTAGGACGGCCATCGCCGGAAGGACAAGCCGGAGCTTGGGATATGCCTTTTTCATCCAATGAAACATGGTTTTTATGCCGTTCCATGGCTTTACAAAAATGCTCCTCAGTTTTTCCCATCCCAGCAGACAGACTAAGTCCCAAATGGAAAGGCCTCCAAAAATCAGGATGACGGCTATGGAAAAAAGGTAGAACCACTCTGTCTTCTGGTACTCGGCAAAGGCTAGGCTTATGGTGCAGTAGGCAGCCACCGTGGCCATATTCATCAGCATTTGGGCGAAATCATGCCAGCCTCGGTTGTTGTTCTTGTCATCTATTTTCTTTTTTAGTTTCCCGAACCGATCCTTTAAATCCCCAGATCTGTCTGCAACCCAACTTTTTAAGTTTTTTACTTTGCTTTTTTCATCTTCTTTTAGCTTTTGCATAACAGATCTCCCTTTCTCTTCTATATGGCACACTAGTCTAATTATTTTTATTATAAGTCAAATAATATCTTAATACAATAAGTGCGTAATAGCCATTTTCTGATAATTATCTGTTTACCATTACATAATTCGGCTGTTTTTCTATCCTCTGGTTCCAAAAGGCAAAAAACAGAACTCTTCCTCCTCTTGCTGTTCAAAAAGCCATCGCCCTGCAGATAAAAATGTCTGCAAAGCGATGGCTTTTTACTCATGCTCCTGTCATCTTCTAATGGCGGGAATCCTGGATTTCGGCTTGATAAAATTCCTTATACCACTCAGCAAAATATCTCAGTCCTTTTCTCAGAGTTATCTTGGGCCTAAAGCCAAAATCCTTCTCCAGAGCGTCTATGTCCGCATAGGCTGCAGGCACGTCCCCCGGCTGCATTGGCACCAGCTGCCTGCAGCTTCCGAAATCAAAATCCGGTGGCAGCACTTCTGCACGGATCAGTTCCTGCTGCAGAATATCCACTTTATCCTCTACAGCGTAGGGCACCTTCTTGTTTGATCCATTAACAGAGCTGGAACTGGCATACAATAAATGCTGTATCCCAGTTCTCTCCTTATCGTAAGAATGGCGGCACGCCTCAAGGATATTGTAAAATCCGTTGAAAGATCCGCCACAATGACTTTATGTCCATGATTTAATATGGATTTCACGATACCTCGCCCCAGATAGCCGTTGGCTCCAGTTATCAAAATTTTCATTTAGATCCCCCCATTCCTTTAATCCATTTTGCAGCAATTTTATAGTCATTTGAATGCGGTCCATGAATACAAAGGGATAGATAGGAGCCAGGGGACGGGACTACTCTGTATGCTTCGCTATGCCACTCTTTAACCTGAGGAAGAATCTTATCTGTGATCTTGCTGACTATCTCCGCTGATAACTTGATCCCATAGAGATCCTTTAGCTGGTCATGGATATCCCTGGTACTCATCCCTCTGGCATACAGGGAGATAACTTGCTCTTCTATACCGGAAATATCCCGCTGGTATTTCGGAATGAGCTTTGGTTCGAACTCTCCGTTGCGATCCCTGGGCACATCAATTTGGAATTCCCCATACTGGCTTTTGAGGGTCTTTTGGGAATAATCATTGCGTTTATTAGTGGTGTCCAGATCCCCCTTCTGATTTTTTGATAACCGAGGGAAGCATCCAGCTCTGCCTGGTTTCAATAACTTTCTTTAAATTCCTTACGAGAATTGGTTCATATATAATAAAATCTTTATATTCATAACTTCGTTCCCATGCAGAATAAAATGCTTTTTTACAGTCTGCGTAAATCTTTGATGAATGAGTAAATTCAAATTCATATAATGGCAGTGAATTATCTCCAATAGTATTGAATAAAACAGAATGTTCTAGAAACAGGCTCTCCTCTGATAATAAAATAGAATTGGACAAATCCATATCATCTAATCTCAGATTCACTTTATCACCGTATTCTCTTTTTAATTTTTTAAACCCCTTTAGACACATTTTAAACCTTTCGTACCAATCACTGCATTTATATATTGATAGGATTTCTTGACACGACAGCTTGCCATTCAAATAATTTTGATAATCGTCTTTATTGTCAAACGCCTTATCATTTAATGCCGAAATCAGCGCATTTAATGACCAGGGATTCTGAATAACAGCACTGAAACTCATTCCCTTGCTCAACGACTCTCTGACATCAGGATAAAATGTTCCATTTTGGGCAATGAATGAATATCCTGTTTTCGCATGCAAGCATAGCATCTTTGTTTTTTTTATTTGATTTCTTTTAGCACTGTTGCGCTGATCGCTAGATAGATCAAAATATATATTATGGCATCCAATATTTTCCAAAGCTGCAGGAAAGGAGGAAGAATTTGATTCAATATTTTTATGTCCTTTCAAATCTTCCTGCCTTGTCCATCCGCATCCTTCATTCTCATAAAATTCCTTATGCAGAGATGTTATAACTTTATTACAAAGTTCTTCCTTTGATGACCACCAGGCAACCTCCCTGTTATCCGTTACGGATTCGATAAATTTATTAAGCTTCTCCTGATTCTCCGGTAATGTTTCTATACTCTTTCTTGTAACAGGTAATCCCCTCTCTTTTATAAAGGCAATAATAGGAATACCTTTATCTTTTGCATACCTAAACTCTTTCTCAGTATATCCAACCCCGTCATCTGCTACGCTTCCATATCTGTAGCCAATAATTAAAACATAATAATCTGATGTATCTAATGTCCTTTTTATTACATTCCATTGGCTTGTGCTCCTTGCGCCAAACAGTTCCATCCCAACTGGAAAATGATCTAATTTTAATATTGCGTCCTGAACTTCTTTTCTTTCTTCAACTAAATCCTCATATGTAGAACTAATAAATATTTGGTACTTTTTATTCAAAATATATGCCTCCATTCCCTCTTTCTATCCTTTGTATGAGATAATGGAATTATATTCTTTATAATTGAATTTTTCAAGTTATTCCAACTATATGGCGACAGAATGCAATTAATATCCCTTAAAATCTTTAAAAATATGTTTTTCCCGGCTCTCTGACATATTTTGTCATAAATCCACAAAGATGTACAGCTAAATTTAGTTATAATTCCTATTTCTGGTGGTTCTAAACCATACCCTGGAACCAGGATATGCGGACTTTCCCGCACGTCTGTATGCCGGATAGAGCACTAAAACGTGTTTGAAAATTCCGTTCTTTACAGAAAGCAGATGGCATGCTATACTGCCTGCATATCCTATTTTCCCATGGTATTTAAGGCCGCTTCCTCTTTTGCGGACGACAGGAGGAGCCGGCGTCATAACATCAGCCATCTGTCCCAGCGAGGTATCACCTATGTTATTAGAAGAAAAACTAAGGCAGCAAGAGCATATGTCACCTGGAGAGAAAAGCGTGGCGGATTACATTCTCACTCTGGGAAAGGAATTAAGCCGGTATTCCACCCGGAATCTGGCGGATGCCTCCTACACCTCTCCCCCTACGGTTATCCGTCTGTGCAAAAAGATGGGTTACAGCGGTTTTGAACAGCTAAAGGAGCAGTACTGCAGAGAGCTGGAATATCTGGAACAGGATTTCGGGCAGGTGGACGTAAACTTTCCATTTGACAGCACTGACACCTTGTCCAAGGCCGCCAGAAAAATGTGCCGCCTGTATGAAGAGACTGTAAAAGACACCCTGTCCATCATGCAGTACGATATGCTTTTAAAGGCAGTGACCCTTATAAAATACTGCCAGACCATCTATGTGTTTTCCGCCGGAACCACCCTGAATCTTGCAGTGGCATTTAAAGAAAAAATGATGAAGATCGGCCGCAGCGTAGCGATCCCCAACAATTTAAACTATCAGCAGTATGAGGTAAACTGTATGAAAAAACAGGATCTGGCTCTGATCATATCCTACTCCGGCGAGACAGGGGCTATTATCCAGGCGGCACGAACCTGCAGAGAAAAAGGAATCCCGGTCATTGCCATTACGTCCTTCGGGGACAACACCTTAAGCCGTCTTGCCTCCTGCAAGCTTCTGATCTCTACCAGGGAAAGCCTGTTCTACAATATTGGTGATTTCAGCAGCCATATTTCCGTCAATTTTCTGCTGGATACTCTGTACGGCGCTTACTTTCTGCAGGATTATGAAAAAAACTATGACCGCAAGCTGGAGCTTGTGCAGCAGATGGAAAAGCTGCGCCATTCCGATAATCCCTACCTTACGGCCCAGAACAGGAAATCCGCTTCCCGCAGCCAGGATTGAAACAGCGTTCCGTCTTTTTGCAGGAAAACCGGCATGAGAATTTTAACACTGTTACAACCTGCTGCCCAAGTGTTACCAAAACCTCTTTTTTCCTTTATAGTTGGGAAAAAGGAGGTTTATTTTTTATGAAATTCAAGGAAAACTTTTTATGGGGAGGCGCTACGGCGGCCAACCAGTATGAGGGCGCCTATGATGCGGACGGCAAAGGCTTAAGCATTGCGGACGTGGAAAAGGGCGCCAGGCACGGGGTTCCCAGGGAAATCCATGATCAGGTGTATCCCGGAAACTACTATCCCAGCCATGAGGGCGTGGACTTTTACCACCGCTACAAAGAAGATATCGCCCTTTTCGCCCAAATGGGTTTTAAATGTTTTCGGATGTCCATTAACTGGCCCCGTATCTTCCCAAGAGGGGATGAGGAACAGCCTAATGAGGCGGGCCTTAAGTTTTATGACCGGGTGTTTGCAGAACTGCACAAATACGGCATTGAACCCATTGTCACGCTGTCCCATTACGAAACGCCTCTGTACCTGGTACAGCGCTATGGCTCCTGGAGGAACCGGAAGCTTATTGATTTTTTCGTGCATTACTGCCGGACCGTGTTTACACGGTACAAGGATCAGGTGCGCTACTGGATGACTTTTAATGAGATCAATGAGACTATGAATCAGAAGCAGCCCTGGCACCAGGCCGGAATCCTGTTTGAGGAAGGGGAAAATAAGGCGGATGTCGTTCTCCAGGCCAGCCATCATATGATGGTTGCCAGCGCCAAAGCCGTGCTGCTGGGCCATGACATAAACCCGGACTTTAAAATAGGCTGCATGCTTCAGTATCCCATGACCTATGGGGCTACCTGCAGGCCCGAAGATCAGCTGGCCAAAAAATATCATATGATGCCCAATTTCTATTACGGAGACGTTATGTGCCGCGGTTACTATACCAACACCTGCACTGCCCAGCAGAGGCGGCTGGGCGGAACCTTTACCCAGGATGAGGAAGATGCCCTCATATTAAAAAAAGGAACCGTGGATTACATTGCTTTCAGCTACTACTTCTCTTCCATAGCCAGATATGCGGGGCCGCAAGATAACATCTGTACCGGGGAGAAAAACCCTTATCTGGAGCGGAATGACTGGGACTGGCATATTGATCCTCTTGGCCTCAGGCTTTCTTTAAATGAACTATATGATCGGTATCAGCTTCCTCTCTTCGTGGTAGAAAACGGGCTGGGGGCCATTGACGCCGTAAGGGAAGACGGAACCATTGAAGATAATCAGCGCATTGCCTTTCTGGCGGCACATATCAAGGCCCTGAAAGATGCCGTGGAACTGGATGACGTGGATGTGATTGGCTATACTTCATGGGGCTGCATCGACATTATTTCTGTAGGCACCGGGGAAATGCGCAAGCGGTACGGATATATTTATGTAGACAAGGATGATGAAGGCAAAGGAACCTTGGAACGGAAAAAGAAAAAATCCTTTGACTGGTACAAAAAAGTAATCGCTTCCAATGGGGAAGACTTAAGCTATTAACATTCATTCACATAGAAAGAGGTATGATATGAAAAACTGATCTGAAAAAATGAGTGAGGCTTTAATGCCCATAGCAGAGAAAATAAGCGGAAACCGGTATCTGTCCGCCGTAAAAGAGGGATTCTTCGGAGCTATGCCCATTCTCATCGTGGGTTCTTTGTTCCTGTTATTTACCAGCCTTCCTTTTGAGGGATATTCGGACTTTATGGCCCGCATTTTCTCCGACAAATGGATGGATTTCTTCTACATCCCATACCAGGTAAGCTACCAGCTGATGACTCTGTTTGTGGTGGTGGGCATTGCAAAATCCCTGGCAGAATATTACCGCATTGACACAAAGGCTGCCATCACCTTATCCCTTGTGGGTATCTTTATCCTGACTCCGGTCATTGTAACGGAGGATAATATAAAAGGATTTCCTCTCAGCAATTTAAGCGCGTCGGGCCTTCTTCTGTGCATCCTGGCCACTTGTCTGGCAGTGGAGATCCTGCGGTACTGCCTGCAGAAAGGCTGGACTATTAAAATGCCTGATTCCGTGCCGGAAAATATTGCCAAGTCATTTGCCTCTGTAATCCCTGCGTTTTTCGTCTTCTTAACGTTTAACGTTATTCGTCTGGTTTTCAGCCTGACGCCTTTTGGCAATGCCCAGACCTTTATTTTCCAGACCCTGCAGAAGCCTTTGCAGGCCTTGGGAAGCACCCTGCCTGCCACCGTGATTGTCCTGGCAGTGGAATCCATTATCTGGTGCTTCGGAATCCACGGCTCCAGCATCGTGTCCTCTGTCATGAATCCTATCTGGTACTCCCTTTCTGCCGAAAACGCAGCGGCATTTGAGGCGGGGACAGCCATGACCAATGTGGTAAACTACCAGTTTATTGCGCATTTTGTTAAGATCGGCGGTGTTGCGGCTACCTTGGGGCTTGCCATTTCCTGCCTTCTTCGCTCCCGCTCCAACCAGTATAAGGCTTTAGGTAAGCTGGCCATCATCCCGTCCATTTTCAATATTAACGAGCCTCTGATCTTCGGCATGCCCATTGTCCTGAATCCGGTGATGATGATACCATTTGTGGCTGCCAACATCGCCGTAGGCACTGTGACCTATCTGGCCATTGCCTCCGGGCTGTGCCCGATGATCAACGGCCTTAACCTTCCCTACACGACGCCCGTAGTCATCTCCGGCTTTATTCTCTGCGGCTGGCGGGGCGCCCTGCTGCAGATGGTGCTTCTTCTCATGAGCATCGGAATTTATTACCCGTTTTTCAATATGCTGGATAAGAAGGCCTATGAGACGGAACAGGCAGAAAGCTAAGGACGGCTCCCTATGAACATGAATGTTATCCTGAACCAGATGGGGCAGCTGTTTTTGATTATAGGGCTGGGGTATGGGCTCAATAAGCTGGGGCAGATTGATGATGCATTTTACAGCCGTCTGAATAAATTTGTCTTAAACGTCACCATGCCGGCCATGATTCTGGGCTCTGTCCTTTCCAAAACCCAGACCGTAAAAATCCATCCGCCCTCCATGGCCGTTTCCTGTCTTGTCCTTGTTGCAGTTCTTCCCGCCATTGGGTGGGCGCTGGCAAAGCTCCTTCCCATCCAGAAGAAAGATCAGGGCTTGTATGCATTTATGATCATGTATCCCAATGTGGGATTTATGGGTTTCCCTCTGATGAGATCTGTCTTTGGCCCAGATTCCATCCTGGCAACCGCCATTATCAGTTTATGTTTTAACATATCCCTGTTTACCGCAGGCCCCATGGCAATGGGAGGAAAGGAAAAGGGCTCCTTTTCCCTGAAGGCATTTCTCTCGCCGGGAATCATATCGTCTCTCTGCGCCGCAGCCTGCTATGCCTTTCACATCCCCTGCCCCCAGGCGGCAGGGGATGCCTTAAATCTGGTAGGTTCCATGACCACACCTCTGGCCATGATGCTCATCGGCGTCATACTGGCCAAAATCCCTTTTAAAGAAGTGTGGAAAGACAGGCAGGCGCTTGTGCTCTCCCTGATAATCCAGCTTGGAATCCCTGCCGCAGCCTGGCCTGCCTTGAAACTTTTTATTCCAGATCCGCTGATCCGGGGCATTACCCTGATCATACTGGCCATGCCTGCTGCCAATTCCGCCGTAATATTTGCCGGGGAATACGGGAAAGATGAAATATTTGCAGCCAAGGTAGTTTTCATGTCCACTTTTATTTCCATAGCCACCATCCCTTTGCTGGTTATGTGGTTCCTGCTCTGAATATTGTCTGTGCTCAGACTGGTTTTACCTGTCTTTTTGCATAATTTCGGGATAAATATCCAAAATAACCCATAAAAAGCTGGTATTTAGCGAAATCTGGTGGTACAATCATTGAGTCCTGCGGCCACGGGCTTAAAGCCGCTTCTTAAGCTTGCGCACCGAGGCCGCGGTCAGTTACCTGCAGACCAAACTAAAGGAGAGCAAAACCATGAATTTGGAAAAAATGTTTCATCTGAAAGAGAACCACACTGATGTAAAAACAGAAGTTCTCGCCGGCATTACCACGTTTATGACCATGGCCTACATTCTGGCGGTCAATCCCAACATCCTGGGCGCTTCAGGCATGGACAGCGGCGCCGTGTTTACTGCCACGGCTTTGGCTTCCATGGCAGCAACCCTGCTTATGGCTTTATTTGCCAACTATCCCTTTGTCCTTGCACCTGGCATGGGACTTAACGCCTACTTTGCCTATACCGTGGTGCTGCAGATGGGGTATTCCTGGCAGACGGCCCTGGCGGCGGTATTTATTGAGGGAATTATCTTTGTCATCCTTTCCCTTACCAATGTGCGGGAGGCCATTTTCAATGCCATACCCATGAATTTAAAGCATGCCGTATCTGTAGGCATCGGCATTTTCATTGCCTTTATCGGCATGCAGAATGCCAAGATCGTGGTGGACAGCGCCACGCTGGTATCCATCTATTCCTTCACAGGCTCTGTAAAGGCCGGGACTTTCGCCAGCGAAGGCATTACCGTGGTTCTCGCTCTTATAGGCATTCTGATCACCGGCGTGCTCCTGATCAAAAAAGTAAAGGGCAATATCCTGTGGGGTATTCTGATTACCTGGGCTCTTGGCATTCTCTGCCAGCTGACAGGACTGTATAAAGTGAATCCGGAACTTGGGGCGTACAGCCTTCTCCCTGACTTTTCCGCCGGGATCTCCGTGCCGAGCCTGGCGCCTACGCTGATGCAGATGGATTTTAAGGGGATTCTCACCCTGGACTTTTTTGTGGTAATGTTTGCATTTTTATTTGTGGATCTGTTTGACACCCTGGGAACTTTGATCGGCGTGGCCTCTAAGGCGGATATGCTGGACAAAGACGGCAAATTGCCCCGCATCAAGGGAGCTTTGCTGGCGGATGCCGTCGGGACCTCGCTTGGCGCGGTTCTGGGAACCTCTACCACCACCACGTTTGTGGAAAGCGCCTCCGGCGTGGCCGAGGGAGGAAGAACGGGGCTTACTGCAGTGGTATCAGCTGTTTTGTTTGGCTTATCCCTGTTTTTATCCCCCATCTTTCTGGCTATCCCGTCTTTTGCAACGGCCCCGGCTCTTGTGGTTGTAGGCTTCCTTATGATGACCTCCATTGCCAAGATTGACTTTGGCGATTATACGGAGGCGATTCCGGCCTACATCGCTATTATCGCCATGCCGTTTATGTACAGCATTTCCGAGGGCATTGCCCTGGGCGTTATCTCCTATGTGGCTGTGAATCTGGCCACGGGCAATGCATCCAAGAAACGTATCAGCCCTCTCATGTATTTTCTGGCAGCGCTGTTTATCATTAAATACATGATGCTGTAGGTTTTCCATAGCCCAAATTGTTTCAGGCAGGCTTTTGACACGTTAAAAGCCTGCTTTTTTTGTTTCTGTCACCTTTTTTTCTCTTCTGCATATAATGGCAGTAACCATTTTCTGCGAGGAATTCTATGAACAAACAGCTGTTGTTTCGGATGTGCGGCGACCCGCACCCTGATGCCGCCCCAAAACGCCGGGGGAAAAATATCCGCACCTGCGCCACGGACCTGGGAAGCCGCGGCCTTCTCCAGGTTAACGTAGTATCCATTATTAACAACTTTCCCATTGAAAACGCCACTGTGCGCATCACCAATTCCACAAACCCGGACAATGTAGTAGAACAGGTTACCACCAACAGTTCCGGCCAGACGGAACAGGTTTCCCTGGACGCTCCGCCTTTAGAGTACAGCTTGGTTCCTGGCAGCGACCGCCCTTACTCTGAGTATAATCTGGAAATATCCGCTCCTGGCTTTAAGACCCAGACTATCTCCGGCACTGAGATCCTTCCGGATGCCACGGCCCTTCAGCCTGTGACCCTGGAACCGGAGGATGACCCGCAGCCTTTGGATCAGTCCATCGTCATTCCGGATCATACCCTGTATGGCAATTATCCTCCGAAAATTGCCGAGGCGGAGGTGAAGCCTGTCAATGAATCCGGGGAGATTGTGTTAAGCCGGGTGGTGGTTCCCCAGACCATCGTGGTTCATGACGGCCCGCCCTCTGATGCATCCGCCTCGAATTATTATGTGCCTTACCGGGATTACATCAAAAATGTGGCTTCCAGCGAGATCTATGCCACCTGGCCCCAGGCTACCATTACGGCAAACGTGCTGGCTATTATGTCTTTTACGTTAAACCGGGTTTATACGGAGTGGTACCGGAATCAAGGCTATGACTTTACTATAACTTCTTCTACTGCCTATGACCACAAATGGATATATGGCAGGAACATTTATGAAAGCATTTCTCTTGTGGTAGACGAGATCTTTGACAATTACCTGTCCCGCCCTGACGTAAAGCAACCTATTTTAACCCAGTACTGTGACGGAAGGCAGGTTACATGTCCCAACTGGATGACCCAGTGGGGTTCCTGTTCTTTAGGTGAGCGGGGATACAGTCCCATTGAGATCCTGCGTCATTTCTACGGGGCCAGCATTTACATTAATACTGCGGAGCAGATCGCAGGAATTCCCGCATCCTGGCCCGGCGAAAACCTGACCATCGGTTCCTCAGGGCAGAAAGTCCGGCAGCTTCAGGAGCAGTTAGACAGCATTGCCACCGTATACAGCGCCATCCCCCATGTGGCTGCTGACGGGTTCTACGGGCCTAACACCGCTGCCTCTGTTCGGGAATTCCAATCTATTTTCGGCCTGCCCCAGACAGGAGTCGTGGACTTTGCCACCTGGTATAAAATTTCCCACATCTATGTGGGGGTTACAAGAATCGCAGAATTAACATAGCAGAATTCATTTTACAATTTTCACATATCTATTATTGTATATCGCTTTAATTTGGAAGGAGTCCTCAATTTGGCTGAAACCATGAAAGTTATTCTAGATCCCGGACACGGCGGCGCAGATTTTGGAGCCACCTTTTACGGCAGACAAGAAAAAATCGATAATTTAAAACTGGCCCTGGCAGTGGGCAATATCCTTTCCCAGCATGGGGTAGACGTTGTCTACACCCGGGTCAACGACACTTACAACACCCCTTTTGAGAAAGCCCAGATGGGCAACCATTCCGGAGCCGACTACTTTATATCCATACACAGAAACGCCATGCCCGTTCCGGGCACGGCCTCCGGCGTAGAGACTCTGGTTTACGAAAACTCCGGCGTGCCTGCCCTTCTGGCGCAGAACATCAACTCCGCCCTAAGCGCCACCGGATTTGCCAACTTAGGGATCAACGAGCGCCCCGGCCTGGTAGTCCTGCGCCGCACCGAAATGCCCGCCGTTCTGGTAGAAGCCGGCTTCATAGACAACGAAGCCGACAACCGCATCTTCGACCAGAACTTCCAAGCCATAGCCCAAGCCATAGCAAACGGCATCCTAACCACCATCCACCAAGAAGAACAATCCCACCCCGAATACTATCAAGTCCAAACCGGAGTATACCAAAACCAGCAAACCGCCGCCCAGCAAGTAAACCAACTAACCTCCCAAGGCTTCCCGGCATTCATGATATACAGCGACGGCCTGTTCAAGGTAAGAGTAGGTGCATTTCTAAACATGGATAACGCCGTACGAATGGAACAAGAATTAAAAAATTACGGATATAACACTTTTCTTGTTCGGGAGATGGGGGTATAATGTACACGTAGGCAATGAGCAGTGCGAAAAAACGGAATCAGGAAGCTGCGTCGTGCTTGCACGTAAGCAGCTTCCTGATTCCGTTTTTTCATAGGGCGAAGCCCGTTGAGCGAGATGGAGCGCAGCGGAATCGAGCGGCACTGCGGAGTCACGGCCGCCAACACAGCATCCGCCCTTGCAAAGATGCCGCCCCGCGGCGTCGAGCCGTCCCGCAAAGATGCCGCCCCCGCGGCGTCGAGCCGTCCCGCAAAGATGCCGCCCCGCGGCGTCGAGCCGTCCCGCAAAGATGCCGCCCCACGGCGTCGAGCCATCCCCGCAAAGCCACCGCCCCGCGCAGCATCACCCCGCCCCCCCATACCATTCAATCGAAAGGACAAGGTATCCCACAATACCAGGAACCCACTATGATAAAATCCGTTATTTTCGACATGGACGGCGTCCTGATCGACAGTGAAATCTGCTATCTTCAATACGATCTGGCCTTCGCCCGCTCCAAAAACCCCAATGTCACCATTGATCAGCTCTACGGCATGGTAGGCGCCTCCAAAGAGCCCGCATGGCGCATTATGGCCCAGGCCATAGACAACGGGCAGACATGGCAGGAACTGCGCAGCGAATACCGGGCCTCCATAGACGTATTCTCACAGGTAGACTACCGGGCCATCTTCCGCCCTGAGGCCGTACCGGTTCTGGAAACCCTGAAATCCCATAACTACTCCATAGCCCTGGCCTCTTCCACCCAAATGGATATTATCCGGCGGGTACTCTCCGAAAACCAGATAACCCATTACTTCCAGGTTATCGTAACCGGAGATCAGTTCAAACAGAGCAAGCCAAACCCGGAGATCTACCACTACACCGCCGCCCGTCTTGGCACTCCAGAAAGCCAATGTCTGGTGATCGAGGACTCCACCCTGGGCATCACCGCCGCTTCCAGGGCCGGAATGACCATAGCCGCCCTTATTGACAACCGTTTTGGCTTTGACCGTTCCCTGGCCCACTATGAAATTGCCAGTTTAACCGAAATTCCCGGAATACTGGGCATAGCATCACCATAATTTCCGAAAAGGAGCCAATATCATGAGAAACCTATTCCAATTATTGCACAACGCCCTGTCCCAAAACCAGGACGCCGTACTGGTCACGGTTGTTGCCAGCAGCGGTTCCACCCCCCGCGGCGTCGGAGCCCGCATGCTGATTACAAAAGAGGGGCGCCTTGCCGGAACCATCGGCGGCGGCGCCGTTGAATACCGTAGCCAGCAGCTGGCCCAGACCGTCCTCCGGCAGAAAAATTCCCGTCTGGAGTATTTTCAGCTCCACAAGAACCAGGTTGAGGATCTGGGCATGATCTGCGGCGGAGATGTAAACATTTACTTCCAATACATTCCCGCCGGCGATCCCAATTGCCTTGCCCTGACAGAACATATTGAGTCCCTGTATTCCAAAGGAGAACAGTCCTGGCTTATTACAGACATTACCCAGGGACATTTGGGAGGGCTTGCCGTATACAGCAAAAAATCCGGTCTTTTCGGCATGGACATCCCTTCCGGCATTATCCCCCGGCTGGGTTCCAGACCTGCCCAGCATCAAGACGGCCCAAATCTTTACTACTGTGAAAAACTCATTCAGGCAGGCATGGTTTATATATTCGGCGGCGGCCATGTGGCCCAGGCACTGGTTCCCGCCTTATCCGCCGTAGATTTCCGCTGCATCGTTTTAGAAGACAGAGAGGACTTCTGCCGAAAGGAGCTTTTTCCAGGCGCAGAACAGACTGTCCTCATCGATACCACCCGAATTGATGATTTCATTACTGTCCGTGAAGACGACTACATTGTCATCATGACCCGGGGCCACAAAGACGATGCCCTTATTCAGGCCCAGGCACTGCGGACTCCGGCCCACTACATCGGCGTCATAGGCAGCGCGCGGAAAACCGCCGGCGTATGCGCCATGCTCCGCAAGCAGGGCTTCACCGATGAGGATTTCAGCCGCATCACGACTCCCATTGGCCTTAACATCGGTTCCGAGACTCCCGCCGAGATCGCTGTCAGCATCACTGCCCAGCTGATCCAGGTGCGCGCCGGACGAAATCGGATATGACCGCAATTTAAGATTGATTGGAGGTAAAGATTATGAATTGCCCGTACTGTCAGAAGAAAATGCAGTTGGGATATATCCCCAACTGGTCACAGCCACTCCAATGGCTGCCAGATGGCAAAAGACCATCCATATTCTCTTTTACAGCAGCAAAAGACGCGGTTCCCCTTAGAAATCAGTTTCGGCCGTTAAAGGCACACGGCTATAAAGCAAAAGCCTATTATTGTATAAAATGCAAAATAGTGATTGCACCGACCCAGGAATAAATGAAACAAGATAAACCAAATGGAACCTGTACCAGGGGAAAAATAGGTACAGGTTCCCGAAACTCATCAAAGATGGTTATCTCTTACAGAGCCTTGACAAGATTCCCTTTAAAATCCCTCTCTGCTCTCCCTTATCCTCTCCATAGCCTCTGCCGTATTTTCATAAGTCCCGAAAGCCGTCAGCCTGAAATATCCTTCCCCGCTGGGCCCAAACCCGCTTCCCGGCGTTCCTACCACATTTGCATGTTCCAAAAGCCAGTCAAAGAAGTCCCAGGAACTCATTCCATCCGGCGTCTTCAGCCAGATATAGGGTGCGTTCACTCCTCCATATACCTGGTATCCCGCCTTCTTAAGCCCTTCATAAATCACTTTGGCGTTCTTCATATAATAGGCCACCTGCCCCTTCAGCTGGGCCTTCCCCTCATCAGAGTACACGGCCATAGCCGCTTTCTGCACAATGTACGGAGCCCCGTTAAACTTGGTTCCATGTCTTCTCGCCCACAGCCCGTGAACCGCCACATCCCCGCTTTTTAAGTCTTTGGGTATCACCGTAAACCCCAGCCGTACACCTGTAAAGCCCGCATTTTTCGAAAAGGATCGGAATTCAATGGCACAGGTTCTCGCTCCCTGGATCTCAAAAATACTGTGGGGGACCTCTTCCTGTGCAATGTATGCCTCATAAGCGGCGTCATACAAAATCACAGCCCCCGTTTTGTTGGCGTAATCCACCCAGACCTTCAGCTGCTGCCTTGTGAGAGCTGTCCCCGTTGGATTATTGGGCACGCACAGATAGATCAAATCCGGAGTTTCCCTTGGAAGTTCCGGCACGAAATCATTTTCCGCCGTACATGGCATATAAATCACATTGCTCCACAATCCCCGGACTTTATCATAGTCCCCGCACCTTCCTGCCATTACGTTGGAGTCCACATACACCGGATACACAGGGTCGCACACTGCGATGCGGCAGTCTTGGGAAAAGATCTCCTGAATATTCCCGCAGTCGCTCTTTGCCCCATCGGATATAAAAATCTCGTCAGCGCTAATATCACATCCTCTGGCCCGGTAATCCTTTTGGGCAATTTTTTCCCGCAAAAAGCCATACCCCAAATCCGGCGCATATCCGCGGAACGATTCTGCGTTCCCCATTTCATCCACTGCCTCATGCATGGCCCGGATAATAGCCGGAACCAGAGGCTGGGTTACGTCTCCAATGCCCAGCCGTATGATCCGTTTATCCGGATTTGCCTTTTCATAGGCGTTTACCTTCTTTGCAATCGTGGAAAACAGATAGCTTCCCGGCAATTTCAAATAATTTTCATTGACCTGAAACATTTCCTTGCTCCTCCTTTAATCTATATCAATCTCTCCGCAGAATACCTCCACCGCCGGCCCTGTCATAAATGCATGTCCTGTTTCCCGGTTCCAGGCAATCTTTAAATCTCCGCCCCGCAGAGATACCTTTACTACGTTATCCGTATATCCCATAAGTATGGAAGCCGCTGCGCTGGCTGTAGCCCCTGTGCCGCAGGCCCATGTCTCCCCGCTTCCCCGCTCCCACACACGCATGCGGATATGGCTCCGATCCACCACCTGCACGAACTCCGAATTGACCCTGTCCGGAAACCGGACGTGGTTCTCATAATAAGGCCCGATTTCCTCCAGATTCAGGCAGTCAATCTGATCCCGAAAGTAAACTGCATGGGGATTTCCCACAGAAATCCCCACAAACTGATCCGCTTTCCCTTTGACGCAGATATCCTCGGGAACTGCGGCGCTGGTCACCTGGGGCACTCCCATGTCTACCGTTGCCTGAACCACTTTTCCTTCCCGGATCTCCAGTTCCAGCTCCTTTGTCCCTCCCAGAGTCTCCACTGTCAGCCTGTTCTTCCTAGCCAGCCCGTGATCATAAACGTATTTCCCTACGCAGCGGATGGCATTTCCGCACATGGCTCCTTCAGAACCATCCGCATTGAACATGCGCATCTTCACGTCCGCTGTTTTTGACGGACAGATAAGCACCAGCCCGTCTGCCCCTATGCCAAAATGTCTGTCACTGATAAAAACCGCTGTTCTTTCAGGGGCCTCCACCTTCTCCTCGAAGCAGTTGACATACACATAATCATTGCCTGCCCCCTGCATCTTTGTAAACTTCATACAATCTCCTCCGTCTGATTCATGTATCAATAAGGCTGATAACCATCTGTGCCGTTTCCACCATGTTGGTTCCGCTGTCCATACTGCATTTCTGTATGTACCGGTGCGCCTCTGTCTCTGACATATTGTTCCTCTCCATAAGGAGTTCTTTAGCCTTTTCAATAAGCCGGGTTTCCCTTTCGCTTCTCTGACCGGATTCCCTGCCCATTCTCCGTTTCTTTTTTATCTGGCTTCTGCACATCATTTCCAGCGTGCTTACCAGATCATGGACCTTAAGGGGCATTGGAAGGCACACCATGTCCTGGGGCATTCCGCCTCCAAACCGGCTGGGAGAAGCCACCAGAAGCATGTCAAATCCCATTGGCATGCAGTCCCTGATCTCCTGATACATCATGTCGCCAAAGAGGTAACCGCTGACTATGATTCCGCTGTTTAAATCTTCCAGGCTGCTGAGGGCCTGCCCGCCTGAGGTACAGACTGCGACTACCTGAAACCCGTTGCGCATAAGAATATTCTTTATATTTTGGGCATCCCCCTGTTTCGAAAATGCTACGACGATATTGGTCACACGTCCCACCTCCAGGCCTGTAAGCAGAGATCTGCCCTTTTTATCAGAACTTATACAGATACTGTCCAATCTCCCAGTCCGTTACCTGGGAGCGGAACTCGTTCCACTCCTCTTTTTTTGCTGCCAAATATTTGCTGTAAATATGTTTTCCCAATACTTCTTTCAAAAAGGGGTCCCCGGCAAACTCCTCGATGGCTTCCCCCAGAGTCTCCGGCAGCTGGACAATCCCCTGCTCCATAAGCTCTTCTTCTGTCATAGTCATCACATTCCGGCTGATGGCGCGGGGGTGGATCATATTTTTCTTGATGCCGTCTAATCCTGCAGCCAGGCAGGCCGCCAGGGCCAGGTAGGGGTTCATGGCAGAATCCGGGCTGCGCAGTTCAATCCTGGTACTGGCGTCTCTGGAGGTAGGTATCCGAATAAGCTGCCCCCTGTTGGAAGCTGTTGACCAGGCAATATGGGTCGGTGCGTCATACCCCGGGATCAGCCTTTTATAAGAATTCACCAGCGGATTGGTCAAAATAGTCATAGGACGGATGTGACAGAGAATCCCTGCCATAAACTGATAGCCGATCCTGCTTAATCCGTGGACATCCTCTGCATCTGCAAACACATTGCTGCCTTCCATGTCCTCCAAAGACATGCTGATATGCATGCCTGATCCGTTGACCCCGGCCTTAGGCTTGGGCATAAAGGTAGCGTGAAGGCCGTGCCGCTTGGCAATGGTTTTCACCGCCATTTTAAACGTCAGAATGTTGTCAGCCGCCTTAAGCCCTGTCTCGTACTGAAAATCCACCTCGTGCTGGCCCGGCGCAATTTCATGGTGGGAAGATTCAATGTCAAATCCCATTTCCTCCAGATTCAGCACAATATCCCTGCGGACATTTTCAGCCAGATCAATAGGCCCCACGTCAAAATATCCCGCTGTCTCATGAGTGGTAGTGGTAGGCTGTCCTTCCTCGTCCATGTGGAACAGAAAGAACTCGCACTCCGGCCTTACATTAAACCGATACCCCATGTCCTCAGCCTCTTTCAGCACTTTCTTCAGCACATATCTGGGATCTCCCTCAAACTGGCTCCCGTCAGGGCAGTGGACGTCACAGATGAGCCTGGCCACCTTGCCCTGCTGGGGACGCCACGGAAATATCTCAAACGTATCCAGATCCGGATACAGATACATGTCCGTTTCCTCTTTCCGCACAAAGCCCTCTATGGCAGACCCGTCAAACATGCAGCGGTTATCCAGGGCTTTTTCCAGCTGCCCCGCCGTGATCGCCACATTCTTCAGCATACCGAAGATATCCGTAAACTGAAGCCTGATAAACTCCACGTCCTCCTCCTCCACCATACGAATAATGTCTTCCCTGCTGTACCTTCCCATGTTACATCTCCTTTTATTCTCTTACATGATATTATAAATCATCAATAACTGTCAAGCCGATGGCGCTTATGCAAAAAGGACGTTCAAGAGAGCCATTGTAACCAATGGCTGTCCTTGTAACGTCCTTGTCTACGTGTCAAATATAACAGCGGGCGGGGGATTTGTCAACAGGAAATGGGCGAATTTTTGATATTCCTACAATACCTTGGCTCGAAAATACAAAAAGGTCATCGCAATTATCAAGCTGATGGTTTTGATGCAAAACAAACGCCATATTTTTCAAGTTTAATCAATAATAACAAAACTCATCCTTAATTCGATTTACAGTTTTTTCTCCTGCAAAGATTTTGACCAATTCAAAAATTAATGGAAATACAGAACCAAAGCCTCGACCTGTAATGATATTTCCATTTTTTATTACATTTTCGTCCTGCATCTTAACATCTTTCATCTGATCGTTAAAGTCAGGATGGCAAATAGCATGTTTCCCACTTAGTAATCCCAGTGACGTCAAAATTGATGGAGCAGCACATACAGCAGCAATATGTTTATTTTGAGCAAACTCTATACATCGTTCCCTAACCGTCTTACAGTTAACAAGGTTTTCAACCCCTTTTTGCCCGCCAGGCAAAAAAATAAGTTCAGCAGAATCAAAATCAACATTTTCAATCAGCGTATCTGCATACATCTTAATATTTTTTGAACTTTCTACTTCTATATTTTCGCTTATTGACACTGTAAGGACATCTATATTTGCTCTTCGAAGAATGGCAACCACTAGCAGCGCCTCACAATCCTCAAACCCATCAGCTAAGAGGACTATAACTTTTCCACTCTTTCTTAAATCTGAATAATGCCGTTTCTGCAATATATACCCCTCAAACATAGCAATATCCTCTTGTGTGGTAATCTTAATATTTGTTTGATCACCATAAGCATAATTAATAGTTTCTCCTAAAGCATACATAAGACTTGTTGTATGCGGTTCAATTGTCTCCAAGAGCCCTCTCTGTTCTGCTCTCTTATAAATACCAAGTATATAAGAAAAGCGAAATCCATAAGGACAGGCAATTTGTATATATCGATCTCGATCAGCCCAAGCTGTAGATGTTGTATCTGTATCTCTTTCAGCTAAAAGCTGATAACAAGGCGTAGCTGTAACAGCACTTTCTCTTTCCTCTGTCATCTCTATAACCGCATTTACGATTTTTTGACTCGTAAAAGGAGCACCTCCATATTGAATGAAAATATTATCATCCAAACTTGTCTCTGTTCCAAGCAAACTTTCAAGGTGTCTCACACCATTTATTACAGAATCCTGAAAGGTTTCTCCACCTGGTATGATCCATAAAACCTTACTTAAGCCGTACTTATCCTTCATTTCTCTACAGTAATCAATCCAATCACAATGACTGACAATCTCAATAGCATCAATACGTTCGTTTCTTTGAAAAATTTCACAAGTATACGCCAATACAGGCTTACCTAATACATTAATAAATTGTTTCGGCCTTATCGCTCCTACCCTTTTTCCAGCGCCCCCAGCTAATATAATTCCTATATTCATAAAATATTTAACTCCTGATAAATCTCTTATACTTTAACCATATCATAGCTTTCCAAAGCTTGATCAATAAAACGAATAAGATTTCTATATGCCGGAAGAAAGAAGAAACTGTCATCATCTCCTACACTTCCTTTGTACAATCCCCAACTAAACCAATAAAAGGCCGATATGGGAATAAATCCATAATAGAATCGGCGTTCATCGGGTGTTAATTCTCCTCCGACATAAAATCGCAAATATCGCTCTATCTGTTCATCTGTCCAATCGTAACGGCACAGAATACAGCCAATATCATTAGCTGCATAATTCATGCCAGCATATTCCCAATCAATCAAAAACATTTCTCCCGTATCATCATATAAGTAATTCGGTTCATATGTATCATTATGACAAAGAACTAAGCCGTAACCAAGTCGCTTTGCATCTGCTTTAATAGCTGGATACAAACGATCAATCTTTTCAATTAAAAATGCAAACTCTTTTTTAAGGTTTCCTTTTGTTGCGGATGCTATTTCCATGAGTTTTTTTGCTTCGTCAACATTATCAAAAATTTTTACTCCTGCGGACTCTGGTACTTCGACAGCATGAAGCATATGGAGCATTTCCATCCCACGTACAAGTTGATTTTCATCTTCTTCAAAATTGCAATTCTTAGAATTGCGGACAAAATAACTGATTTTCCATCCTTCAAGCGACATATCAATAACGCTTTTATCTATTCCTATATCTCTTGCCGTCATCTGGGTAAAATATTCTGTCTGACGATTTATAAGATTTCCTGCTGTCCCTCCCGGGTGACGGTACACATAACGAGTATTTCCGACATCAAAGCCAAAAGAAACATTAGTCAAACCTGCATTAATAACTGCGATATTGCTTATGTCATTTGGTTCACAATGAACTGTTTTTGTTATATTCCCAATAATTTCTGAGTCAACATTTAACAAAAATTCTGAGTCAAAAGAACGCAGATCGTCAATATTTTCAAATTCAAAGATCAATCCATCAGAGAATCTACGGCAATAAAATGTCAGCTGATTAATATGCTTTCCATAGAATTCTTCCCAAAACATAGAAGCTACACCAAAATCATTGATTTCTGCTTCCATTAAAGAACAAAACCGCACACTAAATCCTTCATTCATATATGCACATCCAACCTGCGCAAGAGAATCTCTGCCACCAATATTTGTCTCAGTAATGACCCCCGCATCAGATACAGTAACTGCAAATTCCTGAAACTTTCCGGCTTCATAAACACAGGCACGCCACGATCTATTCTCTGGATTGGAAAAAAGAAAGGGGTTAGAAACAAAGTAGTGGTCTGCGCAGCAAATAAATGTGTTTGAAAGGAACTCTCTAGCCTTATACAGCGTATATAGATTCCCCTTCCTGCCAAATTCATTATTGACAATTAGATGAATCCCCGAGTACTTATGTTCAAGATAGAAAAATTTTTCTTTCATATATCCGATTACAATGCAAATTTCCTCTACTCCTGCTTCTTTAAGCTGCTCTATTTGTCGTTCAATAAGAATCTCGCCTTTGACACAAAATAATCCTTTCGGTTTCTCGTAGGTGAACGGAGCAAATCTATTTGATTTCCCTGCCGCCAAAATTATTGCATTTGCCATAATAATTATCTCCTCAAATCTATATACTATAATACACTTATTTATGAATAGATCTTTCAGCTATCCCAATATTTCTCATCAATCAAAACTGTATATGTATGGTGAGTTACCTGTTCTTCAGTTGGGGGTAGTTTTCTATAATCTCCATACACCTGACGTAAATATGTATCATATTCTTTTGGAATATAAAAATATGAATTCTCAAAAGGCATTAATATCCTTTCATTAAAAAGGCTTTTCTTATATATTTCTTTTTTCCCATAATTAGGAGGAAATACCGCAACATATCGGGAATCTTCATACTTATATTTTCCCATTCTCTTTACACAAAACAAATTAAACCAATTTGTCCCTAAAAGGTTTGATATTGGCCATAGCAAATACTGAATAATCCTTTTTTTCAGTGATTTTCCAGTTACTTTCTTTTTCCTGGCCACTATTGCAAAGTATTCATTACAATTTATAATATTAAAAAAAATTATTCTTTTTATTGCATTATTAGGAAGTCCGCATAATGGAAAAATATCAATATAGACACTAATTTTTGAATCATTAATCTCACTTTCTTCTAATATTGTACCTTTATCAATAAACTTTGCGTAAGGATATTTATATTGGTTATCATTATCCATTGAAATAATTTGATATCTTCCCGTATGACTTGAAAGTAATGCTAAAAGCTTCCTGTAATCTGGATAAGGCATAATAATATCGATATCGTCATCCCAAGGAATAAAGCCTCCATGCCTAACTGCCCCTATGCAGCTTCCATAAGCCAGAAAGTAATACAAATGATTTTCCTCACATATCTTATGTATTATTTTCATTAAAGAAATCTCTATTTCCTTCATATCTTTAATTGTTATCGTTTTCATAACATTGTTCATATTTCATCTCCATTCCTGCCTTTATTTTTTATATGTTTTAACTCATCCGCAAATAGGGAAAGAATAATTAGAAATAAAAGTCCGGATAACATGAAATAAAACCAATTATTATCTATTAAGAATAATAACGCCGTTTGTCCAAACAAAATGATATATGCTAAAAGATCTCTGATATATTTAATTTTAATATTCATTACATCCCGAATATATATCAGTCTGATTATCCACACAGCAATTCCGGATATTACTGTTGCCACAGCCGCTCCCATTGCTCCAATATGACAAACAAGAATAATATTCAATATTATATTTATTACTGCACCTATGCATGTAGAATATCCGACGATTTTTGTCTTATTTGCTGAATTATATATTCCTCCCAGCATTCCAGACAGGGTTCCAAAAACAACTGCTATTGTAAGTAAAGGTGAATATATCCATCCTTCATAAAACTCTTTAGAAAACATAATTCCAGCTATTGGCTTTACAAAAACTAACAGCAAAAAGCAAATACAACAAGAAATGCAGTTTGAGTAGGAATATACAGTTTTAAAAAAACCATTTCTATCGTCTCTATCAAACTCTTGTACTGATGATACCAGCCATGCCTGATTAAAAACAGTTTGAAATGCTGTTAATACAGCCGGAATTTTATATGCAATAGAATAAATGCCATTTTCATCTACTCCACATATCCAAGTTACTACAAATCTATCTGATGCATTATTAACCCACCACCCTATGTTGTTAAAAATGAGCGGGATACAATATTGTCTCATTTTTCTTAGAAAGATAATATCTTTCCCGAAAAGGCAAATATAATTCCATATCTTTAGCCGTATACTATAGAAAATGCATATTGCTGCATATCCGATAATTGTGGACATAAAATATCCCCTCAAACCTAGCCTGTAAACGCCTAAAAGTATAATATTTAAAAGGATTATTATTAATGATGAAATCACTCCTCCGACAGCAACACCAGAAATATCATTGTTCCCTCTTGCAAAGGAAACCAATATTTGAACAATGGCCTGCAGCGCAAATAAAGAAAAAATAAATATTGTATATTCCTCAATCAAATTATTTTTAAACATCATACTATTGAGTAACAATATGCCAGCTGCTATTATTATCCCCCAAAGAGTACTTTCTGTCCCAATTGTAAAAACTTTTTTCTTTTCTGTATCATCAGTCCCCATCGAAAATCTTAGTACGCTTTCAGCAATATTCAATGTTACAATCGGAAGCAATAATGTTATGATTGTATTAATTAAATCATATATACCGTATTCTTGTGTAGTAAGTATATTAGTATAAAAGGGGACCAGAAGAAAAGCTAGTATTTTTGTACTAAAAGATCCAATGGTCAGTACACCAATATTTTTTATAAGATCTTTATACCTATTCAAATATGATCACCTTTTCTAAGTTTTCTACAGATTAACTCAGCTACTTTAACAGATGCATGTCCATCATCATAGTAACCAAACCGTTTTAAAAAAATATCCACTTCTTTCTTGTACTTATTATAGTCAAATTCCATTATATTTTTTTCAAGCTGCATATCATTTTCGGCAATTAAAAATGGAGTGTGCATAAGATCAATGTGAAAACCTCGTTCGATTTTATATTGTTCAAAATCCTTGAAATAGATAAATACCGGACGCCTAGTCAATACAAAATCCATACTAATGCTTGAATAATCCGTAATTAATATGTCGGCCAGAACAAGTAATTCCTGTATATCTGGATAACCTGTAACATCTATGCATAGATCATTACTCCCTAAATTTAATTTATTCATATACCGCGGGTGTAACCGAATCATTGCTATCCATTCACCGCCAAATTTTTTGTGAAAGCTTTTTAAAATTAAATTAAAGTCTAAATTATACAATGCAGTATCTGTGGAATTTCTAAATGTAGGTGCATACAATACAACTTTTTTACCTTGAATAGAAAATTTATGTCGTATCTCCCTCTTTAAATCCTCATTTTCGCCAAAAAAAATGTCATTTCTAGGTGCACCAATTTTTAAAATATTTACTTTATCAAGCCAAAAATAATTTTCATATAAATATGTATTATCATCGCATTCCGAAATAATGTAGTCAATCATTTTAGAATCATGCTTGGCCTGCATAATATATCGGCCAGAAAGCTTTTCCGGACATTCCGCTTCAACTTTTTTTATTGCAATCCCGGCATGCCAAGTATGAATATATGTTGTATCAATACTTTTGTAGCTATAAAAAGGCATCCTTACATTTGATATCCATATTTTACTTACAGACATATAATATAGGCTTTTCATTGAATTAGGACGAATATATTGAATTTTATTTTCTGCCTTTTTTCCTGAAACATCAAGCCAATAGAATTTTACATCTAAATCTCTATTATATACGGCTTTCATTATTGATTTCGGATTATCGCCCAGGCTTTTTCCATCGAAACAATTAACAAAAACTGCATCTATCTTCTTTCCGTAAGTTGCAAAAAACCAGCATAAAATAGAGAATGGCAAATTATACATAATAAATAGTAAGTTTTTTAGCAGTTCTATCATTTTATCTTCCCTTAAAGAGTCGAGAATGTAATAAAAATATTCCGGCAATATAATTAAGCCAACTCCAAAAAATTTACTACCCAATTTAAATTGACTTTTCAAATAATTTGGATAGCCGCTGCGAATAATATTTGTTAAATATTTTACTTGTTCCGAATAAAATTTCTTTGCCTTAAACATTTTTTTAATTAAAGCTATTGCATTTCTTGTTAAAGAATCCCTTTGCTTTTGCGCTGCTTCATAAAAATGGTTATCAATTAAGAAATTGAGATACTCTTCAGAACTGTATACAAGATCTATGTCATTTTTATTATATGTTCTGTTTGTTATGCTACTATTATTTAACCTGTAGAAGTATAATTTTTCATTTGTATATGCTAAATATCCTGATTTTTTAATAAGCTTATACGTTGTAAAAATATCCTCATACAGTCTTCCTTCAGGATATCTGACTTCATGAAATAGTTCTTTTTTATAAATCTTTGACCAAGCATGAGCCTCAAATTTTCCGCACGCTGCAATCTCATAAAAAGCGTCTTCTGCGGACATTTTGATATCATAAATATCTTGATGCTGCATAAGCTCTTTAACATTTCTATAATATGAACACACGGCTATTTGGACAGAGTGCTTTTCAATTAATCGTATTAATACCTCATACATTTTTGTATCAGGAAAATCATCAGAATCTACAAATGTTATATAGTCTCCTGTTGCAATATGTATTCCAGCATTTCTGGCACTAGAAAGTCCCCCGTTTTCCTTTTTAATATATCGAATCCTGCCGTCTAATTCATGATACTTCTTAATTATCTTTTCACTATTATCAGTAGAGCCGTCATTTATCAGTATTATCTCCATGTTTTTATATGACTGATTAATAATATGACTAAGGCATTCATCTAAATAATCTTCTACATTATATACTGGAACAATAACACTCAATTTTGGATTCATACGCATCTCTCAATCAATTTCACTATATTTTTCTACAGGATTATCTACTATTCCCATTAAACAGCCTAAAGTTATTATTACCCAAAAGTTAAGCAGAAATGAACATCCCATAATGAATGATGTGATTAAATTCTGAACAAATACCCCTAATAAAGTATAGTTCTTCTTTTTAATCAAATTTTTAGCAGTTCTGAATATCATGTATAATAAAGTTATAAATCCAACTACTCCTAAATCCAGCCAAATACTAAGGAAAGTATTATGTGCTGGTTCCCCAATTGATTTAATTTCCTCTATACAGCCGACCCCAAATAAAAAATGTTTGCTTATCTCTTGAAATGCATTTTTCCAAAGTTCTATTCTTCGAAAGTTACTGAGATCTAGGTAACTTAAAACAAATAGTCTCTTAAATATATTGGGAGACAAATGTTTAATTACATAAATAATACCAGCAATTATTAGAATATTACATATAATATTTCTAAACATCTTATTCAAAGACTTCTTTTCGCTGTACATCAATTGAACACTAAAGAATATTACAACTGATACCGCTGCCAGCATTGCTCCTCTTGATCCGGTAAAAAATAAACATATTAGACATATTAATCCTATTAGAATATTTATTCTTTTTAATTTCGTATAATCTTTATTATTTTCAATCATATATAAAGAAATAGCAAATCCTGACGAAAAAAGTGTCCCTAAATAATTCGGATCCATAATCGGACCATTTCCTACTTTAACTGAATATCTCCATCCCCCACCCCAATAGTCCACTTTACTAATAACCATTAAAGCAGCAAATATTACTGCTGAATATTTTATACTATTCAATAGCATGTTTATATCATAGCGATTGATATTTAAAGAATATAGAATTAGTACTTCCGTAAAAATTAAAATGAATGAGAAAAGCACGCCTGTTGACAAATCATTACCTGCATTAATCCCTCCCCAAATTGATAATATTAACAATATTAAGGAGCATAAGAAACCATAATTTATCTTTATTCTATTATCTTGTAAAACAGCGGCTATTCCAATTACTATTGAAGGAATAATGAATATATAAAAACCAGATAGCAAAAGATATTTATTGTTGTTCATAAATATAAATATAATATTTAATGCCAGAGACGAAACGGCGGCATTCTTCAATTTTATACTTCTTTGTCTGCTATGCATATGCTATCAATTCCTTTGTAGATAGTATCCAACAATTTTTTTTGCTTCAGTCTTAATGTCAAATCCTGATATTTTTAGTTCCTTATGTGGATGACTATATATTTTTTTAATATTATTAATTTCCCTCCCCCATTCTTCCGCAGATGCATTTACACTAATAATTTTATTTT
Organism: uncultured Hungatella sp.; assembly: GCA_947089145.1. Taxonomy (GTDB): domain Bacteria; phylum Bacillota; class Clostridia; order Lachnospirales; family Lachnospiraceae; genus UBA3402. The sequence continues at coordinate 37,194 of CAMUJH010000015.1, read as the reverse complement.
GTTGTCTCAAAATGTTCGCCTCTGTTGGTACCCTATCTGAATATACACATGGAATTCCTATTGCCTGTGCTTCTATAAGTGCTATCCCGAGTCCTTCATATTTTGAAGGAAAGCAAAATACATCAAATGCATTCATTATAATATTAACATCCTCTCTTACTCCAAGAAAAAGAACTTTTTCCTTAATCCCCTTCTCTCTACATAAACCCTCAATTGACTTTTTTTCTAACCCTTCTCCTATTAGAATTAACTTTGCATTAGGTATTTTCTTCCTTATATTCTCAAATACTTCGATTAAAAATCTATGATTTTTTTGTGGATTAAACCATCCAACATGTCCAACTACAAAGTCATCCTCAATATCTAGTTCCTTTCTTACTCGCTTTCTTATTCCTGCGTTAAATACAAATTTTTCTAATGATATTGCATTGTTTATGACTCTACCTTTTTTCTTAAACATCCCTTTTCCGAAAAGAGCAATTCCAGCATCTTTTGAACACGCCCAAAATTCGTCAGCTATCAAATATTTGGGTATTGATAGTATACGGTTTCTAATACTTTTTAAAGAAGAATATCCATATACTGTTAAATGCGCATGAACAATAACTTTCTTTGCTGCTGTTTTACACTTGCAGTCCCATAAGAAAAACGGCATAAATATATCATGAATATGTATTGCATAGTACTCTTCTTTAAACTGTATATAAATTTGATGGACATCTATTTCAAATCTCAACGGATTCCGGCTTGGAGAAGCAACAAAAAAACATCTGCCCCCCTTCTTTTCAATTTCATCTTGAAAACTATAAGAACCATCTTTTATAAAATATATAAAGTCAAACTGTATAACATTCCTGTCTACATTTCTATAATAATTCATTAACAATGACATAACACCGCTATTAATATTTATGCTTGAAACAAAGTGTAATATTCGGATCATAAATTCCCTCTGGTTATCTCTTTAATATACCCAAAATTGTTCCAATTCCATAGCCAGTATGAAGTAATAGAAAGATTATAGGTAAAGCTATATAGTAAATATTCTTATCCCTAGTTTCCATAATTATTGCAGTTGATATTAACAAATTTACGATTCCATATGAAGCCCAGAGAACCTTTGCCGGCCAAGTAATCCCAAAATAAATTATAAGCGTTGACAGCAGAATAGCTAACACAAATCCAAATGGTACCAAATGAAAAAAAGAAATGCAGCCAGGACAAATAAAGAGTGTTTTCCCTATCCAAAATCCATTCAGAAACTTTTGCTTTATCATCCCTCTCAATGAGTTTCTTGTATGATAGTAAGATTTAATTACTGGATTATAACAAATCATATAACCACATTTTCTAATCCTATAGTGGAACTCATTGTCTTCTGTACGAACTAACCCTTCATTGAAAAACCCCGCTTTATCAAAAACTTCTTTTCTGTATGCTCCGTGAAATACAGAATTAACATTCTTCCTTTTTTCTGTTCCTTTTCTGTAATATGCTATTCCTGCTCCAAACATTGATCGTTCCGCACAAAGCAGCATACTCTTCCAATTTGTTTTCTCATCTATAATATTTTCTCTAGGTCCCCCACAAACTGACTCCCCTGAATTTATGCAAGCTACATTTTTTTCTATAAAATCCTCCGGCAATCTTGCATGAGCATCGATACGAAGAAGTATATCGCCTGTCATATGGCAAATAACTATATTCCATCCTGCCGGCTGTACCTTTTTTGGATTATAAAGCAATTTTATCTCACTATACTCCGTTTGGTATTTTTCCCGAAAATTCTCCATGATCTGCCAAGTTCCATCAGAGGAACCTCCATCTACCATTATCAGTTCAATATTCTCTTTTGGATATGTCTGTTTGAGAAGATCATCCAATAAGTCCGGCAAATATCTATGTTCATTATACGCAATGACCCCAAATGTTACCTTTTGTGCTATCCTGAACATTAAAACTCTCCTTACTCATAGTCCTTTCCCAGTACCGCAAATATTGTCCTAAATATAGTCAGAATATCTCTTAAAAATCGGAATTGGCGAATTGATTCAAGATTCCACTTCATCTTTTCTGGAAGAATCTTCTTAATATATACACTGTCCACATCTTCTGCTACATTCAAAAGTCTGCCTTCATCCTTATAGCGAATGGATGCTTCTGATGTGATTCCCGCTGGAAGAAGCAGAGTTGCATACATTTCGTTACTATAGAAACCCACGTATTTCGCAACTTCCGGCCTTGTTCCTACAAAACTCATGTTGCCTGCAATTACATCTATCAACTGAGGAATCTCATCAATACGAAATCTGCGAAGTTTTCTTCCAACCTTAGTGATTCTTTTATCTCCTTCAGCTGTAACATTGGTTCCATTCTTTTCAGCATTATTCACCATTGTCCGAAATTTATGAATTCTAAATCTTTTCCCGTATGCTGTAATGCGCTCCTGACGGTAAAAAACTGCTCCTGGAGAATCCAGCTTGATTATTATTGCAATAATTAACATTGGAACTGCTAAAATTACAAGCATAATACAAGCAGCAGCTACATCAAATATTCTCTTAAGTGCTAATGCTCCCTTTCTCTTCTCCAGTATATCGTAGTATTCTCTTACTTCATCACATTTCATAAAGGCAGGCAAATAATCCCATTCCCGAAGCTTCATTTGCTGTTACCTTTCCATTAAATATATTCACTGACCACTTCTTTATAATTACTGATTACATATTCCATGTCTTCATCCGTCAATTTTGTATGAAGCGGCAGCGTTATTAGATTTTTGTAATAGTCGTAGGTATTTGGGAAGTCCTTTATATCCCATCCCATTTCTTTATATGCACTCATCATTGGAAGCGGTTTATAATGTACATTGGTACTAATACCACGTTCTGCAAGCTTGATAATGATTTCTCTCCTGATTTCATCGCTTGCTCCCGGAATTCTTGTCAAATAAAGATGTCCTGAAGAAGTAATTCTTTCCGTATAGTGAATCAAATGCTTTATACCCAATTGATCACACATTATATCGTATCTGCCAATCATTTCTTTTCTTCTGTCTAAAAATCCTAAATAGCGATCCAACTGACCAAGGCCAATTGATGCCATAATGTCAGTCATATTACACTTGTACCAGGGGCCAATAATGTCATATTCCCAAGAGCCGGACTTTGTTTTTGCAAGAGCGCTTTTATCCTGACCATGAAGGGAGAGTAACTGATACATTTTATAAATTTCCGCATTATCAATATCTGCAAGCGGCAGCCACGTAGAAGCTCCGCCTTCTGCAGTAGTAAAGTTCTTTACCGCATGAAAGCTGAAATCTGTGAAATCTGCTATCGCCCCGCAATATTTACATTTCGGATATGCCATCTTTTCTGTACCGGTTTGTGATACAATCCGGCTTGCGCCAAGACTATGAGCGCAATCTGCAATAATGGCGATACGCCCAATAGCATGCTGTATACGAGAAGCTAAATTATCTAGCGGAGTACTGCCAGATCTAAGAGGAGTAAAAAGACTCTTCTTCCTCTCCACGATCTCAAAAATTCTATCGTAATCACAAACAATTCCCCCAAGATCTACAGTCACGACTGCTTTTGTCTTCGGTGTAATAGCCTCTTCAAGTGCCTCGTAATCCATTTCAGGCATGTGAGTTATGGAATCGCCATCTTTCTGGATATCCACGAACACAACTTTAGCCCCACAGTGAATTACGGCAGATGCAGTGGCAGTATATGTATAGGCCGGAACAATAACTTCATCGCCAGGGCCTACTCCAAGTATGCGAAGATTCAACTCTTCCGCAGCCGTCGCAGAATTCAGGCAAATAACACGGTTGCTGTACTCAGTCTCCCCATTGCTTGTACTGCAATCAATATTTATCTTGCCTGTCTCAATATAGGCAGCAAGACGGCATTCTAATATTTTTGTTTTCGGCCCTGTAGTTATCCATCCAGAACGAAGAACTTTCTCAACTTCATGGATCTCCCACATCGAAATATCCGGCGGGCTAAAATCAATAATACGTTTCTTCATTTTATTCCTCTCATATGTGCATCTCAACGCACTCCGCAATACTTTTAGTATTTTGGCACCGTTTATAACCGGCTTCAGTTCTCTTCCTATCATCCGCCTCAACATCAATCCCCAAGTACAAAATCCGCTTTCTCCCCATAATCTCTGCCTCTATCTCCGCAATTCTTTTATGGAGATTAACTCGCCTTACCATATCTTCCATATGCTCCAGCGGCCCGGACAGGCAATGAATTCTTCCATCTGCTTTTATTCTCACTCGCGAAATGCCAATCATGCCATTTCTGTCCGCAAGTTTCTCCATCAGATCAGATTCATGCTTTTCCAGCGTAGACACATATTCATCGTCGCTGAACAGCAGCCTTGGCCTTGACGCTTTCTTTAGTTCTTTGTACACCCTGTCGGGCTGATCCGTATCGATAAAAACATATCCCGGGAATAAATCCTCATACACTGTATGCCATTGTCCTTCATACTTTTTCCGCCTTCTCCTAATCAGGTGAAAGCACCGCACCTTCATGCTTTCCGAAAGAAGGCCTACAATAAAGTCCTCTATGCGCTCTTCACTGCCTCCTCTTACATGCACTGCGCACCACATGCAGCAATCCCCCCATCCATGCGCTTTATCTCTATTTTCCTTCTTTTCCATGCTTGGCCAAATAGCCTGAAACTACCTGCTATTGCCCCGAATTTCTCTGTAGTCCCAAGGCTTTATAGTGCCGCCTTCCCTCTGCATCCGTGGGGAGAATTCCATAGCTTTTTCCCCGAAAAACTATTGCAAATTTTTTCGGGGTGTGCTATTCTATATCCGTCAGTTTGAAACAAAAAAAGAGCAAATTTAATTGTTTTGCCCAATTTTGTAGTGTTTTTGTAAAGTTTATGTAATGATTTTGTAAAGATTAACAGATTTTTAGATTTAAAAAGAAGTGGGGAAAAACCTATGGTTTTTTCCCCACTTTATTCCATTTACTGTCTTTAACATCAATGAGCCCCACTTATATCATGCAAATGGCTGAAAGCCGCACGGTTACTATACTTAACCCGTTTAATTCCTTTCAGCCATCCCTCAATCCTGATTTTATGCCGCAAAAGCTGGGGCAGTCATGGTTTTTGTATCTGTTAAATCTCCGCTGGATGAACATAAATCCAAAGGGCATTGTTCCCCATCAGTCTCCTGTCCCTTCCCGCAGAAGATTCTCGAAAGTCTCCCAAGGCACGTAATGTCCTCCCATGCTTTCCAGATGATCCGTATGGAACTGACAGTCAATAAACAAAAATTCCTTATCTTCCAAAAACTTGGAAAATGCGATCAGCGCCACCTTAGAGCCGTTTTCTCTTTCCGAAAACATGCTCTCCCCGAAAAAGCATCTGCCCAGGGACACTCCGTAAAGCCCCCCTGCCAGCTCTCCGTCTTCATAGGCTTCCACGCTGACTGCATACCCTTCTTTATGAAGCTGGTAATACGCCTCCTCCATCTCATCGCTGATCCACGTTCCCTCATCCGCCTCCCGCTTTGCCCGGCATCGGTGCATGGTATCCTGAAAATCCCGGTTTAAAATAATCCGGAATTTGTGCTTTCTCATATACTTTTTCATAGAGTGGGAGATATGGATATCCTCCGGAAAGATCAAAAACCGTTCCCTTGGACACCACCACAAAATCTCCTCCCCTGGATTATACCACGGAAATATACCGTGATCATATGCCAGAAGCAGCCGGCGCACACTTAGATCCCCTCCCACCGCCAACAGTCCGTTTTCCTCTGCAAGCCTCGGACTGGGAAAAATCACGTCTTCTTTATTCAGTCGAAATACAGGCATCCTGTTGTCATCTCCTTTTAGCGTTCCCTCTGCCTATTTGCCGGCAGTCCCTGGCTGCCGGCTGTCGAGCGGTTAATTGCTGTCATTTCTAAACCTCGCCTCACAAAATGCAGCGCCGCCCCTTCTTTCTTATCTGTCCATATAATTAATCCCTTTGGAACAAATCTCTTGTGTACACCTTTCCTTTTACATCATCCAGCGACTCATCATACCGGTTTGCAATAATGCAGTCGCACATGCTTTTAAACTTTTCCAGATCGTTAACCACCAGACTGCCAAAAAACGTGCTGCCGTCCTCAAGCGTAGGCTCATACACGATTACCGCCGCTCCTTTAGCCTTAATCCTCTTCATAACTCCCTGAATCGAAGACTGGCGGAAATTATCAGAATTGCTCTTCATGGTAAGCCGGTATACCCCTACGCTGCAAGAGCGCTCCTTCTCCCTGTCGTAATCGTTGCGGTTGTAGTAGTCATAGTACCCTGCCATGGTAAGAACCCTGTCCGCAATAAAATCTTTCCTGGTTCGGTTGCTCTCCACAATGGCCTCAATAAGGTTCTCCGGGACATCAGAATAATTGGCCAGCAGCTGCTTCGTATCCTTTGGAAGGCAATAACCGCCGTAGCCAAAGGACGGATTATTATAATGGGTCCCGATTCTGGGGTCCAGGCACACGCCGTCAATAATCGATTTGGTATCCAGCCCCTTCATCTCGGCATACGTATCCAGTTCATTAAAATAAGAAACTCTCAGGGCAAGATAAGTGTTGGCAAACAGCTTTACCGCCTCTGCCTCCGTAAAACCCATAAACAGGGTATCCACCGGTTCCTTTATGGCTCCCTCCTGCAGAAGCGCCGCAAAACTGCGGGCAGCATCAAAAAGCTGCTGATCCTCTCTGTCAGTTCCCACAATGATTCTGCTGGGATACAGATTATCATACAGTGCCCTGGATTCTCTTAAAAACTCCGGGCTGAACAGAATATTGGACGTATGATATTTCTTTCTGACGGATTCCGTATACCCTACAGGCACGGTTGATTTAATAACCATAACAGCCTTTGGATTAGATTTTATAACCAGTTCAATCACCTGCTCCACTGCTGACGTGTCAAAAAAATTCTTCCGGCTGTCGTAATTAGTAGGCGCTGCGATGATTACATAGTCCGCCTCCCTGTAGGCTTTCTCCCCGTCCAGCGTGGCAGTCAGGTTCAGCTGCCGGTTTGCCAGATAATCCTCAATTTCCGTATCCTGGATCGGAGATATGCGGGAATTTATCTTCTCCACTTTTTCCGGCACAATGTCCACGGCGTACACCTTATGGTGCTGGGACAAGAGAACAGCCAGGGACAGGCCTACATAACCGGTTCCTGCCACCGCTATGGTAGTGGGGGTTTTCAGGGGTAACTCTATTTCGGTATTTGTATTCATACTTGATAATTCCTCCGCTTTCTGGTGATTTTTGGAAAAAATTTTTGAATCTGATTTTATTATATATGGAAGCCAGAAGATATGCAAGGACAAAAAGGCCCGTACCCTTTAATTGTAGGGACACGAGCCTTGTGAGTCATTTCCATCTCTACTGATCATGCCAAAACATCGCCCGATCCATCTCCGTTAAGAGAAATAGCAAAGTATGACGGAGACTATGATTCCGACGTATAATTTAAAGCCCGGACAGCGTTCAGAATTGCCAAAACCGACACGCCCACGTCGCCGAATACAGCTGCCCACATAGATGCAAAGCCGCATGCTACCAATGCAAGCACCAAAAGCTTTACCCCGATGGCAAACACAATATTCTGCCCTACGATCCCCACTGTTTTCCTGGCAATCCGGATTCCGTCCACGATCTTGGAAGGCTGGTCATTCATAATCACCACGTCCGCCGCCTCCACTGCGGCATCTGAGCCAATACCGCCCATGGCGATTCCCACGTCTGCCCTGGCCAGAACCGGGGCGTCATTAATCCCGTCGCCCACAAAAGCCAATGTCCTGTCTGACGGCTTTTCTCTGAGAAGTTCCTCCACTTTCTGCACCTTGTCACCTGGCAGAAGGCCGCCGAAAACTTTATCCAGCCCCAGCTTCTGTCCCACGGCTCTGCCTACGGCTTCTTTATCCCCTGTCAGCATCACCAGGCTGCGGACGCCTTCTGCCCGTAATCCTTTCAATGCCCTGGACACGTCGCTTCGTATGGTATCGGAAATTACAATAGACCCTAAAAAGCGGTTCCCGTCTGCCAGATACAAAATGGTTCCCACGGTTTCGCCAGCTTCCATGGCCGTGATGCCCTGGCGGTTCATCAGTTTCTCGTTGCCTATATAGATGTCTCTGCAGAAGTCCGCTCCGCCTGCTGCCTCCCCGGACTTTTCTTCCGTCCGGCCAGCCTTTGCTGTCCCTGCAGCCTCTTTTAGTCCAATACTCTTTAGTCCAATGCTCCTGTCTGTCTGGCTGCAGCTGAGTCTTACGTGCATCCCATGGCCTGCGATCTCCTCTGCAAATAAGATCCTGTCTGCATCTACGGCTCTGCCTGCCGCCTGATTTTCGAACGCCTCTTTTACCGAAAGAGCAATGGGATGATTGGAATGGTATTCCCCGTAGGCCGCCAGTTCCAGAAGTTCCTCCCTGCTTAAGGCCTCCCGGCCGTTCTCTCCCCGGCCGTCTGCCGCTTTAACCTCTGTCACCTGGAATCTTCCGGTAGTCAGAGTTCCGGTCTTGTCAAATACCACGGTATCCAGCTTCCCCATGGCCTCCAGATAATTGCTGCCCTTCATCAAGATCCCGTTTTTAGAAGCAGCCCCCAGTCCTCCGAAAAAACTTAAGGGAATGGAGATCACCAGGGCACATGGGCAGGACACCACCAGGAAGCTGCAGGCCCGATACACCCATACAGACCAGGGCTGTCCTGCCGCAATGGGAGGTATCAATGCCAAGGCCAAAGCCAGGGCTACTACTGCCGGCGTATATACCCGGGCAAACCTGGTAATAAAATTTTCTGCTTTTGCTTTTCTGGAACTGGCATTCTCCACCAATTCCAGTATTTTGGCAACTGTCGAGTCATCAAACAGCTTTGTCACCTTCACTTCCAGAACTCCGTTTAAATTGATGGAGCCACTGACAATGCTCTCTCCTTCCGTCACCTCCACGGGCACGCTCTCCCCCGTAAGCGCCTTGGTATCCAGGCTGGAACTTCCCCTTATCACCACGCCGTCCAGCGGCACTTTTTCTCCCGGCTTAATGACAATTACCTCTCCGATCTCCACCTCGTCCGGCTCTACCTGCTCCTCGTTCCCCTCCCGAAGCACATTGGCATAATCCGGATTAATGTCCATCAGGTTGGTAATGGACTTTCTGGAACGGTTCACTGCATAATCATTAAACAGTTCCCCCACCTGGTAAAACAGCATAACTGCCACCGCCTCTTCCAGCTCCCCCACGCCAATGGCACCGAATGTAGCCACCGTCATAAGAAAATTCTCATCAAATACCTGGCCGTTGCGGATATTGCGGAAAGCCTTTAGCGGAATGTCGTAGCCTGCTGCCAGGTAGGCTGCCAAAAACAACACCCAGTCTATCGGATGCCTTCCCTCCGAAATCAATCCTCCTGCTAAACATACTGCGCTTACACATAAGCGGATTACCATTTTTTTCTGTTTTTTCGTCATGACCTTTCCCCCGATTTCCTTACCGTCATTCGCTGATATGTTCCATGCCTTGATCCAGAATTGTCTGAATATGACCGTCTGATAAAGAATAGAACACGGTCTTTCCGTCTCTGCGGAAATTCACCAGCCGCATCTGCTTCAGAATCCGCAGCTGATGGGAGATAGCCGACTGTCCCATCTGCAGCAAAGTGGCAATATCGCAGACGCACATCTCTGACTGGCTCAGCACATACAGGATCTTAATCCTGGTAGAATCCCCGAACACCTTAAAAAACTCAGCCAGATCTAAAAGCTCCTGTTCCTGGGGCATAACCTTCTTCACTTTATCCACGATCTCATCATGGACATGCATAAATTCGCAGACACACTCCTGGACTTCCTGTTCAATCCTCTCTTTTTCTGTCATTCTCTCCGCCCTTTCTTTTCATATGAACGATTATTCATATGTTTATATTAACACATTCTCCGAAAATGTCAACCGGTATTTTATTGACGGTTCCCATTATCTTCAGTATAATGCTTATAAGAAACGATCAGGGAAAGGAAAGTCATGGAAAAAAATCACTTGTATAAGCTTTTAAATGTCAGCACCGACGCAACACAGGATGAGATTGAAAACGCCTACCGCAACAAGCAGCCCCGCTTTGACTTCCTGAACCCTGCCACGGACTTTAAGGACAACCCCCGTGCCAAAGAACTCTATGAGGCCTATGCCGTCCTCTCCGATGCAGAAAAAAGGAAAGAATATGATGAAACAGAGAGAACCCGCATCCGCACCATGGCGGAATTAAGCGACGATGCCGCCCATTCCGTACCGCCGACCCCAAAGCTGGAGTATATGTTTAGGGAAATGCGGGAACACCCTGCCAGGGAGGCCGTTTTTTTGGCTATTATCTTTGTCCTGGTTTTTCGGGGGTGCTGATATACCTTTAAAAAACTCCTGGGCCTTATTCCACGAAAAACAGACCTGGCCAAAACACAGGTCTGTTTTTATCAAAATCTTACTTTTTTACGATGAAAGTATCGAATCTTTACGGTAGGTCTGCGCATGTGCCGCGCTGACCGTAGGTTGCCAAAATGCCCGTTTTTGGCATTTTGTGTGCATCCCCCGGAGGGTTCGTAGTAACCCCCTCTTTCATTTATGGTGGTTCCGAGAAAGGCGCATGGAGGTTAATCTCATCAGGCTCTCCGGCCTATGGAAAAATCTACTTATTAGCCATGGCACAAAGTTCTTCCAGCATCTTCGGCAGCTCTGTATCCATATTCTCATTATTAAACTGGCAGGTTCCCACCTTCTTGTGGCCGCCGCCGTTATACTTTAACATTAAGCTTCCCACATCCAATGCAGCCGTACGGTTCAGAATGCTGTATCCTACTGCTGCCGAACATCCCTGCCCGCCTTTGCCGCTGACGATCCATGCCGAAATATTCTGCTGCGGATACATACTGTAGATCATAAAGCGGTTGCCTGTATAAATAGGCTCCACCCCTCTCAGATCCGTAATAATCACATTTCCCTCAACCCGTGTATGAGCCGCTACCATTTCTTTGAACTTTTCCGTCTGCTCATTGTAAACTTCCACCCGCTCCTGTACATCGGAAAGGGCAAGGATCTCCTCTGTACTCATAACCCGGCAGCCATCCAGCAGTTTCTCCATCAGCTGATAATTGGAAATGGTAAAATCCCTCCATCTCCCGAGTCCGGTTCTCGGGTCCATCAAAAAACCGACAAGTATCCATCCCTTTGGGTTCATAACTTCATCAATGGTCAAATTACCGGAATCAACTTTATCCACAGCCTCCATGATCTCGTCAAACTTCCCAAAGCGCTCCCTGCCGCCGTAATACTCATATATAATCCTGGCGCATGACGGGGCGATGCGGCTTTCTCCTTTGTATTTCCCCTCAAGCTGCAAACGCTCATGTTCACTGGAATGATGGTCAAACCAAAGCCCGCACCCCTCCACAAATGGTACATTAGCCAGGCAGTCATTCTCATCTATCTCCACCAAACCGTCCTGTAAATCTTTTGGATGCGCAAACTTCCAATGATCGATAATCCCCGCCTCCAATAATAATGCTCCGCATACCAGCCCGTCAAAGTCTGAACGTGTTACTAGTCTCACTTAAGATACCCTCCTTTAGTTTGTGACGCACTCCCAAAGTCTCTCCGCCTGATTTCCTGCCCAAAGCAGACAGACGCAAAAAGGGCCTTCGGCAGTACATTTGTGCTATACCACGGCTTTTGTGCCGAAAGTAAGGTAGCATATCCCGGCCCTGAGGCCGCTGCTATGTATGCACGGCAAGTGCACGTTTCTATTATATCATCCTTTCCAATTATTTTCCATAGCCACAGAAAAGATAATAGGTGCGAAACCCGAAAAAATAAATCTTAAATATGCCTTAAGAATTTCCAATCAATGTCGATATAGAATAATAACCAGATAAGCAATACCCCCCGGATCAGGGAGGCGGCTTATCTTTTTTATTAGCATGCAGCCGGAGTTCTATATATTATATTTATTAATATTTTATTTAGTCCTTACAGATGCGGCCAGCGCCAATACACAACACATTACTATGACTATGGAGGTGAATGTGCATGAGGATTCAGCACAATCTTTCCGCCATTAATTCCCAGAGAATTATCTCCACGACCCAGGGAACCATGTCCAAGAATCTGGAAAAGCTCAGTTCAGGCTACCGCATTAACCGCGCCGGCGATGATGCGGCAGGTCTTGCCGTATCCGAAAAGATGCGGGCGCAGATCATGTCCCTCAATCAGGCCAAGAGAAATACCCTGGACGGCGTTTCCCTTGTTCAGACCGTGGAGGGTGCCCTGACAGAGGTTCATTCTATGCTTAACCGCATGAAGGGAATGGCGGTACAGGCTTCAAACAGCACTTATACAGACGACCAGCGCGCCATGATGAATCAGGAGATGGATGCCTTAAAAGAGGAGATCGGCCGCATCGGCACATCCACCAACTTCAGCGGCGTGCCCTTGTTCAGCAACGGGGCCTCCAAGAAGGGCGTTACCTTAACCTCTCTGTATGGCTGCACGCTGGATTTAAAAAACCGGACTGTAAACGTAAATTATACGGGCCGCATTGGCAGGGCTTCTGAGAGCACCGGCTACGATGCCCTGGCAGAGAAAATAGCCACGGAATACCTTCCCAATGCTTTTACTCAGATTCTGGATGCGTTTCCTTCCCTGAAAGCCAATATTAACGGTGAAAAAATCGAGATGGATCTCCGTATTGAGTACATTGACGGAGGGTACGGCACCCTGGCCTACGCTCAGGCCTCGTTCCGTTCCGACGGCAGGCCCTTTAATATGAACATAACCGTGGACACCGCCGACTTTTCCGATGAGTCCATAAAAGACGGCAGCCCGGCCCAGGATGCCTTAAAATCCACCATTGCCCATGAACTGATGCATTCCGTCATGCAGTACACATTGACTGACGGCATGTTTGGGCGCGACGGCGTTGAAAAATTCCCTGAGTGGTTTACAGAGGGCACTGCCCAGCTGGCCGGAGGCGGATTCCCTACAGGCTGGAACACCAAGCTGGAGCAGATTGCAGGGCAGATCGATCCTGCCAATCCCACTGGCCAGGATCAGGCTATTTCCAATTACTTAAAGTCTTACAATGTAAAAGACCGTCCCTACGGACACGGTTATCTGGCAGCCGCCTATATCGGTTACCTTGCCAGCGGCCAAACTGATGTTACCAGTGCAAACATAGCTGCCGGCATGGATGAGATCTTTGCCGACCTTGCTGCAAATCCTGCGCCAAAGTCTTTGTACAGCGTACTAAGCAACCATACCGGCGGAAAGATAAAGGATCTGGCTTCCCTGGAACGCCTGTTTGATAACCCGGATGCCTCTCTCGTCGGATTTGTGCGGGACTTGTCCCTTGCCTCCAAAGGCGGAGCCGGGTCCGTCATATCCCCCAGCCTTTCCACAGGCGGCGGTTCCATTTTCGGCAGCGGCGTAACGTCAAACAGCAGCTTTTCTGTAAAGAGCTGGTCTGTAGGCGCCGCCGGGCGCATCTCTCTGCTGGTAGGAGATGCGGACAATTTCGTTGACATTGATTTGTTCCGCCTTGACAGCACAGGACTGCGTCTCTCTAATACGGATGTCCTTACCCATGAAAACGCCAACACCGCCATTGACAGCGTTGACGCAGCCATTGATCAGGTCAGCAAGATGCGCAGCCATTACGGCGCGGTTCAGAACCGTCTGGAACACACCCTGACCAACCTGGCCAACACCATTGAAAACCTGACTGCCGCCGAATCCCAGATTCGGGATACTGATATGGCAGAGTCCATTACGGAGCATGTGCGCAACCAGATCCTGCTTCAAAGCGGTCAGTCCATGCTGGCCCAGGCCAATCAGGTGCCTCAGACCGTTGTCAGCCTTCTCGGCGCATAAGGAGATATGCTATGGGAATTGTTCAAGAATACAGATGCCCTTCCTGCCGGAAAACCTGGAAGATTTTTGCGGGCCACGGAAGGGTCCACTGTGCTTTAAGCCGTGTCCTTCTGGCTTTTCCCGCTGATATCCAGGCAAAGATACGAGAAGATATCCGTCAGGAGCAGGAGCCTCTTTTCCAGTTTCATTACCGCCCTGCCTCCTGCCGGCAGTGCCAGAATATAGTAGCTATTCCCGTCCTCCGTTTTTTGGAAAACGGCCATACCTACAGCACACAATGTCCGGAATGCGGCGGTGTCCCGGAAATTTTGGAGGAGGGAGCCCAAACTGCCTGCCCTATATGTCAAAAAGAAAAACTTATCTTCAAAGAAACAGGCCATTGGGATTAATCCTGATGGCCTGCGCCTTTATCACCGCATTCTTTCAAATCTGCAGCTGTACTTTGTCTGTAAAATTTCCCGGCATATCCGCTATTTCCGTAAATTATATAACAGCGTAAATTGTTCTGGAAATTACCGGAATTTTGATGTATGATTAAAGAAATGCCGTAAGTTTTTCGCTTCACTTACGGAAAACATTTTAAGGAGGAGAAGTCACATGGCTTTAAGCAAAAACTTTTTATGGGGCGGGGCTTTAGCTGCCCATCAATTTGAAGGAGGGGTTTTAAATACTTCTAAGGGGTACAGCGTAGCTGATGTAATGACTGCCGGCGCTCACGGCGTGCCCCGTGTGATCACAGACGGCGTAAAAGAGGGGGAGTACTATCCCAATCATGTGGGCATTGATTTCTACGGACATTATAAGGAAGACATTGCAATGTTTGCGGATCTGGGGTTTAAATGCTTTAGGACTTCCATTGCATGGACGCGCATTTTCCCTAACGGTGATGAAGCAGAGCCTAATGAAGAGGGGCTGCAGTTCTATGATAATGTTTTTGATGAATTATTGAAATACGGCATTGAGCCTGTTATCACAATGTCCCATTTTGAAATGCCTTATTATCTTGCAAAAAAATACGGCGGATTCATGAACAGAAAGACCATTGATTTCTTTGTAAAGTTCGCCGAGGTCTGCTTTAAGCGGTATAAGAATAAGGTTAAATACTGGATGACTTTCAATGAGATTAACAATCAGATGAATTATAAAAACGACATTTTCGGCTGGACAAACAGCGGCGCGCATTTTGGGAGCTATCCAAATCCGGAAGAGGCTATGTACCAATGCGGCCATTACGAGCTGGTTGCAAGCGCGAGGGCTGTGAAAATCGGCCATGAGGTTAACCCTGATTTTAAAATCGGCAATATGATAGCTATGGTACCGATTTACCCCTATTCCTGCCGTCCTTCCGATATGGTTTTGTCCGTCCAGCAGATGCATAACCGCTGGTTCTTCTGCGATGTACAGTGCCGCGGTCATTATCCGGCTTATACCTTGAAAATGTTTGAAAGAAAAGGTTTCCGCCTGGACATTACGGAAGAAGACAAGCGGATTTTGTCCGAAGGCACAGTTGATTATATCGGGTTCTCCTACTATATGACAAACTGCGTGGATTCCACAGTCCATAATGATGTTTCTAAATCCTTGGACGGTTCCAGCGAATATTCCGTAAAGAATCCGTTTATTAAGGAATCTGACTGGGGCTGGTCCATTGATCCTGAAGGGCTTCGGTATGCACTGAATACGTTCTATGAGAGATATGAAAAACCGCTGTTTATTGTGGAAAACGGCTTCGGCGCTATTGATGTGAAAGAAGAAGACGGCTCCTGCCACGATCCTTACCGTATTGATTATTTAAGGGCCCACATTAAAGAAATGAAAAAAGCCGTTGAAGAGGACGGCGTAGATTTAATGGGGTATACTCCGTGGGGATGCATTGACTGCGTATCCTTTACAACAGGCGAGATGAAAAAACGCTATGGTTTTATTTATGTTGACAGAGATAATGAGGGTAACGGAACCTTAGAGAGAAGCAAAAAAGATTCTTACTATTGGTATAAAAAAGTCATTGCCAGCAATGGAGAAGATCTGGAGTAAAAATGATTCATTGCGGTAGCTTACTCTGTCTGGATTTCTATGAATATTAAAATGCTGAAAAACAGACAAAATTTAAAGGCATAATTGCGGCAAAGGAGTATTTTACAAATGGATGAGCAACTGATATGGAAGAATGAGTTTAATATAGGGATCAAAATCATTGATGATGAACACCAAAGACTTTTTCAGATTATCAGCAGGCTTTTTTCCTTAGGAAGGGAAGAGACAAAAAGCAGACGAGCATGCCAGGAGGGGATTAAGTATTTTAAGTCACATGCGTTGAAGCATTTTGAAGATGAAGAAAAATACATGGAACTAGTTGGTTACGAAGAAATAGAGATGCACAAGCGTCTGCACAAAGGCTTCAGGGAAAACTCGCTTCCGGCTTTGGAAAAAGAATTGGAACGGGAAGACTATTCTCCTTCTTCAGTTGAACATTTTCTGGCTGTCTGCGCTGGATGGCTGATTGGTCATACTTTGACAGAAGATGCAGCCATGACCGGCGGGAAAATGAGCAAATGGGTAGATCTTCTGCCGGAAGAAGAACTTGCCGCTATGGAAGAAGTGATCCTTAAGCTTTTAAAAAGTATGTTCCAGCTGAGGGCGAATGTAATCAGCAGATCCTACGATGGAGAAAAATTCGGCAAAGGGGTATATTACCGTTTGGTTTACAGCCGGGAACAAGACGACAAAAAATGGGAAATACTTTTAGCCTTTGAAGACAATATTTTGATCCATACCGTAGGAAAAATAATGGGGGTCAAGTCTGACAAGCTGGACATTGTGCTTCTTAATGCAGTCCGATATACGGCGTGTCAGTTTGTAAGACGCATTATGAATCATTATCCATCCATTTATTCTTATGATATGACAGAAGAAAACCTCCTTACCTATGAACAGTTCCATGAGATTTTTGAAAGGAAAAAACCCCAGGTCAGTCTTTTATTCAGCACAAAGGAGGGGTATTTTTCCTACTGCGTCATCGCTCCCCATTTGCTTGAAGACGGCATCGGGATTCCGCTTGATGCCAGCAATGCCGTAACAGAAGTCGGAAAATATCTGAAGGAGAAGGAGGGCAATGCAAAGCGCAAAATTCTTATTGTGGATGATTCCGTCACCATACGAAAAGGAATAAAGAATCTGCTGTCTGAAAAGTATGATATTTCAGAGGTAGCCTCCGGTACGGCCGCCATCCGGTCCATCACCCTGGACAGGCCGGATTTGGTTTTGTTAGATTATGAAATGCCGGTATGTGACGGAAGCCATGTACTGGAAATGCTCCGTTCTGAGGAAGACTTTGCAGATATTCCGGTTATCTTCCTGACCAGCAGGGATGATGCGGAAAGCGTGAAAAAGGTATTGTCCTTAAAGGCAGACGGATATCTGTTAAAATATCTAAAGCCAACGGAAATTAAGAAGAGGATTGATGATTTCTTTGCAAAGCGGTAAAATTCCCCGCTACTGCCATTACAGATAAGGAACCTTTGTAAAAGAGGCGTTTTCATACTTTATCATATTTTAAGACGGGCACCCTCCTGTACCATTGTACAGAGGGATGCCCGTCTTACTTACTGCTTTTATCCATCCGCAGCTAAAGAACCTTGGGAACAGACCTTAACCGTGATCCGAGTCCCTCACTCCCTTCTACAGATGCTGAATAATAGCATCCTGATATTCTATTGTCGTAGCCGTTCCGCCCAAATCCGGGGTTTTCACTTTTCCCTCTGCCAGAACCTTGTCAACTGCCCGCCTGATCCTTGACGCACACTCCGTTTTCCCCATATGCTCCAGCATCATGCATGCAGACCATAAAAAGGCCGTGGGGTTTGCAATGCCCTTTCCGGCAATGTCCGGGGCGCTTCCGTGAACCGCCTCAAACATGGCATAGCCGCAGCCTAAATTGCTAGAGGGAAGAAGTCCCAAACCGCCAATAAGGCCGCTGGTCAGATCTGACAAAATATCTCCGTAAAGATTTTCCGTCACAATCACGTCAAACTGCTGAGGCCTCATCACAAGCTGCATCGCCACATTGTCAACGATCTTATCCTCCGCTTCGATCTGAGGGTACTCCCTGCTTACCTCGTAGAACACATCCCGAAAAAGGCCGTCAGAAAGCTTCATAATATTAGCCTTATGAACACAGGTAACCTTTCTGCGGCCCTGGCGCACTGCGTATTCAAAGGCGTCCTTGATAATCCTTTTGCTGCATTTCCTGGTAATGATCTTAATGGAATGGGCCGTCTCCTCATCGATCATCTCCTCCACGCCTGCATACAGATCCTCTGTATTCTCCCGGAACATTACGATATCCACATTCTCAAAAGGCGTTTTTACGGCGCTGTTGGATCTGGCCGGGCGGATATTGGCATAAAGATCGTATTTTTTGCGCATCATAACATTAAGCGAGCGGAATCCCTTGCCTACAGGAGTGGTAATGGGGGATTTTAACAGCACCCTGTTTTTTTCAAAAGATGCAAAGCCCTCCTCAGGGATCAGCTGCCCGCAAGCTTCATATTCCGCCTCCCCTACAGAAAAAATCTCATAAGTTAGTCCGGCCCCCGCCGCATCCAGAATCTTAAGCACTGCATCCGTAATCTCCGGGCCGATGCCGTCTCCTTTAAACACCGTAATCGTATCGCTCATTCTTATCTGTCCTCCATTGACACGTATTCCTGATTTTCACTGCCTACATATTTAGTAGCCGGACGCATGATACGGCCGTCATAAAGCTTGTTCTCAATGTTATGGGCCAGCCAGCCTACCGTTCTGCTGCACATAAACAGCGGAGTATACAAGTCCCTGGGGATTCCCAGCATTTCGTAAGCAAAGCCGCTGTAATAATCCACATTGGCCGGAAGAGGCTTGCCCTTTTTCTCCTCCATCACCTGTCTGGCAATCTGTTCAAACCGCATGCGGAACTCCAGCTCTGTCATCAGATTCTTCTCTTTTGCCACCGCATTGCAGCATGCCCTAAGCATATCCGCCCTGGGATCGGAAATGGTGTATACTGCATGGCCAAAGCCGTAAACCAGACCGGAACGGTCATATAATTCCCCATCCATCAGCTTTTTCACTGCCTTCCGAATGGCAGAGTCATCCGCTTCATAGCCTCCCACTTCCTCCAGCACCGCATCCATCATTTCCGCAACCTTTATATTGGCGCCGCCATGGCGGGGACCTTTTAAGGAGCCGATGCTTCCTGACATGGTAGAATAAATATCTGTGCCGGTGGAGGAAATCACTACATTAGTAAAGGTAGAGTTGTTGCCGCCGCCATGGTCTGCATGAAGCATCAAAATCGTATCCAGAAGCCCTGCCTCCCTTACGGAAAACTTCTGATCCTTGCGCAGAAGGCTTAAGAAATTCTCTGCAATAGAATACTGTGGATTGGCGTAATGGATAAACAAACTGTCTCTCTCATAATAATGTACCTTGCTCTGATAGGCGTAGCAGGCAATAGAAGGCAGCTTGGCCAGCAGGTTAATTCCCTTTACCAGAGTCTCATAAACCCCTATGTTGTCTGGATCATCATCATAGTTATATAACGTAAGCACCGCATCCTGAAGCTTATTCATCAGATTCATGCCAGGCATGCGCAGCAGGTTCATCTCCACAAATTCATCTGGTATCTCATAGCATTCTCTGATAATGCTGCAGAAACAGTCCAGTTCCTGTTTCTTGGGAAGATATCCGAAAAGCAGAAGGAAGCAGACCTCTTCATATCCGAAATGGCTCCCTCGTTTTCCCATTACCAGATCCACCACGTCAATGCCCCGATAGTACAGCTTTCCGGGAACTGCCTGAATCCCTTCCTCTGTCTCCTCATAGCCTACCACATCAGACACTCTGGTAAGGCCGATGCGCACGCCTGTTCCGTCCTCGTTGCGCAGGCCCTTCTTTACATTATACTCTCTGTACCATTCATTGGGAATTTCGGTATAGTTCTGGGATTTTCCATAAAATTGCGCAAGATAACTGTTTTTAACCATAGGCTATCATCCTTTCTGTCTGTTTCTGTTATAATTAATCAGGCATCCGGCCTTGACGATCTCTCTCTCCTCTGCTGTCATATCTCCAATATAAAGACAGAGTTCTTTTACTGTCCGTGCCTCTTTGCCGTCTTTTATCACATAAGCGGTAATGTTCTTTAGATCTCCGTCCAGGGCAGTCCGTATGCCTGGCACATAGATATAATCTCCCACCTGGAATTCCGGCTCTGCCTCCATCTGGAAAGGAATCATCCCCCAGTTGATCACATTGGAGCGGTACCGTTTTGTCGCATATTCTCTGCAGATATTGGCAAGGCCGCCGATGACTCTCTGGCAGCTTGCCGCCTGTTCCCTGGCAGAACCGTCACCGGGCTTTACCGCATAGATCATGCTGCCTATCTCCACGCTGTCTGCTGTTACCTGTTCGCTGCCGGATATCTGCCGAATGCAGGCGAAAATCGGTTCAAGGGCCGGTTCCAAAGCAAATTCCCCCGCTTCCCCTTCTGACCTCCTGGCCCTTTCAATCCTGTCCGCCGCTTTGGCTCTGGCAACATATTCCGGATCTCTTCTAGAGAGGGTAAACTCCGCCAATCCCAGAGGATTGGAGCGGTAAGAGGAAGTCTCCCCGGAAGGGATCAGCTCATCTGTAGTTGTCACCGGGTCCATGATTTTCGAACATACCTGTAAAAGAATGTTCTCCGCCAGGGGACTCATGTCCGGCCAGTCCTTAATATTAGGCCCATATACCAATTCCCTGCCGCAGTCTCCTTCTCCAAAACCACTGTATACACGGTTCCGGTAAGAGCTGTCATCATACTGATATTCCGGCACCTGATCCCAGCCGTCCATCTCCCAGGCTGAGGTCAGACGCCCCTTGTTTGCTGCCGTGGCTGCGATGGATCTGGCATCCATCAGGGCAACAGCGGCCATCTGCCCGCTGCCAGGCTTAGATCCCTCTCTGTTGGGGAAATTCCTGGTAGTATGGCGGATGCTCAACCCGTTATTGCAGGGCGTATCCCCTGCGCCAAAACATGGGCCGCAGAATGCAGTGCGGACAATGGCTCCGGCTTCCATAAGATCAGATACCGCCCCTTTCTTCACCAGATCCGCAAACACCGGCTGGGATGAGGGATAAACTGCCAGAGAAAACTCGCCGCAGCCGCAGCTTCCGCCTCTCAATACCTGGGCTGCCTCCATAATATTGCTGTAAGTGCCTCCGGCACACCCAGCTATAACAGCCTGCTGCACCATCAGCTCCCCGTCTTTTACTTTATCCAAAAGCGTAAATTCAGCCTTCCCGCCGGATATCTTTTTGGCCTGAGCCTCCGCTTCTCCTAAAATATCCGTCAGATTCTCCTTCAGCTGATCAATCTCATAGGCATTGCTGGGATGGAACGGCAGGGCAATCATAGGCTTCACCGTGGAAAGATCCACATACACGCATCCATCATAGTAGGCTACCTGTCCGGGAGCCAATTCCCGGTATGCTTCTTCCCTGTGATGCTTTGCCAGATAAGCCCTGGTATCCTCATCCGTCTTCCATATGGAGGTAAGACAGGTGGTTTCCGTTGTCATCACATCCACGCCGTTCCGATAATCCGTTGTCATGGAACCAACCCCTGGCCCCACAAACTCCATAACCTTATTCTTTACATAGCCATTTTTAAATACGGCGGCAATAATTGCCAGAGCAATGTCCTGAGGCCCTGTCCCCGGCTTTGGCGCTCCATCCAGATATACGGCTACAACCTCTGGGTAATTCACATCATACGTATCTTTTAAAAGCTGCTTTACCAGTTCTCCGCCGCCTTCTCCCACGGCCATGGTCCCCAAAGCCCCATAGCGGGTATGGCTGTCAGAGCCCAGAATCATCTGCCCGCAGCCAGCCATCCGCTCTCTCATGTACTGATGGATCACGGCAATATGGGGCGGAACGTAAATGCCTCCGTATTTCTTTGCCGCTGAAAGGCCAAACATATGATCATCTTCATTAATCGTGCCTCCTACTGCACAAAGCGTATTGTGGCAGTTGGTCAGCACATAAGGAATCGGAAAACGCTCCATGCCGGAGGCCTTCGCCGTCTGTACAATTCCAACAAAAGTAATATCATGAGATGCCATAGAATCAAAACGGAGCTTCAGATGCTCCATATTATCCGATGTGTTGTGGGCCTGCAGTATGGAATAGGCGATAGTCTCCTTTTTTGCAGCCTCCTTGTCCGCTTCCTGACCTGTCAGGGCTTTTACCTTGCCCCTGTCCTTTTCCGGGATAAGTTCTGTCCCTCTAACCAGATAAACGCCGCCTTCATAAAGTGATACCAATATCTCCACCTCCTGGTTAATAATTTACAAATACTATAAACGAAAATGGTTTGTTTGTCCAGTGCGTCATAGAAATGCATACCGTCCCATGCCCTGTACAATCTGAAAATTCCTGGTTTAACTACAGGGTTATCCCTGTACGCACAAAAGGCACAAGCCCTTAATCCTGCCGACTAAGAACTTTGCGCCTTCGCAATCCCGTTTATAAGAGTTATGTTAAATGATGCATTTTTTTATTATATCATATTCTTTTCATCATGTACAGTCTTTAGTTCTTCTTTTTTACTTCTTTTTTACTTCTTTTTTACTTTTCAAAATATCCGCAACTATAAATGCATTGTAACCTTTTACTGTCATTCATCTTTTCAGCAAAAGGGTTACGATTCTTTCTCTCCCAAGATCATCTGTTAAAAAACAGAAGCTGTCAATTTCTTGGCAGCCTCTTCATTCATCTTCCCAATTATTAAGCCTCTGAAAACTGATCCTTCCCCACAAAGCACAGCGGACACTCAAAGTCCTCCGGCACATCCTCCCACTTCGTTCCAGGAGCAATGCCGCCTTCCGGATATCCCTTCTCCTCATCATATTCCCAGCCGCATACATCGCATACGTATTTCATATTGTTCTCTCCTTTTCATAAAAATAGATTATCAAACATCCTGCAAAGCACAAAGCTTTGCCGGATGTTCCGGCGTCCCGCTTCCAGGTGCTGTACAAAATAGGTTACAGCATTTCCTGCAGGACATTCCTGTCCTCTTAATATTCTAAAGCAGCAGAAACTTTCCGTCAACTACTATTTTCGCTTTAAGAAAGCTCTTCGTCCCTTGCTCCTTTAGGTATGTATCTCATATCACTTACATTATACACCGTAATAAACGCCTCCGGGTCTTCACTGGCCACATACTGCATCAGTTTCTGATACTCGTGTTTATCTACGATGGTAATGATCTCATTCCGCACTTTTCCGTCATAGGCCCCTTTAGCCTCATAGATAGTTGCCCCGCTCTTTAGTGTATACAATATCCAGCTGGAAATCTGCTTTTCCTTATCTTTTGAAATAATGCAGACACGTCTTTTCATGTTCTGTCCAAAAATAAAATAATCCAGCACCATACCATTAAGATAGGTTCCAAGAACGCTTAAAACCACGGTTTTCTTGTCATACGCAAAAGCCGAACTCAGGGCCACCAACATGCCGGCAAGCCCCATGGCCTTTCCAAGATCCATGTGCAGATACCGGTTCAATATCTTGGCCACAATATCCAGTCCTCCCGAAGACGCATTCATATTAAACAGGATACTGAGTCCGATGCTCACCGCAAAGATATAGCAGGCCACATCCAGCATGGCATCTCCGGAAATCGAGGCATTATTTGGCAGGAGGATTTCAAACATGCCCATAAACACTGGCAGGAGAACCGAGGTATACACAGTCTTAAAGCCGAATTCATGGCCGCACAGCAGGAAGCCCGCTGCCAGCAGGACAATGTTCAGAACCATGGTAATTTGGGATATGGACAGAGGCACAAAGTTAGACAGCACCATAGCCAGTCCAGACACAGAACTGACCGCCGCATGGCTTGGAATCAGAAAGAAAAAAACCGCAGCAGCAATAATAAACGTTGCCCCTGTCATTACAAATAATTCCCGAATCGTTCGTTCCATACTTGATAATATCTCCCGTCTTTTATTCTTTTGTCACAGCTTTTCCTCTGGAAACCTCTCTTAGCTCCCATAAACCCGGCTGCAGGCGCGCCAATGCACATAAAAGCCTGTGCCTTTCATTCCCCATCTTGCGAAAGCAGCCTTATGATCCTGCTGAAGTCTGCCTATACGGGCCAATATGCGGGCTGCCAGCATATGCCTGCTTGAAATCTGCATGGAGCACAATGTCATTTAGTTAAGGTTACCGCAAGCCCCAAGGACGCCAGCCATCTGGTGGACAAAGCTACCGGCTATGCTGAATGAGCTTATCAGCCGGTTCCGCATGTAAATCATGCCTTATTCAGCCTGCACCGGCTTTCTGCATCTTCCATCCCTACGTTAAATCATAGGCAAGAGCAGGAAGAAACAGGCAAAGGACCGCTGCCAGTATAATGGCGTCACGGATATATTTGCCTAAAGGGTAGTTTCCCTCCATTTTATCACGTTTTTGAACACGACCTCCCCCTCTTTGCGCTTACCGTCCAGAAGCTCCAGAAGTTCTTTCGCAGCCCGGACGCCTTCCTGGCAGGCAGGTTCCAAAATGGCGGATATGGCCGGGGTGGTCAGCCTTGTCCAGCCGGTCATGTCAAAGCCAATGAGTCCCAGGGTATCCGGAAACAGCTTCTGGTAATCCGGATAATTGCGGATCGCCTGGTATGCCACCGGAAGGAGTTCCGGCTCCGCCACATAGATCAAGGTCTTTTTTGTCAAATCCACCAGCAGCTTCAGCTGTTCAAACACGTCGCCGGATCGCGCCTGCTCCGTAAAATAGCAGCTGCTGCCCTCAAGCCCTGCATCCTGCAGGGCATCCTTATATCCCCGGGTCTTTTCAAACCCGGCGCTTACATCAGATGCATCTCCGGCCACCATTACAAAGGCATCATATCCTTTTGTGATGCATTCTGTTACCATCTGGTAGACACATTCATAGTGATTACTTTTTACATAGCGCCCTTTCACATCATAAGGCCGGGTTCCCAGATACACTAAGGGTTTTCTCTTCTTTTCCAGGGAAGCCGCCAACATGCCAAAGCGATAAGTAGACTGAATAATAAAGCCCTCAGCCCCGCATCTTACCATCTGTTCAATATATTCTTTTTCAGCATTAAAATTCAGATCGCTGTTGCCAATCAGGATCTGATAGCCAAAAGCCCTGGCCGTCTCCTCTATCCCTTTTAATGCCTGGGCTTCGAAAGGCTTTGACACATCATCCAGGATCACCCCCAGCACCGCAATGCTTTTCGCCTTCATGGCCCGGGCGGCGGCGCTGGGTTCATATCCTGTTTCGTCAATGATCTGCTGTATCCGCTGCTTTGTTTCTTCTGACATCTTATTTGTCTTTCCATTCAGATAAAAGGAAACCGTGGTCTTAGACACCCCTGCCTTTTCTGCAATCTCATTAATTGTCAGCTTCTTCATCGCAACCTCCGCATGATGTTCCAGAGCCTTTTCCGGCCAGGAAGCACTTTTCAAACACAGTTTAGTATAGCATAGTTTTCCTGGTCAAGGAACCCGTTTCTTAACTTTTCAGCCGGATTCTGATATAGCGGCCCTTTTCCTCTTTCAGCACTATGGCCTTTCCGTAAACCGGCACTCCATGGCAGAGATACATTTTCCCTCCCCGAAAGGTTTCTCTGTTCCACACCAGCAGCGTCTGCTTCTCTCCCTCCTTTGTGCAGATGTCCCACCCTGTTACAGTCTGGCTGGATACCGGCTCCTCACTGCCGTATACAAACACCTGGGCAGGCTCTGCCCTGATTCCCTCCGTCAGAAAAATCGTGGAGAACGTCAGCCTGTCCTCCATCATGCACTCCTTTACCAGCATAGAAGCCTCTGACTTTTCATTATACCGTCCTGACACCACTGTCCGCTCAATCTGAAACGGTTCCGGCGAAACTGCCCGAAGGCAGGCTTCTTTGTTTTTCAGGCGAGCCCCCTCCTCTGTCCTCTCCGCCCTAACCTGGGTATCCAGATGGAAATACTCCCGAATCTGATGTTTCCCTGGGCAGATAACATCCTGCACGGAAAGCCAGATCCCTGCATCCATTACCATCACCCGGCGCACAATCACATAAGGCGTTTTATCCCTTAATGTCCCGTGGACAGGCATTTCCATATAGTGGATATCCCCCTGCTCCCGGAAATAATTTTTCAGGTTTTCTCCAAAGCTGGCATAGGTCCAAGAACCATCCGGCTCCCCGCCGGACTGCCCGTCTATGACACACACGTTGTGAGCCTGGGGGCTTTTCAGCCTGCACCGCAAAGGTTCATCTTCCCGGTAAGAATACCGCCCGCTGTCTATGACAAAAGGCCGTCCCTGATAATAAAGGCATATCTGCGTCTGATTTCCATGGCCATGGCTGCTGCCCAGGCTTCCGTTTGTCATCCATGTAAAATTTCCGTCTTTCTCCCAGCAGCTGCGAAGATACAGATTTCCGCTGTCCTGGCAGAACCAGCTGAGCGTGTGCGGTGCCTTTGGCTCCAGCCCTTCATAGCACTTTATTCCCCAAATGCCAAACAGCCACGCGCTGTCCATATCCAGATGCTTGCCCCCCGCATATCGGTAAGCCCCTTGCTCCCCCGCTTCCTCCTGCCCCGAAACCGGAAGCAGCGCAGAAATCACTGCCGCCCTGGCCATCACGTCCCTTATGTCTGTAACATCGCTGTCCCCCTGAGGCAGCTGCATAAAATTGGGATCAGAACTGTAAAGCACATGGCGGCTCATTTTTAAGGCAATTTTCACGAGCCATCCGGCGGCTATGTCATCTCCTGCCCTCAAGCTCCCCGCCGCACGTCTTGCGCTTTCATTCAGGCAAACCCCTGCCTTCTCAGCCTGCCATACATAGGCCAGCAGCCTGGTACAGGCGTTAAGCACTTCCACATGGTACATTGCCGATTGCTCCCAGTGAGAACCGTCTTCCAGAATCTGAAGTTCCAGCTGCTCCCTTAACTTTGCCCATGCCCACTCCTCCAGCCCGCCTTCCGGAAGAAAGTCACGAAACCAGAGATAGGCGGCGCAGACTGCAGTTGTCTGCAGTACGCCCCAGTTGCTTAATGTATACTTTCCTATATACCGCTTTTGCAGATTTTCCAACTGCCGGCCCATATTTTCCAGAATGATTTCTGCTTTGGCCGGCCCTAAAAATCCCGCGCCGATTAAGTCCAGGCACAAAGCACACCAGTTCATGCAGCGGATTCCCGTGTCAATGGTCCGGGCAGCCTCTGTGCCTGTAAGGGTAATGGGATTTTTTTCCATCCAGTCCCAGAGATACCAGATCAGTTTGTCCACATAGGCCTTCTTTCCTGTCATGATATAAGCCTGCCACAGCCTGCACAGAAAATCGTGGCGGTTCAGCATGTAGACCCACTCCGGGTCACCGTTAGGGCTTGTAATCCAGTTATCCAGCGGCAGGAAAAAGGGAGTGGGACAGGGTTCCATATCCCACCTGTCCCGGAAGTAAAATGTCTGTTTCTGCAGAAGCTCTGCCCGATCAAGAAGCTCCTTCTTTTCCTGCGGGCAGCATGCTTCTATATAATCTGAAGTCTCCTGGAAACCGAAACAGGCAAAACGGTATTCCAGTATTTTCGTTAACCGCTCGAAACGTTCCATCACATCTGTTTTCCTTCACTACGCAATCAAATGGAGGACGGATAATGCAATGCCAAGAACAATGGTTAAAATCACCAGTTTGTATGTGCTCCATTTCTTTACCTTGATCAGGTAGAAGATCAGGCCGGTAAACAGAACAGGAAGAAGTTTCGGCGCAATGGCATCCACCATATCCTGAATGGCCACAATTTTCTGCTGGTTATCCGGCATATTGGCAACGTACTGAATCGGCGTAGTAATCTTTACAAAGTTTACAGCCAAACCGGAAATTACAGTTACGCCAATCATGCTGGCAATATTGGAAATTATCTCCATCTTCTCGCTTAAGCTGGCAATTATGTTAGTACCCAGCTTATATCCCCAGATGCCTGTCAGCACCTTTACCGCCAGCAGGATAGCATTCATGGCCACAAAAAACAGAATGGGGCCCATAATCATGCCGTCCTGAGCCAGAGATGCGCCGATGGTTGCAAACAAGGGCGCCAGACAGAACTGGGCCAGGGAATCGCCGATGCCTGCCAAAGGCCCCATTAAGGCCATTTTAATGCTGCGGATCTCTTTGGCCGGAGTATTATTTTCCAACATAACCAGATGGAGACTGGTAATGAACGGAACGAAATGGAGATTCGTATTAAAAAATTCAAGGTTCTCCTTCAGCGCCGCCTGAAGCTGATCGTCATCATCTTTATACATTTTGCGCAGGGCCGGGAAAAGCATGTTGGCATAGCCAAGGCCCTGATAGTTTCCGTAATTGAATCCATTCTGCAGGAAATACGCCCTGAGGCTTGTTTTAATATAATCGCTTTTTTGTAATTTGTTAGATGCCATCTTCAAATTCAACCTCCACTTCTTCAACTAAACCGTCTCCGCCCCTGCCTGCATGGAAGAACACCATCAGTGCAACAGCCGTCCCAAGTACTGCAACTCCCATAACGGGAAGATTCAAGTACGCAATGGCAATATAGCCAAGGAGCACAAAAGGAATCAGCTCTCTTTTTGCCATTACATTTAAAATCATGGCGAATCCAATAGCCGGAAGCATCTTTCCAGCCACCCCGAGACCTGTGCTGAGCCATCCGGGAATAAAGGAAATCAGCTTCTGCAGGCCCTCAGAGCTGAACGCTCCGCCGAACCCTATGAGAAATCCTACTGCCGCAAATACCCATATGGTTGCATTGGCCGCTATGCGGAAGCCTTTAAAGTCCTTTCGATCCAGGGCCTTGTAGGCTGTCTCCGTAAGAGTAGTGGCAAAGGTATAGGTTGCCGTAATCACAAACTGGAACGCCACGGCAAAGGGGAAAGACAAGGCCAGAGCCGACCCCACGTCAATCCCGGAACCCTTCATGGTAATCGCTATTATAGTGCCCACAATTCCAGGCCCCATGGGGTTTGGCGGCACTGAACCGCCCTGGGATACCCCGAATCCCATAAACGCCAGCTCGCCAACCGCTCCCATGGCCAGTCCCGTGGGAAGATCTCCCAGAATAAGGCCCACCCCGGCCGCCATAACCAGACAGCGGTTAGTATAAATGCCAAACAGCATCCCGGCCAGGCAAAATCCGCTCCAAAGGCCAATTAACACACATTGAAATAAACTGATTGTCACAACTGTTTCCTCCTTATAAATTAATCAAGATATTTGTTTAAGTCCACCTTTGCCGCTCCATCGTCGCCGGAAGCAGTGGCTCTGGTGTTGAATGCAATGCCGTGCTTATCCCGAAGTTCTTTTAATGCCGCCTTATCCTCCGGCCCCAGGGCAATGTACTTGCTGATTTCCGTCTTGCCGGGTCCGCGGTGAATATTCCCCACATTGATCTCTTTTACCGGAACTCCCCCTGCCACCAGTTTCAGGGCATCCTCGGCGGTCTTGCACACAATGAAAATGGACTGTTTCGGCGAAGCCTTCATAATCACGTCACATGTATGCTGCACGGAAAAGAACCGCATGGCAATGGACTTTGGCACGACAGCTTTCATCAGGGTCTGCTGCATAGGGTCTTCACTGGCGGAATCGTTGGCCACGATCACCGTGTTCACCCCCAGCGCCTTGATCCACAACTGCCCCTGTCCGTGAATCAGCCGTTCATCAATGCGAAAAGCTACAATATTAGGTACCATCGTTAATCCTCCTCTTTTTAAATTTACCAATATGGATTCCAGTCTTTGTAAAAACGCATCAGCGCTTCCATATAGTAATAGTCTCCCCAAATATTTCCCTCGTCCACCCCTTTGCCGGAATGCCAGGAATATACGCCGTGACAGAGAACCGGACTGCCCGGTCTGACCTGGCTGCATGCATAATTGTTTATAAGCGAGCGGAGAATCCTGTGCATCCCATGGCGGTAAACCGGTTTATCTTTGTCTGTTTCCGGCAGGTATTTCTCCATCTCGCATATGCCGCAGACTGCCGCCGCCGCTGCTGACGAGTCTCTCGGCTGTCCGGAACCGTCGCCGAATATCAGATCCCAGTAACACACATCGTCATCCGGAAGCCGGTTTAAGAAATAATTGGTCATCGCTTTAAACAGCCTGACCGAATCAGGGCTGCGTTCTTCCCGGTAGTTCAGGGGGATTCCATATATTCCCCATGCCTGCCCCCTGGCCCATGCGGAGTCATTGCTGTATCCCTGGCGCGTCACGCCTTTTACAGGCTCTCCCGTTTCCGGATCAAAGTAAAAGGTGTGGAAAGCCGACGCATCCTCCCGAATCACGTAATCGCAGGATTTTTCGTAATGGCGTTTTGCAGCTGTCCGGTATCTTTCCCTGCCCGTAACGTCTGCTGCCCAGTACAGCAAAGGAATATTCATCAGGCAGTCAATGATCAGGCGGTAGTTGTCCTTTGCCCCAAGTTCGCCCCATGCCTGGAAAAATCCGTCTCTCTCCTGAAACCGTTCCATCAGCTTATCCGCTGCCAGAATCCCTGCCCGCTTCGCTTCCTGGGAGCCTGTGAGTTTGTACCCGGCCACGCAGGAGGGGGAATAGAGGAACCCTAGATCGTGGTGATCCAGTTCTATCCGGTTTTCCACCCGATGCAGAAAGGAATCTACATGTTCTTTCGCCTTCTGTTCAAAAACCTGGTCACCGCTGTACTCATAGCAGAGCCAAAGCAGCCCTGTCCAAAATCCGTTGGTCCATTCAACATTGCCTATCCGTTCATAAACCTGCCCCTTGGCGGCTGGGGATGGAAATTTACCTCCGAAATAGTCTATGTTTACTCTGGTCTGCTCCACCACTTTATGAATCGCCGCCTCCACCTCTTCCCTGGTAAGAAGCGGCGTCTCCAAATATTTTTTGCTGTAATGAATCGGTTCTTCCTCAATGGTCTTTCCCATTATTTACCTCCCGTCTCTGTATGGTTTTATAGTTATCGGGCCTGATCATATGCCATCCTCAAACTGCAGCTGTTCTTCCTCCTGGCCCAAATGCTCAAAATCCACCACGCCCTTTGCTCCTGCTGCCGCCGCCAGTTCTGTCAGCTCGTCCAGCCCGGCATTGGCCCGCGAAAATACGGCCTCTACTGCTGCCGGCATATTCGTTCCCGCAAGAAGGCGGATATTTCGTCCTGCCAGCTCCTGCTTTACTTCCGCCGCCATATTGAAAGGCGTCCCTCCCGCCAAATCCGACAGAATCAGTATCTCATCTCCACCCAGCTCTTCCACGGCAACCGTTATGGCCTCTTTCAAGGCATGGGCGCTGTGCCCGGACTCAAAATCCACGGCAATAACCTGGTCAGGCTTCCCGGCCACCAGCTCTACTGCGCTTAGTATCCCTCTTGGAAAATGGCCGTGTCCTGTAATTACAATTCCTACCATACGTTTTCTCCTTTTTGGTTTTTAGTAAACTGTTTTACTTATGATGCAAATATAACTAATGTGCCGGGAAATGTCAAGTGTTTTCTTATAAAAATTTTGTTTTTGTCATATTATAATAAAAAAATGCAGATTTTATTGTCTAATATTGCCAAAACTATTGCAGTTAAACTTATTGCTATATCTAAGTTTCATCAATTCTATATCTGAGTCTCTATTAGTAAATATTATTTGGTTTACCGATATTTTATTGCTAAATCAACCCTTCTCTTAATTTGTTTACTTACTTCTGTTTACTTTCTCCGTTAGCAAAAAGGTAACCCTTTTTTATAATACATAAATGAATCCAGATAAGGATATACTTAAAAATTGCTTCTAAATACAACACCCATAAGAATGTGGAGTGAATATTTTATCTGGGGGAAACACAGAATGGAAGATCATTATTCAGGCAATCAGGCGGCATATACCCCGAAGAAGACGGGAGCATATTGACCTGCGCTTGAATAGCTGCCTCTCTTTTTTGTGCAAAAATAGAGAGGACAAGTCTGAGAATAACCCTTATAATAATAAAAGCGGATTTATGTCCATAAAGCACAATATGCGAGGAGGTATCTCATGGAATGGGTTGAAAAATTAAACGAAAGCGTAAACTATATCGAAGAACATTTGACAGGAGAAATTGACTATGAACAGCTTGGGCGGATTGCCTGTTGTTCCTCCTACCACTATCAAAGGATGTTTACTTATATGGCAGGCATCACTCTGGCAGAGTATATCCGAAGAAGAAAAATGTCTTTAGCGGCGGCAGACTTGCAGGGAGGGGATGAACGGATTATTGATATTGCGGAGAAGTACGGATACCGTTCCCCCACCGCATTTAACAGGGCGTTCCAGTCTTTTCACGGGATAGCCCCCTCATCCGTTAAGACAGCGGGCGTATCCGTAAAATCTTTTTCCCCCATAGTGTTTCGGATTGCTGTAAAAGGAGCGACCGAAATGAATTATAGAATCGAAACAAAAGAACCATTCCGCATCATTGGCGTATCTGCACCGCTTGACAAAGAAATCGAAAAAAACTTTATGGTTGTGCCTAACAGGTGGCAGGAGGCGGCTGTCAATGGAACAATACAGAAATTGGCAGGAATGATGGATACGCCGCCAATGGGACTTTTGGGCGTCAGCGCCTGCAATGACCAGGAGCAATGGAAATATTTTATTGCCGTCTCCAGTACAAAAACAAGCGGTGAGTTTGAGGAATATACCGTCCCTGCGTCCGATTGGGCAATTTTTTCCGGAACGGGTACAAACCAGTCCATACAGGAATTGGAGCAGCGGATTATAGCGGAGTGGCTTCCGGCCTCCGGATATGAATATGCCGACGCTCCCGATATTGAGGTTTACTTAAATCCAGACCCGCAGAACGCACAGTATGAAGTATGGATACCCGTAGCAAAGAGAAAGGGATAACGTAAGGGACTTATGGACGAGAAATTTAATACGTTTATGGAAACCGTCGACGAGCGTTTCCGCAGCTTTGTAAGCCAAATCAACGGATATCTGACAGAAAATGGCTGTAAATGCGACATAAAATCGCAAAAAAGCGGCTACGTTGTATCCTATGTGTTAGCCGGCAGCAAAAGGACTTTTGCAACATTCATTACTAGAAAAACGGGGATGAAGCTCCGCATTTATCCCGAACATTTAGGGGAATACCAGAGCTTTCTTGATACGCTGCCTGAAAAGGCAAAAAAGGAAATCAAGAAAGCATCCGCCTGCAAACGGCTTATCAATCCCGATGACTGTAATCCCAAATGTGTAATGGGATATACCTTTGTGTTGGATGGCGAGCAGTATCAAAAATGCCGTTTCATGGCGTTTCAGCCCACATTGAGCGAAGAAAACAATCCATATATAAAACAGTTTTTAGAAAAAGAATTGCAGGCAGATTCCGATTATGGGAAATGAGAATGTTATTACAGGCTGGTTGTATTGCCCTATACGCAGAAATACGGTTTGAAGGGATCTTCTATTGTCCCTTTTTTCGGGCAGCAGCCTATCTGCCCATGCAGCGCTTCTCCTCACCATGACACCGGAAGCAAAGTCTCCGTTTAACAAATTTTGATTACTTATAGCCGTAAAGGTCACAGAGCCTTTGCGGTTTTCTTTTGTCATTTTTATCGGAATGTGCCACGGGGGCGTTTTTGATGTTGGCTGCCTTTCCAATCTGGATTATTACATTTCAATAATTCAGATTGAAAGAAAACGTGATGGCATACCATAACGGCCGATACGTATGTTCTTCAGAGAGGCTTTCCCAAAATTATGTTAGCATATGTTAATTACTTCTTTATTGTTTTCGCTAAAATATTTTTAATTGACGCTTACACAATTTTAGTGTATCCTAAATACTAGGAGGTGGTACAATGAGCATGAAGTACTATAAACTTTTCGATTTATTGACACGCAAGGGAATGAAAAAAACTGATCTATTAAATAATAAGATCATTTCTTCTCCTACACTCGCCAAATTATCGAAGGGTGAAACTGTTACAACAGAAGTATTGAGCAATATATGCGAAGCCCTTAACTGTCAACCGGGAGATATTATGGAATATATACCCAGCCATACAAGTACTACGCAATAGGGGGCATACAATGTCAACATTACAAGAACTGCTGCAAAAGGCAGATTTCTATAAACAAAAAATATCCTCCGCCCGTCCGCTGGCAAAGGAAGAACTCAAATCCCTGGATAATTATTTCCGTATCGGCTTTACCTACAGCAGCAATGCCCTGGAAGGAAACACCCTCACAATATCCGAAACAAAAATACTTCTGGAGGATGGTCTGACCGTTGGAGGCCGTCCACTGAAAGATTGCTATGAGGCTGTCGGCCATGGCGCTGCCTACGACTTCATGCTGAATCTGGCAAGGCAGCAGGACATGGATATCACAGAGGACGCCATCAGGAAGCTGCACCGCTTGTTTTACCAGAAGATTGACGCTGAACAGGCCGGCCAGTACCGTTCCATTCAGGTCTATATTTCCGGAACAGAATATATACCGCCGTCAGCGGAGGATGTACCTCAGCTTATGAAGCATCTGGCAGAACAGATACAGTTCTCACGGTCTACCCTGCATCCTATTGAGTTAGCGGCCATGGCGCACAAGCATCTGGTTGACATTCACCCATTCGTTGACGGGAACGGCAGAACCGCCCGGCTCCTGATGAACCTTATCCTGGTAAATGCCGGCTATGGCGTAGTATCAATTCCCCCAATATGGAGAAATGACTATATCAATGCCCTGTCTATATCCAGACAGCAAAATGATATGGAACCGTTCTCCAAACTGATTGCCGAATGTGTCATTGAGACAGAGCGGGATTACTGTCGCCTGCTTAAGCTCTAACTTTATGGAGATTTACAATGAATTCAGCTTCACAGCTAAAAAGAAAAGTACCTCGTAAAGGGAAAAATACTGGGGTATGGCAATCTTGGACGGGCACCCGTCGGTACAGTAGGAACGCCCGGTACAGGGCACTGCCGTTGCCTCATTGATTAAGTCCGCTGCCTTCTTTCCAAGTTCCCTCTCTTCTTCATTAAAAGGCCGGAAGTCTTCCATATACCCCGCATTATTCTCTAACTGCTCCAGGCTGCTCATTCCAGAATAGCAGCCTTTTTCTCTGAGCCGCATAATATAAAATCCCGGCCATATCTGCCAAAAACCACCCAATCGGCACTGACCACCAGATTCCTGTCACTCCAAAAGCCGGTATCCCGGACAATATGTAAGCCAGCGCCACCCTGGTTCCCAGAGAGATCACCGTAAGCACTACGCTCATCCCCGGCTTTCCCAAAGCCCGGTACAAGCCGTACAGCAAAAACAGGCACCCGATCCCGCAGTAAAAGGCCCCTTCAATGCGCAGATACCGGACTCCCTCCAGAATGGTTTGGGCCTCTCCCGCCTCAATAAACAGGGCCATCAGCGGCCTGGCAAACGCCCACACCAGCCCGGACACTGCCAGGCAGAAGCCCATGGATGCTGCGGCGGCCCCTTTCAGCCCCGTACGAATTCGATCCGCCTTCCTGGCCCCATAGTTCTGGGCAATAAACGTAGAAAACGCATTTCCAAAATCCTGCACCGGCATGTAGGCAAAGGCGTCAATCTTCACTGCCGCCGCAAACGCAGCCATGACTGTAGGCCCAAAGCTGTTCACCAGCCCCTGGACCATGAGAATCCCCAAATTCATCACAGACTGCTGAACACAGGTGAGGATAGAAAACCCGCCAATCTCTTTCACGCAGCTCCATCTCACCATTTTCCCCCGATAAACAGCCTTTAGCTGGGGGCACCGCTTTACCGCATAAATACCAATTCCCGCCCCGGAAACATACTGGGCGATGACTGTGGCCGCCGCTGCTCCTGCCACCCCCTGCTTTAATCTCAGCACAAACCACAGATCAAGGATAATATTTAAGACAGCTGAGACGGCCAGGAAAATAAGCGGCACAACCGAATTGCCCACTGCCCGGAGATAAGACGCAAAATAATTATACAGAAATGTTGCCATAATCCCGCCAAATATAATCAGCAGATACTGCCGCATAGCGCCCCACACTTCCCCGGGCACCCTTAAAAAAACCTCAATAAAGTCCAGGCAGGCAAATGCCGCAGCGTTGAGGAAGACAGCGGCCACCCCGATAAGCATAAAGGAAGCCTGTATGCTCTCCATCAGCCCCTCCTGGTCCCTCTGTCCGAAGCGGATGGAAAATAAAGCTCCGCTGCCCATGCACAGACCCAGAAGGATGGAGGTGAGAAAGGTCATCAGCGTAAACGAGGAGCCTACGGCAGCCAGCGCATTTTTCCCCAGAAATTGTCCTACGATTAAAGTATCTGCTATATTGTAGCACTGCTGCAAAAGATTTCCAAGTATCATAGGAACTGCAAACAGCAGCATGGACCTCATAACCGGGCCCTTGGTCAGGTCTTTGTTCATCACATGTACTCCTTCGAAATGAAAGTTTTTAATTTCGTTTTGTATGTATTATAAGATTTATATTTTCTTAAGTCAATCTATGATTTACATTACGGTCAAAAAATCATATAGCCAGGTAGACATCCCCAAAGGTCCATGTTATAATAAAAAACATGCCAGAGGATGCGTATGTCAATAATCATCCTGCAGGCTGACAGACAGGTATAATCCGTATGCCATGCCATTGCCTAATATATGGAGCAGATAAAAAGAAGGAGACGCGCCATGTTCCTTGACGGTTTAGACGCCTTAGATCAAAAAATCATCCGGCTATTAATTGAAAACGCCCGAATCTCCTACTCGGATATCGGGCAAAACGTAGGGCTGTCGCGGGTGGCCGTAAAAGCCCGCATCCAGGCTCTGGAACAGCGGGGCATTATCGAAGAATACACGACCATTATCAACCCTCAGAAAATCAGCGGCGCAATGTCCTGCTATTTTGAGATTGAAACCCTGCCTGACACGCTTAACAGGGTAATTAAAGCATTGAAAGAAAATCAGATCATCACCCAGATTTACCGGGTAACAGGAAAAAACAAGCTTCATGTCCATGCCGTGGCCTCCTCCAACGAGGAGATGGAGCGTCTTATTGAGCAGGTAATTGATCCCCTGCCCGGGGTGGTTAGCTGCGACTGCAACATGATCCTTTCACGGATAAAAGATATTAAAGGGCTTAGACTGTAAAGCCATCTGCCGCTTTCCACGCCGCCGATAACCGCAACGCCTACATTA
>CAMUJH010000014.1 GCA_947089145.1 uncultured Hungatella sp. | reverse complement strand
CGGCCCGGCTTTGCGAATCCTGCTTTTGCCCGAGAGAATCTATCTCCTGTCAGGGTGAATTTTGCCATGGAGAAGAAACCCGTTTCTCAGGGGTTCTTCGGAATGTCCGGCAAACCTGAACCCGGACAGGAGATAGATTCTCTCGGGCCACACGACAGCCTCGCCTCAACTCATCCTAAGCACACCTACCTAACCCCAAACAACAAATCCCCATAAGAAGGATAAGGCCAATATTTCTTCGCCGTAACTGTCTCAGCCTCGTCGCTTGCGGCACGCAGCTCACCCATCTTATTTAAAATCGTATCCCGAATAAACTCACTCTGTCCGATCACATCTCCGATGCCCTGTAACTCCACAACCGCTTCCTCCAGTTCCTCCGCCTTCAATGCGATCATATCTGTCAGCTGCGAAAGCTTCTTTACCAGCCCCGTCTCATATGTACAAGCCAGTCCCTCAACCAGCGCCTTTTTCGCTGCAGCCGTCCTGGCCACCTCCAGGGCGTATGTCTCGACTGCCGGAACAATCTCTGTCTTTGCCATATCCGCCATGGTATTGGCCTCAATCAGAACGGTCTTGCAGTAATTATCCAGCATAATTTCACACCTTGACTTCAGCTCTGCCTCTGAAAACACTTTGTGGCTGGTAAGCATATCCACATTCTTCTTATCCAGCAGATGCGGCATGCAGTCCGGAGTTGTCCGGTAATTCAGAAGCCCTCGCTTCTCTGTAGCTTCCTTGATCCAGGACTCATCGTACCCGTTTCCGTTAAAAATAATTTTTTTATGATCCTTAATGGTCTTGCGGATCATCTCGTGAAGCTCAGACTCAAAGTCCTGGGCTCCTTCCAGTCTGTCCGCATAAATCTTCAGACTCTCCGCAACCACACTGTTCAGCATCATATTGGCACAGGCAATGCTGTTGGAAGATCCCAGCATACGGAACTCAAATTTATTGCCTGTAAATGCAAAAGGCGATGTCCGGTTTCTGTCTGTGGTATCCCGGTTAAACTTAGGAAGCACATTCACGCCCAGCTTCATCTGGGTCTTTTCCGTACCTCGGTACGGTTTCCCTGTTTCAATGGCATCCAGAACCTCGGTCAGCTCGTCGCCCAGGAAAATGGATACCACTGCCGGCGGCGCCTCATTTGCCCCCAGACGGTGATCATTTCCTGCCGTGGCCACGGACAGCCGCAGCAGATCCTGGTAATCATCTACCGCCTTAATGACCGCACACAAAAACAGAAGGAACTGAGCATTTTCATAAGGCGTATCGCCAGGCGACAGAAGGTTCACTCCGCTGTCTGTTGCAAGGGACCAGTTGTTGTGCTTGCCGCTTCCGTTCACCCCTGCAAAAGGCTTCTCATGCAGCAGGCACACCAGCCCGTGCTTTGCCGCCACTTTCTGCATGATCTCCATGGTCAGCTGGTTCTGATCCGTGGCAATGTTGGTTGTGGTATAAATCGGAGCCAGCTCATGCTGTGCGGGGGCCACCTCGTTGTGCTCTGTTTTGGCCAGAACGCCCAGTTTCCACAGCTCGTCATTCAGTTCTTCCATATAGGCCGCCACCCTGGGTTTGATGACTCCGAAGTAGTGGTCATCCATCTCCTGGCCCTTTGGCGATTTTGCCCCGAACAGCGTCCTCCCTGTAAAGCGCAGATCCGGGCGCTTGTCATACATCTCTTTTGTAATCAGAAAATACTCCTGCTCCGGCCCCACGCAGGTGCGGACGCATTTTACATGGCTGTTTCCAAACAGCCGCAGAATCCGAAGGGCCTGTTTATTTAAAGCTTCCATGGATCGCAGGAGAGGGGTCTTCTTATCCAGCGCCTCCCCGCCGTAAGAACAGAATGCCGTAGGAATGCATAAAGTTTTTCCTTTTATGAACGCATAGGATGTAGGGTCCCACGCCGTATATCCTCTTGCCTCAAAGGTAGCCCTTAAGCCTCCTGACGGAAACGAAGAGGCGTCCGGCTCTCCCTTTATCAGCTCTTTGCCTGAAAACTCCATGATTACGCCGCCATCCGGCGAAGGGGATATAAAGCTGTCATGTTTCTCTGCCGTAATTCCGGTTAAGGGCTGGAACCAATGAGTATAATGAGTCGCCCCATGTTCCACTGCCCAGTCTTTCATAGCAGCTGCAACAGCATTGGCAACGCTGATATCCAGCTTTGCTCCCTGGTCAATGGTTTTCCTCAAAGACTTATACACGCCTGCAGAAAGATTCGCCTTCATCACTCTGTCATCAAATACCATGCTTCCAAAATATCCTGATACATTTTCCATAAATTTCTCCTCCTCGCCATACTATGTGGGATGCCGCCTGCAGTACCGTCTTATTTTGCCGACCCGGATTTTTCCCTGGTACAGCCGACTGCAGGATTCTGCAAAAAAAGGCAGGGAGATCTCTCATGCGGGGATACATGAAAGACATCCTTGCCTTTTCTGCTATTATCAAATCCCAAAAAGAGAGAGCGTCTCCGAGTCTGCGACTCAAAGACGCCCTTGCCTTTTCGTGCGAATTATATACCGGCAGAGAGCATTTGTCAAGGGTTTTTTTCAGCTTCTAAGCTGCTGCCGTGAATTACATGGCTCAAAGTTCTGTACAGCTTATCCACATCCACCGGTTTGGAAAGATGCCCGTTCATCCCGCACTCCACGGATTTCTTCAGATCATCGTCAAAAGCATTGGCCGACATGGCGATAATCGGTATGGCTTTGCAGTCTTCCCGTTCCATGCTGCGAATGGCCCGGGCTGCATCCAATCCATTCATGACCGGCATCATAATATCCATCAGTATCACGTCGTAGGTCCCCGGGCTGGCACTCCTGATGCGTTCTACTGCCTGGGCCCCGTCGTAGACGCAATCCACTTTAAAATTGCGTTCTTCCAGAAGGCTCTGGGCAATCTCGGCATTCAGCTCATTGTCCTCCACCACCAGCACATGGCAACCGTCAAAAGACATTTCTTCCTGCTTCTCCTCATGTTCCATGCCCATGCCCGGTTTCAGGGCAACTGCAAAGCTGAAAGTGCTGCCCTCTCCCGGCCGACTGTCCAGGCGGATATCGCCTCCCATCATCTGAACCAGGCGGCGGCTGATAGAAAGCCCCAGCCCCGTGCCCTGCTGTTTTGACAGGCTCCTGTTGGATGACTGCTCAAAAGAACGGAACACTCTCTCCTGGTCCTCTTTTGTAATGCCGATCCCCGTGTCACGCACTGCAAAGGAAACCATAGCATCCCCCTGCCCCCTGTCTTCTTCATGGACTGTCAGGGTAATCCTTCCCCCTTCCGGGGTAAATTTCACTGCATTGCCCAGCAGATTGATAAGCACCTGGCTGATTCTCATCCGATCCGCCATAAACCAGCTGTGTGCCAGATCTATATCCTGTACAAAATCAATTCCCTTCCCGCCGGCCTGGGTTCCGATTAGCTGAGTCACTGTGTCCAGCATCTCATACATATTAAAATTCACCGGCTCCAGTTCCATTTTGCCGCTTTCAATCTTTGACATATCCAGAATATCATTGATCAGCCCCAGCAGATAGTCAGAGGAGGAGCGTATCTTCTGCAGGCAGTCCATAATCCGCTCCTGGGTTTGATCCTTCTGAAGTGCAATGGCCGTCATGCCGATAATGCCATTCATAGGAGTCCGGATCTCATGGCTCATGCGGGACAGAAATTCCGACTTGGCCCTGCTGGCAATATCCGACTGCCGCTGATTGATCTGGCTCTGAATCACGCTGCCCAGTTCCGCCAGATTCAGATATTCTTCCGGCACTTCCATAACCTGCTGATCAATGCCTACGATGCAGATATTGCCCATATAGCTGCCGTTATCATACATGGGCAGGACTACTCCCTGCTGCCCCGGTTCAACGCTTAAAAACTTCTGCATTATTTTTTGCCGGCTGTCTTGTTCTGAAAAGTATTGAACTTTTTTCTGTCCCAGCCATCTGCAAAATGCCTCTTTATCTTCAGCATCATATTTTCTTACGGTCTCATCAGTCCTTTTCCCGTTTCTGTGCCACTGATAGTCCAGGTAGTTGGAGTGGAAGTCATCCTGAAGCACTGAAACCAGCACATCCTCCGCCTTATAAAAACGGCCGGCCTTGCGGATCATCAACATCATCTGAGCCGGAAAATTGGCTCCTCTGCCAAAAAGGTTCAGCGCCAGGGACGCCATGGTAAAGTCCTCGCTGTAATCCAGGGAATTGATCTCACGGCCTGCCAGAAGGGGCAGAGACGTAAGCTTTTCTTCGGGGATATCCTCATAAAACACATATTGTCCCGTGACGCCGGATACGCATAAGCTTCTGGCCAGCCTTGCCATGCAGATCAGCCTTTCCTCCGTTTCGCCTGCCTCTGTACATACCAGTCCGGCCTGTACGTCAATGGAGAATCTGTCCTCCTCAAAGTCCGTACCGATCTTTGCCAGCAGCTCCTCTATAAAACCTTCGGCCTCTTTTCTTGGCTGCCCCTCCAGCCACAGTACAAAATCATCTCCGTCAAGGCGCAGAGCCAGGGATCTTTTTCCTGTTTCTTGAGAATATTCCTGGCAGCTGCTGCGGATCACATTTCCCAGTTCCTCCAGAATCAAATCACCGAATACTATCCCGTTTTTCTCGTTAATCTCCCTAAGCCGGTTTAAAAGCAGATTGATCATCACTCCAGCCGGCTTTGCATACCGATATTCTTTCAGGCATTCCATGCCGGCGCCAAAGGCATACAGGCCGGTGATCCCGTCTGTTGCGTCCCGTTTCCTCTGACGTGCCTCCATTTCCTTCTGTTCCTGAATATTCTGAATGCTTCCCACCAGCTTCCGCCGTCTGCCGTCTGTATCATAGACCGTTTTCGATGACAAGAGAACCCAGACAAACTCTCCGTCCTTCTGCCATTGCATGCGGAACTCTGCGGCAATCCTGTCGCCCTCTGTCTGCAGCGCTTTCTCTGCCGCCGGCCGATCCCCTTCATAAATATGGCTGTGGCTCATAAAGCCGCTGGAAAATTCCCCGCACTTCCACTGTCCGCTCATGGTTCCATGATTGACAATGTCCAGCACCTGGCTCTGGAAATCATAGGAGAAAAAGATATCTTCTGAGGATTCCAGAGCCACCCTATAGCGCTCCTTTTCCTCAAGAAGAACATTCTCCGACTCTTTCTGCCTCTCAGTCAGATCATTTACCACATCATACAGGGCATCTATCTCCAAAATGTTGGAAGATTTAAATTCCGAAAGCCCGGCATTCCCCTTGCCGATGCAGCGCATCAGGCTCTGAACCGGCCTTGTCAGATGTTTTACCAGAATATAGATGCCCAGCACCCCGAAAATAAGGCCGATCAATACAGCTGCCATCATCCAGATATACAGCTTCCGGCTCATGCCGAAAAGATCTTCTTCTGTATTCAAGCCTATCAGAACCCATTGCGTGTCCTCATAGGGAGGATTATTGCCGTACAGATCCAGGGGATACGTTACGGCATAAACCTTTTTATTGCGAAACCTGGCATCCTGTACCAGAAAAAGGTTACCGTAGGTAGTCTCCCTGAGGACAAGCCCATCCCCTGTAAAGCATATGAGATTATAAAGCATTCCCTTGCCCACCAGAGGCACATAGCTGCCGTCGTCCTGTCCCACAGCCAGCAGGTATCCTGACTGCTGGCTGTCATTTAGCTCCGCTGCCGGAAAATAATCATTAAGGCTTCTGCTGGAAATCTCCACTCCCAGAACGCCGTATACGGTTTCCTCATACCTGAGAGGCAGGGAGTATGTAATCATCTCATAAGAATCCGTCGTCCCGCTCTCCAGGTGAAACGGCAAAGACCAGTAGCCCAGGTTGCGGATGTCCGCATCGCCGTGCTCCTCTCCTGCCCGCCACGGTTCATAAAAGTATTTTTCCGAAGAGTCGTTTCCCTGTCCCTTCATGGAAAAGCGGGGGGTCCAGGCTGCGTCAAGAGGAATATCCCACTGTCTGGACAGATGCTTGCTTCCTCTTTCCAGCAGCAGATCCGAATAATTGGCAGGATTGGTGTCAGGATCAGAATCCCTGATAAAAAATCCGTCATACTCTTTTGCCGCCTGCCTGTCTGTTCCGGTCAAAATCACAAAGACCCCGGTGGTAGTATTATTCTGCAGTATCCTTAGGCCCTCCGGAAAAAGCTGCCCCAGCAGTTTCTCCCTCATTTCCTCCGACATAAGCAGATCCTTAAGTTCTACGCCCTGCTCCTCTAAAAACTGCCCAAGGATGTCATTAATAAACTCCTCCTGCTCATGGACAGAGGCCCAGCGCTGGTTCATATCATTTTGAAGAATTACGCCTCTGTTCTCCACCAGACGAGTCATCATACCGCTGGAATACCTTTCCAGCGTCGCCCCGGTTCCCCGGATCACCAAGGTGCCAATGGTGATCATACTCTGCACCAGCATAATGGCGATCAGCGGAACCAGAAATATCCTGAATATGGTTGGTTTTTTTCTGCCTTGACTTTTAACTTTCATCTCATCCCTGCTCACCGACTGCCTCATTCAGCGCATCACAAAAAGAATCATACCATGCTTCAAACGCTTCCTCTGTCAAATACTCCCCGCTGG
Source organism: uncultured Hungatella sp. (assembly GCA_947089145.1). Classification (GTDB taxonomy): domain Bacteria; phylum Bacillota; class Clostridia; order Lachnospirales; family Lachnospiraceae; genus UBA3402. Next base: position 76,503 of record CAMUJH010000014.1, on the reverse strand, counting down.
CTTCCTCAAGGCTTTTGCCCTGCCGCAGCAGAATCTCCACGTCCTCCCGATCTTCTAATGCCTTGTCCGCAAGATGATATTCCAGAATCTTCCTTGCAGCAGAGGCGTTTGCAAAACTTTTGCTGGTATACAGAGTCAGGTTGTCCTTTTTGCGGAATATAGTGTCCAGGCAGTCATACGTTTTGGCAGCTACCGTCAGTTTCCGGCCGGAAATGACCTGATCCATCTTTTCAGTGCTGTTGGCTTCCTTAAGCACCGGCAGATAGCCTGAGACGCAGCCAAACTGCAGGTTATTCTCCGCCTGGGCAAACCATTTTAAAAATTCCACTGCCGCATACTCATGCTTCTTATCAGACTTGCTGACAACCATGCCTGCACCCTGCTGAACCGCATAATTCTCCCCGCCTTCAAACACCGGGGCCATGGTCACAATATAGTCAATGGCATAGCTGTCGTCCTCCTTCTCCACCCGGTCAGGAAAATACATGGCCGACGAGGTGGAGCCTGTGTATGCCAGTATCTCCCCTGTTTTTACATCGTCAGAGCGGAACGAACCATAGGCTCCAAAATATCCTTTAACCATAGGCACATAATAGTTGTCCCAAAGGCGGCGTGCCTGCTCCTTCGGCAGGTTTACGGTTACCTGGCCGTTATCCACCTGGAAAAGCTCTGCGCCCATCTGCTGCATTCCGATGATAAAATAGTTGGCCAGGGCATCCCTGCCGTAAAAAGCCTTGCCGTCTTCCGGCACGTCAGGTGTCTTGCTGTCTGTCCACCGGTAGTATGCCTCGGCAGCAGAGACAACCCCTTCCACGGTCTTTAAATCCTCCAGGGAAATCCCTTCCTCCGATGCAAAAGGTTCCCAGTCTGTCTTGTTGATCATCATAATCTCCGTGGACTTTGCTATGGGAAAAATCCTCAATGTGCCGTCTTTCCCAATGCACCCTTCCTCAATGTAAGAATCCACGTACTTCTCCAGCTCCTCTTTGCCCAGATATTGGGACAGATCGGCCAAAGCGCCGGCCTGTTCCACCTCATAGGCAGTATCTGCATAGGAAGAAAAGATATCCGGCATGGAACCGGCCCCCACTTTCCCTGTAATGGAATCTTTCACCGCTGTCTCAAGATCAAATACAGACCCCTGGCTGTAGCTCTGTACAACAATGCCCTGTTCTCTGCCCTCAGTATCATTAAAGTCTTCCACCAGAGTGTCAAATGCTGCCTGCTGGGACCCGTTGTAGTAATGCCATACGGTTAAAGTCACCGGGCTTTTGGGATCAAGGGGGCTTTTATCCTTACATCCTGCTAAAGCCGCCGCCAACATGGCGGCCAGGCAAAGCGGGCTGATGAACCTTCCTGCTGCCTTCATATATTATGTTAACCTTCCCTTCCGCTGTCATATTTATTTCATCCCTCATTTTAGCATACAGGTTCTCCATTTTCAACCACGCCGGCTTCGGTTTTTTAGGAAGATTTCAAGAAATCGGCTGTTCACTGGCACCCAAAGAATTTTTCGGGCAGACATGTTTTCTTGACATTCCATATGGTCTGATATATAATAGCTGACAGTAGGCGGGGACGTTTATGGATGGACGGGCCCTGCCTTTTTCGGATATATAAGACCACCTTCAGCCTCGAAAAGATTAATTTATAGAAAGCAGGTCACCATTATGAAATATTCGGAACAAGAGGTACTGCAGTACGTCCAGGAAGAGGATGTAAAGTTTATCCGCCTGGCGTTCTCTGATGTGTTCGGCAGACAAAAGAATATTGCCATCATGCCCGAAGAGCTTCCCCGGGCTTTTGAATACGGAATCTCCTTTGACGGCTCCGCCATTACAGGTTTTGGCGATGAAACCCACTCAGACCTGCTGCTTCACCCGGAGCCGGACACGCTGATGCTGCTTCCCTGGAGGCCGGAACACGGCAAAGTTGTCCGCATGTTTTCTGTCATTACCTATCCTGACGGCAGGCCCTTTGAGTGCGACACAAGGAGCCTTCTAAAAAAAGCCGTGGAATATGCGCAGGCAGAAGGGTACCGCTTTTTCTTTGGAGCGGAGCAGGAATTTTATCTGTTCTATCCCGACGAAAACGGTGAAAACACAAAAATCCCCTACGACAGGGCAGGGTACATGGACATTGCTCCTGACGATAAGGGAGAAAACATCCGCCGGGAGATCTGCCTTACTCTTGAGCAGATGGGAATCCAGCCTGAAAGCTCCCACCATGAAGAAGGCCCCGGACAGAACGAGATCGATTTTCGGTATTCCGATGCCCTGACAGCTGCTGACAATGCCATGACGTTTCAGACCATTGTCAAAACAAGCGCAGCCAGAAACGGGCTGCTGGCGGATTTCGGGCCCAAGCCTCTTGAGCATAAACCTGGCAATGGGTTTCATATTAATATATCTGTAAAATCTGCCGACGGCTCCGACAAGCTTCCGTACGTAATGGCAGGGCTTCTGGAAAAAGCCGGGGAAATCACCGCTTTTTTAAACCCTGTCAAGGACTCTTACCGGCGTCTGGGCCACAATAAGGCGCCGAAATACATTTCCTGGTCCAGGGAAAACCGCTCTCAGCTTATCAGGCTTCCCGCCGCAGTGGGGGAATACCGCAGGGCGGAGCTTCGCTCCCCTGACCCAAAGGCCAACCCCTACCTTGCCTTTGCGCTGATTATCTATGCCGGCTTATATGGAATCCGGCACAAGCTGGAACTGCCCGGGCCTGCGGATTTTAATCTGTATAAAGCATGCCAGGAAAGCCTGGCCGGTTTTTCGCAGCTGCCAAAAGATTTTGACAGCGCCTGTCAGGCGGCTGCCGGCAGCTCTTTTGTCAGGGCATATGTTCCTGACGCCATTCTTGACATTTACTGCAGCAGTATGGGCTCCCTGCAACAGGCAAAAGGCCCTCTATAAAAACAGGTGCAGGGGAGGCTCTCTCCGTACCGCTGCAGCGAAAGGAGGAAAACATGAGTCTGAAAGAGCAGAAATACAGCGTCCTTGTAGTTTCTTCATCCAAAAGCTTTGACTCTGTCCTGTCAGCGTTACTCCCTGATTCCTCCTTCTGCCCTGTTGTCACCGTCCCTGGCATTGGCGCCGCTAAGAGAATCCTGGCAGAACGCACCTTTGATTTTGTGATTATCAATTCCCCTCTTCCCGACGAATTCGGAACAGACTTTGCCATCGACATCTGCTCTTCCAAGGAAACCGTGGTTTTACTGTTTGTAAAGTCAGAACTTCACGATGAAACCTATGAGAAGGTAATGGGACATGGCGTTTTCACCCTGCCGAAGCCCACCTCCCGCCAGATCATTGTCCAGGCATTAAGCTGGATGGCCAGTTCAAGAGAGCGTCTGAGAAAAATTAGGACAAAAACATTGTCCGTGGAAGAAAAAATGGCTGAAATACGGCTGGTCAACCGTGCCAAATGGCTTCTCATCACTCAGCTTAACATGGATGAGCCCCATGCGCACCGGTACATTGAAAAACAGGCTATGGATCGATGCATTCCGAAGCGGCAGGTAGCGGAAGACATTATCAAAACTTATGGCTTCTAAGCAGGGACTTTCTATTTCATCACATGCATCTGTTCAGCAAAATCCTGAAAGCCAGAAGAATCAGCGCATATATGGCTATCACCGCCTGCAGAACCGCCAGCACCGTTATGCTGATAAATCCGCTTATCAATATCCCTATATAAAGAACCAAAAACATGGCATATCCTGTATATGCCCAGCACCGCAGGCCTATAAGACGGTTTCTCTCGTCATTTTCCGCTACTTCTCTTTTTTTCAGCAGCTGAGGATTTTTAAGGTATCTCCGGTTCTTTATGATCAGGGCCGCCCCGGCTGCCATGAGAGCCGCTCCAAGACCTGTATAATATTCGAAAATAAACTCCCCAACATCCGGATTCAAATCCAATACAAATATTCCGTCCTTTAAAAGAAATACCATTGCCACGGCCGCGGCCCCTAAAATCATAAAGCCTGCGCCGACTTTCATCCTGGTGCGGCACCTTTTTGCAATATCAATAGAATTCATCGTTATTCCTCCTCAAATAAAAAAATGTCTTCAATCTGCTTTCCAAAATATTTTGCAATCCTGTATGCCAGCTGCAGGGAAGCATTATACTTTCCATTCTCCAGCGAGATAATGGTCTGTCTGGTTACTCCAACTGAGTCGGCCAGGTCTTCCTGGCGTATCTTCAGCTCTTTTCTCAATTCCTGAATACGGTTTTTCATGCCACCACCCTTCCTCGTAAGTGCTGATAAGCTGTTAATGTTATGTTTGCTTTACATTTTGAAGTATAGCACGCTTTACATTTTGTGTCAAGCACATTTTACATTTTATATCAAGCACATTTTTTATTCCGTCTGCTCCCGCCATAAAGCAAAAACAGGGCTGCTGCAGGGAGTTTAAAAACCATCCCTGCGGCAGCCCTCTATTTCTTATATTTCCTACCGGCCTTCAATCACAAAACTTGTCCATGCATCATTCTCACCGCTGAGTTCAAACTCCTCATGTACCGGAGCTCCCCAGCTGTCATCTCCTCCTACGCCTCTTTGAGCCCCCAAGACGCTGACAATGGTATACCTAGGCGGCACGGAAAGCTCCTCTCTGTGAAGAGCGCATTCCAGTTCCTGAGCCGTATACGGCAGCACATTCATATCAAAAGGCTTTTTGTCGGCCGTAAATCTCAGCTGACGGCCCTGCCTGTCAGATACTGCCAGCCACCTTACTCCGGTGCGGTTGCCGCATTCCTGGGGAACCAGATACCGGGATACATTATCCATAGGGGTTCCGGCAAAAATTCCCAGCCTTGCCCCGTTTGCCCTGTCAATATAATTCTCTTCCGGCCCATATCCGTAATAAGTGAAGGTATCCACATCGGATCGGAAGCGGAATCTCATGCCGAACAGCGGCAGCCCGGGCAGGCCCTGTTTGCCAAAATAATGGGCATTTACCCTGATCTTCCCGTCTGCCGTCACCGTATAGGCAACCTTTGTCTCTGTAGCCGGAACCACTGTCAGGCCATATGTAAACGTTACGGTAATTTTGTCTTCCTCTTCTTCTACTTCCATCTGGGTATTTTTATAATGCCTGAACTGATCCGCTGCAAACCACATGGCGCTTTCCACACTGAATCCGTTTCCTTTATCGTTATCTGTAGTGGCCCGCCAATAGGTTGGCATAGGAGGCGTTGTGATCCATTCCTTTCCGTCGTACCGCAGTGATACGATTCCGCCGTCCTGCCTGGAAAACAGCACTGAAAAATTCTCACCTTTCACTCCAAGATTAATATCTCCATGAATCACTTTTAAGGAAGGTGTTATCTGGTCTTTGTCTTTTCCTTCAGGCTTGGCCTGCGGCTCCCCGTTTTCCGCCTCCGCATGGCTTACGCACTCCCCAAATGCAGTCTCATGGCCCTTGGGAGCCCAGGAAGCGTCCTCTTTCAGAACCGCCGAAATCTGGCACACATATTCCCCTGCTTCTCTGCATACAGAAACCGGCACACATATGTTCCCGCTTTCTCCTGCTGCCACTGCTGCCTGGAAGACGGTTTCACCTGCCTTCTCTCCGTCTTTTAAAATCCGGCATACAAAATCATAATTTCCTGTATCTGTAAACAGATTCTCATTTTCTATGTCCACAGACACCTGCATAAAGAATCCGTTTTCCTGTTTCTCCCACTGGATCTCCGGCTTTATGACAAGGCTCTGGTACAAAAATTTCACTTCCTGGGCCTTTGGCGACGGCTCCCTGGTTCCATACACGATTCCGTTTCCGCAGAAATTATAATCTGTAGGCCTGTCTGTAAAGTCTCCGCCGTATCCCAGCACTTCCTTTCCGTCCACATCCTTGCGGATCAGAGCCTGATCCATGTAGTCCCAGATAAATCCGCCCTGATACATAGGGTATCTGCGTGCCAGATCCGTGTACTTTTTCATCCCGCCCAGAGAATTTCCCATGGCATGGGAATACTCGCACAGGATAAACGGCTTCTTCGGGTCATTGGCCAGATATTTCTCCACATCCTGAGGCTTGGTATACATCTGGCTTTCCACATCGCTGATTCTCTCAAACTCCCTGTTCCAGAACACGCCCTCATAGTGGACAACCCTGGACGGATCTCTGTCCTTGAAAAACCGGGACATGGCAAGAATGTCCTCCCCGGCATAGGCCTCATTTCCGCAGGACCATATAAGAATGGCAGGATGGTTTTTGTCTCTCTCCAGCATAGATCTGGCCCGATCCACCACACACTCCCTCCACTGAGGCAGGCTGCCCGGCACGTTCCAGGACGGCTCGCAGGCCCCCATCTTCTGCCAGGAACCGTGGCTTTCCAGGTTTGCCTCATCGATCATATAAAGCCCGTATCTGTCACATAATTCGTACCACAGCGTCTGATTGGGATAATGGCAGGTGCGCACCGCATTAATGTTGTGCTGCTTCATAAACCGGATATCCCACATCATGTCCTCACCTGTTACGGCCCGTCCTCTGCGGACGTTAAACTCATGGCGGTTAATGCCCTTAAATACAATCCTCTTTCCGTTAAGATACATGATCTTGTCCCGCATCTCAAAATGCCTGAATCCAACGGTCTGGGCAATCACCTCCGCAGTCTGGCCGCTGCCGTCCAGAACCGTAAGAACAAGCGTGTAAAGGTATGGGGATTCCGCTGACCACGGATATACCCCTGGAAGTTCCCCGCAGAGAACCGCCTTCCCGTTTTCCGCGATAACCGCCGCCATGTCCCATGCCATATTTCCATGGGCGTCCTCCAAAACCGCTTTCACCTGACAGGAATCCAGTCCCTCTTCCTGGCTGCAGACCAGCTCCAGCTCCGCCTGCAGCTTTCCTCTTTTCATTCCTGCAGCAGCCAAAGACCCGCCTTCCCTCTGAGCCTCCCAGGATGCAGCGTCAGCCATGGCTTCCTTATCCGCGTCCAAAGGCTGTCCGTCCTCACCCATAGCCAAATCAGCTTTCACGAACATGTCCCGCACATGGATCTTAGGAATCCCGTACAGGTACACCTCCCGGAAAATACCGGAAAACCGGAAGAAATCTTGATCTTCAATCCAGCTGGCGCTGCTGCGTTTGTACACTTCCACAGCCAGCCTGTTCCCTGTCTTTTTTATATACTCTGTCAGTTCAAACTCTGAAGGCGTAAATGTATCCTCGCAAAAGCCTACAAACTCACCGTTGAGCCACACATAAAAGGCTGTCTCCACTCCCTGGAAGGACACGAACACCCGCTTATGATCCAGCTCCTCTTTTAAGTCAAACTCCTTCACATAGCTTGCCACCGGATTGTATTCCCAGTCAATATGAGGCGGCCGCAGCTCACTGTGTCCATCCCAGGGATACATGGTATTGATGTACTGCTTCTTGTCATATCCCTGGGTCTGGATATGCCCTGGAACCTGAATCTCCTCCATTCCGGACAGATCAAAGCTTTCTTTATAAAACTCTTTTTCACGTTTGTCCGGACACTGGGCGAAGGCAAATTTCCATGTCCCGTTTAAAGACTGGCGAAGCCCCATCTGCCCCCCGTTTCTCTCACCATCTCTCATGGACTCTGCACTCTCATAAAAACGGTGATCCGAGTGAGCTTTCTCCCTGTTTACTTCAAAAATCTCAGGGTTCTCCAGCCATGCCAGATCTGGTATTCTGCTGTTCATCCTAATTCCTCCTACTGGGTTATATTTTTCTGTGTCCAGGCAGTACTGGTGTATTCTCATATCCCCCCGCTCCTTCAGTCAATGTCATTTAGTTAAGGCTGCCGCAGAGCCCTTGGGGCAAAAACAGAATTCGCTTAACTAAATGACATTACTCCTTCAGTTCCTGCCGGACAAATTCAGCTGTTTTTATTATATAAATCCCAGGCTGGAAAGTACATGTAATTTTCATTCAAGTTCATTCTTAAAAGCTAACTTATGCGCTTTCATTTCACCTCTTAAAGTGGCGGTTTATGCTGCAAAACCCGGAAACTGTTTGTGCCTGACCAGCTCCGCCGGACAGTCTGAGTCACCTTACAAAGGTTTTTATCACGGTTTCCACCGTAACCTTTTTCTCCTTCCCTACCCGGTAAGCCACTGCCGGGATGCTGCCGTTGCAGTACAGCACGTTGGTATTAGGGTCAGCCTCTATGACTATGCCTTTTGCCTCCGGCCCATTGCCTGAAACCCTGCAGCCCATGGCCCCGTTTTTCACCAAGGCCTCGGTTCCTTCCGCTTTCTGCTCATACCCGTCAGTAAACTTCTCCACAGAGAACCCGCAGTCATACACCGTGCAGTCATAGCTGCTCTCAATCTCGTGAATCCGCCTGTGCCCCTCTTCCTCCGGTATCACCGCAGAAGTCACCAAAATCCCCGGAAACGGCTGCCAGGTGCTGATGACCCTGTCCTTCTTTACCTCATAGGACAGGCTCACTTTCCTGACAAACACATAATCATCACCGTCAATAACAAAAGCCAGGGCGGAATCCGGCGCATTTTCGTGAAGCACGATCTGGCTTCTGGCCACTGAAAAGCCGAACCTGGTGGAATAGGCAAATTTTGCATATTTCTCCGGCACATGGCCATGGCCATACTTCTCACACACGCCCGCCGGGTATGCCATCACGTCCTTTCCCAGCCTGTGGACAATCATATCCGCCTGCTTTATCCTTTTCACCGTTTCCAGCTTTGGCAGAGGCTCCGGCTCTGCACTCCAGAATTCATGGTCATCAGGCAGGCCCAGACACAGAAGGCTCTTCATCCCCCAGTAAGGCGACCCGGGGGCATTGTACCGCTCCGCCATAATCAGGTTTGGATAGCCATAGCCAATGGTCAGCACTCCGTCCCTGTCGTAAATTTTCTGCTCATCCCACCAGTTTAGATGCCGGGCCAGAATTCCCTTTACCACCCCGGCAGGGATATCCCGAAGCCCTGCAAACACGTAGGCCGACCAAAACGCCGCCTGCCCGAACCGGTAGGCCAGACTTCGCCCGTAAGGCAGCGCCGATCCGTTTTCATCAAACCAGTAAATAAAATCCCTGGCAAAAACCTGGGCCCTGTCCTTAAACCGCCTGCACCGCTCCGGCTCTTCCTGCTCCATGGCCGCCGCATACAAAAGCCCGTAATAATGCATGGCAAAAGAGATATAGTAATCCTTCTGGGCCGAACCGCCGTCCCGGTACCAGCCCTCCCCCAGATAGTAGGACTCCACCTTCTCAAGCCCCGACTCCAGTTTTTCCTGGTTAAACTTGTATCCCTGTTTTCGAAGGGCCACATTAACCAGAATCATAAAAAACTGCCAGTTGCAGTCTGGTATCACGTGCTCATTGATCCCGTAAAGCCACTTTGCCAGGTTGTCTTTCGCCTCAGGGCTTAGCGGCTGCCACACTTTCTCTGGCGCAAAGATCATGCCGCTTGCAATAGCCGCCATCTCCACGAACCTCTGGTCATAATCCGTAAAGCCGCCCCAATACTCTTTATGGGACGGATCGGTTCCGTTTGTAAGGCCCTTTACATAAATTTCCTCAAACTCCTTGTCGCAGCCGCCTCCGGCCCAGAACGGGACCAAAGCCCACAAAGGCCTTGAAAACGCTTCCATCTCAATGCTGGCCTGGGGATATGTCACGCCGCTGTCACCCAGGTGAAGCCTGGCTCCCCCCTGGCTGTACAAAGGCTTCAAAGGTTCCAGAAGCTTGTGCATCCATGCCTGAAAATCATGTTTTGTCTCCAGTCTCATTGTCTTCTCCTCCATTCATCTGCCACTCTAAAAATATTTTCTATGCCCCAGGCTCTCTGCCTACCAATAAGGATTCCACTCCCCCCACAGCCTGGTCAGTGCCTCCATATAAAAATAGTCGCCCCAGATATTGCATTCATCCACGCCTTCCGGGGTACATGTGTTATACGGCGACTTCTTTGAGTACGTACTGTGAAGAACCAGCCCATTGGACTCCTCCAGAGATTTCACCCTGTAATTATCCGCCAGGGATTTCATGATTTTCCCTGCAATCTCTCTGTAACGGGCCCCTTCTTCGGCTCCCATGTATTTTGCCATCTCCAGCATTCCGCAGGCCGCAATGGACGCAGAAGAAGAATCCTTAGGCTCCCCTGAGCCGTCTCCAAACTCCAAATCCCAGTACGGCACCAGATCAGAGGGGAGATGTTCCAGGAAGTATTCTGTCACATGCCTGAAATCCTCTATATATTCTTCCTTCCCCGTATACCTGTATGCCAAAGCCGTCCCATACACGCCCCAGGCCTGGCCTCTGGCCCATGCAGAACCGTCCCGGTACCCCTGGCAAGTGGCCCCGTGGTCAGGCTCCCCGGTTTCCATATTCATAAAAAAGGTATGCCATGTGGAATAATCTTCCCGGATTACATTGGCAATGGCCGTATGGATATGCTTTTGGGCAATTTCCCGGTACTTCTCATCCCCTGTTTCCTCTGTAGCCCAGTAAAGCAGAGGCAGGTTCAAAAGGCAGTCAATAATAAACCGGTAGTTTTCCGGCTGATCCATAGGTCCCCACGCCTGGATAAACTCCCCCACCGGATGGAACCGGCTTATAAGCTGGTCAGCCGCTTTTATGGCGGCCTCCCGTCCCTTTTCGCTTTTGATCAGCTTCCAGCCTGCCACGCAGGACGGAGAATACAGAAATCCCATGTCATGGTGATCCACCTCTCTCTTTTTGTTAATCCTGTCTAAAAAGCTGTCAATCTGAATCTCCCCTCCGTGCCGCAGCTGATCTGCCTCCCTGTCCAGCCCTTTCTTCCTGGCCCACTCCCAGGCAAGCCAAATCTGTCCCGTCCAAAATCCCGTGGTCCAGTTCACATTTTCCGTTCCGTCATAAAATCCGTCGGTGCTGAAAGCCCTCTTAAACGAAAACGTAAATTCTTTTAAGTTGGCCATCACTTGCGCCAGAGAAAAATCCAGGGCGCTTTCTATCTCTTCCCTTCCGATCACGGATTTGTTCTTCAGCAATGCATCTGTCTTTTCGCTCATATTCAAAACACTTCCTTTCCCAATTAAGTTTAATTGTCAGTGTTGTTGTATAATTTTAAAGTTGTTAAGGCGAGGTTATCGCAGGCCAGACAGGAGCGCAATGCCATTTAGATAAGCGAATTCTGCTTTTGCCCCATGGGAACCATCTCCTGTCAGGGTGAATGAATGCCGTGGAGAAGAGCCCTGTTTTTCGGGCTCTTCGGAACGTTTGGCAATTCTGAACCCTGACAGGAGATGGTTCCCATGGGGCTTGCGACAACCTTAACTAATTGACATTGGACAGAAGCGCCTGTCTTTGGCTTGCGATCACGTCATCTTATCCCTTAACTCCCGTAGCCGCAATTCCCTCAACAAAGTATTTCTGCAGCGACAAGAACACGATCAGCACCGGAATCAGAGACAACACGGACGCCGCCATGATCAGTCCATATTCTGACGAATACTGGCTGATAAACATCCGAAGTCCGATCTGCAGCGTCTTCTTCGTCTCAGTCTTCAGATAAATCATAGGCCCTAAAAAGTCATTCCAGGTGGCCACAAAGGTAAAAATTGTCAGGGTGGACAGGGCCGGCTTGGACAGAGGCAGCATGATCTTAGAATAGATTTTGTATTCGCTCATGCCGTCAATCCTTGCCGCTTCGCACAGCTCATCAGGAATCCCCTGGTAGAACTGCCTCATCATAAACACACCGAAAGCGGAAAATGCCTGCAGGCAGATAATCGCCATGTGGGAGTCATTCATCCCCAGCCCCCTCATCATAATGAACTGAGGAACCATGTACACCTGCCACGGCATGGCGATGGTGGAAATATAGGCCATAAACAGCAGGTTCTTATATTTGAAATCCAGTTTCGCAAATGCGTAGGCCGCAAAGCTGCTGGTGAGAAGCTGCAGCAGGGTCACGATAATGGTCAGCTTCGTGGTATTCAGCACAAACTTGGCCAGGGGAATCTTTGTCCAGATGTCAACATAGTTCTGCCATCTGGGATTCTTGGGAATCCACTCAATGGGGAAAATAAATACGTCCTTATCAAGCTTTAGGGATGCAGACAGCATCCATGCAAAAGGTATCAGCATTAAAACCGCCAGGGCGATCAGCACTGCGTACAGAACGAATCTCCAGAATTTGTAACTTTTGCTTTGTACTTTCATCTCTCACCCTCCTAGTTGGCATATTTCTTCTCGCCTCTGAACTGAATCAGAGTCACTGCCAGTACCATCAAAAACAGTACCATGGCCACGGCGCTTGCATATCCCAGGTTCCAATTTCTGAATGCTTCTTCATAAATATGGTATACCAGGACAATGGCCGATTTGTTCAGCACGCCGTTGGAGCCTCCTGCCAGCATGTACACAATGTCGTACACCTTAAAGCAGTTGATGGTCAGCATAATGGTGACGAAAAACGTGGTGGGCTGCAGCTGCGGCCAGGTAATGTACAAAAATTTCTGCCATGTATTTGCCCCGTCCAGGCTGCAGGCTTCATAAAGCTCGGCGTTGACGCCCTGAAGTCCTGCCAGATAGATTACCATGTAATATCCCATGTTCTTCCACACGCTGAACAGAACCACCGTAAACATGACCCAGTCCTTATCCGCCGACCATTTTGGAAGATCTTTGGCCGCCATCCCCAGGTTATACAGGATCATGTTCACCGGGCCGCTTTTCTGGGGGCTGAACAGCATATTCCACACCGCCGCAACCGCAACCAGGGACGCCACGTACGGGAAAAAGCTGACTGTCCTGAAGAAGTTCCTTCCCTTTACTTTCTGGTTTAGGATAATGGCCAGCCCCAGGGAGCAGATAAGCGTCAGGGGAACTGTGGCGATACAGTAGATGACGGTGTTCTTTAAAGACGCAAGAAACCGGTCATTTTGAAATGCCTGGACAAAGTTGTCAAAAGCCACAAATTTCATGGCGTTGTTGCCGTCCCACTGGGCAAATGCCAGGATAAATGCAAAAATAATGGGTATCAGGGTAAAAACACAGAACCCGATAAAGTTCGGGGCTATAAATGAGTAGGCCACCAGATCTCTTTTGGCCTGCCGGCTTAACCTCTCCCCTGTCTTTGCCTGCTTGATTTTTCCCTGGGTGTATTCGATTTTCGATATAAGCCTGTTGCGCTTTTTCTTGTCAGAAGTGTTTTTCAGCTCCTCCTGCAAAGCCAAAAGCTGCGGTTCAAGTCTGGCCAGTTTCTCTTTTACAACATTGGGGTCAACATTTTTTTGATTTGCCATATTTCCCAAAGCCTCTTAAATCCGGCTTATCCTCCTTTTCCTGCTGCCTGTCACGGCTGCTTTTATTTTTTCAGCAATGGGCATGTTCCCAAACAGCTGTCTTGTCTCCTAAAGGGAACCTTTTGTCCTCTTAAAATCGGACGGGCTAAATCATCAGCCCGTCCGCAAAGTCTCTTTATGTCGATGTGCTTATGTTTCCTTGTGAATCCGTCAGAAAACTACTGTCCCAGGATTGCCTGAACGCCTTCGTTCATCTCTTCAATCCCCTCGTCAATGGTGCTGCCTTCTGTCATAATATTGTCATGGCCTTCGTTGAGAACCGTCTCAATCTCAGAACTCTTGGCATGAACCGGCATCTCAAGATAGGTGTTGGCAGTTTTTAAAGCCTCGGCGCTTGCATCATCATCCGGGAATCCCTCCATGCCGGAAATGGCGCTTACTACGGCGTCGGTGGTAATGGCCGGGATCGTGCCGGTCTTGGCCACCACCTCAGCGCCTTCTGTCCCGCACACAAACTTCACGAAATTCCATGCCAGATCCTTGTGAGGAGCGGACGTAGGAATGGACAGGCAGGTGATGGTAGCCAAAGTGGACCCTGGCTCCACGCCTTCTGCGTGAGGATATTTCACGATTCCCCAGTTGGCAACTTCCTCGCCGTACTCGCCGGTCTTAATTTTCTCAATCAAAGTCGGGATAAACCAGGAACCCATGTTCATCATGGCCACATTGCCCTGGGCAAATGCGCCGGAATAATGAAGGCTGGAAGTCTTAAGGGTAGCATAGTCCTGGCATACGCCGTCCTCCTGCTGCTTTAAAATCATCTCATAATACGGTTTCAGGAAATCATAGCTGCCGTCTACAATGGAGTTCTTGCCGTCCAGGATGCCAAACAGCTGGACAGCTGACCTCCAGGTATGGTAATGGGCGCCGTATACCTCCTGGCCCGGTTCCGTATTGGTAACGCTTCTTGCAAGCTGGTCATACTGTTCAAATGTCATATCATTGGTAGGATAGCTGACTCCTGCATTGTCAAATACATTCTTATTGTAGAACAATACCCAGAAATCGCTTCTGAAAGGCAGCTCATACAGCTTGCCGTCTACCGTTACCTGATCTGTGATGCCGCCGTACTGGGACAAATCAATGCTGTCCTTTGCAATATAGTCATCCAGGGATTCCAGAACGCCTTTATTTACCAGCGTGGTATAACCGGGAACGTCCTTGATGGTGGCAATATCAAAATCAGAGCCGCTTCCTGTCAGTTCCGTGGCCAAAACCGTCTGGTAATCCGCAGAGCCCAGATCCACCATCTCAATCTTTACACCTGGGTTAGCCGCCTCAAAAGCGTCGATCAAAGGCTGGTAATACACCGTAGAAGAAATATCCCACACGGCCCACTTTAACACCGTGTCCCCTTCTGCCGCCTGTACGGAAGCTGCCGTGGTTTCCCCGCCTGCATTTGCCGGGGCAGTTGTCTCAGCGCCCGCCTCTGCAGCCGTTGTCCCTGAATCGGAACCGCCTCCCCCGCAGCCTGCCAGGCTCATGGCTGTCATGGTGCAAGCCAATGTAAGACCAAGTAATCTTTTTTTCATGTTTTTTTCCTCCTCTTTTCTCTCTTTTTACTATGGAAATAGTATATCGTAAATCATTTCCCTGCAGAATGGAAAAAATTGCACAAATACTTCACTATCTACTGCTGTAAAATTGTATTTTTTGATTCCATGTGTTTTTTTATGAATTTCCGGTAATATTTTATCTTTTCATTCCGTCTCCCGCTTTCAGGCTCATGTCTCTGTTGACTTTTTTGCAATAATGTATCATACTTTTTATAAACTTATATATTTCATTAAGAACAGATAGAAAGATTGTCCCCTATCCCCTAAGATCCGCCGCCGTGCCTGTCCCGGATTATGCAGGGAACATCTGGAAACGGAAGATATCCATGAATGCCATAACAACTTTTCTCAAAACCATAAAAGGTAAAATCGTAGCCATCACCATAGGCACCATTCTGATCATCGCCCTGATCACGGTCGGAGTCTGTTTCGTGGTATTTCAGTCTCTTTTAAGGCGAAACCAGATTCAGTCCGTGGAATTCGGCCTGCAGCTGGTGGCAAGCAACGTATCATCTGATATGAAAGAAATTATGTATTTCTCCAGATGGTGCGGCTCCAGCAATGATATCCTGAAATACCTGGAAACCTTTCAGGATAAGCCTCCTCTGGCCGTAGCGTCAAGAGATGACAAAAGCCTGCGGACCATTGCCCTCAGCTCCTCGGAACGGTTAAAGGAAGAATTCCACAACACCAGCCGCTATATTACCAGGGTCATTGTTTCCACCGGCTCCGCTGCCAATTTTCTTCAGGTGCTTTCCACCTCCGGGGATACCCTTTCCTATAGCATAAGCTCCCTGGTTCTGTCTGATGTATTCCGCACGCTTCTTGAGAGCCCGGATTTTCTGTGGATAGGCATTATTAACGATCCTTTCTACCAGGATTTTCAGGAGGCCCCTGTCATCCCCATTGTGCGCCCTATTTACTCCACATTTGGAAGCGACGCCGTAGGCTGGGTCTACATATCCGTGTCTGCCAATATTATCCTGGACTATTTAAAGGCGTTTCCCCTTCCGTCAGACAGCAGCCTTTACCTTACCATTGGAGATAAATTCTACCAGCTTCAGGGAAACCGAATCCAGGAGGCAGCGCCGAATTTTTCAGTTCTCTCCCAGGAAAATGTAAGGGGTACTGGCTCAGGAACCCTGGTGCAGAAAGTGCGCATGGAAAATGGAAAGACAGAAACCCTCATCACTCACTCGCTTGGTCCAAACGGCTGGTATATCCACCAGATTCTGTCAAGGCAGCAGCTAATGCAGCAGCGGCAGATCTATCTTCTCCTGATCGGCGCCATCTGCACTGCCATACTGTCCCTGGGAATTTTTATGGTTCTGTCCCTTAACCGGACTATCAATCAGCCAGTGGCTAAAATACAGAAAAAAATCAATGAAATTGCCCACGGGGATTTTTCCAGAGATCCGTCTATTGAGTGGAACCACGAACTGGGGGATATCGGGAAAGGAATTAATACGCTGTCTTTTGACGTGGTAAACCTTATGAACAGGCGGATTGAAGATGAGAAACAGAAAAAAGATCTGCAGTACCAGATTCTCCAAAGCCAGATAAATCCTCACTTCCTATACAATACTTTAAACTCCATTAAATGGATGGCAACCATCCAGGGTTCTCCCGGAATCGCCGAGATGACTACGGCCCTGGCAAGGCTGTTAAGGCAGGTGGCCAAGGGGTCTTCCGCCATGATCCCTTTGGAGGAAGAGCTGAATCTGGTGAAAGACTATTTTCTTATTCAGCAGTACCGCTATGGAGGCAGCATTGCCATTGAATACCAAATCGAATCCCAGGATCTGTATCAGTGCATGGTTCACCGCTTTTCCCTGCAGCCCATTATCGAAAACGCCCTGTTCCATGGCATTGAGCCAAAGGGATCTGCGGGAAAAATCCTGGTAAAGGCGTGGGCCGCGGCAGGAACAGAGGGGAAAAATCTGTGGATCTCCATTAGGGATAACGGGGTCGGAATGTCCCCTGAAACCATTGAAAAAGTGCTGCATCAGAAACCGTCCAGGAAAAATGCCGACTTTTTCCGCCAGGTAGGGATTGCCAATGTAAACCAGCGTATCCAGCATGAATTTGGAGAACATTACGGAATTTCCATAGAAAGCCAGTTAGGAGAATACACGGTCATGACTATCCTGGTTCCATATATTATACCAGCGCCGTCTGAGTAAGGAAAGCGCAGTCCTGCTTTTACGGTTTCGCCGCCCATTAGGCGGCATGCACTTGAGGATGCCAAATGCACCCGCCAGGCTTTCATGCGCAGTGGTGCGTCCCCTGCCAGGCCCATGGAGGTTTTCTTTGAAATTCGATAAATTTCCGCACAAAATGGAAAGGATTGTGAACTACCATGATTAAATTACTGATTGCAGATGATGAACCTTTAGTTCAGATTGGAATTAAATCCATGCTTAACTGGGCTGATTATGGGATTGAGGTGTGCGGGACTGCCATGAATGGAGCCGTCGCGCTGGAGATGATCGAAGAGTATTCTCCGGAAATCGTCATTACTGACATCCGCATGCCGATTATGAACGGCCTGGAACTGGCCAAAATCTGCCGGGAAACCTATGGCCGGATACCTCTGTTCATTATCCTGACCAGCTATGAAGAATTTGAATTGGCAAGGCAGGCCCTCTCTTACGAGGTTGTTGATTATCTTATTAAGCTGGAGCTGGACCCTGAGGCTCTGGGCAGATCCATTGGCCGGACGCTGGAAAGGCTTAATGAGCTGAGAGCCAGTGAAACCGTCCGCAGCGAAAGGCGTCCCATCCTCCAGAGCTATCTGGACAAGTTTTTTCTGCGGCTTCTCCACAATCTTTTTGACAATGAGGAGCAATTTAAGCTTCAGGCAAAAGATTTAAGCCTGAATTTTGACAATCAATACTTTGCAGCGGCTCACTGCGAGATTCTGGAAGATTCTGTCCGGGATATGACCCACGGCCAGCTGATGAATCTGTACAACAGCACCATGCAGATGGTAAAGGACATTTTAAAGCGCCACATGACATGCCAGGTTATCTCTCTGGATCTGAAACACTTTTCCATCATTTTTCATTTTTCTGCCGTCAGCAAAGAAGAGCATGAAAAGATGATGGAAGCTCTCCGCAATGCCTCCGCCATGGTACGCAATTATTTTAATGTCCGTCTCACGGTGGGTATTGGCTCTGTGGTGGATTCTCCTTTGAAGATCAGCGATTCTTATCAGGATGCCAGGGTTGCCTTTACCTCCGCCACCCTGGAAGACCCTTTCCGGGATTACGACCAGGTGAAGCCGGAAGATATTAAAAATTCCTTTAATATTACCCTTTTTAAAAATGACCTGACCAAAGCTTTTGAGGAATTTGACACCGGCATTCTCTATGATACCCTGACCCAGATCATTGAGCTGTTCCGCTCAAACCCTCTGCGGTATCTTCAGGCCATTGACGGTGCCTGCAATATCCTGTATCTGGCTCTGTCTCTTCTTCCCTCTGGTGAAGAAACCCTTGCCGGGATCTTTTCTGATGACCCTGACAATTACCGCTCCATCTACCGCATGGGCAATGTGGAGCAAGTGTCAGACTGGATGGTCCGCCTGCGGGACGGGCTGTGCGAAACCCTGAAATCCAAACGCATTACCTACAAGGAACATGTTATCTCCAATATCCAGAAATATATTCAGAACCACATTGACGAGAGGCTGACTTTAAACGAAGTATCCGCCGTATTCGGGCTCAGCCCCAATTATCTCAGCGTGCTGTTTAAGAAGACCTGCGGCATCGGATTCTCGGAATACATTACCCAGATGAAAATAAGCCGGGCCAGAACCATGCTGCTGGAACAGGACATGAAAGTGTATGAAGTGGCGGATCAGCTGGGGTTTGAAAGCGCCTTTTATTTCAGCAAGGTATTCAAAAAGGTGGCTGGTGTGTCCCCCAGGGAATTTGTACAGCAATCCCTGAAGCCCTAGAGCGTGTTTGAAAATTGCTTTCCGTCAGATGTGCGTCACAGTTTGCGGGAGATCTGGCCCGAATGAGGGAGGCGTAGTGGGCTACGTTGACCGAATGAGGGCCAGATCTCCCGCAAAGTGGGGCGTGCAGATGGCGGGAATGAATTTTCAAACACGCTCTAGAACGTGACTTGCAGGAATATTCGTTCAGGCTCTGCCACGGGGCAGAGCCTGCTCAAACTGCATTGCCTTGGTTTTTGCCTCCTTCTATGACGGACTGCGCCAAATTACAATCTGCACCTCTCTCCCCGCAAAGGCCGCCAAAGTGCGGAAAATATTATGTTTCCACGCAGTTTTCAGTCTTTCGTCAATAATCGGTATCTCCTCTGTCGCAACATGAATCCCGCCGATTATGCTGCAGCTGCCCAGACCCTCCAGCTCCATCCTGAATCCCTGTCCTTCTTGTCTTATGTCCGGCTTTTCGTAAGTCATCAGAGACAGCACCACATCTTTGCTTTCCCCGTTTCCTTCCCATCTGTCCGTAATACGGATGCAGCCTCCCTTCTCCAGGCAGGCCTTCCTTCTGTAAGACGCAGTCCGGCACCTGGGATAGGCTCCCGCCAGCTCCATAGAAATCCAGGACGCTTCCTCTCCCATGCCATATTCCACATCTGCGGCACAAAATTCCTTCCCGTCCTTTTCCATAACACCTCCAAAGGATGGAAGATTGTGATACTGGGACTGCATGGTCCAGATCTCATACCTCTCAGGCGAAAATGTCTTCTTGGTATAGCTCTCCACCCCTACGTCAATAAACAAAGGCTTCCCGTCTTTATAGACCGTAAAGCTGCCTGCGTCGTTGTGGTTGTGGCTGTCATCATTGTCCCCGGCTTTTACAGCCATACAGAACCTGTCATCCCTGGCAACGAAAAGGCCGGTGCTTGGAAAATAACAGTCAGCCTCCTGTTCCTGCCTTAGCCCTGGCTCTGCCCTGTCTTTTCCGTATTTCATCATCTCTTTATGGGAAAATGCAGCCTGTACCCGGTACATCAGATTATGTTCCTCCAGATTCAGCTGGTCTTCGCAGCCTCTGTAGTCCTCAGCAGCAAATGCTCTCAGGCTGTCATCGCCTGTCCGCTTTCCAAACAGATATTCCCGGGCGCCGCATCTTCCGGCTATGGGAGAGCAGTCTGCAAAATTTATATAATACGGGCCCGCCACATGGACTTTTCGGATATAGGCCGCTATATTGCCGATCTTATCCTTTTTGTAGAGAGCCGAAAATGCTCCCCCGCAGACGTGGTTGAGAACTTCCATGGCATTAAACAGCGTCAGCCCCGCATGGCGGTAATACTGGGCGCCTTCATCGCAGCATCCGTCCTCCCCATACTCATCCAGAAAATAATCCAGGCTTCTGCAGGCCTTTTGCACAATATCAATCTGCATGTTCTCCGGCAGCTTCCTGGTAAATGCCGCAATAAGCACATTTTGAGTGCACCATGCCGTCCAATTGTTCATAGGGGAAGTTCCGTCGCCCATCCACCAGAAATGTTCTTCCAAATAGGGCTTTAAAATCCTGTTTTCCAGATTGTGATCCACCATTTTGGAAATAGCCGGGCTGACTTTGTTAAGGGCATCCCGCAGCAGATACTCTGCCATGGCTGCCACTGCCCCTGTTTCCGCCGCAAACAGATCAATAACAGGCCTTGTAACATCAGGAAGAATCTGCTGAGGCGTATCCCGGATATAGGAATTGTGGGCCGGAATCTGCCATGCCGCTTCCTGGCATATTAAAAAAATGCCGTTGATAATCTCATCCAGAAAACGCCCCTGATACTGGGCGCATTCTGCCAGAACCAGGGCATTAAGCACGGTTCTCCTCTTAAACTGCTTATCCTCATAGTGGGTGCGGTTCCCTGTACGGCAAAATTCCATAAAGTCAGAAGCATAAATAGGGGGAAATTCATAGTTCAGCCACTTTTCTCCTTCCTCTATTAATCGTTCTCTGTAGCTTTTTGGTATTTCCTCCCATGCCTTCCTGTCTTTTGCAGGCGGGTACAGATCAAATAGCGCAGTCACGGCTGCGCTCTCCCCAATCTCCCTGAACATCATGCACTCTCCTTCTATTCTCCCCTGGCGCCCCCGTACGCCTGGATATTTGGCCGCCTGCCCGCTTTGCCCCGCTATGTCTGCTGTTATGCGCGCTTCGGCCCTGCCCTGGACGGGATAAATGCAGCTTTGGCACCCCCGCATATGCCTGCCGTTACGCGGGCTTCGGCCCCAGATTCCCCTGGCGGTGATGCTTTCTGCAGAGCGCCGTATACCTGTCATTGCCTCCCATAAGGATCTGCTCCCCTGCCTGGATCATCCTTCCGTCCTCACCGATTCTGGCATTGCAGGTAGCTGCTTTGCCGCACCAGCACACGGTCTTTATCTCCTCAATAACATCCGCCCACGCCATAAGCCATAAGCTTCCCTCAAAAAACTCCCTTCTAAAATCTGTCCTTAAGCCATAACAGATCACCGGCACTGCCAGATCATCCACAATATGCACCAAAAACTCAATCTGAGCCTTGGACGCAAATTGGGCTTCATCCACAATGATGCAGTCATACTGCCGGATTTCCTTATCTTCCATCTTCGCCAGGTTTTCCAAAAGAATTCCTTCTTTCTCCAACCCCATTCTGGAACGTATGATATAATCCCCGTCCCTGGAATCCAGCCGGGGCTTTACCAAAAGAGCCTTTTTGCCGCGCTCAAAATAATTGTACTCCACCATCAGCGCATTGGCGGTTTTGGAACTTCCCATAGCTCCATATCGAAAATACAGCTTTGCCACTGTCCTCATCTCCTTATATAAAAGTCCGCCGCCAATCAGGCGGCATGCATTTTGGGATGCCAAGTGCGCCCGCCAGGCTTTCATGCGCAGCGGTGCGCCGCCTGCCGGGCGCAGGAAGGTTTACGCTATAACCGGAATCCCATTCCGCCTGAAAAATTCCTTCACCGCATTATCCCACTCCATATCCAGAGACTTATCCATGGTAAAAAAGTTAACGGATGTTCCTGTCACGCAGAAAAGCTCTCCGTTCTCATACCGTATATTTATATACATTCCTCCAACCTGCTCCGCCCTGACAGCTGTCTGCCTTTTGGCCAGAAACTGTTCCACCTGCTTTTTTCCCAGCTGAAGCACAATCTGAAAGCTTCCTGGCAGCCGTTTCCCTTTAATCAGCGAAAAACACACCGGCTTAATCGCTTCCCATGCGGAATATTCCCCGATTTCTTTCTCTTCTGTCTCCTGCTCCGTATAAAATCCAGGCTTTATCCGCCCGTCCACATGAAAAGCGTTAAACGTCACAATATCTGCTTCCCTTACCAAAAATTTGTCAAACAGGTTTCCGATAAACAGCCCTGTCGTAAACTGCCTGATATCCTCCACTTTCAATGCCACCATGCCGTTTTCCAGCCCTTCTTTTTTAATCTGCACCAGTTTTAATACGCCTGGCATTGCTGTTACAACTATACAACGTAAAATGCGGAGTGTCAATATTTCCATTTGCCTGCCGCCCTTCTCCATGTTATACTCGTAACAGTTCACATACCCCTTGAACCGTTGCCTATTCTGCTTCGGCAAGCCAGACAATAACATTTTAATTGAGGAGGAATATACTATGAACCCGCAAAAAGACATTGAACATTTAACCCGCCTGCTTATGGACAGCGTGTCTCCATTCCACTGCATCCTGACTGCTTCCCAGATTCTAAAAGACGCCGGATTCAAACGCCTGGATCTGACCGGCGCCTGGAATCTGGAACCGGGACATGGCTACTACCTGCCTGTTTTCGACTCCTGCCTTATGGCTTTCACCATAGGGTCGGAATGCCGGAACATGGAAACCATTTCCACTGTCTCTGATTTCTCACCCGCAGTTCCCAGCCTCCGCATGGAAGCCGCCCACACGGACTGGCCCTGCATGAAGCTGAAGCCCTCCCCGGAAATCCCTGTGGGCCGCTATGGCAAGCTGAATGTGGAAGTTTACGGCAGTCCTATTCTCAGCACCTGGCTGGACCGCCCTCTCTCCCTTGCAGGCAAGGTCTGCACATCCGGGGAAACGCCATTCTCTCCAAATGTCCACATGGTTGACATAAAACGCCCTGTCGCTCTCATCCCCAGCCTGGCCATTCACATGAACCGGGAGGTAAATAAGGGAGTAGAGCTGAATCCTCAGATCGATATGCTGCCTATTCTAACGCTCCTGAAAGATCAGGCGGACAAAGACAACTGCCTCTTAAACCTTCTGGCAGAGGAAATCGGCTGTTCACCTGACCAGATTCTGGACTACGACATCTGCCTCTACAATCTGGATTCCTGTACCACCCTGGGCCTTAACGAAGAATTCTTCACGGCTCCCCGCATTGACAACCTGACCTCTGTTCAGGCCTGCCTTACAGCCATCGCTTCCGGCTTCCGCACAGGAGGAATCAATGTCATCGCCCTCTATGACAATGAGGAGGTGGGAAGCCGTACCAAGCAGGGCGCGTTTTCCGCTGTCACGGACAGGGTTCTGGAAAAAATATATCTGTCCCTGGGATATTCCAGGCAGCAGTATTTAAATGCGGTTATGGACGGATTCCTTTTATCCATGGACGTGGCCCATGCCATGCACCCCAACCACAAGGAAAAATGCGATATCAAAAACCGGATTTTCCCAGGAGACGGCGTTGCAATAAAAATGGCTGCAGCCCAGTCCTACGCCACGGATGCCTCCTGCATCAGCGTTATTGAGGGTATCTGCCGCCGCAGCCATATTCCGTATAAGAAATTCTCCAACCGCTCCGATATAAAAGGAGGAGCCACCCTGGGTACTATTTCCTCTGCCATGCTGTCCATGAAGACCGTAGACATAGGCGTCCCTATTCTTGCCATGCATTCTGCCCGGGAGATTATGGGAGCAGACGACCAGGCAGCTTTAGTAGCTCTGGCTTCCGAATTCTTCTTGGTATAGTTCAAAAAAATCGGATGTCACCACTTGTTCCCCGCCTTCAAAGGTAACCTGGGACCACTCCTCATCCGAAATGGATACCCGGTGTTCATTCTCAAACTGCCCATAAATCTGCTGAAAGGCCCAGTTTTTACGTTCTTTGTAAATCTGGGTCTTTCTCTCTCTTGTGGCGTCCATCTCATAATCATTGACGCATTGAATAATGTAGTACATTCCGTCAGACTCCACAACAGGGCTGATTTCCCCTGATGCCAGGTTAAACGCCGCTTCTTCCAGGGCTTCCGGCTCCTCCCCCCGCCAAAGCTTCCGCTCCTGGGGGCTTGCCCCCGTCACATCCCTGACCACTGCCGAAAAATCGCTGCCCTCTTCCATCATGCGCCCATAAATGGTTTCTGCCCTTACTCTGTCACCGGTTTCCGCCAGCCGTATGGTAATGACCTTTGCCTCGCTGTCGCTGACTTCCAGATCCAGTCCCTCTGTCAGCACTTCCACCACCTTGTTGGCAATGTAATAGTCCTCATACAGGGTCACAATATCTTCCTCTGAAATGCCTAAATATTCAATCTCGCTTCTGGACAAAGATGAATAGTAATTTCTGGCCACCCTTCTGACTCTGTCAGATTCTCCGCTGGATAAGGAAATCTCCCTGTCTTTCGCCAGCAGGGTCATGGTCTTCATATTTTCCAGGAACGTGCGCACCTGCCCCAAAAGATACCTGCCGAAGGTATCCCCGTCTTCCATAATGGCATCCCAAATCCTGTCTGTGTAAACCTGCTCATACCGGTTCCTCTCCGTCAATGCGATCACCATCATCTGGGATCTGGTATACCCCACTGTCTCCAATGTTTCCGCCCCGCTGGGAACCTCCTTTTTTGAGCACCCCCAGGCAAAAAATACCAGCAGAACGGCAGTCAGAATCCCTATATACTTCCGTCTGTCTTCCTTTCTCATTTAAAAGATTCCTTTCCATAATGATCTCAGACATGGGGCAAAGTCAGCCAAGCCTTGTCAGAACCAGCGCCCATAAATGAAATGCTGCAAACCGGTGAACATGCGGCTACAGCAGCAGCTTAAGGATTTTCAAAACGCCGCCGTTAACATTGCTGTCAGCCTGGAACCTGGCGGCCTTTTTTACCTCTTCTCTGGCGTTGCCTACAGCAAAGCTGTAATAGGAGCGTTCCAGCATCTCAATGTCATTTAGCTGATCCCCGAAGGCCATGGTTTCCTCCGGCTTTATTTCCAGATTGTCCTGCAGAACCTGAATCGCCTGGCCTTTGCACACCCCCGGAGCCATGGCATCCATCCACATGTCACCTGAAATCGTCATTTTCATCCGGCTTCCAAATCTGTCTGTCAGCCCTTTGACAGCTGCCTGAATCCTATGGGCCTTATAAGCAGACACTTTAATAATCTCATCAGAAACCTGAGTTATGTCGTCCACTTTTTTTACCTGGAACTTATATCCGTTAATAATCCAGTCCACAAACTCTTTATTTTCCGTATCCACATACACCACGTCCGGCCCGCCTGCCATTACCTCCAATTCCGGCCTCTTCCTGATCTCCCTGATCAGTTCTATGGCTGTATCCCGGTGAATGGGGTTCAGAAAAAGGTTCCTGCCATGGCACCCTACATAGGCCCCATTGTCAGATAAATAAAACACTTTCTCCTTTATCGGTTCAAAAACAGCCTCAATACTGGCCCACTGCCGTCCGCTGGCCGCTGCAAACTGAATTCCCTTTTGCCGCAGCTTTAATATCACATCGAAGAATTCCGGATTCAGCCGATGCTCTCCGTCCCTTACCAGCGTTCCGTCAATATCGCTTGCTATCAGTTTAATCATGTGATTCCTCCTCCTCTTCCATCAGCCGCTTCCACTCCTGCCAGACCCGTCCTACCGGAAGCCCTACTACATTATTATAATCTCCGCAAATCCCCTGGATATAAGCTGCAAACCTTCCCTGAATCCCGTATGCCCCTGCCTTATCCATAGGTTCCTCCGCCTGGGCATAGTCCTGGATTTCATCATCTGTCATCGGGTATACGATAACCTCTGTCTTCTCTGCAAAGGTAACCCCCCTGCTGCCCTCTTGCCCTTTGTAAATCAGCGTAACGCCTGTATACACCTGATGGCTACGTCCCTGGATCAGACGTATCATACGCTTTGCCTCCTCATGGCTTTCGGGCTTTCCTAAAATCTGACCTTCCACCGCCACGACGGTGTCCGCTCCCAGTATCAGCGTCCCTGCAGGCGCCCAATCCGCCACGTCCTCCGCCTTCCGGGCGGACAGATCCATCACCACCTCTTCAGGTACTGCGGACGTGATCCGCTCCTCTATCCGGCTGGGCTTTACCAGCGGTTCAATTCCAATCTGGCAGAGCAGTTCCCGGCGTCTGGGGGAACCTGAAGCCAATATCAAGGTTATATTCTTCATATCTGTAACTGTCATTTTCTCCGCATTTCCTTTCTGTGTGCATAGACCTTCCCACTATGAATCATCAGGGGGACGTCTATGAATTATTTTACGATATCTGATGCAAATATTCAATGCATTTCCTCCTATGCAAAATAAAAAGGCGTCCGCCCCGCTTTCCGCTTACGGACGAACGCTTAACCTCCCTATGACCTGCTTTTGCTCCTCTCCCCGGGTTCGTATCTGATGCCGCAGGCACCATAAGAAATCCGTCAGATAAAACAACACCAGGGTCACTGCCAGCCTCTTCTCAAACCTTTGAGGCACAAAACCGGCCAGATGCATCAAAAACCCGTTAAGGAACCGGAAATACACGATCCCCAAAAGCCCCCATCCAAGGCTGCTTTCCAGGCAGATGATCCCTTTATAATTAAACTTCTTCATGCTGTAGTCCCACCAGAAACTGCCGAACAGCCGGATCATGGCCCTGGCAGTCACCAGTTCCATAACCGTGGCCATAATCATGGCTGCCATGTACAGTTTCACCGTGCTGTCCGCCAAAGGGCTTAAAAGAAAATTGGCTCCGACAGCCCCGAAACCGTAAATGATGCAAAAAGGCCCATGGCCAAACCCCCGGTTCAGAACCGGAGTGCGGTTTTCATAGGTGAGAACCACGCATTCCAGCAGATACCCCAGTAAGCTGCAGAGAAAAAACCAGTTAATCATATAATACACATTCATACTTCCCTCCACGCAAAACGCCTGCAGATATCCAGCAGGCATGGTAATATTTCACATGTTAGAGTATATCGCATCTTGTTTTAAAACACAAGTATAATATCTTAACGTTTTTTTAATATTCTTTTATTTTGTTGTTTAGTAAGCCATATTTATCAGCAAGGCAATTGCAATCCCCAAAACCGCACCTGCAAACACCTGCAGGGGCGTATGTCCAACGAACTCTTTCAGTTTCTTCTGGAATTCGTGATTGTTCAGTTTAAAAAAATCCTGCTCCAAGATCATGTTGAGAAGCTTGGCCTGCTTCCCTGTCTCCTGCCGCACTCCTATGGCATCATACATCACTACTGCCGCCAAAACAAAGCTGACTGCAAATTCCGGTGATGACACGCCACAGCAGATTCCGCTGGAAACTACCAGAGCGCAAACGGTCGAAGAGTGGGAGCTGGGCATTCCTCCTGATCCCACAAGACGCTCTGGAGAAAAACCGTGATTCAGAGTACAGTCAATCATGGTTTTCAGTACCTGGGCCACCACCCAGCCGGTCACTGAACTGACTAATATCTGATTCTCAAGCATTTCCTGCCATATATCCATCGTATTCTCCTGTCACTCCAGGCCTTTTCGGCCTATCCATCTTAAGAATTTCCAAAAATCTCAACCATGTGCCTGCAGCCCTTTTCCGGAATCATACTCTCATCCCATCTGTTTCGGCCAGACCGCCACAATAAGCCAGTCTTTGGCATGGCCAAAAAATTCCGTGAGCCCGCACAGCTTATCTGCATACAAAATCGCATACCCCTCCCGGGACTTAGGCGGTATGGGCGTTAACGGCCACATGTGCCTCAAAATTATGTCCTGTTCCTTTTCTGTTACCTGAAAGTATTTCACAGCGTTGTTCATGGCCACCCTGGGATGGGTGAATCCGTGAAAGTGTTCTCCTGTCTCCCTGGCATGAGTATGCCAGTCGTACAAAAACAGATCATGAAGCAGCCCGGCTCTGGCCGCTGATCGGCTGTCCCATCCTCTGTTTTTGCATATCTCAAAGGCAATATAAGAAACCTGAATGCAATGTTCCTTGCAGGTAGTATGGCCATGCTGGATAAACTGATCCATGGACTGAAACACCTTATTTTCTAAGATATCCCGAACGCATGCCATATATTCCTCGTCCCTGCTCCATCGGGCGCTTTTCTGCAAAAGCTCTTCTTTCCTCATTCTCTCCCTGCTCATTCCCTGTTTCCTTCCCCAAAATACCATGCGCTCTGATTACAAACAGACAGTTTGGCACAGTATCCGTGCGGGTAACCGCACACTCACTATGCCAAACCGCCTTATTGCCATTTAATCATTGTTTATAAGCAGCCCTTTTCAATAGCCTATCAGCCAGTCATACAGTTCCTGGTACTTAAGCGCCGAAGCATTCCAGGAATAATCCTTAGCCATGGCTCTGTCAATCAGCTTATTCCACTCCCGCTTCTTGTCATAGTAGATTCTCTCCGCATATCTGACAGACGCCAGCATCTCATGGGCATTATAATTAGTAAATGAGAATCCTGTGCCCGTGCCCTCAAATTCATTATATGGCTCAACTGTGTCTTTTAGCCCTCCTGTCTCTCTGACAATGGGAACCGTGCCGTAGCGCAGAGCCATCAGCTGGCTCAGGCCGCAAGGCTCAAACAGGGACGGCATTAAAAACGCATCTGAAGCCGCATAAACCTTGTGAGACATAGGCTCGGAATAATAAATCAGCGCAGCTACCTTGCCCGGATATTTCCACGCAAAATGGCGGAACATGTTCTCATAGCGCTCCTCGCCGGTTCCCAAAACCACCAGCTGAATGGCATCGCTGCACAAGTCCTCCATCACATATTGGATCAGATCAAATCCCTTCTGATCCGTAAGCCTGGATACAACGCCGATCATCATCCGGCCGTCATCCTCGTCCAGACCCAATTCCCTTTGAAGGGCTCTTTTGTTCTTAATCTTCTCCTTGCGGAAATTCCTGGCATCATAAACCTGCTCGATCATGGAATCGGTAGCAGGGTTGAAATCGTCATAATCAATGCCGTTGACAATTCCTCTTAAACTCCCGGAACGGGCTCTCATAAGTCCGTCCAGGCCCTCCCCGTAAAACGGCATCTTAATCTCTTCCGCATAAGTGTCGCTTACAGTAGTAATGGCATCTGCAAATACCACGCCGCCTTTGAGCAGATTGCCGTCCTTATAAGCCTCCAGCTTATCCGGTGCAAAATAGTAATCGGAAAGCCCTGAAAATCTCTGGATGGTCTTTACGTCCCACACGCCCTGGAATTTCAGGTTATGGATGGTGAATACGGACTTCATATTGCAGAAGAACTCACCACCGCGGAAACGGTCTTTCAGGTAAACAGGGATCAAGCCTGTCTGCCAGTCATGGCAGTGTACCACATCCGGCTGGAATCCGATGACCGGCAGCGCAGAAAGGGCTGCATTGCAGAAGAATGAAAACTTCTCCAGATCATACAGCCAATCCCCATATGGCTTCGGACCGGAAAAATATCCTTCATTGTCAATAAAATAGAAATGGATTCCCTCATGCTCATAATGCATGATTCCAACATAGCGGCTCTGTCCCATATAATCCATATAGAAATGGTCAATGTAGTCCATCTTGTCCCGCCACTCCTGCTTAATGCAGAGATACTTCGGAATCATGACTCTCACATCATAATACTCCTTATTAAAACACTTAGGCAGAGAACCGACAACATCCGCCAGCCCGCCGGTTTTAATAAAAGGCACAGCCTCTGAAGCAACAAACAAAATCTTTTTCATTTGAAATAACCTCCTCATTTGGAGCGAATCTCGCAACCCTTCATACTTTAATAGCCTTAGTATACAACATTTTTGGGATTTTAGGAAGTACATTCTTGTATTTTGCAGCTGTTTTTGTCATTATTGGTTTCTAACCGCAATCCAAACCAGATAAGCCGCAATAATTTTGTGCAATCTGCACAGTCGGAGCCATGCTTCCTTCGGCATCCCTATGTAGCGCCCCCATTCCTACAATCTTTTATAGTCCAGACGGATTTTATCAGAAAGAAGTGCAATGAATTCCGAATTGGTAGGTTTTCCTTTTCCGTTGCTTACCGTATATCCGAAAATAGCATTGATAGTGTCCATGCTTCCCCGGCTCCATGCCACCTCAATGGCGTGACGGATCGCCCGTTCCACACGGCTTGGGGTCGTCTGATGCTTTTTTGCAATGCTGGGGTAAAGCACTTTGGTCACAGAAGTCAGCATCTCCTGATCCTCAACAGAAATGGTAATGGCATCCCTTAAATACTGATATCCTTTAATGTGGGCCGGAACGCCAATCTCATGAAGAATCTGCGTCACGTCATTTTCCAGGTTCTGCTCCATATAATCCAGCATGCTCTCAAAGGGCTTCACCTTGCGGGTCCCTGCCAGGTTCAGTCCTCTGGATTTTCTCCCGCGGCCGCCGATCCGGCGTATCTTGTCCACCAGCACCTCTTTGTTAAAAGGCTTCATAATGAAATAACTGGCTCCTATGCTGAATGCGTCCTCGGTCACATTCTCGCTTCCAGCCGCTGATACTACGATAAAGCAGGGATTTTTATCTAAATTGCCTTCTGTTTTCACCTTTTCCATTACCTCCACGCCGTCCATTCCCGGCATGATCACATCCAGAAGCACCACATCCGGCTTTGAATCCACAATCATCTTGTAAGCTTCATCGCCTGTTTTTGCATTTCCCACCACTTCGATTCCGTCTTCATTTTTCAGCATATCCTTCAATAATTCCATGGTTTTCGGGTTATCCTCTGCAATTGCAACGTTTAATGCTGTCATTTTGTGTCCTCCTTTTCGCTGGTAAGATGTATTATAGTCTGTCGTTTTCCCTGCTTGCAACGAATATCGACCGCAAGTTTCGCCTTATTTCGATTTTGAAAATACAAACTTCCCCCTCAGATTCTCCCTGAAAATTCATAATTCCTATGTAACCTGTAACCTTTTTTAACCACACCTCCTTCAGATATAAAGATGCTGTCACACCGGGTTCCTGCGCCTAAGCGCAGCTGCGGCAGCGGCAGCCGCCGTTTTCGTTCTGTAAACAGCCCTGATACTGTACATTCCTCGAAGGATTTTGCTTTACAAAACGCACTCTGCAAAGCAAAAAAGGCGCCTGCAAGGCAGCGCCCTAAATCATCCGGTAAATAATCAGAGCCAGGGCTACGCCAATGATACTGGCCATTGTAATCCGAATGGTTAGTCCAAATGTAATGACAATCACTCCGAGATTGACAACAAGCGGTGAATCAAGTCCAAATGACTGTCCAAAGTTCAGCCACGACAATCCGGGAATATTCTGTGCCACATCCCCTATAAAGCTTCCCAGCACAATCCCGGACAGTAAAAGTACTAATAAAACCCAAAAGCTTTTATAACCCATCTTTTTCATTCCTCTCTTCTCACTTTAGTTTAGCACAACAGGAAAAATGTGACAACCACAAAATAACCTGTCTATCAAAAACTCATGCCTTTTTCTATGCCAATCGCCTCGAAAGGCAAAAAATCTATAGGTTACTATAAAAATCCCGCCGCCGAATAGGCGGCACGCATTCTGGGATGCCAAATGCGCCCGCCGGACTTTCATGGGGGATGATGCCTCCCCGGCCGGGCGCGTGGGGGTTTACTATAAAAATCCCGGAACCCGCTTTTTGGCGGACTTCCGGGATCTGGGATCTTGTTCTGTTTTAATACGCCTCTTGGCAGCAGCTTCTATTCTTCTGCAACTGTGTTTCCCCGCAGCTTTATCGCAAACAGGACCCCCACCATCAGCAAAATGCCTGTCGGAAGGGCAATCCAGGCGCTCTGCACAACCCCCGCCACAATATAGGTTACAAAAGATACAGCAGCAGCAGTCACCGCATAGGGCAGCTGGGTTGTCACATGGTTCACATGTTCGCACTGGGCTCCCGCTGAAGCCATAATCGTGGTATCAGAAATAGGAGAACAGTGATCCCCGCACACTGCCCCTGCCATGCATGCGGAGATGGATATGATCATCAGCTGAGGATTGCTGTTCTGGAATACTGCCACAACAATGGGAATCAGGATTCCAAACGTTCCCCATGAAGTCCCTGTGGCAAACGCCAGAAGACATCCCACCACGAAAATAATCGCAGGAAGGAAATTAAGGAATCCTTTCGCACTGGCCTCCACCACGCCTGCCACATATACATCCGCCCCCAGGCTGTCTGTCATGGCCTTTAAAGACCAGGCAAACGTCAAAATCATAATGGCTGGAACCATGGCTTTAAAGCCTTCCGGTATACAGGCCATGCATTCAGAAAACTTCAGCACGCGGCGGATCTGATAAAGTCCGATGGTAATCAGCAGTCCGAAAAAGCTTCCGTATGTAAGGCCCAGGGAGGCATCTGATTCCGAAAACGCAGTGACAAAATCCGTCCCTGAGAAGAATCCTCCAGTATACAGCATTCCAATCACGCAGCAGATAATCAGGGAAATAATGGGAATCAAAAGATCCATTACCGTTCCCTTTGCCTCCACAGCTTCCTCCTTTGCCAAGCCGTAGGGACGCCCCGGCGTTGTGTACAGATCCCCTTTCAGCGCATTAGTCTCATGAACCTTCATGGAGCCAAATTCCTCTTTCATAAGAACCATGCCCACCATCATCACAATGGTCAGGATGGCATAAAAATTGTATGGGATGGCCCTCATGAAAATAGAAAATCCGTCCTCCCCCTCTACGAATCCCGTAACTGCCGCTGCCCACGAAGAAATGGGGGCAATGATGCATACCGGAGCCGCCGTGGCGTCGATCAGATAAGACAGTTTAGCCCTGGACACCTTAAATTTATCTGTTACAGGCCTCATAACGCTTCCCACTGTAAGGCAGTTAAAATAATCGTCGATAAAAATCAGGACCCCCAGAAGGATGGTTGCCAATTGGGCTCCTACACGGTTGTGAATCTTGGAAGCAGCAAACTGCCCAAAAGCAGCAGAGCCTCCTGCTTTGTTCATCAGGCACACCATGGCCCCCAGGATTACAAGAAATACCAGGATGCCAACATTATAGCTGTCAGACAGGGAGCCAATGATTCCGTCCTCAAAAATATGGGTAATGGTCATCTCAAAATTAAATCCTGAATACAAAAGGCCTCCCATCAGAATTCCCACAAACAGGGAACTGTAAACCTCCTTGGTAATCAGTGCCAGGCCGATGGCCACAATGGGGGGCACCAGAGCCCAGAACGTGGAATACACAGCCGGCACATACTCAACTCCCTCCTCGGCAGCCAGGGCCGTCATACAGCAGGCCAGGGCCAAAGGGAAAGCCGCAGCTATGGTGCCAAACGCTTTCTTTTTTGTCAGGTACATGATTTTCTCTCCTCTTTTCTTTTTGTGTTCGCTTATATTTAAGGAAAGCTGTCAGGCCTTGCTCCAGCCAAAGTGCTTTCCGGATATAAAAACACCACAAACATCTGTTCCCGCAAGGAAACGCGTTTGTGGTGTGTTAAAATCTGGAACCTGACAACACAGATAGCGCTCCACATACGTGACAGTACGCCGCATATTCTGCGTCGTCCCAGAACCTTATGCCTGAACCGGCAAAAAGCCCTTCGGCGAAATCCCCTTTCTCAGGAAACAGCGGTTCAGCTATGATCCCCTGATACTCTTGAATCCCGCACCTCTATCATGTTAAAATGTTTGCGGTTGTTTTTATCCTGTTTATTCTATCATGACTTTCCCTAAAAGGGAAGCATATTTGCAGATCTTTTTTCTTCATCTTTTTTCTTTATTTTCCAGATGCCGTTACAGTTCACTGGCGGACTGTAATCTGGACCGACATTTAAAGTCGGCTGCTGCAAAAAGATGGCTGCGAGTATTGCGTACCGGTCTGATTTAGAATATAATAAGAAGAGTTACTTATTATATGGTTTGTTGGAGTGTGAAAAATGGCTAAATATAACTTTTTTAAGAAAAAACCGCAGATGACATCAAATTCCGAAAGCTACAGTTCTTCAAAGCCGGAGATGTTAAAAATGATGGAAAAAATCCGTACCAACCTGCAGAATGATTTTTCGGACAGTAAAGAAAACGCTAACGGTCCCGGTCCTTTTTACAGGATACTGGAAAAGGAAGTTAAAAAACATGTGGAGGGCCAGAAGCGGGAGCAATTGCCTGTTGATGTCCTGTCATTGTTCTACGTTTCCTCAGACTGCATGAGCGCATATGTGTGCGTCCTCCCTCCGCTCAATGACGGCAAGGAAGTTGACCAGGAACACTTTCTGGAAGACATGCGCTATGAAGGCATAACTTCTGGGATTGATCAGAATGCGGTTATGGAACTGGTGAATTCCAGAGATTACCTGCGGATCAGGAAGATTGCCACAGGCCAATATCCTGTAGATGGAATAGACGGAAAACTGGAAGAATTTTATGAGCGCAGATATGCGCAGACTCCCGAACTGGATGAGGAGGAGATGCTTGCCGGCCATGATTTCAGAAAGAAGAATCTGATTCAGACCATCCGCGAGGGAGAGATCCTGTGCCGAATCACGCCTCCCGTACCGGCCCAAAACGGTTTTGACGTTTCCGGAAGCACGCTTTACGGCAGAGAAGGCGCCGCTGTCCGAATGCCTCAGGGAAAATATACCAGCGTCTTTGAGGACGGCCTTGTTCTCCGGTCGGATATCAGCGGCATTGTGGTCATGGAGAACGACAATTTCTCCATCCACAGCCAGCGGGTATTGGAACAGGACATTAACGCCGGTGTAGGTAATCTGCGGTTTGACGGGGATATTTATATCCGAGGAAATGTAGATGACAAAGTTGCCATTGAGGCTACAGGCAATGTTATGATCGTGGGCGACGTCCGAAGCGGCAAAATTATATCCGGAGGAACCATCTGCATACAGGGGGAGGTTAAGGGAACTTCCAGAATAAAGTTAAAAGCCGCCAAGCAAATCCAGTGTCTGATTATGGAGAATGTGACTGCCTCTGCCATAGAGGATGTCTATGCCGGTGTTATTGCTGACAGCGACGTTATCAGCGAGAAGGGATCTGTCTATGCTCTTATGGGACGGGGCCTGATTTTCGGCAGCAGCGTCACATCAGGCAAATCCGTCTATGCAAAAAAGATCGGCAATATTTCCGGCTGCGTGAACAATATTACCCTGGGCCTGGAGGCTGAATTTGAGCGGCGGAAAAAATCGATTCATGATGAGCTGGAAGAAATCAACAGAACTCTGGAGCAGCTTCGAAAAAATATTTCGAATATGCAGATATTAGGCAAAAGCCACCGAAATGATTCCCAAAAGGAATACAGCGATTTAGTGGATCAGCGCACTACATACGGGGAGTTAAAAAGGGAAAAGCTGGATGAGCTGGATGAATTAAATAAAAGCCTCCGTTCAATCCGCGTGGGCAGTATAATCTGCGAAAATATTTACCCTGTCACAAAGATAAACATCGAGCGGGTCAGCATGACTATTGAACAGAGAGAAAGCGACTGTGACATCCACCTGCAGTCGGGACAGATTCTGTTAAAATAGGCATTATGCCCTGCAGCCACCCTTTTGGCCGGCTGCAGGGCATGTCACTCTTCCCCCGCCTTAAAATTATAAATTGGTTTAATCACTTTGTCAATCTTTGCCGTATCCCCGATATTCTCCACAATGTCATCCATGTCTTTATACGCCATGGGGCATTCATCCAGCGTCCGGGCATTGACTGATGTGGTAAAAATACCGGCCATCTCTTTCTTAAACTGAGAAACTGTGTAGGACTCTTTTGCCTTCCTTCTGGACATCAGCCTTCCGGCCCCGTGAGGCGCCGAGCAGTTCCACTCCTCGTTTCCCTTTCCTGTGCAGATCAGGGAACCGTCCCTCATGTTGATGGGAATCAGCAATTTTTCCCCTTTCTTTGCCGAAACTGCCCCTTTGCGCAGGATCATGGTATCAGTGTCTATATAATTGTGTATGGTTGTAAATTCCTCTTCCGTCTTAAGCTTCATTCCCCGTATCAGCTCATCCATCATGGCTTTTCGGTTCAGCATGGCAAATCTCTGTACGATCTTCATGTCGTGGATATAGTCGTCCATAAGTTCTCCACGACAGTAGGCCAGGGCTTTGGGAACTTCCGTGTTCACCTGAGCTTTCATTGCCTCCACTGCGGATTGAATCTCCTGCTGTCTCCCTGTCCTCTTATATTTCTCAATCAGCTTTTTTATGTTCTTCCTGGAAACGCCGCAAAGGGACCGATAAGCCTGCTCCTGATAATACCCGGCCACCTCAAGTCCCAGGTGCCGGGAGCCGGAATGGATCACCACGTACAGATATCCCTCCTGATCCTTATCCACTTCTATAAAATGGTTCCCCCCGCCCAGAGTCCCCAGGGATCTAACTGCCCGGTCCACATGAATCCCGGCCGGCCTTAGGCACCGAAGCTGCGCCAGATCAATGTCGTCATTCCGCTTATGGGCCTTCTCCCGGACTGTAAATCCTGACGGAATCTTCTCATAAATCAGCTTATCCAGTTTTTCCAGTTCCAGATGCCTGTCCCGCAGCCGTATGGTTTCCATGCCGCACCCGATGTCCACGCCTACCAGGTTGGGTACCACCGCATCCCCTATGGTCATGGTAGTTCCTATGGTGCACCCTGCTCCTGCATGAACGTCCGGCATAATGCGGATTTTGGAACCTTTCGAAAACTCCTGATCGCACAGGGCCTTAATCTGCCCAAGAGCCGTATCCTCCACCACATCTGTGTACACTTTCGCAGTATTGTATAATCCTTCCACAAGTTTCATACCTGCTTCATCTCCTTCTCTCTGATCCTATCCAGTTTTTTCTTTTTTTCATTTATATGCCTCACTCTGGCCCTGGGGGCATATTTGCCGCATTTCTGGCAATAACGGGCATGAGATGCCTCTCTGCCTTTTTTACACTGCCCTGCTGCCACATAATACATACACACGGTTTCCCTGTAATGTGCCATATCCTTTTTCTCCTTCAAAGTCTTCACTATAAAAGTCCCGCCGCTGCCTCCTGGCAAAGCTTTGCAGACATCTTCGATGCGGCGGCTTATACAATCAGGCAAATAAAAACAGAGCCAACATCTGGCAGCGCTGCTGCCAAGCTTCATCGGCTCTGTATGGTTTCTTCTCTATATTCTTACAGCCGGCCGCACAATGGGAACATCTGTCCATCATGCTGCCTGCTTCCTGTAACCTGCAAGGTTTCCTGGCATTCTCAAATCATGTGCGGTGCTGCGCATCCGAACTTAAACAAAAAGAATCTCGCCAGAAACTGCTTCCAGGCTTTGCCAAAGGCATGATACTGCGTTCCCTATCCAATTATGAACTTTTACTTTCCTGTTATTCAGCCGTTTCATAGCAATTCTCCTTTCCTTTTATTTGGATGTGCCGCTGTCTGCACTCCTTAGGTTATAATCTACCACATTTCCTTATTCTGGTAAAGAAACTTTCCATTACACAAATCTTACATGATTCTTACAATTGTTACATCCATGAAAACATCAATCTGCTGCCTTCTCCCTGATTACCCCACTGCCGTCAATCACCACATCAGCGGAGATATCTTCCAAAAAGCGGAAAATCCTTTGTCTCTCCTCCTCGTCCTTTACCAATGTGGTACGGCATCCTTTCTGGATGCAGGGTACGAAGCGGAGCTCTTTCACGCCTTCTGGTGAAATGTCCGCCTCCACAAGCCCTGTGTCCCTGGTTCTGGTGTTAAACCAGAAATTCCCCAGGCTGTAGAAAATGGGTACCCCTTTATAATATTCCACCCCCTGCAGGCAGTGAGGATGATCCCCCATAACCAGATCAGCCCCTGCGTCAATATACTGATGTCCCAGATTCTGCTGATCCGTCTCAAACCGGTTAACCCCCTCAGTTCCCCAGTGGACATAAACCACCACAAAGTCGCTGGTTTCGTCCGCCTTCTTTATGACTTCCAGAAATGCCGCCGGGTCATAAGTCCTTAAGACTCCTGCCGTAGTGTCTGTAGCTTCTTTCGTATATACATAGGAGCGCTCCACCTGGGTTGCGCTGACATAGGCAATTTTCATGTCGCCTGTCTGAAAGTATACGATCTGCTTTGCCTCCTCCAGATTCCTTCCGGCACCTACATGCAAAATCCCATGCTGGTTAAGCGTATCCAGAGTGTCTAAAAGAGCGGTTTCCCCATAATCATACACATGGTTATTAGCCAATGAAACAATATCCGCTGACAGCACTGACAGATTCGCTGCCGTTTCCGGCTTTGCCCGAAACGTAAACGTCTTGCCAGGCAACGGCTTTCCTCTGCTGCTGTATGTAAACTCATTATTTACCATCATAATATCTGCGGCATCCATCCGCGCAATCACCTCTGGCACAATGCATTTTGTAATATCATCGCCATTGCTGTGGTAATAGCTCATGTTGGCGTACCCTTCCGCAAAACTGATGTCCCCTGCAAAGCATAAGGTTATCTTCCCCTTCTCATGAGGCTCCTTTATGTAAACTTGTTCCCTGCCGCTGCCTTTCACCGTTTCCTCAGAGCTTTGGTTCCCACCGCTTTTTTCTTTTTTCTGGCTGCTGTAAAGCGGGGTGACACGGTGGGAATGAATTTTCAAACACTCTCCGGCACCTGCCGCAGCAGAATTTAACGTTCCGAAACCTGATACCGTCAAAAATGCCGCGCTTATGAAAACTATAATCTGTCTTTTCATTTAGTATCCTTTCTTAATGGAGCCATGCCTGATTTCACTTGCCGGCATTTCTGTTACGGATACTGCTCCCTTACAAATCTCTCCAATACGGGAATAGAGCGTTTTACTTTCTCCATATCAATGCAGTAGGCCATGCGGAAATATCCTCTGACGCCAAAATTATCTGACGGAACCAAAATCAAATCATATTGTTTCGCCTTCATGCAGAACGTTTTAGCATCCTCTTCCAGCGCCTTCGGAAAAATGTAAAATGTTCCTCCCGGCTTCACCACGTGAAAGCCCATAGCAGTAAGAGCATCATAAAGCAGGTTTCTGTTGGTTTCATATACAGACAGATCGCTGGTCTGGTCCAGAACCTCAGCCACTGCCAGCTGCACGCTTGACGGCGGGCAGTTGTGCCCGATTCCACGGCTGATCTGTCCGCACATTACAGCAATAATGTCTGCATCCCTGCATCTGGGGTTTACGGCCACGTATCCGATGCGCTCCCCTGGAAGGCTTAAGCTTTTTGAGAACGAGTAGCAGGAAATAGAGTTATCATAAAATTTGGAAACATAAGGGGAATCCTCCCCCTTGAACACGATCTCCCGGTAAGGCTCATCGCTGATGAGGAAAATATCATGGCCGTATTCCTTCTGTTTTGTGGAGAGAAAATCTGCCAGTTTTTCAATGGTTTCTGTATTGTAAACAATTCCCGAAGGATTATTGGGGGTATTAATTAGAACCGCCATAACCTTCTGGCTCATCATTTCCTCCAAAGCCGCAAAATTTATCTGAAAATTCTCCGTATCTGCGGGAACCACTTTAAGCACAGCTCCCGTGTGGCTTATATAAGGCCCATACTCCGGAAAGTACGGCGCAAAAATGAGAATCTCATCCCCCGGCCTGGTAACGCAGCGGAAAGCATGGGCCAGGGCCCCTGCCGCTCCGCAGGCCATAAAGATGTGTTTTGAATCATAATCCATGGCAAACCGGCGGTTCAGGCTGTCTGCTACCGCCCTCCTGACGCTTTCGATGCCAAGAGAAGGGCTGTAGCCATGAATATCCATAGGGTCCTTGTTCATAAGCATCTGCGTCAAAGCGTCCGTATACCCCTGAGGACAGGGCACGCTGGGATTGCCCAGGCTGTAGTCAAAAACATTGTCTTGCCCGATCTCCTTTCCCCTGGCAGCGGCATATTCGCTTAACTCGCGGATAACGGATTTTTCCTGAAGCATTTGTCTGTAGTTTTCATTAATCATAGTCTTATCCTCTTTTTATATCAAAAGTCCTGGCGCCGGCCCTATCTCTGTCAGATATGTCTCACCACCTCAAACCGCTCCAGTTCCACGGCTTCCTGCTCTCCTATATTGGCCTTTTGCTTCGCTATGGCAATCTGCTGCTCCACGCTGCTGACTCCGGCCAGGTTAGGAAGCAGAAGCCCCCGCCTGGGGCCGTTGCTGACAACCACCCCATATCGTTTCACATCCAGCTGTCTTGGCGAATCAATCGGTTCTGTCTCTCCCAGAACATCCACGGTGATAACCAGCTTCTGCAGTTCCCTGGATTCTACCGGCGAAAACCTGGGGTCACGGGAGCAGGCGCTGACCGCATTATTTATGATCTCTTCTGCCAGCGATTCATAAGATGCCTCAATGGTTCCGATACATCCCCGCAGCCTTCCGTCCTCTTTAATAGAGACAAAAACTCCGGCTCTGCTGTCATACAATTCTCTGGGCAAATCTTTAGGCGCCTGTATCATCACTCCGGTTTTCACATACTCCTCTATGGTTTTTCGGGCAAGCTTTACATAGGCGTCCTCTTTTTCATGGCGCTCCAGAATCTGTCTTCTCTCTTCCTCCTCATACTTTTCCAGGAAATTCCGCTCCGGATCTTCCCCGGCAGTCTCATAGCAGCAGATGCCATACCCTACTCCGAAAGGCCCTTCATAGGAAAGTTTCTCCGCTTTCACTGCCATCCTGTCCAAGGTGCCCGCCATGATAATAAAAGAGCGGTGGCCGCACTCCCCTGCAGTCTCGCAGAAATCCTCCGGAAATCTCAAAAGTTCCCCAAAGTCTCCCTTTCCCATAACATCCATGGCTTTCTTGTCAAACTCCGGCCCCTCTTTCTGGTAACCGTACGGCCCGTCCTCCTTCAGCCTGTGGGAAAGGTCCCCGCTTCCGATAATAACCGCATTCCGCCCCAAAATCCGAGCTGTCTCCTGAATACACTGGCCCAATTCATAATGCATGGAAAGAGGCAGGCCGGAAAGTCCGATTCTTACCAATTTATAGTCTTTCCAGTATTGATTCACAAAATACAGCGGCACCATAGTACCGTGATCCAGGTTTTTGTCACGCTCTCCCAAAGTCCCCGCCTTCAGTCCCTGGGCTACAGCCTGTCTGCATAGTTCCTCCACAAACTCCCCATCATAGGAAACATCTATACTCACGTTTTCTGCGCCAAACTGTCCGAAATCTCCATGAGCCCCCTCCCCCGGCGATATGTGGAAATAATCACCGTACATGATCTGATGCGGTGAAAACAGTACAATGGTATCCGGCTTCCACCTAACAATTTTTCTGGCTGCCTCCCGATATCCGTCAATGGTGTTCTGGATCTTCCTCTCTTCCCCCTTGCCGATATCTGGTATAATAATCGGCGGATGGGGAACCATAAATGCTCCTAAAATTCCCATAAAATAACCTCCAATACATGAATTAACTGCATAACCTGCAAAAATCAGCCCCTTATGTAATCTGTTCTCTTCCTATATATGTATTATACCCTAAACTGGTATAGATTGCCAGTCATTTATCCCATATGTGTTTTTCATGCCATATGCTGAGATCTCCCATCTCTTCCTGCGGCTTTTGGGCTCTAATATGGTATTGACATGCCTGATGCCCATTTACAAAAGCGGCTTTGCCCAAAACCATCTTATGGTTCTTGCGCAAAGCCGCTTTCTCTGGTTCCCTGCAGCGGTCAGAGCATGATCCGCTTCTCCGCCAGTTTCCCCTTGGATGATTCAGAATGCAGGGATCTGGCCGGCAGTTTCCCCAGGGTTACATTCCTGCAAACTGGTTCTTTACCTTCTGCACCTTCTGCTGCTCCGCAATCTCCGTAGAGTACCACCCTTTTGCAGACATCTTTTTATAAATATCATCCTGCATGCACAGACTGTCTCCTAAAGCCTTATCAAACATCTGATGCACATTCTGGGTAGAAGACTCTATGGTCCCGTGCAGGTACAGATCACATACGCCTTTTGTTGTCAGAAGCAGGTTCTCCATTATACATCTGTCATCCATGTTCGCATCCCTCCTGGCTTATATCAGATTATAAAAATTGTCAAATATCTGCTGATGTTTCTGTGAAAGCTGCTCCACGCTGGATTTCAGCTCCGGATCTTGCAGATTCTTTACAGCCTCCTGGCACTGGGTCTTCAAAAACTTCTCATGGCCAAGTGCATCCTCAATATACGTTAATTCCTTTGGACTCATCGTGCATCCCTCCTGTTCCTGTATATTCTTTATTTCGTATCACACCATTAATATGCACAGAACAAAAGAAAACCATGCTGGCAGATACTTCATATCCCGCATGGCCGCTGAAATAAAATTTTATAAAAATAATTGATTATCTTTTCTCCCCAAACAGGCTTTCCTCAGCTTCATGGAAGCGGCAAAAACCATCACCTTATTTACCTTTCTTCCATGTTCCGGACAGATGCTGACGCACCGCATACAGGAAATGCATTTTTCTGCATCCGTCTTATGGGGATCGGCTTTTGAAATCGCCGCCGCCGGACACTGCTTTGCACAAAGCCCGCACCTTCGGCAGTTCTTGTCTGCTTCAGGAACCATGGGTATGGTATGGTACTCTTTGTAGGGATACCGCCCCGGCACAAAAAAGTCTTTCCATGAATCTGGCCTTAGGAGTTTCTTCCTGATCCTGCCGGCCATAGCCTTTAGATCCTGGATATCCTTATGATCCGGTCTGCCTGTCCCGTATTGGTGCATAATCGAATGCTCTGTCACTGCGGCAACGGCTGCCACTACCCTGAAACCGCAGCCTTCCATGGCTTTCCGCAGTTCCAGAAGCGTATCCTCATAAGCCCTGTTTCCATAGGAAACCACCACAACCGCGGCAGCCCCTTGGGCTCGTACCTTTGTCAGATTCTTAAGGGCGGCATCAGGGACGCGTCCCCCAAAAGAAGGCACCCCTACAAAGCACACGTCTCCAGGCTCAAACCGGTATATCTCATAATTTTTACTGAAAACCGAAAAATCCATCTCCACCGACGTTCCAAATTCTCCGGCCAAAATGTCAACCACCCGTTTTGTTCCGCCGGTGGGACTGAAATACATTGTATACACATTCATCTTTTTTCCTCTGTCAGAAACAGCCCCGGAGCTGACAAAAAGCATTGT
Source organism: uncultured Hungatella sp. (assembly GCA_947089145.1). Taxonomy (GTDB): domain Bacteria; phylum Bacillota; class Clostridia; order Lachnospirales; family Lachnospiraceae; genus UBA3402. The sequence goes on along the minus strand of CAMUJH010000014.1, from coordinate 33,376 downwards.
CCAGACCACTGGGGGCTGTCCTTAACCTCTGCAGCCTTTCTCCCTATGCACCATATGTACTCTCGAAGTCTCTCTGTGCCTGATTTTGTGAGACGATTTTTGTCAGATGTGCATAAATTTATGAGGCGTACGTGAAACGTACGTTGATTAAATTTATGCGCATATGACGGAAAATCAGCCGCAAAGGCAGGTGCTGGAGAGATTCCGAGAGTACATCCATGACAGTCCCGCCGCCGATCAGGCGGTATGCATTCTGGGATGCCAAATGCGCCCGCCAGACTTTCATGGGCAATGGTGCCTCCCCGCCGGGCAGATGGGGGTTTACAGTACCAGGGATGGTGCGGAATATGTTCTTGCTCCCAGTTCGCTGTCCAGCATGTAAAGAGCCCTTGGGTCTGAGCCGAACAGATCAAACTTCTTAATCAGCGCCTCTGCATTGGTTTCTTCCTCGCCCTGCTCTTTCACAAACCAGTCTAAAAACTGCATGGTGCGGAAATCTTTCGCCTCGCCTGCCGCTTCATAGATCGTATGAATCAGGCTGGTTACATACTGCTCATGCTCATATCCTGCACGAAGGGGGTCTGCAAATCCTTTCAGTTCACTGTTCGGCTTGTCAATGGCTTCTAATGTTACCTTGCACCCGTTATTCTGCAGATACTGCATAAACAGCATGGCATGATCCCGCTCCTCCTGGGCCTGAACCTTGTACCAGTTTCCAAAGCCCTCCAGCCCCTGATCCATATAGTAATTAGAAAAATCCAGATACAGATATGCGGAATAAAACTCCTTGTTTACCTGCGTATTCAGCAGTTCTGCCACTTTTGCATCTAACATATTAAAATCTCCTCCTTTGTGATTATGAATTATTTTATCATTTTTTGCGGCAAATGTCACTTGTTTTTCAGCAACTGGCAAATCTTGTACTGCCGGCTCATAACTTTTCTCAAGAAACTAGTACATCGTTGGCTTCTATGGCCTCCCCAAACGCTTTGTCATGTTCCACGCACAAAAGCGTAGGACTCCAGGTGCGGATCAGTTCTTCAATCTGCATCCTGGAATAAAGGTCAATATAATTAAAAGGTTCATCCCAGATATACAAATGGGCCTGCTGGCACAGACTTCCTGCAATCAGCACCTTTTTCTTCTGTCCCTCGCTGTAGGATTCCAAAGGCGCCTCAAACTGCTCCCTTGAAAAATCCATCTTCCGCAGCAGCGCTCTGATTAAAGTCCCGTCTGCTGCCTGCTGCCTGATATAATCGTCCAGGGAACCTTTCAGGTGATCCGTGCTCTGGGAAATCCAGGAAATCCTCAGACCGCCTGCCGTTTCCAGAGTTCCGCCTGTTATCTTTGGAACTGTCAAGGCTTCCTCCTTCCTGTCAGTTCCCTCCTGCTTTGGCATATTTTCTTTTCTGCAGCCGAGGCTTCTTTGGCCTGCCTGTTCCAAAATCACCTTCATAATGCTGGATTTTCCGCACCCGTTCGCCCCCTGAAGCAGGACTCTGTCTCCGCCTTTTATCTGAAAGCTAACGGGGCCGCAGACTGTCTTAGCTCCATACCCTATCATCAGCTCTTTCGCCTCCACCAGTATTTCCTTATGGAAGGAAAGCGGCTCCAGCCTTAAGCTTTCCGCTGTCTCTACGTTTTTCAAAAGCTGGCTTTTCTCATCTATGGCCCGCTCCTGCCTTCGCTCCAGATTCTTCCGTCTCTGCTGCATTCTCCGGGATTTCTCCCCTACATAGTCTCTGTTCCTGTCATAGTTTAAAGACTTTTTTCCGATTTTTGTAGACTCTACCTGATCCCCCCAGTTTCCAGCCTGCCGTGCCGTCTCTTGCAGCCGTCCAATTTCCTTTTTCAGTTGCTGCTGCCTGGCCGCCTCGCAGGCGTCCTGCCGTTGCTTATTTTCATACCATACTGAAAAATTCCCCTTCTGCACCTGAATATCCGCTTTATTTATTGACAGCATATGGTCAATGCAGGAATCCAGAAATGCTCTGTCATGGGATACCAGAATAAATCCTTTCTTCTGGCTTAAATACTCTCCAAGAAGTTTTCTTCCCTCCAGATCCAGATGATTGGTAGGCTCGTCAATTAAAAGGAACCTGTTCTCCCGGACAAAAAGGGCAGCTAAAAGCACTTTCGTCCTTTCTCCGTGGGACAAGGTCCCAACAGGCCGGTACAAAACGTCTTCCTTTACGTGAAGCCTCAAAAGCTCTCGTTTCAGCTGCCAGAATTCTACATCAGGCATCTGCCCCAGAATCACTTCCAGCGTATCCGCCTCTGGGTTCTCAACAGGAAAGGGAAAATAGTCAAACTCCACGCTGGCCCCGATGCTGCCATCATATTCATAATCCCCCATCAGAAGACGCAGAAACGTAGTTTTCCCTCTTCCATTTCTCCCTGTAAGCCCCAGCTTCCAGTCTGTATCAATCTGAAAGGAAACGTTTTCAAATACCGGCACGTAGCTGCCCTCATAGGTAAATGACAAATCGGATACCCGAATCAATGACATATACATTCCTCCTTTACACTGTACTGCAACCTCTCAGCATTTATTGCAATACAAAAAATGGCTGCAAGAATCGAACCTTCAATTCCCCGCCATTTCAAAAAGAGAAATGTTTCTGCAAGTTTACCGAAAAAGCACACACGAACCGGCATACCCTCTGCCTGACAGCAGCTGATAATTTCTGCACAAAAATAAAGGGGCGGACAAGGAAACGTTCCTGCAAAACAGGCATAAGAAATAAACAGGCACGAGCCTGATCTCTTATGCGGTTACATTCGCAGGCCGTTATCTCATCCTCTCACCCCTCTCACATTCATTGTCCGTATTCTAGCACGAAACCAGGCATCTGTCAATACGCCTGATCCAATGTCATAACAGTTAAGCGAATTCTTCTTTTGCCCCAAGGGCTCCATCTCCTGTCAGGGTGAATTAATGCCGTGGAGAAGAAACCTGTTTTTCGGATTCTTCGGAACATTTGGCAATTCTGAGCCCTGACAGGAGATGGAGCCCTTGGGGCCTGCGGCAACCTTAGCTAAATGACATTGCCGCCTGATCATACATTTACTGCCTGCAAGACAGTACACAGTACCTGGGGCCATGGTTACATTCCATATATGCAAATCCCCAGACAGGCTGACAGAAGTATCAGCAGAATCGGTGATATCTTCTTTTTCCTTTTGCCCCGCACCAGCAAAATGCCGGCCAGCACCGCCGCAATCGTCATTCCCTGAATGTCTGGGCTAAAAGGTTTTGCCGCTGCACAGCCTTTGACAGTCATATAGCCTCCCGTAGCCAGAATAATCCCGGCAATACATGGTTTGACGCCATCCAGCATGGCTTTTACATATTGGTTCTCCACTGCGTTTCTCATCATGGCAATTATAATAATAATCAGCACAAATGCCGGAAGCGTCACCGCCACTGTTGCGGCAACAGCGCCCCAAAAGCCGGCCTGCGTGCTTCCAATATAAGTGGCAAGATTCACCATAATCGGTCCTGGCGTGCTCTCGCTGACAGCAATGAAATAGGTTAAAGTCTCATCATCCAGCCATCCATGGCTTAAGACCACGTCCCGTATCAGGGGAATCGCTCCATAAGCTCCTCCAAAGGCAAAACACCCGACGCGGAAAAATCCAAAAAACAACTGCCAAATCACACTCATACCCGGTTACCTTCCTCTTTTCTCCAACTGCTTCACACCATATACCGAAAGGCTGAATCCGGCAGCAGCCACCATCAGGACGACTGTAGAAACCCGCCATGAAAACAGGTCCGACAAAATCATTGTAAAGCAGGAAACTGCCATTGTCAAAACCGGCATCGGCTTTTTGGGCATCTTTTTTATCATATTTACCGCTGCATTCAATATGAGAATGCCAACCGCAATTTTGATTCCCCGGAATGCATTGGCCACCCATGTAATCTCGAGAAAGTGCTCAAGGCACATGGAGATGACAAATATAATACAAAATGACGGCAGAATAACTCCCAGGGTTGCAGCTCCTGCTCCTGCTGCCCCTGCCTGCTTATATCCCACAAAGGTGGCACAATTAATAGCAATGGGGCCTGGAGTGGCTTCTGCGATAACCGTAATCTCCATCATTTCATCATGGCTGATCCATCTTCTTTTGTCCACGCAAATATCTTCTATTATAGGAATCATGGCATAGCCGCCTCCAAAGGTAAACAGCCCGATTTTCATAAATGTTAAAAATAAATCCTTAATCTTCAAAGTCTTCCCCACCCTCAAAATATCTTTTTTCCGCTCCTCATTTTTTTGTCACAGTTTTCCGCAGGCAAACACGCTTTTCCAAATCTTTGGCCAGCCATTCCCCACCCAGGCCATTGACGAGTCCTAACATTGCTCCTGCCATAACATCTGTGGGAAAATGTACAAAAAGATACATCCTGGATAATGCAATCAGCGCCGCCCCGGCAAACGCCCCAGTCCCCCATCTCCGATTATGCCTCCATATGGAATATGCTCCCTCAAAAGAAACCAGCGTATGGCCCGACGGAAAAGAATAATCCATGGGTATCGGTATTAAAAGGGGCACCTGCGGCAAAATCCAGCAGGGACGGCTTCTGGCAAAAAGATGTTTCATTATCAGATTCCCTGTCACATATCCTAACCCTATGGACAGCAGCAATGACACACCCAGACGCCTGGTCTTAGAAAAGCACAGAAACAAAAGCCCCAGCAATATCCACATTCTCCCATGGTCTGCCAGACTGGTAATAAATGTCATCACCTGATCCAGCCACGGGCCGTGAAGCTTCTGCAGCCCATACAGAATCTCAAATTCCCACTGGCCCAGCGCTCCCCAGCCTCCGGCTATCTGCGCTCCCATCAGCCCATACTCCATATCAGGAATCCTCCATTATCACAGATTCTGCAAATTTCACGGATGCCATGGCGTCCCTGCAGTACTGATCGGCGCCAATGGTACGGGCGTATTCTTCTGTAAGCACGGCACCGCCTACCATTACTTTTACCCATGGGGCTTCTTCTCTCAGCTTTTTTATGGTTTCCTCCATGCTGGGAACCGTGGTGGTCATTAAAGCGCTTAAGCCTACCAGAGGCACATGGTGTTCCACTGCCGTTTCCACAATGTGCTCCGGCGCAACGTCTTTCCCCAGATCCAGCACTTCATAGCTGTAATTTTCCAAAAGGACTTTCACAATATTTTTCCCAATGTCATGAATATCCCCCTTCACCGTGGCAAGCACAATCGTACCTTTTTTCTCCTGGCTGAGGCCGCTTTTTGACATTTCGTCTTTAATGACGTCAAAAGCCGCCTTGGCCGCTTCTGCACTCATAAGCAGCTGAGGGAGGAAAACCGTTCCTTTTTCAAACCCCTTTCCCACGTAGTCCAGGGCCGGAATCATCTCCTCATGGATAATATCCAGAGCACCTTTTTGGGTCAGAAGTTCTTTCACCGCCTCATGGGCGCGCTCCTTCAGCCCCCTGCGGATACAGTCCCCAAGTTCCATGGCATTGGCTCCTGCCGAAAGACTGCCGGCTAAAGCGCCGGGTCGGCCAGATGACAGGCCCCTGCCTGCCATGCTGCTGTTTTCGCTTTTCTCCCCTGTCCCTTTGGCGGCCCCGGCCCCGCTTCCCGCCGAAGGGCTGCCGTAAACTTCAATATAGTCCCCGCACTGTCTGTCCAGATCCGCCAGCGCCCGAAAACTGTAATAGGCTTTCATCATTATCTGGGAATTGGGGTTGATGATCGCCGCGTTCAGCCCGTTTGCCATGGCCATAGTAAAGAACGCTCCGTTGATAATCTCCCTTTGAGGAAGGCCGAAGGAGATATTCGACACTCCTAAAATCGTCTTCCCGCCAAGCTGGTCTTTCACTCTTCTCAAGGTTTCCAGAGTGGTCAGGGCGCCCTTGCTGTCAGAGCTTACGGTCAGGCAGAGCCCGTCAATGAGAATATCCTTTGCCTGGATTCCATATTCAGCCGCCTTTTTGTAGATTTTCTCTGCTATCTGAATCCGCCCGTCTGCCGTATCCGGTATCCCGTTCTCGTCCAGGGCCAGGGCCACCACCACGCCGCCATACCGTTTGACCAGGGGGAATATTGCCTCCATGGATTCTTTCTTCCCGTTGACGGAGTTGATCAGCGGCTTTCCGTTATATATTCTCATGGCCCGCTCCATGGCCGTCAGATCTGACGTGTCAATCTGCAGTGGCAGATCAATGATGCTCTGTAATTCTTTGATCACTTCTTCCATCATGCGGGGCTCGTCAATCTCCGGCAGGCCTACATTGACGTCAAGTACATGGGCGCCCTGATCCTGCTGAACCACGCCCTCCTGAAGAATGTACTCCAGATTATGCTCCCTCAAAGCCTGTTTAAATTTGGACTTCCCTGTAGGATTAATACGCTCCCCGATAATCACCGGGTCCTTGTCTATTACCACGACGTGGGTGTAGGAAGAGACTACTGTCCGGTTTTTCTGAGTCGGCAATACCTGTCTCTGGTTTTTGCATCGGTCTGTCAGCTTCCGGATATGACCCGGCGTGGTTCCGCAGCAGCCGCCCAGCACATTGGCACCCATCTCACCGATCTCTTCCATTACGGCTGCAAACTGGTCTTCATCAATATCGTATACTGTAGTTCCATTTTCACTCCTGGGGAGTCCTGCATTTGGGTTGACAATCACCGGTATTGATGCAGCGGCCAGGATTTCCTTTAAAATATCTTTCATCTGTACCGGTCCCAGGCCGCAGTTAATTCCCAAAGCGTCTACACCCAGCCCCTCCAACAGCGCCACAACGGACTCTACATTTCCTCCGGTGAGAAGCTTTCCTTTTCCGTCAAATATCATGGTGGCAAACACCGGAAGGCTGCTGTTCTCTTTTGCCGCCAGCACTGCCGCCTTGGCCTCATAGCTGTCGCTCATGGTTTCTATCAGGATCAGATCCGCCCCTGCCTGGCATCCTGTTACCACAGCTTCCCTGTATATGTGGTAGGCATCATCAAAATCCAGATCTCCCAAAGGTTTCAAAAGTTTTCCTGTAGGGCCTAGATCCAGGGCCACAAATCCTTTTCCTGCCTTTTTTACCGCCCATCTGGCATTCTCTACAGCCGCCTTTATAATTGCTTCTAAATCAAAATCTCCTCCTGCCGGATATTTGAGCCTGTTGGCGCCAAAGGTATTGGTAGTCACAATATCACACCCTGCTTCCAGATATGCCTCATGAATTTCCTTTAAAATCTCTGGGTGCAGCAAATTCCAGGTTTCCGGCAGTTCCCCCGCCTTAAGTCCCCTGGCCTGCAAAAGACTTCCCATGCCTCCGTCGCAAAACACTTTCCGCCTGTTTATCTCCTCCAGTATATTGGTACTCATATGTTTTCCCTCCTATAAAGACAATCTGTCTTATTGCATGCTGCGCATCCTTTTGTATTCTGTCTGCTCCCATCCGAAACAGCTTGAATCTGTCCATTCCAGTTCCTCTTTGCCGGGGCCGGGCTGACCCCTATGACCGCTGTCACCGATTTCGACGGCATCATCAGCAGACTGTCTGTCAGGGTGATGCCTATACGCTTCCCTGCCTCCAGCCCCCTTATAAGCGCCGGCTGGCAGTTCAGGGAAAAGTCCCCGTATCCCGGGCTGAAGCGGGGCCGCAGATACAAGCCTTTCTTTTCATATTCCTGTCGTATTTCCTGATTAACCTGATCACAATAATCCTCAAGCATAGCTGCCGCTGCCGCCTGCATTACCACGGCCCTGCTAATCTGCACATGGCTGTATCTGCGAATCAGGTTATCTGCCTGAACCCCCAGGGTAGCCGCAAACAGTACCACACGGCTGCATCCTTTTAAGTTTTTCTCCAGCGCCTGGCTTTTCGTCTGAAAGCATCCCATATCCAGTTTCCCGTCCTGAAAGGATAGAGGGAACTCTTGATGGCACGATCTTTTTTCCGCTCTTTGCTCCAACTCCTGCCAGCATTCCTCCGCCAATTTCAACGTCTGTTCATCGGCCTTATTTCCTTTATATCCCAGATATCGAAAGGTTTCTTCAAGATTCATCGTCTGCCTCCCACGCCTATTCAAAGCCCATTGTGAATCTTCCCTGCACGCTTTTGGGCAGTTTGGATTCCCAGACATTCTTTCAACTGCTGATTGCCATTGTACTATGAGTTCAATGAAATGACAATAAAAAATGCTGTATCTATGAGGTTATCCTGCTTTCTGAAAGAGATTTTATCCCAATAAATGCCCCAAAGCCCTTGACAAACAGCAACAAAGTGTTATTAAATGTTATCACTTTGATGTCCGCTGCCACACTGCCAAACGGGGGCTGAAGCCTGAACAGAGCGTGAAGAAATCATGGATATGCCCATTTGGGGGCTTATTTAAGCTTTTCCCATCTGCAGGGATGCCATGTATGCCGCATACGGATATATACATACACCGTTGGGAACCACAATGACGAAATCGCTCAAAAGAGCCCTGCAGATGGGGTTGAGCGCATTGAAGGAGACAGAGAATGCCGCGAAAATCCTGCCACCGAGCCTTGGCGGAGCAGGAACAAAAGGATTTCATGCGGAAAATGGACAATTTGATTTGTGAATTGGTATAAGAAAAGCACTACCCAGAAGCTGGCGGAGGATAACATATGGAGATAAAGGTTGTAACAGATAGTGACAAGAAGTTTGTAATGAGTATTGATAAGCATGTTGATGATACAGGCTATGCCAATCGGGTGTATACAAAATCCGCTTATGTTATATGGGAAAAAGACCAGCGAATTGGAATCATAGTGCATTGCATTTTGTGGGATAATCTTCCCTTTATGAATCATATATATATCAAAGAAGACTATCGCGGGAAGGGGTTTGCAAAGCAGGCAATAATCTGTTGGGAAAATGAAATGAAAAGTCAAGGTTATAAAATGACTCTGCTTTCAACGCAGGTTGATGAACAAGCACAACATTTATATCGAAAACTAGGATATGTGGATTGCGGCGGCTTAGTATTTAATAATACGCCATTTGACCAGCCTATGGAAATGTTTCTCAGAAAAGTTTTATAGGAAATACATTTTGGGATTAACGGGCGGCTATTCATTGCCTGTATATGTTTGATTTGAGAGGATACTGTCTTGGCTGGAAAACCGGAGAACATAATTGCTGAAATCCATTCCCATATCATATGCGGCCTGCTGGCAGACACTATGTAATAGATTTGACGGTCAATCACTTGGTCTGTGCCATTTCCCAGCAGGCTGTAATAATCCTCTTTTATTATCTGCATCTCTTTTATATCCTGTCTTAATTCACTATTCCATTTTTAGCGAATCAAAAAATGCGAAATCAAATGTCCCCCCATATATACCCTGATATGTTATAAATATATATTCTTTATCTGTTGTCACATCCGTATTGCTCTCATACTGCCTCCATTCATTTTCATGAAAATACTGAACAAATACAGAAACGTTTTTTCCATATCGCTCTGTGGGTATGTAAACCGTAATTTCGCCAGACTGCTCCCGATTTATGGAATATACCTCTGACAGCGGATTTCCGCTGTTTTCTTCCAGTTCCATCCAATTATTCCGGTTCTTTGAAATCAACAGATCATTTCCTTCCGCCTTGTCAATACAGCTAAAAATCATACCATCATATTCCTGCTGTTCGAACCGGCCTGCATCCATATTTTCCTCCTCAAAAGCAGCATAGGAGTTGATATACAGCCCGTCAGCCCAAATTCCAAAATCCAGAACTCCCCCTCTCCCATATACATGGTCAAAACCTTTTTGATAATCATCTTCGCTTTTGTAAGAAATTAAAATCGCTTTCATTCCACTTTCTCTGGCATGCTGCTGTAAGCAATTGACAACATCTGGTTTATTCCTCTCCAATTCTGTTAAATCCTGATTTTCGCAGTCATCAATTCTGACGTTTATAGAATATTCCTTCATAAAATTTTTAAAATCTCCGGCCCTATATGATTTTTCAAGCATATATTTCTCATGGCACGATGGAAAGGAGTCATCCGACCTCTGGTTTTCCTCATATTCCAAATAAATGTCGTATATGTCATAGCCCAGCAGATCCCTAAAATATGCTTCCGCCTCATCTCTGATCTGTTCCTGCTGAAAATTGTCCCTCCCCCGCTGGCTGGGCTCTTCCCCATTTATATGAACCTGAAACTTTTTATCCCCGTAAGTCATAGAAACTACCACATATCCATTTGCCCATAAAAGCGGGTCAGAATCCCCTGACTCCATACATACTTCTATATCCATAATCTCAGGCACAAATCCATATTTGTTTTGGATATAGTCTGCTGCATTTTCCTTTCCCTGCTCTGCAATATGATCCATACGCTCCTTCTCTTCTTTTGAATATCCGCAGGCACATAGAAAGATGCAGATAAGAGAAAATACAATTCCCAGTGACAGGCATTTAAAAAAACGGTGATGCATATTGCGCCTCCAGTCTGTTTAGTTCTTTAACAGCTCTAATGAAGTTTGCTCTTTTTATAAAGATTTCCTATTCAGACTACAAAATGGGAAAAACTTTATATACAAGACTAAAACAAAACCGCCGCAGCATGACTTTTCTTGCCATGCTGCGGCATTCTTTTTATTTGCGGAAGTGTCCTGTTACCATAGGCCCATTGCCTTCCACAAAAAACATGTACCTTTTATCATGAAAGCCCCACCGCCAAGTAGGCGGCATCCGTTCAGGGATGTCAAGCGCCCGCCAGGCCTTCGTATGCGGCGGCGCATCCCAAACCGGGCACATGCAGGTTTACTTCGTAACCGTCTCGCCTGCCAGCTTGCCAAATACAACCGTATCAACAACCGCATTGCCGCCTAAACGGTTAGCTCCGTGGATGCCGCCTGTGATCTCGCCTGCTGCTACCAAGCCTTCGATCGGAGTTCCGTCCTCTTTCAGAACACGGCCTTCCGTATCAATCTTCACGCCGCCCATGGTATGATGAACGCATGCCTGCCGAGGAGTTGCAACCCACGGCCCGTTCTCCAGCTTAATGCTGTAAAGGGTACGGCCGAACTCGTCCTCGCCGCTGTCTACGGAAGCATTAAACGTATCTACTGTAGCTTTAAGAGTCTCTGCATCACATCCCAGCTTCTCAGCCATCTCTTCCAGAGTGTCGGCAATAATAATGTATCCCTGCTCCTCCATCTCCTTAAAGGTAAAGCCGTCTGCTGTCAGCGCCGTCTCAACATCCGTATAATCGCCGTCTGCGGACTCCAGGAAATAGAACATGGCATCCGGCTGAGCCAGCACCTGCAGACAGATCTCGTCACGGCGTCCGTCTTCTCTTACGAAGCGCTCACCGTTCTTATTGATAAAGATCTCCTGATCCGTGCCGTTTACGCAGCGGGCCGGATATTTGGTCAGGCCGCCGTCCTTCACGTTGCCAAGATACAGAAGCTGGATCTGCTCCATCTGATACAGGGCTGCGCCGATGTCCTGAGCCATCAGGATTCCGTCGCCCTGGGAACAGCCAAAGCGGTTGGTAGTGGGAACCTTGGACAGGTCATTCCACTTTCCTGTCGTATTGTTGTCATTTACCATCTTGGAATTGGCCGCAAAACCGCCGGTAGCCAAAACCACGCCTTTGGAAGCCTGGAACTTATATGTATTGCCGTTAACATCCTCTGCCTCTACGCCTACTACCCGTCCGCTGTCATCCTGGATCAAGCCGGTAGCTGTCGTGGAGGTAAGCATCTCAATGTTGTCATCCTTGGCAATGTTCTCCACATAGGTGGAAATAAAGCCGGTGCCCATAGGCTTTGTGGAGGTATGGGTTCTCTGCCAAAGAGAGCCTGCGCCCTGACCGATGGTGTCATTAAACTCCATGCCAAGGCCCTTGATCCACTCATATCCTTCTACCGCATTGTCGCACAGAACCTTAACCAGCTCCAGATCAGCCACGTTGTCTCCGCCGTTATAGGTCTGAAGGGTAAACCAGGCGTCCGAATCAAACAAGGTGGTCTTTCCGTCAGCCTGATGCTGCTTCCACTCTTCGGAAACCGTATTTATCAGCTCCTTGTGGGCATCATCCACAGGATCTACTGCAATGCCTGCCTCCAGAGTCTTCTTCACCGCATCACTCATCTCAACCTTGCTCTGCAGCTCTTCATCCGGGTTATTGTAAATTGCGCCGCAGACCAGGGTATCTCCGCCTACCGCGCCATTCTTCTCCACTACGATTACCTTTGCGCCGTTCTCTGATGCGGAAATAGCCGCAGCCAGTCCGGCTCCGCCGCCGCCTACTACAATAACGTCGGCATCCATCTCAATCTCTTTTCCCGGTTCTTTCTCCACTTCGGTTTTCCAGTCATCCACATTGGCCCCCGCCTGAGTCAGGCAGTCTTCCACCGCAGACTTAATCGCTGCGCTTGTAATGGTAGCTCCTGCCACTGCGTCAACGGCAACAGACTGGTTCTCAACAATAGCAGCAGGAATGGAAACCGTGGGAACTGTTCCCTCTTTCACTCCGTCTACCAGTGGGGAACCGATGCCAGGCGTTTCCTGGTTATCCGTCACGGTTACGGAAACGATGGACGAATCGTCTGTCACTACCTCTACGGTCACATCACCGTTCATGCCGCCCTTGGACGCGGTATACGTGCCTGCCGTAAGTCCTCCGGCTTCCGCCGCCGTAGTTTCTTCCTCCGCTGCCTTGGTAGTCTGCTCCGGCGCGCTTGTCTCAGTCGTCTCCGGCGCAGCCGTGGTTGTCTCCTGTCCGCCTCCTGAACATGCTGTCAGGCTGACTGCCAGCATCACGGAAGCCACACATGATAGTTTTTTCTTCATTATAACTATCCTCCCTTATTTTGTTATGTGCTTTCGAAGTCTCTCTGGCCTGATTTTGTGAGATGATTTTTGTCGGATGTTCATAAATTTATGAGGCGTATATGAAACACATGGAACGTACGTTGGTTAAATTTATGTGCATCTGACGGAAGATCAGCCGCAAAGGCAGGTGCAGGAGAGATTCCGAGAGTACATTGTCAGGCGCCTATGGCGCCTTGCCCTTACTATACCTCTTTGACATAAAAATGTCAACTATGTTTTTGTGCATTTTGCCCATAAAAAATATGATTATTTTTTCATTATTTAGGTATTTTTATTCAATCTCCGGCCTTGTCGACGCTTTGCCAGCATTGCAAACGGCATGCATCGCAGCAGAAGCAGCCATAATGCATGCCGTAAAGCCCTGTAAAATGGGACGTCAATTTCCCCTGCCCAGAATCTCTGACAGGCTCTCCTGTATCCGCGCCGCCACATCAGGTTTGTTCATAGAATAAATATGTATTCCATTGACCCCGTTGGCAATCAGATCAATGATCTGTTCCGTGGCATAGGCAATGCCTGCCTGCTTCATAGCCGCCGGATTGTCTCCGAACCGATCCACGATGGCTTTAAACCGTGACGGCAGGTACGTGCCGGACATGCGGCAGATCCTCTGAATCTGGGATGCGCTTGTCACCGGCATGATTCCTGCCACCACCGGCACGGTGATCCCCCTCTCCCGAATCCGGTACAGATAATTATAAAGAATATTATTATCAAAGAACATCTGAGTCGTGACAAAATCGCAGCCTGCCTCCACCTTCTGTTTCAGATAGGTAATATCCTCTGTCTTATTGGCAGACTCTACGTGGCCTTCCGGGTAACAGGCGGCCCCGATGCAGAAATTCCCGTTGCTTTTGATCTCGGAAATCAGCTCCGAGGCATACCGATAGTCATGGGCCGTCCTTCCGCCCTCAGGTATATCTCCCCTCAAGGCCAGCACATTCTCGATGCCTTTATCTTTCATCTCCTGCAAAACATGGCGGACATGCTCTTTTGTGGAGGACACGCATGTTAAATGGGCCAATGTAGGCACCTGGTACTCATTGTTCAAGGCAGCGGCAATATCCACCGTATACCGGCTGGTTCCTCCTCCCGCCCCGTAAGTCACGCTCATAAAATCCGGCATCAGTTCTGCGATTTTTCTGGCAGCCGCCTCCACGGTTTCATATCTGTCTTCCGTTTTAGGAGGAAACACCTCAAAAGAGAGGGTCGGCCTTCCCTGGCTTAATATGTCTCTTATCTTCATCTCCGTCTGCTCCTGTTCTCCAATTTCTGTACTCCCAAAATCCCTACTGCCCTGTGAAAATCCTGGCAATAGGAGAATCCCCCGGCAGAATCAGCGTATTCTGGCTGCCTGTCAGAGAAGCTCTGGCCGCCTCCAGGGCTCTTATAAACCCGTAAAATTCCGCCCGCTCCGGCGTATTGTATGCCGCGGCCAGAATCCTCATGTATTCCGCCTCCCCCTCAGCCGTAACCGCTGCCGCTTTTGCCTGGGCATCGGATACGCTGATGGCGATTTCCCTGTCTGTGGTGTTCTGGATCACCTTGGCCTCAGCCTGGCCCTCAGCCTGATACGTAGCCGCAATCTTATCACGCTCGGAAATCATTCTCTCATAAACCGCTGCCTTGTTATCAGACGGCAGATCCAGCTGCTTCGTCTCCACTGCCAGAATCTCGATGCCGTACTGATCCATGCTCCCTCCGATATTGTCCATGATTGCCTCTGACAGCTGCCCGTCGCGGCCGCTGATCACATCATTCTGGCTTAAGCTGCTGATAACGTTTTTAATGGAATTGTAAACTGCGGCGTCGATCCTCCTCTCTGCATTGAGAAGGGAGAAATTCAAGGTCTGGGCAAATTTCAGAGGATCGGTAATCTTCCACAAAACATAACTGTCTGACATCATAGTTTTTTTATCCATGGTAATCACGTCCGACGGTGCCAGATCATAGAGAAGGATCTCTTTCGGCAATGTGTCTGCGCTCTGTATAAACGGAACCTTAAAGCTTAATCCGGCACTGTCAATCACTTTGCTGACCCGCCCGAACTCCCGAATCAGTTTATACTCATTCTCCTTGGTAATCACCATGGACTCGCCCAGTCCAATAACAGCCGCTATGGCTATCACCAATGCCAAAGTCTTTCCCAACATTTTTTTCATAGCTTTATTCCTCCCCGCTTGGGTCATCTTCCGCTTCGCTTCCCTGCGTCGGTTCTGCGTTTTTGCCTGTCAGGCCGCCTGCCTGAACCTGAGACGTGTTTCCTGTCTCTGCGCTGAAAAAGCTGTCAAGGGGAAGAATGGTGTTTGTCTGGTCCGTGCCGTCAATGACCACTTTCAGTCCCGGAAGCACGTCCTCCATAGTTTCATAGAACATTCTCTGTCTGGTAACCTGGGGGTTCTTGACATACTCATCATACATGGCGTTAAATTTGGCCACTTCCCCATTGGCCTCATTGATCCTTCTGGTCTTCTCCGCCTGGGCGTCCTGCATAATCTTGTCAATCTGCGCCTCCGCCCCCGGCAGCTTTTCATTGCGGTACTTGTTGGCGTTATTAATCGCAGTCTCCTTGCCCTGCTTGGCAGTTTCCACTGCTTTAAACGCCTCCATAACCTCTGCTGTAGGCGGCTCCGAATCCTGGATGGTCACATTGACTACCTGCAGTCCCACATCGTGTTTATCCAGCTGGCTTATGATCATGTCCCTGACCTTTGACTGGATCTCGTTTTTTCCCGTGGTCAGCACCGAATCCACATCATAGCTTCCGATAACCGTCCTGACGCAGCTTTTGCTTATATTCCGAAGAATCAGAACCGGGTCCTTGGAAGCGTACACTGCCTTCACCGGATCTGCCACCTTGTACTCAATAAAAAAGTCTACATTGACAAAGTTGTAATCGCTTGTGATCATCAGAGAGTCTTCTTCCATGCTCTCATTGTCATCCTGGTTATACCCCAGGGCAAATCCCTGGATCGTGGTATTGACCTTCTGTACTTGCTGAATCAGAGGGATCTTAAAATGGAGCCCTGGCGCTGTCACGCTGACGGCCTTGCCGAAAGTGGTCAGCACCGCCTGCTCCTGCTCCTCTATATTATAAAATGACCCTGTTCCAAATACAAAAGCCATTATAAGAACCAGACCGAATCCTGCAAACCTCTTGGCCTTTTTTACTGCGTTCTTTACTTTCTGTTCCACTTCTGGATTATAACTTTCCATAAAAATATGACACCTCACTTTGCCTATACACAAGCCGGACGTAAACTTACGTCCGGCCTGGCTGCGCTCTCTATTGTCTACCTGGACAGTATAACACAGGTTGCTTGATTTTGTCACAAACTTCACAAATATTTTACTCTTTTTATCCTTTTATAACTTAGCTGTTTTCTATTCCAACCAGCTTCTTCCACCTGGCGTCTTCTTTTAAAAATCCAAAGCTATCCTCATCCTGAAACAGTTTTATTAAGTTATTCTTTAGGTTCGCGACAAATTCAGGGTTCACGTTTTTAAAAGCCATATGCTGGTACAGATCAGACTCCGTATATCCGCATACGTTCTCCGCATTTAAAATCATTTTCTCCGCAATATTGACGGCAGCATCTGCATCCTTTTCCAAAGCAGCCAGCTCCAGGCTTCCTGAAACCTGATAGTATTCCCCCATTTCAAAAACTTTGGCCAGCTCTCCCATTTTTGCGGCTGCCATACGGGCCTTTTCCATATTCCCGCCGTCTGCGGCCAGCCTGAAAATGCCGTAAAAATATGCGCTTGTCCTCTGGTAGGAAGAAAACAGCAGCTCTTCATAAATCTTGTAAGCCTCCTCCGTTTTTCCCGTTTCTCTGTAAATCTCAGCCAGCCTCCATTTCTTTTCCGGATTCTGGGCCGAGAAAAAAGCCACGCATTCCTCTGCCTTATCATACTGGCCTTTCCTCTTATAAAATCCAAAAAGCCCCTCAGCTGCCATAATGCGGATGTCCTCATCCTTGCTTTCCAAAGCCCTCTGGTACCACCAAAGAATCACATCCTCATACTGCTTTTCATGAATTCCTCTCATTACCCCATTGGCATCCAGCACCGCTGCCATCTGCACCATAAGCTGCTCACAGTCCGGATATTCTTCCACCTTCCTCTTTACCCATAAAAAAGCCTCTTCATAAGTGCCTTCTTTCATCCTTCTGTCCGTTTCGCAGACAATTTCCCGAATTTCTTCCTCTGTCATTTCCTCCCGAAATTCCAAAAGCGTATCCGGAGTAATATCCAAAAGCCTGGCAATAGGGGCCAAAAGCATAATATCCGGAAATGAATTGCCGTTCTCCCATTTATTCACCGCCGGAGCGCTTACCCCCAAACGGCTGGCCATCTCCTCCTGGGTCAGATTCTTTATTTTTCTGTATTTCCGTATTACCTGTCCAATCTGCATTCTTTTACTCACTGCCTCCTTACCTATTATCCTGAGCTCTCATATTTCGCATCGGCCTTTGCTGCCTTAATCATATCAGACGCTTATATGCTGTTCAACTGAATGGATGTTAATGATCCGGAAATAAATTTAACTGTTGTTCATATCATCTCGGTTTGCTGCCAATACTTAAAAGATGTCCGTTTTGTCTTGCTTGGATATATAAGTATTACTTATGTATTATATAATTAATATTGATTTTACTTATGCCTTTTTTTCATATATCCTTACTGTGTCGGTTACTATGAAAGTATTAAATTCTTATGGCAGGTCTGCGCATATGCTGCGCTGACCGTATGGCGCCAAAATGCCTGCTTTTGGCATTTTGTGTGCATCCCCCTGGAGGCATTCCGGGATGCCAAATGCGCCCGCAAGACTTTTATGTGTGGCAGCAGATCCCTGCCGGACGCATGGAGATACTGCATGAAATGATCGAATTTTAAAACAGGAGGTTTTCAAGAAATGGTAAGAGCAATCGTAGGCGCCAACTGGGGCGATGAAGGAAAAGGGAAAATCACGGATATGCTGGCAAAAGAGTCTGATATTATTATCCGATTTCAGGGCGGCAGCAATGCGGGCCACACGATTATTAACAATTACGGCAAATTTGCCCTGCATCTCCTTCCTTCCGGCGTATTCTACGGGCACACCACCAGCATCATCGGCAACGGCGTAGCCCTGAACATTCCCTATCTCTTCAAGGAGATCCGGTCGCTGACGGAAAAAGGAGTTCCCTCCCCTAAAATCCTGGTATCCGACAGGGCCCAGCTTCTCATGCCGTACCACATGCTGTTTGACGCATATGAGGAGGAACGTTTAGGCGGCAAGTCCTTCGGCTCCACCAAATCGGGAATCGCTCCTTTTTACTCTGATAAATATGCCAAAATCGGGTTTCAGGTCAGCGAGCTTTTTGATACGGAGACTTTAAAAGAAAAAGCTGCAAGAGTCTGCGAGCTGAAAAACGTGACCCTGCAGCATCTCTATCACAAACCGCCCATAGATCCCCAAGATCTGTTAAATACGCTTTTGGAGTATAGGGACATGGTTAAGCCTTATGTATGCGATGTGTCCGCATACCTTCACCAGGCCATAAAAGAAGGTAAAAATATTCTTCTGGAAGGCCAGTTAGGCTCTTTAAAAGACCCTGATCACGGCATCTATCCTATGGTAACCTCCTCCTCCACACTGGCCGCTTACGGAGCCATCGGAGCCGGAATCCCTCCCTATGAGATCAAAAATATTACCG
Source organism: uncultured Hungatella sp. (assembly GCA_947089145.1). Lineage (GTDB taxonomy): Bacteria > Bacillota > Clostridia > Lachnospirales > Lachnospiraceae > UBA3402. Next base: position 14,820 of record CAMUJH010000014.1, on the reverse strand, counting down.
CCGTGGTAAAAGCCTACTCCAGCGCCGTAGGCGCAGGCGCATTTGTCAGCGAGATCTTTGGCAGCGAGGCAGACGACTTACGGCGGCGGGGCGGCGACGCGGGAGAATTCGGCGCCACGACAGGACGCCCCAGGCGAATGGGCTGGTTCGACGCAGTGGCATCCCGCTACGGCTGCCGAATTCAGGGAGCCACCGAAGCCGCCCTTACGGTTCTGGACGTGCTGGGATATCTGGATGAAATTCCTGTCTGCGTGGGATACGACATAAACGGAACTGTCACAAAAGATTTCCCCACCACCGTGCAGTTGGAGAAGGCCAAGCCTGTTTATACAAAGCTGCCGGGATGGAACTGCAGCATCCGCGGCATCAAAAAATATGGCGATCTGCCTAAAGAGTGCCGGGAATATGTAGAATTTATTGAAAAAGAGCTGGAAGTGCCGGTCACCATGGTATCCAACGGCCCTGGCAGGGACGAGATTATCTACCGATAAAGCACCCTGGCATCACAGCCATAAGAGGCTGCCATATGGGGGCTCAAAGCCTTCCATCTGACAGCCTTTTGGCAATGTCGTTAAGAAGGGGAAAAACCGCAATAAAACAGGTCATCTTTTTGCTTAACGGATTTTAAGCCGCTCCCAATACAGATAAACAGATTTTTAGAAAAAAATGATATACAAAAGTAAACATTCTGCTTTTGGAATTATACAAGCTATGGTATAGTTATATACAAATCGGTGTGTAAGAATAATTCGAGAGGTTGGCAGGAGGGGCAGTATGAAACTGCAGCTACGATTGAATGCGAATCATTTAAAACTGATTGCAATTATTGCCATGACGATAGACCATGTATGTGATTTGGTTTATCCCGGTTTTCCAGCTGAACCGGGAGCAATGGTATTACATATTGTCGGGCGTTTAACAGCCCCGATTATGTGGTTTTTCGTATGTGAAGGATATTATTACACGCATAATGTAAAAAGGTATATGCTGAGAATGGGAATTTTTGCCGTAATTTCACATTTTGCATATTGTTTTGCATTCGGAATAAATCAGATTCCGTTCAGTACAGGAATTTTTAATCAGACAAGTGTCATGTATCCGCTTTTTATCGCGGTTTTGGTTCTGTGGATGCAGGACAATGATTTGCCAATGAAGAATTGGATAAAGAATATACTTATCTTTATATTGATTTGGAGCGCTTTTCCAGCGGATTGGAGCTGCATAGCAATACTTGCAATATTGGAAATGTATAAGAAACGGGGAAACCTAAATGCACAGATGAAAGAAATGCTTCTGTATGTTGCAATATATTCAGTGGTATCGTTCTTTTTTGTGAGTAAAGTTTATGCTTTGGTACAGATTGGTGTTTTGTTGGTCTATCCTGTGTTAAAGCTATACAATGGCGAAAAAGGGAAGGCCAAATGGATGAAATGGTTTTTTTATCTATATTATCCAATCCATTTGATTTTCATTGGAGTGCTTCGCATCTGTATTTATGGAGATGTCAGTTTATTGTTTTAGCGAAGGGCAAAACAGTTTGACAACCTCCCATTTGTAGAACTGGGAAATCGGTATTTTCAGGCGGAGGGATGATGAAAAAATTATATTTGATAGGCGGTACAATGGGCGTTGGGAAAACGTCTGTAAGCCAATGTATGAAACGGGAATTACCCAATGCGGTATTCCTTGATGGCGACTGGTGTTGGGATGCAGATCCGTTTCTAGTAACGGAAGAAACCAGGGAAATGGTTATTGATAATATTTGCTATCTGCTAAATCGTTTTATTCAGTGTTCAGTTTATGAGAATATTATTTTTTGCTGGGTAATGCATGAACAAAGTATCATAGATACGATTTTAAATAAAATAGAGATTACGGATTGTGTTGTGAAAGTAGTTTCTCTGATGGCAAATGAAGAAACTTTGACCCAAAGAATTATGAAGGATGTTGACAGCGGCCGCCGTGGCGCCGGCGTACTTGAGAGAAGTATAGCGAGGATTCCCTTCTACCAGTCTGTCAGCAGTGTAAAGGTGCAAACTGACAGCAAAACCGTTTACGAAATAGCAAAAGAAATTGTTGGGGCATAGATAAAGGCGGCCTCAAATGCTAAAGTCCCTAAAAGCATGAAAAAAGTCCACCCGCTTGTTTTGTATATGGCAGGTGGACTTTTTTCTTTGTCATAGAAGCAATTATTTTAATGACATTGAGTCTCTAGACATCTCCCAACCGTTTCTGTCAGGCGGTTCTACAGCCGCTGAAGAATATCCAGTTCTTTGTACTCTTTCACTCTGCCGGCCGCCTGTTCCCATGTAAAGCCGGAAGAGACAAAATCGTAATCACGTTCCATGCGTTCCATCTCTGCTTTGATCTGAGGCACGTCTTCCAATGCATTTGCACCGGTGCGCACATAATAGTCAGGCAGCAGCGTGCAGCCCACCATGCAGATGTCAGCAGCCGGAGGTTCCTGATTCTGGCTTAAAGCACTTAGCAGACGGAGATGGTTATCCAAGTAATTGTTAAGCTCCAGATGTACGCCCATCATGCCATTTAGGTCGAAAACCTGAAACGGCGCACCGCCGGGAACGTCAATCTCGCCGCCCCCGTAAAAAGCCTCCGTATCGCCCATATCATAGAGAGCATTGCAGACGCTCATCAGCTGATCATATTCCCCCTGGGAAACAGGCTCCTGGAATGACTTAAGCATGGTATCCACAGCCCAGCCCAGGCTTCCCAGCACTTCGCAGCCTGGAATGCGGCTTAACCGCTGTCCCAGACTGACCAGACGGGCAGCGGACAGCAGGCCCCATATTCTGACCTGGATATCGCTCAGTTCCTCTGCTTTCTCCTCCACTTCAGACGGAATGTTGTTGTAAAGCAAAGCCGCATCCTCAAGCTTTCCGATACGGTCTGAGCAGTCGGTGACAATTTCCCTGTGGAAGAGCCTGTTTTTCCCTGCTTTCTCATATACCTCGTCCCTTGCGCTGTAAACCGTATCCGCCCGGTTCAGCCATAGGACGGCCTTATTCAGATCGCCTTTGTCCATAGCGGCAGCGCCCAGGTCATAGTAAGCCCTTGCCAGGCCGTCCCAGTCTCTTTTTCTCAGGCACTCCTCCATCCGTTCCTCCGGATTCTTTTTCTTTTCAAATAAGCCAAACATAGTGATCCATCCCCTTTTTATTGATAATTTTTTCAAATGTATTCTCTATAGATATATCCATTCAATTCTATCACTAAGCATTCCAAATGGCAAGCTGCCGCTCCTCCCAAAACGCTCTGACCACATTACCCACATTTTCCCGCCTCACCACCTTATAATCCTGCCACTCCCTTGGAAACAGGGCCTGGTACTCATCTCTCAAAAACCGGTCATCCATTAAAAGAATAATGCCTTTATCTTCCATAGTCCGGATCACCCGCCCTGCGGCCTGCATCACCTTATTCATCCCCGGATACTGGAATGCATAGTCAAACCCGCAGCCATGTTTCTCATCAAAATAGTTCCTCAGAATTTCCTGCTCTGTGCACACCATGGGAAGCCCTGTTCCCACCACCATAACTCCGATCAGCCTGTCCTCTTTCAGGTCAATGCCCTCTGAAAAGATACCTCCCATAACGCAGAAAGCCACAAGGCTGTCCTGCCGCTGTTCTTCAAACGCTTTTAGAAATTCTTCCTTTTCCTGCTCATTCATGCGGCTTCCCTGTACCAGGAGGCTGAATCCCCGATCCTTTAACGTTTCCTCCTGCTCTCCCCACAGCCTTAATATCTCATTCATATATTGGTAGGAAGGAAAAAATACCATATAATTCCCTTTCTTCAGTCCCGCCGCATCTAAAATGTAAGCCAGGATCTTTTCAAACTCTCTTCGGTTCCGTCTGGAATATCTGCTGCTCACATCCCGGGCCACCATAAGCAGCCTGTTCCCTGCGGGAAACGGGCTGTTTATATACACTGCATAGTCTTCCGGGTTCCCGCTTAAAAGTTCCTTGTAATACAGCACCGGAAGCAGGGTGGCAGAAAAGAACACCGTGGACCGCCCTTTATCCATGCATTCCTTTAAATGGGCTGCCGGATTCATGCAAAACAGCTTCACCATAAACCGCCCGTCCCCCTGCAGCTCCGAGTAAATCCGGTAGGCCTCATCCATCCCCTCAAAAATATTAAGAAAGTCTCTTAGCTGAAAGTAAAAATCCAGAACAAGGTCCCGATCCTCAAACTCCCGGTGTTCTTCCATAAATGTTTCCATCTCCCCAAGCAAAGACATCAGCGTCGTGACCAGGTGGTTGATGCTTTCATGGATCACATAGCTTTCACACTCCCGCTTCATGTCAAGGAGCTGCTTATTGCACCGTTCCAGCAGTCTGGTCACTTTGTCCGACCTGTTTTTAAGCACTTTCTTTGCAAGCAGCACATCCTCCTTTACAAGAGCCGCACTGTACATTTCCCTTCCCCTTGACACCAGGTTATGGGCTTCATCCACTAAAAACAGATACTCTCCGCCCATGTTGTCAGAGAAATACCTCCTTAGTCTGGCATTGGGGTCAAACACATAATTGTAATCGCAGATAATGCCATCCACCCAATTGGTAATGTCAAGGCAGAATTCGAAGGGACACACCTGGTACTCCAAAGCGTATTGAATCACCGTTTCCCTGGTAATGCCGAATTCCCGGTGAATGATATCATACACCGCATCATTTACCCTGTCAAAATGTCCCTTGGCATAAGGGCAGGCGTCCGGATTGCACTGGGGCGAATCCAGGAAACACACCTTTTCCTTGGCCGTAATGGTCACGGTGCGCAGGTACATCCCCCTCTGACGCAGCACGGCAAAAGACTCCTCCGCCACGCTGCGGGTAATGGTCTTAGCTGTCAGATAAAAAATCTTCTCAATATGTCCCTCCCCCATGGCCTTCAGCCCGGGGTAAACCGTGGACAGGGTCTTTCCCACCCCTGTAGGCGCCTGAATAAACAAATTCCGCCTCCTTACTACGGAGCGGTAAACCGATACCGCCAGGTCTTTCTGCCCTTCCCGGTATGCATAGGGAAATTCCAGCTCTTTTAAAGACGCATCACGCCGAATGCCATGCTGATACAGATACCTGGCCCATTTTACATACTCATGAATCAGCCCCTCAAACCATTCCTTCAGCTCATCAAATGAGTAATCCTTCTGTAACCTGCGGATTTCCTCCGTTTCCAGGTTACAGTATGTCATCTGTATTGCAACGCTGTCCAGGCCATGGTCAAAGCAATATATATACCCGTAGCACCTGGCCTGCGCCAGATGGACGGCAATGGGCTCTTCCAACCGGCTGATATCCATATATACGCCCTTGATCTCGTCGATCATGACTCCGGCTGGCCCTGTATAGATGCCGTCCGCCCGGCCTTCCACGGCAATGCGGAATTCTCCTTCATCAATCACATGCTTTAAAGCCACCTCCGCCTCATACCCTGGCCCCATAGACTTTTGTATCTTCCTGTGAACCCGGCTTCCTGCCTCCATGGCATTTTTCTGTCCTGCCCCTGTCTGCCGGTTGTCCAGATCCCCGCTGCGCAGAACGAACTCCACCAAATTGCGGACAGAAATCTTTATGATCTCAGGAGCAGCTATGCTGTCCCCCACTAAGCCTTTACCGCTCCTGTTTTCCTCCGAATCCATATCCTGCCTCTTTCCCGGCTGTCTGCCGCCCCATTGTAAGTATCCATTATACTCTATTCCCATTAAAATGGAAAGCTCCCATATCCCCTGTTCAGTCACGCATATTAAAAAACGTTTCTAAATAAGAATAACCGGCGCAGCGAAAAGCTGCGCCGGTCCGGCAAATCTTATCCCTATGATTTTTATGTGTATCTTAAAGTCACATCGTCCTCACCGCATGGTACGCCTCATGAACCGCTGTCAGTATCTTTCTCGGCGCAACCGCATCGCCGACTGTTACCACATCTTCATACATCTGATCCAGCACTGCCTCCAGCTGATTATTTGCTCTGAATCCGGCAGCGTTCAAAACCGTATCGCAGGAAATCGTCTGCGTCTTTCCATCCCGTTCAAACGTCACGGAATCCGCCGTGATCTCTGTCACTTTGGCATTTGCCTCCACCTTCACCCCCCGGGTCTTTACCATTTTCCTCAAATGCTGGTCATTATTCAGGCAGTGAGCCGCAGCTGCCAGAATATCCGGCAGCATCTCTATGATGGTCACCTGGTCAGCCTCAGGCGCAATGTCGCATGCAGCCTCTGTGCCTGCCAGCCCTCCGCCGATAATCACCACATTTTTTCCCGCCTGAACCTTTCCGGTCAGATAATCGGAAGCCAGTTTTGTATGTTCAATCCCTTTAATGGGAGGCATCACCGGTGTGGAGCCGGCAGCCAAAATCACCCTGTCATAATCACCCTTTTTCAAATTATCCGCCGTAACTTCGCTGTTCAAATATACATGTACTCCTGTTTTTACACACTGAGTCTCTAAATATTTAATCAGCTTCACAACATCCTTCTTAAAGTCACAGCCTCCTGCCGGCCACAACGTTCCGCCCAGCCTGTCAGTCTTCTCATATAGATCTGCTTCCCAGCCCCGTCTCCTGGCCGTAATGGCGGCCTCCATTCCAGCAGGGCCTCCGCCGATAACCAGGACTTTCTTTTTGCTTCCGTCCGCCTTCGGCAGCTGATAGTGGGCCTCTGCATAGCAGGCAGGGTTAACGGCGCAGTAGTAATGCTTTCCGGAAAAACCGGCCAGAAGGCACTCATTGCAGCCAACACATGGGACAATATCCTCCGTATTGCCTTTCTTCACCTTTGCCGCCCAGTAAGGATCTGCCAGCATTTGATGTCCCAATCCTATGTAATCCAGCACGCCGTCCGCAATCACCTTTTTCGCCAGCTCCGGGTCCTTTAAATTGCCATCGCCTAAAACCGGGACATGGACAATCTTCTTAATCGCCTCCTGGACGTCCAGCTTATGCCCTTTATCGCTATAAACCGTGGTAATGGCCTGGAACCATTCCTCATAGCATCCGGTGTCCACATGCAGAGCGTCTGCGCCGGCATCTTCCAGGATTCTGGCCATTTCCATGCCCTCCTCAATGGTTCTGAACCCTTCCACCCTCTGGTGAGGCGTAAACTTCACAAGAACCGGAAATCCTGCCGGCACATTCTTCTTAATCGCCTCTATACATTCCAAAGTAAACCGCATCCTGTTCTCCAGAGAACCGCCGTATTCATCCGTCCTGTTATTCCACTGAGTCGAATGGAACTGATCCAGCAGATATCCTCCGTATGCATGCAGTTCCACGCTGTCCGCCCCGGCTGCCACTGCCAGGGAAGCCGAATACCCCACTCTCTGAACCAGGTACTTAATATCCTCCACCGCAAAAGGCTTGCATATTAAATCCGGAAACCAGAACGCCCCTACGCTGCCGGCGCTGTAAGGCGGGGTAAACGGATCTGTAAACTGCTGCCTTCCCAGACCAGGAGACAGCTGAACGCACACCTTGGTTCCATATGCATGGCACCGCTCAATGAGCATATTCAGCCTTTCCACATGATGGAAATCCGACAGCTCTGTGCATGGCCTGGGCTCATATTTTGTGGATACAACATTGGCCCCGGTAATAATAAGTCCGACACCGCCTTTTGCCCTTTCCTCAAAATAGTCAATCCCCTCATTGCAGTAAGCCCCATCTGCTTCCCCGGTTGTCCCCATTGGCGACATGAAGATCCTGTTTTTCAGCTTCATGGTTCCAATGCTGGTTTTGTCAAATAATGTTTTTGCCATAGTTCCCTATCCTTTACTCTGGTAATATTCTTCTTTACCCTGGTTAAAATTTTATCATAAAAACATCCAACTGTCAATGGAATCCGCATTGATTTTTTCATCAAATTGTTCTAAAATAGGATGAAAGGCGTGCTTAAAATACAGCAGTTCAGATACTAACCGCACTTTCCCGGCAGCACCTGCTTTCGCATGTCTCAAATTTATTTTCCTCCCAGAAAGGTAACACTATGCCTAAAATCGACAAAGCCGTCATCACGGCCACTGCCATAGAATTATTTAAAAAGCATGGTTATAACAATGTGACCATTAACGATATCTGTCAGTCCTGCCACATTACAAAGCCTACATTTTATAACTATGTAAACTCCAAGGAAGACCTAATCCTGGACATCTATGACCACACCATTAACAACATCCTTCATGACACCTGCCTCTTTATCCAGGCTGAGTCCCACATAGAACAGCTCTATGTGGTATTTTCCTCCCTTATTGCCGATACTCTGGCTATGGGATGGGATCTGTTCAGCCAGCTTTTAATCTCCAATCTGAATCAGAACCGGCACAGCTTTGACATGCGAGAATCCCTTACCGCCTTGTGCATTATTATCATAAAAAAAGCTCAGGAAAAAGGGGAAATCCATAACATGAATTCCCCCGAATTAATTTATCAGATGATAGCTTACTCTTTTATGGGCTTTGAAACTAACTGGTGTATCCAAAACGGCAGCCTTAATTTTGCCGAACCGTTTTTCAGAGGCATGAACGCCATCCTGCTGCCGGACAGCCAGTATGATGACTGTTTTCTAAAATATTTATCCCCATAGCATCAAGATCGGGTAGGAGGCAGATAATTATTTTATCTACCGACCTCCCACCACTGTACATACGGTTCCGTATACGGCGGTTCCTTAGTTTTCGCATACTTTCAGATAAAACTCTGTGAATGTTGGATATCCAAGTTCACGGAGTCTCTTGCTGTTAAATGCAGTCTGCAATACGAAATATCCACCGCAATACCAAATTCCATTCCGCATGTTGGCGCACCATTAAAAAGACCGGAACACATCCCGTGTCCCGGTCCCCATTTTCCTTTCCTCATAAAAGACGCTTTTAAGCGGCAGTGCGCCTGCTTGCAGACTTCTTCTCCAAAAATGCCTCAAATTCTTTATTCTCCCCGTCATACTCCACAGTCAGAACACGGGTCAAATCCAGGCTCAACACCCCCAGAATGGATTTGGCATCAATAATAATGCGATTATAAAAAATATCAATCTCAAAATCACACTGGGAAGCCGCCGCTACAAATTTCTTTGCATCTTCGATAGTCGGTAAAAATATTCTTTTCTGTTTCATAAACTTCATCTCCTTATGGCTATGACGTGCAGCAAACGATTTTGCTGTTATCCACGTTATAGCATTTTTCCTGCATATTGTCAAATTTTACCTAATTACCGGATTTATGGAATTTCTTGTGCAAAAAAGTACTTTCTAATTTTTATCTTCTAAACATTTTATGCAAAGAAACACTTAATTGTTTCGTTGCTTTCCGGCACTTCCCGTTTTGCCTCGCCTGTTTTCCCTGAAGAACGCTGCTGGAATTCTTTAATTTTGGTAAAAATTCCTTTCCTGTCCGGCTTCCGCTTTCAAAAGTCCGCCTGCTGCGGTTTTCTCGCCGTCTCCCAGCCGTAATCATCCGACCGGTCTTTGGCCGCCGGGAGATGCCGCCCGATTTTTTTGAACGTTGATGACCCGCTTCTCTGTAACCACAAAGTCCATAACCCAGTCATGTTCTTCCCCTGGGACACGTTGCGCCATCATCTCCTCCCTGCACAGCGCCGCTGCGGGAGCCAAAGTCCTTGGCAGATACCGGTCATAATAGCCGCCTCCGTACCCAAGCCTCACCCCCGCTTCGCTGCAGCAGACACATGGAACCAGCACCAGCCCCATATCTTCTGCCTGTACCTCCTGACACCATTTCACCGGCTCTAAAATGCCATGGATTCCCGGCTCAAGCTCCCCCATATTTTCGATGCCGTACGCTTTCATGATCCCACTTTTGCCGCACCTTGGAACCGCCACCTGTTTTCCGTGGTTCAAAGCCTGCAGAATCAGCCCTCTGGTATCCACCTCTCCTTCTATGCTCACATAAGTAAAAATCACGTGTGCCTGTCTGTATTCCTTCATCTCCAAAACCCGCTCCAGAATCCTTCTGTCCGAATCCATGCAGTAATCTTTCCCCAATCCGTCCCGTCTTTTAAGCATCTGTTTCCTAAGCTCCGCCTTTTGTATCATAACGTCATCCATACTCCTCTCTGTCTCTTCCTGAACAGTAACACATTTTTCAAAATTCGCTAAAAAAGTAAAAAAAGAAGTTGACATACTTTTGCTTCTATGATATATTATTTCTTGCGTTCAACAAACATTTTAAGCATTACAGAAACCCATACAGGGGAATAGTTCAATGGTAGAGCAGCGGTCTCCAAAACCGTAGATGGGGGTTCGAGCCCCTCTTCCCCTGCTGATTACAAGCCCAAGTTTCTTTATAGGAAACTTGGGCTTTTTATTTTTTCTGCTCTCCCCCCAAACATCCCCGCCCAAAAGCAGAGACTGCCCTACAGCAGCCTCTGTCTCACAATCTCATATGCCAAAATTCCCGCTGCCACAGAGGCATTCAGGGAATCGATCTCCCCTTTCATGGGAATCGACGCCGCCAGATCGCACTTCTCTCTTACCAGCTTGCTGACACCGTCTCCTTCATTTCCAACTACCAGCCCAATAGGCCCCTTTAAATCCAGCCGGTACATCAGCTCTCCGCCCATATCTGCGCACACGAACCAAAGTCCCTCTTTTTTCAGCTTCTCAATGGCAGACGACAGATTTGTAACCTTGGCCACGCCTGTATAGTTCAGCGCCCCGGCGGATGTCTTGGCCACCGTGGCCGTCAGCCCCACAGCCCTTCTCTTAGGGATGATAACCCCATGCGCCCCGGCCAGATTAGCCGTCCTGATAATCGCTCCCAGGTTATGGGGGTCCTCAATGCCGTCCAGCAGGATCACAAAAGGCGGCTCCCCCTTCTGTCTGGCCTTCTCCAGAATGTCCTCCACCTGCACATATCCATATGCGGCTCCCTGGGCAATAACGCCCTGGTGGTTCCTGGTCCCGGACAGCTGATCCAGCCTCTCTCTGGAAACAAAGGTGATAATGGTATCCTGTTTCCTGGCTTCTCTGATAATGGTCTGTACCGGCCCGTCTTTGCATCCGTCCAATACATACAGCTTATCAATGGTTTTTCCGGATCGGAATGCCTCAAGAACTGCGTTCCTTCCCTCTATCAGTAGATTTTCCTCGTTCATGCTATTTAAGCTTCTCCTATCTCTTCTAATCCCCGGCTGATAAGCTGCGACAGCCGTTCAAAACGTTCCGACAGGTACAGATACCCCACCAGCGCCTCAAACCCGGTGGCTGCGCGGTAATCGGTGATCGTGGCATTCTTTGCCGCAGTCGCAGACTTGGCGTTTCTTCCCCGCTTAAATACCGCCCTCTCTTCATCCGTAAGCTCCGGCTCCAGCAGCCGTATCAGCCTGGCCTGAGTCTGGGCTTTTACCAGGGAAGTGCTTTTCTTATGCATCTTATTTACCTGCATATTGCCCTGGCTCAACACCCTGGCGCGGATTATCACCTCATAAACCCCGTCGCCCAAATAGGCCAGGGCCAGAGGGGAATACATGGCCGGATCAGCCTTCCCGATCCCCATCTTCTCCTGATACGCCTCTGTAAACCCCATAGGCGTCCTTATGCCCTCTTCCATTTAACGCCTTCTCTCGTATCCTCCAGCACAATGCCCATATCCAGAAGCTTTTGGCGTATCTCGTCCGCAAGAGCAAAATTCTTCTCTTTCCTGGCCTGCCCTCTGGCAGCAATCATGGCCTCCACTTCCTGATCCAGAACCTCCTTGTTCCGCTTTGTCACAATTCCCAGAACATCGCAGAGAGTTTCCAGAGTCTTTCTCAAAGCGGCCACGTACTCTCTGCTGCTGTCAGAGCCTGCCGTAGAATTGCCCAGCTTCACCAACTCAAATATCGCTGACACTGCGTCCGCCGTATTAAAATCATCTTCCATGGCCGCCTCAAATTTGGCAGTTAAGTCCAAAGACTCCTGGTACGATATTTTTTCACTGTCCAAAAGTTTTTCTTCCTTAACCTTGGCTTCCAGTTCTCTGAGCCTATCCAGGCCGTTATAAATCCGCTCCAGGCCGTTTTTCGACGCCTCCATAAGCTCCCCGCTGAAATTCAGGGGGCTGCGGTAATGGGCACTGAGCATAAAGAAGCGGAGCACCTGCAGATCGAACTTCTCAGAGATCTCCCGGACCGTAAAAAAATTCCCCAAAGATTTTGACATCTTTTTATTGTCAATATTCAGAAACCCGTTGTGCATCCAGTATTTGGCAAACTCTTTTCCGCTGGCAGCCTCACTTTGGGCGATCTCATTTTCGTGATGGGGAAAGATCAGATCCTCACCGCCGCCGTGAATATCAATCTGCTCCCCAAGATATTTCCTGGACATGGCAGAACACTCAATATGCCATCCGGGACGTCCCTCGCACCAGGGTGACTCCCAGTAAGGCTCCCCTTCTTTTTTCGGTTTCCACAGCACGAAATCCGACGGTTCCTCCTTTTTGTCCTCCCCGGTTACTTTCAATTCCCTAAACCCTGACTGCAGGTCGTCCAGATTCTTGTGAGACAGCTTGCCGTATTCCTTAAAAGAGGAAGTCCTGAAATATACGGTTTTGTCCTCCGCCACATATGCATGGCCCTTATCAATCAGCGTCTGAATCAGATCCTGCATTCCATCGATCTCTTCCGTAGCCTTGGGATGAACCGTAGCAGGCCTTACGTTCATGGCTGCCATGTCTGCCTTGCACTCTTTAATATACCGCTCGGAAATAACAGCGGAATCCACATCTTCTTCCACGGCTTTCTTAATGATCTTGTCATCCACATCCGTAAAATTTGAAACAAAATTTACCTCATATCCTTTATATTCCAGATAACGTCGGACCGTATCAAATACGATCATAGGCCGCGCATTGCCAATATGAATAAAATTGTACACCGTAGGGCCGCAGACATACATCTTCACTTTTCCAGGCTCCAAGGGAACAAACTCTTCCTTTCTGCCGCTTAATGTATTAAATATTTTCATAAGTTTTCACTCTTCCTCCTTAACTGATTCCGGCGCCATGTTTCTCTGCCTGCATCCTTGGCAGCCGCTGCACCCATTTATTCCCATTCTGTCATCATAGCAGTAATCTGCTGCGGATGTCAATAATGTAATGGCCTGAGAAGAAATTCCTTCCCCTGTTCCGGTAAAGCCCAACCCTTCCTCTGTAGTGGCTTTCACGCTTACCCGGCCTTTTTCAAGCTTAAGGGCCTGCTCAATGTTTTCTGCCATTTGGGGGCGGTAAGCCGCCAGTTTGGGCCTTTGGGCAATAATCGTGGCGTCAATGTTTTCAATAACATACCCTTCTGCCTCCAAAAGCGCCCCCACATGCTTTAAAAGCTCTATGCTGGAAATTCCTTCATATCTGGGGTCTGTATCAGGAAAATGCTGCCCGATATCCCCCAGCGCCGCCGCCCCCAAAAGGGCATCCATCACCGCATGAACCAGCACATCCGCATCCGAGTGTCCTAAAAGCCCCTTTTCATATGGAATCTCCACCCCGCCTAAAATCAATTTCCTGCCTTCTGTAAGGCGGTGTACATCATATCCCAGGCCTGCTCTCATATTTATATAACCTCCGTCTCTTTGCATTGTCAGTCTGTCAGATTTTGCCTTTTTCAGCTTTATCCTATGGAAATCTCATCTATATCCTTCATCCCATATCTATACAATCATCCTGACCTTTCCCTGAATACATCGTAAATGGATATCTTTCTGGTTCATACAGCTTTCCCCATCCACATGAACCGGCATAGGTCTCTCCGTATGAATCTCTACCTCCCTGCATTGATAGCTTCTGATTCCCCGATATTTTTTGTAATGCCCCAAAAGCGATCTGATAAGAAACGGAATTAGCTTTATCTTTCCGCTGTGATGAACCACGCACAGGGTCAGCTTTCCGTCACAAGGGTCAGCCGCCGGAGCGAATTTAAACCCGCCGCCCTCATATGCGTGGATGTGGGCAGATATAAAATAAATGTGGTTCAATTCCACCTTCTGGCTCCCGTCCAGCAAAAGGTACCCTTTCACAGGGTAACAGGTAAACAGCTGCCGAATCCCCATTACCCAGTAACTTAGCTTTCCCGCATGCAGCTTATTCAATGGCTGTTTCATCTTCCAGCATGCCAGCCCATGACACACTGCCCCGTCCATTCCTATTCCAGCACTGACCATAAACCTTCTGTGCTCCATTTTCTCCCCATAGGAAAGGACCCCGTAATCCAAAAGCTTATAGTATTTGGGATTCAGGATTTTCCTTAAGCATCTGGACGGCCATGCAGGCAGTTTCAGGCTCTTCGCCAGATCGTTGCCGGCCCCTGCAGGTATATACCCCAAAGTTACCGGCCCGCAGAACGCCACCCCGTCCAGCACCTCATTCATGGTTCCGTCGCCGCCTACGGCAACGATAACCCGAGGTTCCCGGCAGCCTTCGGTAATCTCAGCGGCATAAGCCATAGCATCCAGAGGCTTCTCTGTCACATAGGCTTCGTATGGGATTTCCAGATGATTCAGTTGCCGTTCCACCCGCTTCCATATCTTATTGCTTCGGCCGCCACTGGCATTTGGGTTTACAATAAAATAATACATGACAGACTCCTCTCTTTCATTATCCTACAGTATACCATACTTTAAACAAAAATGAAATTATACCGAAAAAATACCGGAAAAATAGTCAAAAAAAATACTTCAAAAAAATGTCAAAAAAATGTTGACAATTGACACAATATCAATTATACTAATGAAGCAGTCGCAAATGCGGCAAGGTATAGGGGGTCTTAGCTCAGCTGGGAGAGCATCTGCCTTACAAGCAGAGGGTCATAG
>CAMUJH010000013.1 GCA_947089145.1 uncultured Hungatella sp. | reverse complement strand
GTCTCCACATGCACCGACCACCCGAACAAATCACAGCACCGCACCTTCCTAACCTGATATCCCCCGCCGCACAGATACTTCAAGTCCCTGGCCAATGTAGCCGAGTCGCAGCTGACATACACCACCCTCTCCGGAGCCATCTTCACAATAGTTTCCAGGCACTTTTCATCGCATCCTTTTCTGGGCGGGTCCACTACGATCACATCCGCCTTTAACCCGTTCCTTTCGTACCACTCCGGCAGTACCTCCTCCGCCTTGCCCACAAAGAATTCTGTATTCCCCAAACCATTTAACTTGGCATTTTCACGTGCATCGTCAATGGCCTGAGGAACTATCTCAACTCCGTACACCTTCTTGGCCTTCTGTGCCAAAAAAAGTGAAATTGTTCCAATGCCGCAGTACAAATCCCATACCATCTCGTCACCGGTAAGCCCTGCAAATTCCAGCGCCATTCCATACAGTTTTTCTGTCTGCACAGGATTCACCTGATAAAAGGACAGAGGAGAAATCCGATACTTTACGTTTCCGATATAGTCCGTAATATATCCCGGGCCATAGATAGGAATAATCTCCTTTCCCATGATCACATTGGTTTTTTCCATATTTACGCTGTAAGAAACGCTGGTCATGCCCTTAACCGCTTTCAGCCTTCGAACCAGTTCCTCTGCCTGGGGCATATTCCTTCCGTTAATGATAAGGCATACCATAATCTCTCCTGTATGAAAGCCTTTCCGAATCAGCACATGGCGAACCAGGCCCTGATGCTGCTGTTCCTCATAGGCTTTAATACGGTACTGAATCATGAAAGCTTTTATGATTTTCAAGATCTCCTGATTCTCCTCCGCTCCTAAAAGACAGTCCTCATGAGGAATAATCGTATGGGTTCTCCCGGCGAAAAAACCAGTCACAATCATTCCGTCCTTATCCGTCCCAAAAGGAAACTGAGCCTTATTGCGATATCTCCAGGGGCTTTCCATCCCCACAATCGGCAGGAATTCAGCAAATTCCCTGCCCTTGTCAAGCGATCCCTTCCTCTGTCCGCCTTCTTCAATGTCCCCGCCAAACTTTATTCTGTCTGGCGCCTCTGCCCCCTTTGATGTCTCTTCCTCTTTCACCCGCCTCAGATTATCTATATTGCCAATCCTTACCAGATTGTTAAAGACTTTATTCTCTTTAAATCTCAGCTGCTCTTCATAGCTCATAGCCTGAAGCTGGCATCCCCCGCACTGTCTTGCCACCGGACACGGCGGCTCCACTCTGGCCTCAGAAGGCTTCACCACCTTTATCAGCCTGGCGTAGCCATAGGACCGTTTCATTTTCATGGCCGCCGCCTCTACTACGTCTCCAATTACTGCGTCCTTAATAAACCAGGTATATCCGTCTGTCTTGCCAATGCCTGAGCCTTCATCGCTTATATCCTCTATTGTGGTTACAAAAACATCATTTTTTTTAATATCCATGTACATCTGCTCCTTTGCTCTGTTCCATCTTCCTAAAGTGCTTTCGGTCCAAGCCCTCCCGGTTCTATTCTGCTAAAGAATTTCCCTCCCTGTTTGTTAAGAAATTTTTCCAGAATTTTACACATCTTTTATGAATTCAACAAACTCTATTCACAATTCTCTGCTATTATATAACCATGATATCGAAAAGATATGAACGGCCCGGAAAACGGCATCATTAACTGCCGCACAGGCCGGAACCCTTATAAAATGAGGCAGGCGGCAACCAGCGCGCAACCGTCGTCAGCCTCGACAAACAACTCAAGCAGCCCTCCTGCTTTTACATATAGATCAATACAGCAAATGGAGTCTTGGAAAAACAGATGCGCTTTCATCTCTTTTTCCAAGACTCCATTTCTCTATTCAGCATCTCCTCCAAGACATCTCCTGCCGTCCAGTCCTCTCAAATCCTTCATGGCTGTGCCAAATGTACTTCCTTTTCCGGTACTGTTCTGTTTGTCAGCACTCTGATGTTTTCCGTATGTTAGTTTCAAACAGCTTATTATACCCCAGCCATCCCGGATTATCTCCGCCTGCCCGCAGCGCCTCTATCATGGTTTCCATCTTGGCATCCGTATTATCCGCAAAATTCAGCGCCAAAGCCTCCAAAAGCGCCGGCTTCTTGGGAGAACCGTACTCCAGCTCCCCATGATGAGACAAAATGCAGTGTTTTAATTCCGACTCCATCTTTTTGGGGAACCCCTCTATGCCATTTATTTTCTCCGTCAGCATCTCCGTTCCTATGACAATATGCCCCAAAAGCTGCCCGTCATCTGTATAGTCGTTTTCCGGAAATACAGACAGCTCCTTCATTTTTCCAATATCATGGAACATGGCCGCAGCCACAAGCAAATCCCGGTTAATGCCTGCATAAAACCCAGCAAAGTAATCGCACATTTTCACCACGCCAAGAGTATGCTCCAAAAGGCCTCCCACAAATCCATGATGGACGCTTTTCGCTGCGCTGTGAACCCGAAATTCCTTAATAAACTTTTGATCTTCTATAAAAAAAGCAGAAGCCAGCTTGTTCAGATAAGGATTTTTAATGGACTTTACATACCCAACCAGCTCCTCGTACATCTGTCCGATATTCTTCGAAGACATGGGGAGATAGTCTGCTGGCGAATATTCCCCCTCATCCGCACGCCGGATTCGTTTCACGTTCAGCTGGTTAGCCCCCTGGAATACCGTTACATCCGCATCCACATGGACATAATTCATTACCTCAAAATAACTTACGCCTGGCGAATTTAAATCCCATATTTTAGAATCAATCGTCCCTGTCTTATCCTGGAGTATAAGATTGCCGTACTCCTTTCCAGACTTTGTCAGAGAAATCTGCTTGCTTTTGCACAGATACACCTCCGATATCCGCATCCCCTCCCGCAATGTGTCAATATATTTCATTTCCTTGCCCTCCATTCCTGCTTCCGTTTGCCAGTGACGGCTCACAATGCAGTACTAGTAACATTACCTGGCTCCTACAGTCACCTGGTATTCTAATTCTTTATATTCATCAATTCCCCGACGCTGAACCATCACTGTCACAATCGTATCGCTGGTCAAGGCTTCCATCCGGTTCTGATAATCTTTCATGGTAGAAACAGCCTCGCCGTCTACGCTGACAATAATATCCCCGTTCTGAATGCCGGCATTGTAGGCCGGTCCCTCCAGAATACATTCCGACACGTAGATGCCCATGGGAACTCCCTCCAGCACCTTGGCTCCGCTGACTTCCTGCCCTCTGATGCCTAAATAAGGAATAGGCTGTCCATTGGACATCTTTTCCAATATGGACTTATAATCAGAAATAGCCATTGCAATGGTCAGGTCAGATGTACTCTCCTCGTCATAGGCCCCGGTAACCCATCCGATCACCTCACCGCTGGTATTGATCAAAAAGGTGCCTGCTCCGGCGTTGCTTTTAATATCCGTATAAAAAAGTCTGGTAACCCCGTCTGCAACCTGTACGCTTTTTGCCACATAGGAAATATTCCCGTAAGCGCTGGAATGGACCGCCCCGGCCGGAGCCCCCACTGCCGCCACCAGATCCCCCTGCCTCATGCTGTAAGAATTACCCAGTTTCAGGGGAGTAGTCTCCAGAACCGTGCCTTCGTCCAGCTGCTCCACCGCCACGCTGACAATGGCCATGCCAGATATGCTGTCCTTCTGTTTAATAATTCCGTCAGCTTCGCTTCCGTCCGCAAAAGTCACTTTGATGGAGTCAGCCTGCTCTACCGCGCCTTCCGGCGTAAGGATCAGGAATTCCTGGCCTGTGGATGCAGTGACCACCCCCGCATACAGGCCTGCCGTCTCCACAGGGTTGTCAAACCAGTCCACCTCCTGCCTTACGGAATGAACCTCCACAATTCCTTTATCCGCCGCCTGCACCACATCCCGCAGAGCTCCATACAGCCCGTTAACGTCACGGGGGGAGTAAGTGTAATCCTCCAAGACAGCCTGTATTACATCTTCCAGCGCTTCCGTTTCCGTATCGCTTTCTTCCTCTGTCAGTGATTCCGGCGGTTCTTCAGACTCCGTCTCCCCTCCGCTTTCGGGTTCTGTCAGATCTTCCAGCGAAACGTCTGCCGCAGACTGAGTCTCCCCTGTCTGAGCATCCGAAGGATCATCTTTGGGAATGGTAACTACAACGCTTTCCTCTGTAGACTGTTCCACCAGATACTGTCTGGCAAGAGGAGTCACCACCGCATAGCTGGCTCCCGCTGCACCACCGCCCAATACCGCAAGAAACAGCCAGGCAAAGAATCTGCCTGCCGCCTGCTTTCGGGTCATTGGCGGCCTTGCGATCTTTTCCCGTATAAAAGGACGCTTCTCCCTGGATTCTTTCTCTGGACTGTTCGGCTCCGGCATATGCTCCCTCCTCTCTCCAGCCTGTCTTTCCTACAATCAAACCATGCCAAAATATCCCGTTCCGCTGTTCAGACGGTACATACGGCCATACAAACCGGCAGCCGGTTTGTAAGCGGCCTGTCAGTCATTCCATATTTCCCTGACTGCCTGAGCAAATCCATCCTCCTCATTGCTGCACACAATAGTCCCTGCCAGTTCTTTAATTCTGTCACATGCATTTGACGGTGCATAGGAATTAGGGAAGCATTCAAACATGGAAAGATCATTCATCCCGTCCCCTGCTACCATAATCTCCTCTTTGGAAAGTCCCCGCATGCCAATAATCTTTTCTAAAATGTACCCCTTCTGAGCTCCTTTATCCGTAACCTCCACATTGTCATCAAAAGAAGACAGGAATGATATACCCGGAATCTTCTCTAAGCCTTTCCTGGCATCCTCAATTTCATACCCGGCCATGGAAAAAGCTTCCACTTTTATAATCTCTAAATCTCTCCTTAGAAATTCATCAAAATCCTCGATCTTCTGAAGATGGTTGCAGGGCATATGGGCAAGCCTGCCGCCCTTCTCATACTCCGCCCCTGTCCCGCCGAATCTATTTCGGCTTCTGCTGACAAATCTGTCCCTCACAAAGGAAGGCTCGTATCCTGTATAAAATCCATCTGTAGTAAAAATCATATAGGGAATGCCACGGCTTTTAAATACGGTTACCACATCCTTAACCACCGATTTATTCATATAGCAGCTTAAAAGAACGTTTCCGTCCCTGTCTACATACTGAGAGCCGTTTCCCAAAATAGCTTCGCATCTCAGATGGTATTCATCCAGGATAAAATGCACCCCTCCATAATCCCGCCCTGATGCAATGACAAATTCAATTCCCTTCTGCTCAAGATCGCGGATCGCCTTTAAGTTGCCTGGAGATATCGTTCCCCCTCTGGATAAAAGAGTTCCATCCATGTCACTGACCACCATCTTAATCACTGCTATGCCCTCCTGCCATAAGACCTATGCGCCGCTAAAGCACTCTGAAAGAATTTTATCACGCCAGCAAAGGAATGGCAATCACTTTGACATTTTTTCGACATATTTTTATAACTGATTTTTATTATATTGCATACCTTTGATGGAAATCGAAATAAAAATGTAAAAGCGGAGAACCTGCGCCTCCTTTTCCAGGAGTTCGTACCGCTCTCCGCTTTTCAAAACTATATGCCTGTCTTTTCCTCGTTCTGCTGTCTAAAAAGCCTGCTGTTTCAGCCTTTTATTTTGCGCTTTCCAAAGCCGCCGTAACTGCCTCTATAATGCCCTTGCTGGTGTTGGTAGCTCCGGATACGGTATCCACATCTGCGGTCTGCCTGGCAATCATATCTGCTGTCACGCCTTTCTCTGCAGCCTCATAGATGCCTTCCGTCTCCCCATGCTCTTTCAGGACAATAGAAACCATATTGCCGCCTTCTACGGTTACCTCCACGGTAATGTCACCATTATTGCCTTTTCCGGTTCCCTCGTATACGCCATCCTTAAAGTTGCCCTGTGCGCTTGGAGCCGCATCTCCGCCGCCGTTGTCAGCAACGATCTCCGCCTCGGTATGTCCGCCGTTAGCCACAACATAATCTTCTGCAGCGCTTCCTGCAATACGTCCGAATACGACAATATCCGTAACTGCGTTGCCGCCCAGGCGGTTAGCCCCATGTACGCCTCCGGTAACTTCGCCTGCCGCAAATAATCCGGGAATTGCGCTTCCGTCCTCTTTAAGAACTTCTGTGGATGTATTAATCTTCACGCCGCCCATGGTATGGTGGATCGCCGGCGCACACAAAGCCGCATAATATTTGGGCTTGTCAAGAGGAAGCTCCATGCTCTCTCTGCCAAACTCCTCATCTTTGCCTGCTGCCTTATATCCTGCGTAAGTCTTTAAAGTCTCCGCCAAAGCCGCCCCGTCTATATTAAGAGCCTCTCCCAGGGCCTCAGGAGTATCCGCCTCTGTAACAATCCCTGCTTTAATATAAGATTCGATTGCTGCCAGGCTCTCTCTTACCGCCTCATCAAAAACAAGATAGCACTGTCCGTCCGTCTGCTCCAGAATCGCCGCTGATACCACATCCCTGGTTTCCAGCTCATTGCAGAAACGTTTGCCTTCTTTATTTACCAGAATAGCCCCATTGCCGCGGACGCCTTCCGTATACATGGTCTGAGTATCCGGATTAACTGTCGGGTGAGTCTGAATCTGCTCCATATCGACAAAAGCCGCTCCCAGCTCTTTTGCCATAGTAATGCCGTCGCCGGTTGCGCCGGCATGGTTCGTAGTGCAGAATCCTGCCAGGTCAGGCTTGTACTCCACCACCATGTCAGAGTTTGCCCCAAAACCGCCGGTTGCCAAAACCACGGCAGTACAGTCTATGGAAAACGTCTCGCCGTCTTTATCCGTTCCCGTTACGCCGCACACCTTGCCGCTGTCATCTACCAGAATCTTTTCCGCTGTCGTCTCCAGAAGCACCGGTATCCCCAGTTCTTCCACCTTGGCATTAAGAGCCTTCACAAGCATAGGACCTACTGCAGATGTATCAGAAGGCCTGTGAATACGCTTCACACTTGCACCGCCGAACATGCCTACAACACTTAAGTCTCCGCCGATTTCATTGACCCAGTCTACCGCGTCTACAGAATTCTCCGCCATTACGGTTACCAGCTGTTTGTCATTTAATTCTTTGCCGCCCTTCATCGTGTCTTCCACAAACAGTTCAACAGAATCCTCGATTCCGTCCGCCTCCTGATAGGAAGTCCCTGCCGCATTAAGGCCGCCGGTGGAACGGGTAGTATTGCCTCCCGTAGCAGGCATCTTCTCCAAAATCACCACGTCTGTAGCGCCATCCTGCACCGCCTGAATAGCCGCCGTCATGCCGGCTCCGCCTGCACCGATCACTACAATATCCGCCTGCCGGGCGTCGCTGTCCGTCTTCTCCGGCTCCGCCTCAGTAGTCTCCTCTGCCGTGGTTTCTTCTGCCGTAGTCTCTTCCTGGGTAGTCTCCTCTGTGGTTTCCGCCGCAGTAGTGGCATTGGCGCTCTGTCCGCCGCATGCCGCCAGAGAAAGAGCCATAACTGCTGCCATAGCTGCCGATACCAGTTTCTTTCCTGATTTTCTCATAACTTTTCCTCCTAGAAATGGTCAGTTTTTTGTTAAAACTGTAATCTTAGTCTATCACCCTGTTAATTTAATGTCAAATATATCTTATTTTTTTGAAAAAAATTTCCTTTACACAGCTGCAGATCTTTACTTATCTCAAATTTTATAAATAAAAAACACTGTATTCTCCATTTTTATGATATAATAAAAGGTGTACTATGTGTCAGGCAGCACATTCAGACAGATTTTAAACGAGGTCTAATCATCAATGAATACAAAATCATTAAAAACCTTAGAATATGACAAAATTATTTCCCAACTGGAAGAATATGCATCTTCCCCTCTGGGAAAACAGCTTTGCAGAAATCTTCTCCCCTCTGCGGACATCAGCCAGATCCGCACTGCGCAGGCCGAAACCACGGATGCCCTGACGCGGGTACGTCAGAAAGGCAGCCTTTCCTTTTCCGGCTTAAAAGATGCAGGAGACTCTTTAAAGCGTTTGGAGATCGGCAGTTCCTTAAATATTGCGGAGCTTTTATCCATCAGTTCCATGCTAACCATCGCCGCCAGGGCAAAGGCGTATGGAAGGCACGAGGAGTCGGAACTTCCTGATGATTCTCTGGAGGAAATGTTTCGGATGCTGGAGCCATTGACCCCTTTAAATACGGAAATCAAGCGGTGCATTTTGTCAGAAGAAGAAATAAGCGACGATGCAAGCCCGGGGCTGCGCCATGTGCGCCGATCCATGAAGGTCATCAACGATCGGGTCCATACCCAGTTAAATTCCCTTCTCAACTCAAACCGCTCCTATCTCCAGGACGCCGTCATCACCATGCGGGACGGCCGTTACTGCCTTCCTGTAAAAGCAGAACATAAAAGCCAGGTTTCCGGCATGGTCCATGATCAGTCAGCCACAGGCTCCACCCTATTTATTGAGCCTATGGCCATTATCCAGCTGAACAATCAGCTTCGGGAACTGGAAATTCAGGAGAAAAAAGAAATAGAAGCGGTTCTGGCGGATTTAAGCAATCAGACAGCTCCCCATGTAGAAGAGATCCGTCTGAACCAGGAACTCTTGGCAAAGCTGGACTTTATTTTTGCCAGAGCCGGCCTGTCCAGACATTACAAATGCAGCGAGCCTGTCTTCAACACCAACGGTTACTTAAATATTAAAGACGGCCGTCATCCTCTGCTGGATTCGGCCAAAGTCGTTCCTATTAACATTCATCTTGGAAAAGATTTCGACCTTCTGGTTGTAACCGGACCAAATACCGGCGGCAAAACCGTTTCTCTAAAGACCGTGGGGCTGTTCACCCTTATGGGGCAGGCAGGCCTTCACATCCCGGCTTTCGACGGCTCGGAACTGGCAGTATTTGACCAGGTCTTTGCAGATATCGGAGATGAGCAGAGCATTGAGCAGAGCTTAAGTACCTTTTCCGCTCACATGACTAATATCGTGTCCATTTTAGATCAGGCGGACAGCCACTCCCTGTGCCTGTTTGACGAGTTGGGCGCAGGCACGGACCCTACGGAGGGCGCCGCCCTGGCCATAGCCGTGTTAGGCTTTCTCCACAACATGAAATGCCGCACCATGGCCACCACCCATTACAGCGAGCTGAAGGTCTACGCTCTCACCACCCCCGGCGTAGAAAACGCCTGCTGCGAATTCAGCGTGGAAAATCTTCAGCCCACTTACCGGCTTCTCATCGGCATCCCTGGCAAAAGCAATGCGTTTGCCATCTCCAAAAAGCTGGGACTGCCTGATTTTATTATTGAAGATGCCAAAAACCATCTGGAATCTAATGATGAAACGTTTGAAGATCTGCTGGCTCATCTGGAAGAGAGCAGACTTACCATTGAAAAAGAGCAGGAAGAGGTCCGTCTCTATAAAGAGGAGGCCGCCAAGCTCCGGGCCCGCCTTGCCCAAAAGGAAGAACGGCTGGATCAGAAAAAAGACAAGCTTCTGCGGCAGGCAAATGAGGAGGCCCAGCGGATCTTAAGCGAAGCCAAAGAAACTGCTGACCAGACCATTAAAAACATCAATCGTCTGGCGTCCGCTTCCGGAGCCGCCAAGGAACTGGAGGCGGAGCGTACTAAGCTGCGGGAAAAGATGAACCAGGTGGACAAGAAGCTGGCCGTTAAAACCAAAGGCCCCAAAAAGACCATTTCCGCCAAATCCCTTCGTATCGGAGACAGCGTGCGGGTACTGTCTCTGAATTTAAACGGCACTGTCAGCACATTGCCGAATTCCAAGGGGGATCTGTATGTCCAGATGGGTATACTTCGCTCTCAGGTCAACATAAAAGATCTGGAGCTGCTGCCGGACTCCGCTGACGCCTCTGCAGAGTCTTCAAAGACATCCCAAAAAACCGGAAGCGGCAAGATCAAAATGTCCAAATCCTTTGCCGTGTCGCCGGAGATTAATCTTATCGGCATGACCACCGACGAGGCCGTGCCAATGCTTGACAAATACTTAGATGACGCATACCTGGCTCATCTGCCTCAGGTCAGGGTAGTTCACGGCCGGGGAACCGGAGCTTTAAGGGCCGCTGTCCATAAAAAGCTGAAAAAGCTGAAATATGTAAAAGAATTCCGCCTTGGAGAATTCGGCGAGGGGGATACTGGCGTTACCATTGTTATTTTTAAGTAGTAGGAGGTAATTCAATGGCAGAAAAACAACGGGTGCTTATCGTTGACGATGATGCCAATATTGCGGAGCTGATTTCGCTCTATTTGATAAAAGAATGTTATGAAACCTTAATAGTCCATGACGGGGAGGAGGCCCTTCGGGTATTCAAAGAATTTAAGCCCAACATTATCCTTCTTGATCTGATGCTTCCTGGTATTGACGGGTATCAGGTATGCCGGGAACTGCGGACCACTTCCCAGGTTCCCATAATTATGCTTTCCGCCAAGGGGGAAATCTTTGACAAAGTATTAGGTCTGGAGCTGGGGGCTGACGACTATATGATCAAGCCCTTTGATTCAAAAGAACTGGTGGCCCGGGTAAAAGCCGTGCTGCGCCGTTACCATGCCGTCCCTGCCGCTCCCGCCGCCCCTTCCGTCCCGGAGCAGCAAGGCGACTATGTAGAGTATCCTAACCTGGTTGTCAATCTCACCAACTATTCCGTAACCTACAACGGCCGCTCCGTGGAGATGCCCCCTAAGGAGCTGGAGCTTTTGTATTTCCTTGCCTCCTCCCCCAACCAGGTATTTACCAGGGAACAGCTTTTGGATCACATCTGGGGATATGAGTATATCGGCGATACCAGGACCGTGGATGTCCATATTAAAAGACTGCGGGAAAAAATCAAGGATAATGAAAACTGGGCGCTGACTACCGTGTGGGGTATTGGGTATAAGTTTGAGGTAAAGCGCTGATATATTATGAAACATTCCTTATATTACAAATTTATTTTAGGTTACCTTATATTCGGCCTTTTAGGTTTCTGCGCCGTAGCAACCGTGGCTTCGGAACTGACCTACGAGCAGCTTATGAAAGAAGAATCCGAAACGTTGTACGACGAAGCCAATCTCCTGGCTTCCAGCTACAGCCAGGTATATAAAGGCAGAAATTTAAATATCGCCTCCGCCTATCCTCAAGTGGAGGCCGTAGCCGCTTATCTCAGAGCAGAAATATGGGTTGTAAACCGCAACGGCACCATCGTGGTAAACAGCAGTGATTCCCAGCGGATCGGCGAGCAAATCCAGGGGTTTGACCCTACGTTTAACGGCAACCGGCCTTATGGAATCGGCACTTACAACGGTTGTTTTTCCGAAGAAGTCATGACCGTCTCTGCCCCTATTACAGGCAATTACACTACCTACGGCTATGTGCTGATTCATTTGCCCCTAAGGCAGATTACAGGGACAAAAGACCGCTTTCTTAATATTTTATATATTGTATCCGGCATTATTTTCGCCCTGTCACTGATCATTCTGCTGGTATTTACTGCCACCGTGTACATTCCTCTTAAAAAGATTACGGAAGCTGCCAATCAATATGCGGAAGGCAACCTCAAATATAAAATCGCCATACACACTCAGGACGAAATGGGCTATCTGGCGGCAACCCTAAATTTCATGTCTGATGAACTGGACAAAATGGAAGAATATCAGCGGACGTTCATCGCCAATATATCCCATGACTTCCGCTCCCCCCTTACATCCATTAAAGGATACCTGGAAGCCATTCTGGACGGTACCATTCCTCCGGAAATGTATGAAAAGTATCTTACCCGGGTAATTTCTGAGACTGACCGGCTGAACAAGCTGACCCAGGGACTTCTTACGTTAAACTCTCTGGACAGCAAGGGGTACCTGTCCAGAACCAACTTTGACATTAACCGGATTATTAAGGATACGGCAGCCTCCTTTGAGGGGACCTGCGATACAAAGAATATTGTGCTGGATCTGACCTTCTCTGAAACTATCACCCTGGTATATGCCGACCTTGGAAAGATTCAGCAGGTTCTGTATAACCTGATTGACAATGCCATCAAGTTCAGCCGCCAGGATTCCGTTATCTACATTCAGACCTCCATAAAATATGAGAAGGTTTTTGTGTCAGTAAAGGATACAGGCGTGGGAATTCCCAAAGAAAGTCTTAAAAAAATATGGGAAAGATTTTATAAAACCGACCAGTCCCGGGGCAAAGACAAAAAGGGAACCGGCCTGGGGCTTGCTATTGTAAAAGAGATTATCCAGAATCATGGGGAAACCATTGACGTGATCAGTACAGAGGATGTGGGGACGGAATTTATTTTTACGCTGCCCCGGGCTGTCGTAACCTGACTTTAAATTTCAAAGCATACTTCCGCTCTGTGCAGCGTGCCGGATAATGCTTTCTGTCAGATATGTTCTGCGCTTTGTGAAAGATTTTGCTCCGATAAACCGGGAACAAGACAGGATGCCTGGAAGACAGAAAGCATTTTTCCCCAATCCAAAAGCCGCCAAGACATTCTCAGCGGCTTCTAACCCATATCACTTATACTCCCTGCATATTATTTCGGTATTTTTTTAAAATCCTGTTAATCCTTCCTGTAGGATTCAGCAGCTCGCTTAAAGATGCGTCATGATTCAGATTGTCAATAATCAATGCAATATATTTGCTCATATCCACATTCGTATAATATGGCCTGGACAGCAGTTCCGGGCTCTGGTACACCAGGTTCGTAGTCAGTATCCTGTCAATAACCCCGTCTTCATAGAACTTATCAAACTTCTCCAGCCCGTTGGTGAACAGTCCGAATGTAGAGAAAATAAACACCTTTCTCGCCTTTCTCCTCTTGAGTTCCGCAGCTACGTCCTGCATGCTCTCACCGGAAGAAATCATGTCATCCACAATAATTACGTCTTTCCCCTCCACACTGCTGCCTAAAAACTCATGAGCCACAATGGGATTTCTTCCGTCTACTATCTTCGTATAATCCCGGCGCTTATAAAACATGCCCATGTCCAGCCCCAGCACATTGGCAAAGTATACCGCACGGCTCATGCCGCCTTCATCCGGACTGATAACCATCATATGGTCGCTGTCAATCCGCAGGTCCGTCTCCACTTTCAGAAGGTGCTTAATAAACTGATACGTAGGCTGAACGGTTTCAAATCCTTTTCGCGGAATCGCATTCTGCACCCTGGGGTCATGGGCGTCAAAGGTGATGATATTCTCTACCCCCATATTCCCCAGTTCCTGCAGCGCCAGCGCACAGTCCAAAGACTCCCTGCTGGAACGCTTGTGCTGCCTTCCCTCATATAAAAACGGCATAATCACATTGATTCTCCTGGCCTTTCCGGCCGCTGCCGCAATGATCCTTTTTAGATCCTGAAAATGGTCATCCGGAGACATATGGTTCGTCATCCCACACAGAGAATACGACAGGCTGTAATTACATACGTCAACCATGATATACAAGTCATCGCCGCGGACAGATTCCTCCAAAGCGCCCTTGGCTTCTCCGGAACCAAACCTGGGGGTCTTTGCTTCAATAATGTAAGAATCTCTCTGATATCCCGCAAATGCAATTGTAGATTTGTGTTCGCTCTCCCTCTCTCTTCTCCAGGTCACAAGATAATCGTTCACTCTCTTCCCCAGTTCCGTACAGCTCTTCAGCGGAACCAGCCCAAGGGGGCCAACTGGAATCGTTTCAATGGTCTTCTCTTCGTATATCATCTTTTTCCTCCATCTATGTGGTTTGATCTGACACGTATTTTATATCATTATGTGTCGAAATAGTCAATACGATCATCGTTTTTTTGTCCTGATGTCCCCGCCGTACAGCGGAATAATCGAATACTGGCTGATAATTCTTGAAGAAATCCTGTCCGAGTAAGTATCCCGAAGCATGTCCATGGACAGGTTGGTGGAAATAATGGTTCCCTTCTTCCGAATCAAACGCTCATTAATGCAGTAAAACAGCTGGGACGACACAAAACTGTTGTTCAATTCCGTCCCCAGATCGTCGATAATCAGCAGATCGCAGTCCAGAATATACTGATACATATCCTGCATATCCTCTTCTTTGTCATGATAAAACTTATTCTTTGAAAAAACATCAAACAGATCGCTGGATGACAGATAAATCACTGACTGGTACCTGTCAATGAGTTCCTTGGCAATGCAGTTTGTAAGGAAGGTTTTGCCTACTCCGGTACTGCCTGTGAAAATCAGGTTTCCTCCTTTAGCCGCAAAGCCTTCCACATACTCCCTGCACCATCCATAGACCTGTTTCATATACTCAGCCACAGTCATGTTGATCTGCGGAATGACTTCCCTATTATCATAATATTTAAAAGTAAACGAGGAAAAGTTCTCCCTGCCTAAAATCTCCTGAATATTAGACTGGGAATACAATAGAGTGATTTCCTCCTTTTTAAAGCATTGGCATTTTTTCCCCTCTGCATACCCTGTATCCTGGCATTTTGGACAGTGGTAATGCATCTCCATATAATCCGGAGCATAACCGTATGCCTCAAGGAGCACTGCCTTCTGCTCTCTCAAGTCTTCAAGCTGATGCTTGAGCACCTGCCTGGCCCTGCCGTCCCCGTCCAGAATCCGCCGGGCGCAGGCTACTGCCTGAGTACTTATGGCATCATCAATCTGACGGATCTGAGGTATCCTCTCATAAACTTCCCTGACCCGTCTGTCCTGTTCATATTTATTTTGAAACTGCCGCTGATTATAAATCCGCATAATGGCATTGTATTGGGAATTACTTAGGGACATAACTACTCCTTGCCGGATTCCGGCTGCTGTGCAATCGATCTGAGTGTCCGGGTTACTATAACCTTATGCTTTACGAATCCCCAAGCCGCTCCTTCAGCCGCTCCAGCACCATAGCGTCATAGTTTGTATTGCGCTGCTCAAAATTGTGGAACTGGTTTTTGGAAGGTTTCACTGGCGTCCCCGCCTTATTCCCCCGCTTACTGTCCCGCTGCTGATCCATCTTCTGTATGTCCGCCATAATCCTGACCCCGCCCTTTTTCCAGTCTGTGAGAATCTTATCAGCGTAGGAGAAGCTGGGTTTGTGTATAGCCTTCAGGGTCCTGCTGCATGCCTCCAGGACGATCTCCTTTGTAAATCCGAACTCGCGGAACCATTTCCGTATCATCTCCTGTTCCGAATCCCCTGGACGCCTGTCACTGATGCCGAAAGCCCGCATCACCGCAAATCCCTCTTTTGAAAATGCTGCCGTATACGCTTTAGCCTCGTCAACGGTTTCAATACCCTTCTCATGCCAGTTAATGGCAACAGATTCCAGATAACGGATGCTGCCGTGTCCGTTCTGAACACAATATTCCACCAGATATTCCAAAACTTCCGCTGACATATGGAGCGCGTCATACAGATATGCAAACACCTCGCACTCCCTCGGCGTAAATATCTTGTCCATATATTTCTGTGATATATACAGAAGCTGGGTAAAATCCTCATGGCCTGCCAGGCGGCTTACCTGCTCCGGAGTATACGTCTTCCGGGCCGCGGGCTGCTGCGCCTG
Source organism: uncultured Hungatella sp. (assembly GCA_947089145.1). Taxonomy (GTDB): domain Bacteria; phylum Bacillota; class Clostridia; order Lachnospirales; family Lachnospiraceae; genus UBA3402. The sequence goes on along the minus strand of CAMUJH010000013.1, from coordinate 68,437 downwards.
AGCCGGGACAGCGTTTTCCCTTGTACCCTGGGAAGGGGGAAGATGCTGCTGTCTGGAGACAGGCATCGGTTCCTTTCCAATTTCACCTTCAGCCCCTGCTGCCAATGGGAGCCTGCCATAATGATTGTTTCCGTCGCCCTGGGGCATCCCTGCTTTTTCCGGAATGTCCGCTTTTGGAAAACCCCCTTCACCGCTTCCAAAGCCCTTTTCCTCCTCCAGCACCCCCTGCCGCACCCAATAGCCCACGGCTCTCTTTACATCTGACTCCGTATGGTTCAGGTCATCGGCAATCTGTCCCGCATCGAGAACTTGTCCTTCATGCCGCAGAATATACAGATATACTTTTACATACTCCCCGTTCGCTCCTGCCATGTATTTGTCAATAAACTCATTGGAAACCATGGTACCATTCAGTTTCAAGCAACTTTTCATATCCGCAGTTCACCCTGTCTTTCTTCTCTTTTTCCATCATACCATATGTCTCCAAAAAAGAAAATAGCCGGAATTTATCCACCATCCCATTGTGGATAATGTGGATAATGTGGATGCCAGGTCAACATAATCTTAAAAATACTGTCGTTTCCTGTCGAAACTCCCGTAAATAACGGATTTCCAAATTGGCTGACGATTTATTATGTAAATTAAAAAATCCACAGTAGTTTTCGACGGAAAATGTTGAAAACTCTGTGGATAATGTGGATAACTCACTTCCCAAGAAGGTTTTCCCCCACTTTTACGATATCTCCGGCCCCCATAGTTATCAACAAATCACCCTTGACGCAATTTTCTAAAATAAATGTCTCGATTTCATCAAACGATGAAAAATAGTGGGCCTTTGTTCCCTGCGCCTCTATTTTTGCGGCGATATCCGCAGAGCTGATGCCCAAGTCATCGGTTTCCCTGGCCGCATAAATATCCGCCAATACCACCTCGTCCGCCGCTGCCAGGCTCTTGGCAAACTGGTCAAGAAATGCTTTTGTCCTGGTATACGTGTGGGGCTGGAACACGCACCACAGCTTTTTATGCGGATAATTCTTCGCCGTAGACAGAGTGGCCGCTATCTCCCTTGGATGATGCGCATAATCATCTATAATGGTAACCCCGCAGATCTCTCCCTTTTTCTCAAATCTGCGATCCGTTCCCGCAAAATCCGCCAGCCCTTTCTTAATATGTTCCAGGCTGACCCCCAACTCCCGGCAAAGCGCAATGGCCGCCAGCGCGTTGTAAACATTATGCTCCCCCGGCACTCCTAAAGTAATCCTCTCTGCCTTCTCGCCGTGAACCAGCAGGTCAAAAGTATCCCTGGCATACTCGTCATACGTAATATGCCCTGCACTGTATTCGCTGTCCTGATTCTTCCCCACTGTTACGACGCGGCATTCTAGCCCTTCTGTAATCTGCTGATACCTGTCAATATCACTGTTAATAATCAGCACGCCGTCTTTTGGCAGCTTCTCTGCAAACTTCCGGAATGAACTGCGGATATGGTTAATATCCTTAAAATAGTCCAGGTGATCCTCCTCAATATTCAGAATCACTGCCATATTGGGGAAAAAGGACAAAAAGCTGTCCGTGTACTCGCAGGCCTCCGTAACAAAAATGTCAGATCCGCCTACCCGGATATTGCCTCCAATAGAGTGAAGAATCCCTCCAACCGATATGGTGGGGTCCATGTCTGCAGCCAAGAGAATCTCCGCCGCCATGGATGTGGTAGTGGTCTTCCCGTGTGTCCCTGCAATTCCTGCTGCATATCTGTAGTTCTTCATCATCTGCCCCAAAAGCTGGGCCCGGCTCAACATAGGGATACCTGCTTCCTTGGCCGCCTGATACTCAGGATTATCGGAATGTACAGCCGCCGTATAGACAGCCACGCAGATCCTCCCGCCCAGTTCCTGGATATTGGATGCCTGCTGTTCATAAAAAATTTTGGCCCCTTTTGCCTGCAGATGCTCTGTCAGTTCTGATTTATGAGAATCTGAACCGGATACTTGGAAGCCCTCCTCCATGAGGATCTCCGCCAGGCCGCTCATGCTGATGCCCCCGATTCCAATAAAATGTACGTGCTCCGGTTTTTGAAAATCTATCTGATACATACTGGCCTCCGCCTTTTCCTTAATTTAGGGCAGCGAAAATCCGCCCTTTCCTTATTATAATAAAAAAAGATGGGAAAATCTACAGATTCTCCCGTCTTTCTTTCATTCCCATATTTTTCCTTAATTCTCTTCCGCTAAAATTTCATTCATATCCCTGGCCACATTGGCACTGCCCTTTTAGGCCTGCCCCATCTCCTCCATCGTAGGATAAGAAGCAATAGCCCCATGCTTTGTGACGCTGATACCGCAGAACCGATTGGCAAATTCCAAATATTCCGCCATCTTCTCCCCTGTCACCTGTCCCAGGCTGTCCGCCGTAACCTGGTCTTTGGCCAGACAGTGCAAAAAGGAACCTATAAACCCGTCCCCGGCCCCCGTAGTGTCCACGGCCTTGACGCGCTTCCCTGCTGCCGCACCTTTATTATGAGCCGTATAACATTCCGCCCCGTCAGAACCTTTTGTGTAGATTACCATGCGGGTATTTCCTTCCAAAAGCCCGGGAAGCGCCTTCTCAATATCACTGTGCCCTGTAATAAACTCCAGCTCCTCATCCGATATCTTCAGCACATGTGCAAGAGGCATAAACTCCAGAACCGCCTCCCGCAGTTTCTTTGTATCTTCCCACAGCTGCAGCCGCAGATTCGGGTCAAAGCTAATCAAAGCCCCGTTCTTTACAGCATACTCTATCGCCTTCCTGTGAGCCTCCTTCATTGGAAAATCCCCCAGAGACACCGAGCAGAAGTGAAGGGCAAAGACATTCTCAAACCACTCTTCCTTCACATCTTCCGGCTTCAGAAGCATATCCGCCCCCGGTTTCCGGTAAAAGGAAAACTCCCGATTCCCGTCGCCTTTCAGCGCCACAAAAGCCAGCGAGGTGTTCGCCTCCTTTGTCCGCTTTACGTACTGGCACCCGATCCCGCAGGACACAAACTCATCCACAATCTTGTCTCCAAAGGGATCATCCCCCAGCTGGGTTATCATGGCCGCTTCCCCGCCCAGCTTCACAAAAGCTCCGCACACATTAGCCGGCGCCCCTCCTACGGCAGGCTGAAATCCCTTCACATTCTTTAACTCTTTCCCAGTCTCCTCTGGAATAAAGTCAATCAGCGCCTCGCCGATTGCCAGCAGTCTCTTCATACTTATATTGCCTCCTCTTTTTCTATGTCGTCCTTACGCTACACGGTTAAGCGGATCTCTTTTGTACGTGAAATCCTGCATCTCCCCTATTTCCCGCTTGTGGGAATAAACCTGGCGATTCTCCCGGCAAACTCTGCGATGTTCTGCGTCTGCAAAATCACTCTCCCCGGTCCCACAAGCCTCGTTAAAAACAGCCCCTCGCCGCCAAAGAAGATATTGCCCAGGCCTTTCACGGTCTCAATCTCATACCCAACCGTCTTTTCAAAAGCCACCACATTGCCGGTATCTACTTTAAGCACTTCTCCTGCGGCCAGATGTTTTTCAACCATGTCCCCGTCGATCTCCAGGAAAGCCATCCCCTGCCCGTTTATATCCTGCAGAATAAATCCTTCGCCGCCAAAAAGCCCTGCCGAAAACTTCTTGGTAAATGTAATATCCAGATTCACGCTGTCCTGGGCGCATAGAAATGCGCCTTTCTGGCAGATAAGCCCCCCGTTTACGCTGACATCCACCGGCAGAATCCGCCCTGCCACCGTGGAGGCAAAGGCAATCATTGCTCCGGCTCTCTCCGCCCGGTACGTGGCCATAAACAGGGACTCTCCGGAAAACATGCGCCCCAGCCCTTTCATCAATCCTCCCTTCGTGTTGGTGGACATCTCTACCCCGTCTGTCATCCAGGCCATGCCTCCTGACTGCGTATACATGCTCTCCCCCGGCGCATCAAACATTACCTCAATGGCTGGCATCGTATCTCCGATTATCCGATACTGCATGAAATGATTCTCCCCTTTCCTAAGTTAAATCCTGTTATTATTTTAATCTTATCGCATCCAGAAAAATGATTCAAGTTGTTTGCTCTTTTTTTACAAATTTTTTCAATTTATATGCCATTTTTACTTATTTTGTTTTATAATAAAACCATCAATAAGAAAGGATTCTTTGACATGAATTTTATCAAAAAATTCGTCCGGTTTATTTTGGGTGTCATTTTCAGTATACTGGGAGCTGTCGGATGGCTTCTGCAGACCTTGCTCCAGGTGGTTACCGTGCTTCTCATCCTTTGTCTTATAGCAGGGTTCGCAGTCTTCGTCAAAGTAAAGCCGCATCTGGAACGCAGCCGGGAAGTGGCGTATGACACCCTGGCCCAGATGGAGCGCGAGGACTTCAGCATGCTTTCCGATACGGAAATCTTTGACAAAAACGGAAAGCGCATCGGCATCATTAATGCAGGCCACTATGAGTATGCGGACATCTCCCGTATCAGCCTGAACCTTCAAAATGCCTACATAGCCCAGGAAGACCGGCGCTTCAAAACCCACAACGGTGTTGACTGGATTGCCACCACCCGGGCCGCTCTGGCTCTTTTAAAGCACCGCGGCGCCATCACTCAGGGAGGAAGCACCATTACCCAGCAGATTATTAAAAATACTTATCTTACTCGGGAAAAGACTTTTACCCGGAAAATGGTGGAAATCCTTCTGGCCCCGGAGATTGAAAAGACCTATTCAAAAGCCGACATTATGGAATTCTACTGCAATACCAACTTTTACGGCCATCAATGTTACGGCGTCCAGGCAGCCAGCCGCTACTATTTCGGGAAAGACGCTTCGGATCTGGAGGTTCATGAGGCGGCTGTCCTGGTGGGGATCAGCAACAGCCCTTCCGCCTATGATCCGGTTCTACACCCGGACGCTGCCTTAACAAAGCGCAATGAAGTGCTCAAAAGCATGCTGGAAGTGGGCATGCTTACTCAGGAAGAATATGAGAAGGCTGTTTCCCAATCTCTCCGCATTATCCAGGAACAGCAGGAAGGGACCGATGACAGCTATCTCACCAGCTATGCCATCCACTGTGCCTCTTTGGAGCTGATGAAACGGGATGACTTTCAATTCCGCTACACCTTTTCGGATAAGCCTGATTATGACTCTTATATGGAGAAATACACTGCTGCCTATAACGAAAAAAATGACTCCATCCGAAACGGCGGATACAAAATCTACACCTCTCTGGACCAAGATATTCAGAATATGCTTCAAACCAGCCTGGATGAGGTTCTCTCTTCCTACACCGAACTGCAGGATAACGGCAAATATGCCCTTCAGGGAGCTGCCGTTATTGTTGACAACCAGTCTAATTATGTAGTGGCTATTGTTGGCGGACGGGGAACAGAAGATCAGTTTAACCGGGCATATTTAAGCGCCAGGCAGCCAGGCAGCACCATCAAGCCCCTGCTCGACTACGGTCCCGCCTTTGATACGGGAGAATACTACCCCTCCCGCATTGTGGATGACCACCAATGGGAAGACGGCCCTGCCAACAGCGGCGGCCACTATTACGGGCCTGTTACCGTGCGTGAGGCCCTAAACCGCAGCCTTAACACCGTGGCATGGCAGGTGCTTGAAGATATCGGCATTGATACCGGTTTAAGTTATCTGGATAATATGCATTTCCAGAGACTGACCTATGTGGATAACGGCGTGCCCTCCCTAAGCATCGGAGGATTTACCAACGGGGTCCGCGTTGTGGATATGGCAAAGGGGTTCAGCACTCTGGCTAACAACGGGGTTTACAATGACAGGACCTGTATTCTGAAGATTGAGCATGAGCAGGAAGGCGATCTGACGGCCCGCACCTACGCTGTCACAAAACAGGTCTACAGCATTGACACCGCTTTTATGCTTACTGACATTTTAAAAGGGACCATCTCCTCTCCCTACGGAACCGGAAGGGCCCTGAAGCTTTCTGTCGATATGCCTGTAGCCGGAAAAACGGGAACCACCAACAGCAGCAGAGACACCTGGTTCTGCGGGTATTCCCGCTACTATACCGGCGCTGTCTGGGTGGGCTATGATACCCCCCGGGCCATGCCGGGCATTTTCGGCAGCACCTATGCAGGGGTTATCTGGAAGAACGTAATGAACCAGCTTCATGAGGGGCTGGAGCCCTGGGATTGGGAACAGCCGGAAACCGTCGTAAAAGATTCCTATGACCCGGTTACCGGGGCGCGGCTTCATCCCACGTATGTGGCTCCATCACAGGAAGGTTCCTCCCAAAGGCCGTCATCCACTGCGGCTGCGGCACCTGCTGCGCCGGCCGTCTCGCAGCCTGAAGAGACATCCCCGGCTGAAACGGCGCTGCCGGAAACCTCCTCGGCCGAGACGGCGCCGGCCCAGACGTCCCCTCAGCCCAGAGGCCCCGGCTATGCTCCCATCGTCTCCGAGCCAGAAACCTCCGAAAGCTCATCAGAGGTTTTGATCATACCGGAAACGCCGCCCTGGGCCGCAGCAGATAACAATAGTGCCTTGCTCCTGCAAGGTTCCTCCCTGCCTGGTTCTGGTGAAGCCATATACTATATGACTTCCATGAAAGGCCCTGGAGCCAATCCCGGCAATTCCAAAAAGCCTGAGAGCGAAACCAGCGCCAGCACGGTTCCTCCCAGGCCAGGGCCCGGCACAGTGCCGGCTGCCCAGACCGCATCTGAGGAGGAAGCCCAAAGCCAGCCAGAAACTTCCCAGGAAAGCACGGAAGCCGCCCCTCCCCCGGCCCAGGCGGCGGCTGCCTCCCAGCCATCGGATGTTCCATATAAAGAACCGGCTGCCCAGGCAGGAACCAGCCTGGTGGATTATTTCAGCAACAGTTCCGAGCTGCGGGCGCGCCAGCATCTTACGGACAAAGCTCAGAACAAGCTGGTATCGGAACTGGACGAGCTTATAACTGCGTTTGAAAATGAAACGATCAACTCCGCTGCTGATGTCTATGCCATCCGGGAGCACTACAAAAATATTTCTTCAAAGCTAAAGCAGGTTCAGGACGGAGAAGATCGGCGGGTTCTCTATGACCGATGCGAGAAACGCTGGCTGGAGTTTTCTTCCATTATTGATACCATGGGAGAGTCCATCCGAATTTATGAGGAAAAACAGGAATTGATGGAAAAGCAGGAGCAACAAAAGGCAGAGGAGCAGGCTGCTCTTGACCGTAAAAACCAGGAGATTCAGGATCGGATCTCTTCTTTTGAAACTGCCCTGCAGATACTGGAAGATATGAAATATCAATCTTCCGACGCTGAGTCTTTGGCCAACACAGCCATTGCCAAGCTGGGGGAACTGTATGGCTATGCAGATACAGAGAGTTACCGTGTGCGCCTGGATGCCGCTATCCGCCGCATCCGCTCCCTTCCTACAGAGGCCCAGTGGAATGCGCAGGAAGCCCAGAAGCAGGCAGACGCCATAACCCAGGGGGCAAAAGAACAGCAGGCTCTCTATCAGACGCTTACAGCAGAGAAACGTTACTGGAATATACCATCTTATGGACCCGGGAGGAATTGACAGTGGAAAACAAATCATTACAAAACGAACATCATATTGAATCCGGCCTGGTCCCTTCCGGCGATCCGGAATTGTCTCCGACTGCCTCTGCTGAAGGTCTTGACGGTTCCGGCGGCAAGGTCCCGACCCCTGAGGAGAGCGCAGGCTCTGATTCCCCTGCTGACGGCATTCCTCAAAAGGCAAAGGGACCCAAATCCAGAGATAAAAAAAAGCCGAAGTCATCAGACGCCGTCTCTTCTTCGGTTCCTGTCCGCCATTGGTTTGTTACATTGATGTGTATGAATATCCCCATTATTGGCTGGATCTATCTGGCGGTTCTGGCATGCAGCCGTTCAAAGGGTCCCAGGAGAGATTTTGCAAAAGCGTATTTGCTTTACAAGCTGGTGTTCCTCCTTTTGTCTCTGGCCATTCTGGCTGTTGCCCTTCATTACGGCTTAGAACTCTTAGACAAGGTTTTGGCTTATATGGAAATGCTGTAAAAAAATGGCGGAAGAGGAGAGCAGACATCCTCCTTTTCCGCCTTTTCTTTACAGCCGCTGTTCTATAATCTTCCGCAGATAATCTACCGTCTGCCCCGCAGTCTGCCCTGTCTCATCCACGGTTATATCCGCATACTTTTCATAATAAGGCACTCGTTCCTTGTACAGATCCAGAAGAGTCATGCCTTCCTTCAAAACCACGCCCCGATCCACCAGATTGCCGAGACGGGCTTTTACATCCTCATAGCTCAGTTTCAAATAGACAATGGTGCTGATCTCTTTCAGATGCTCCATGGCCTCTTTTCCGTATATTACGCTTCCCCCTGGTGCAATCACCGACAAATCCACATCCAGGGAAGCATTGATCCGGTTTTCCACCGCCATAAACCCTTCCAGGCCCTCTTGGGCAATGATCTCTTTCAGCAGCCTTTTTTCCTTTTCCTGAATCACAATATCCACATCCACAAAAGAAAATCCAATGCGTTTCGCCAAAAGTACGCCCACTGTACTTTTCCCGGAAGCCGGCATCCCCACCAATGTATAATTTCTGTCTTTTCTTGTCATTTCCGTCTTCCTCTCTTCTGAACAGAATACCCGAACTTCCCCAGCTTTTCCCCTAGGAGAAAGTATTCGCCGTGGGAATAAGCCACCAGGCCGGCATCATTGAGATGGAATCGGCCTTTTACATCGATCCGCTCTTTGTCAACTGTCACGCCGGCAACCTCTGCCAGGAACATGTCGTGGCTCCCCAGCTCTATGATCTGACGAACCCGGCATTCCAGGTTCACCGGGCTTTCTGCTATCCCTGGAGCCTGAATACAGACGGACTCCGAAGGCGTCAGGTGCATATCATTAAATTTATCTGTGTCTTTTCCTGATTTCACGCCGCAGTAATCTGCAGCGTAAACCAGGTCTTTTGTCACCAGGTTTACTGCGAACTCCCTGGTATCTTTTATGATGCCGTAACTATACCGCTGTTTTCTGACGGAAATTGATACCATCACCGGGTCTGAGCAGACCGTTCCCGCCCATGCCACGGTAATAATATTGGGCTTTTCGCCCGCACGCCCGCAGCTGACCATAACCGCCGGAACGGGATACAGCATATTTCCCGGCTTCCATGCTTCTTTCAAATGTTCCACCGCTGCACCTTCTGTCCTCATTTAATCATTATCCGGCATCAGTTTCACCACGATCATCATCTGCCGCACAAATTCTCCCTCTTGAAGTTCAAGATCTTCTTCATGGCTTACTTCCGGTAATTCCACCAGTTCCTCTTCCAGTTCCACGCAAATCCAGTTGTAGGCCGCCTCCTTTGCATTGTCCATGGCGTCTTCCAGATCAGGGCCGTCTGCCTCGCATCCCTCCAGATCCGGAAAATAGGCATGATATCCTGGAGATTCTTTATGGGGGGTAAAGACTGCCGGGTATATAAAAGTCATAATCTATCCTCCTGGTTTTTTTCACTGTCCGTACTGCCTACGCCTGCAGCGCCATGCCAATGGCAGGTATCAGCTGTTTCTTCCTGGATACCACGCCTGGGAGTTTTACCACGCTGCTCCTGCCGTCCTGACCGTCATCCTCAATGTGGAATGCGCCCAGGATCATCTTCTTAGCCCCGTTCCCTTCGCAAATAAGCATGGTGGATTCGTCCAGAATGTTGGTCAGCATAAAGAACATCATATCCACCCCCCGCTGATGCTTATGGGCTTCCGTAATGTACACAAGGAGACGGTCTTTCAGCGTATCCAGTTCCTGCTCGTTGAGAGAACTCAGCTGCCCTACACCAAATGATACCTTTCCCGCAGTAAAGCGCTTGAAATCCTGATAGAAAATTTCCTCGTCCGTCTTGCTTTTTAGATTACTTCCAGCAGTAAACATTTCCCTGGCATACTCTTCCAGCTGGATTCCTGCGATCCCGGCCAGTTCCATGGCAGTCTTCTTATCTACCTCTGTGCAGGTAGGCGAACGGAACAGCAGCGTATCAGAGATAATGGCGCTGCACAGCAGGCCGGCAATGGTTTTGTCCACGGCAATCCCTGCCTCCTGATACATCTGATACACAATGGTTGCCGTACAGCCAAGAGGCTGGTTCCGGAAAAACACAGGCGATATGGTTTCAATGGTTCCCAGCCGGTGGTGATCAATGATCTCCATAATCCTGGCATTTTCCACCCCGTCTACAGCCTGGGTTTTTTCGTTATGGTCTACTAAAATCAGCATCTTTCCCTGGGCGCCCAAAAGATTCCGGCGGGAAATCATCCCTTTGTATTTTCCGTTCTTGTCCAAAATCGGAAAATCTCTGAAACGTTTGCTGGCCATAACATCTTTTATCTCGTCAATGATGTCGCTGTCCTCAAACGTAACCAGATTTTCTGTTTTCATAAAGTAGCTGATGGGCATGCTCTGGTTTACAAGGCGGGCCACGGTGTAGGTATCATAGGCAGTGGCGATTACCGTGCATCCCCGTTCCTGGGCCAGCTTCTTGATGGTCATGGACACGCCTGCCCCTTCGCAGACAATAATGCAGGCTGCCTCCATCTCTATGGCGCACAGCTGGGACTCATAGCGGTTCCCAAGAATCACCAAATCGTTTTTATTGATGTAATACTCCATCAGATCCGGGTTAGCTGCTGCAATCAGCACTTTTCCTTCACTAAAATAAGCATTGGCATCGCCTACAACCAGATCCCCCTCCACGGTTTCGATTATATTGGAGTACTGGGTGTTTGCCTTGGACAGGATGCTGCTGTCATACACATTCATATAGGACTTGGTAATATCGCCTACCGTAATCAGGCCCTCCAGCGCACCGTCCTCTGTCACTGCCGGAAGCGTCACCGCGTTGGCTGCCTGCATAATATTCCACGCCTTTTTCAGGGAAATATTTTTCTTAACCCCTTTTGTTTCCCGGATCTCAATGTCCCGCACCTGTGTCTTTACATGTTCAATCAGTTTAGGCGCCTCCACCCCGAAATAGTCCAGCACAAACTGCGTCTCTTCGTTTACCTGACCTGCTCTTCCGGGCTGAAATTCCAAACCGGTGGCCTTATTTTTCAGATTTGCATAACAGATGGCGGAACAGATAGAATCCGTATCAGGATTCTTGTGTCCGATTACAATGGTCTTTTTCTTATCATATTCAGCCATAGTCCCTCCCAGGTTTTCATAATCTATTTACATCTTGTTCACAATCTATTCACATGCATTTTTTATAGTATTTGTATAAGAAAGTTGCAGCATGCAACTCTTACATCGTCAATTTGCACATAGATTTTCATAATTACCCCGGTTGGCAGACAACCGGGGTCTCCTCTTTCCTGAGGCTTATATTACCCTAACACTAACCTGGCCGCGCCATAGATTCCTGCGTCATTGCCCAGCTTTGCAAGGCCAATGGTCCCTCTGTTCTCGGAAATAGGCATATACTGAGCATAATGGCGGTTAATCACTTCCACCAGGTACTGGCCTGCCTTGGATACGCCGCCGCCGATAACGAACATCTGCGGGTCAACGGTAAGAGCCAGGGAAGCCAGGGCCACTCCCAAATAATGTCCCACAACTTCCATAACCTCCAGTGCCAAAACGTCTCCCGCTTTTGCAGCATCCAGCACATCCTTGGCTGTTACCTGATCTCCGGCTTCCCGCAGAACCGATGGGGTGTCAGCGGCTGCCATCTTTCTTCTGGCCTCTCTTGCAATGCCCGTCGCGGAGGCAACCTGCTCCAGGCATCCTACGCCGCCGCAGTTGCAGTGCTCTGTCTCTTCGTCTCTTACATGGATATGGCCAATCTCTCCGCCTAAGCCGTGCTTTCCGGTTATAATCTGCTCATCAATAATCACGCCGCCGCCTACGCCGGTTCCCAAGGTTATCATAACAATATCCGTGTAGCCTTTTCCGCCGCCTTGCCACATCTCTCCCAGAGCCGCCACGTTGGCATCATTACCGCACTTTACGGGAAGCCCCTCCAAAAGATCGCTCAGTTCTTTTGCCGGGTATTTTTCTCTCCAGCCAAGATTCACGCAGACTTCCACATATCCGTCTGGCATTACCGGTCCCGGAACTCCCATGCCCACGCCTTCTATGTCTTTAAAAGAAACATTCTCCTGAGCCAGGACGTGATGAAGGATAGAGTCAGCAATATCGCCGATAATGTATTTTCCGCCTTCTTCCTTTCTGGTAGGGATCTCCCACTTTTTCACCAATTCCCCGGTAGTCTCAAACAATCCCAATTTAACGCTGGTTCCTCCCACATCAACTCCGATACATTTCTTCCCCATTTTTTCCTCTCCTTTATGTATTTTTGTGTATATTTCTTATATAGTTTACAACAAAAGGAATGAACTGTGCAAGTGTAATACGCAAGTTCATTCCTTTTATTTTTCCAGATCCGGTTTACAGAGATTTTACCGTCTCTACCACATGCTCCACTGTGAATCCGAAATGCTCAAATAATTGCCCTGCCGGGCCGCTGGCGCCAAATCCCTTCATGATCACGCAGGCGCCGTCCAATCCAGTGTAGCTGCCCCACCCGAAATCACCGGCAGCCTCGATGGCAACCCTCTTCCTCACGGATTTGGGAAGCACAGCCTCCCTGTACTCAGCAGGCTGCTCCTCAAACAGATCCATGCACGGCATGGATACCACGCGGATTTTTCTTCCTTCTGCCTCCAGAACCGCCTTGGCTTTAAGAGCAAGGTTTACCTCGGAACCGCTGGCCATAAGGATCACCTCCGGCGTTCCCTGGCAGTCAGACAAGATATAGCCGCCCTTCAGCGCATCTCTTGATGTGCCCTCCACCGGGTCCAGGTTCTGTCTGGTGAGAACCAAAGCCGTGGGAGTTTTCCTGGATGTTATGGCGCTGTACCATGCCGCAGCCGTCTCTATGGAATCACAGGGACGAAATACATGGAAATTTGGGATAGCCCTCAGCATGGACAAATGCTCTATAGGCTCATGGGTAGGCCCGTCTTCGCCTACTCCGATGCTGTCATGGGTAAGCACGTAGATAAGCGGCACCTGCATAAGGGCTGACAGCCTGGCCATAGGCTTCATGTAATCACTGAATACAAAGAATGTGGCTACATATGGCCGAAGTCCTCCATGAAGGCTTATGCCGTTGCCAATGGCAGTCATGGCAAGTTCCCGCACGCCGAAATGGATATTGCATCCCTCAGGAGTGTCTCTGGTAAAGTCACCTTTCCCTGCCATGGTGGTCTTATTGGACGGAGCTAAGTCTGCAGAACCGCCAAACAAGTTCGGCAGTTTGCCCGCCATATAATTTAAGATTTTTCCGGAAAGGCTTCTGGTAGCCTCCGGCTTTTGGGCTTTGATCCAAAACTGCTGATCATTCTCAAACTGAAGTCCGGCCTCAGTGTTATGATACCGGGCCCACAGCTCTTCCATCTCCGGGTATTCCTGACAATAGGCGGCAAACATCACGTTCCATGCCGCCTCGGTTTCTGCTTTGTCTTCGGCTATGCGCGCGAAGTGATCGTAAACCTCCTGAGGGACAAAGAAATCCTCTTTGGAGGGCCACTGAAGGTTTTCTTTTAAAGCCGCCACATTATCTGCGCCTAAAGGCTCTCCGTGGGCGCTGGCCTTGCCCTGCTTGGCCGGGCAGCCATAGCCGATCTCAGTCTTTACGGTAATAAAGGATGGCCTCCGGGTATCTGCTTTTGCCTGCTCAATGGCAGAGCTGATAGCCTCCAGATCATTGCCGTCTTCTACAGTAAGCGTCTGAAATCCCAGGGCTGCCATGCGGGCGCTTACGTCCTCCGTAAAAGCCAGATCCGTGCTTCCCTCAATGGAAATCCGGTTGGAATCGTATAAAACAATCAGCTTGTGAAGGCCCATGGTGCCTGCAAGGGAAAATGCCTCATAGGAAATCCCCTCCATCATACAGCCATCACCGCCCAGAACATAGGTGTAATGGTCTACTACCGGATAGTCTTCTTTATTGAATACTGCAGCCAGATGGGCCTCTGCCATGGCCATTCCCACTGCCATTCCCATGCCTGCGCCCAAGGGTCCCGTGGTAGCTTCCACGCCTGGCGTGCATCCGTATTCCGGATGTCCCGGGGTGGAAGACCCCAGCTGGCGGAAGTTTTTTATATCTTCAAGTGACAAATTACCGTAGCCAAACAGATGGAGCAGAGAGTACAAAAGCATAGAGCCATGCCCGCCAGACAGTATGAACCTGTCCCGATTGGGCCACTCCGGATCTGCCGGGTTATGGTTCATGTGATTTGCCCATAATTCGTAACCCATAGGCGCCGCCCCCAGAGGAAGACCTGGGTGGCCGGAGTTTGCCCTCTGAATCGCATCGGCGGAAAGGGTCCGGATGGTGTTTATGGACAGCTGTTCAATCTCTTTCATTTGTGATAGCCTCCTAGTGTAATTTTATCTCTTTGATTACCTGAGGTCCGACGGCAATAATCTGGTTGGGGAAACCGCCATTGCCCATTCCGGAAATCGGGAAGTCAAATGTACCTTCGTATTTTAAATTGCCAAAACGGTTATATATCCTACATGAGTCTTCATTATACAAAAAGATATTATCCCCGTCAATATCTACGTGTTCATAGTCATAGCTAAATTCTTTGCTAAATATGTGATTTCCTTCCTTAGAATACAGATCCAGACGATAATCATATTCCCCGGTAACAGATTCCACTATAACGCCTGCATAGTTCTCCCCGTAAAAAACGGTTTTGATCTCTTCTTCTATAAGAACCTGTTTTAAAAGTTCCGGCGACATGACGTCAAGGGAACTGTAAAAGGAAATGCTGTTGTCGGCAAACGCTACGGAATAGACGCTGTCTAAGTAGCACACTTTAGGTATCATGCTGCTGTCATACATCTCGTGAAAACCGCCTACCATACGGGTGGAGAGATTTTTTCCCACCTCAGAGAAGTTGTAAAATGCCACGCGGTTTTTCAGCTGGCCGCCTTTCAGATAAATGTAGGAACCCATAAGCAGGGTTCCGTCAGGTGACAGGCTGATGTCTAAGGGATGGCCGATTTCTCCGTTTAAAAAACAGGTGATTTCCAGTTTAAGGCGCGTTCCCTCTTTGGTGTAGTAGTAAATGTGACTGGCTGTTGAAGACTGGAGGATCGCTGCCACCAGACCTTTGGCTGATATAGTAACCTTTATAATGGGCATCTCTGTGGTAGCTGTCCCTAATATGCCGTCTTTGTTAAAAATCTGTATGGTATTTCCCTGCTGGTCAGCTATGGCAGCATAGTCTCCGTTCACTGCTATGATTGGGGAACGCATCTCGTAGGACTGTATCCAGACATCTTTTCCCCTGGCATCTATATAGGAGGCGCCGTCTTTGCTGTATTTTATCATGTTGTCACCGAAACGTTCAAATGCGACGAAGCCGGCATCGTCCCTCTCAAACTGTCTCTCCCAGACTACGGAGGCTTCTTTGTATTGGTAGCTGCGGTTATACCAGTAATAAGTGATAACGGCAGCGGCAATCAGGATTATGACAGCCAGGAACAGGATCAGGTGCCGGCGGCGCGTACGGCTTTCGGCTTTTTGGATGATCTGCTCGCTGTCGTCTTCCTGAGAGGGCTGGGGGCGCGGAGCGCCGGAGGTAATGATGCGGCTGCGCAGCTGCTTTTTTCTGGATTCTCTGCTCATGGAACTCATGTCTGTCATATCTTTGGTTCTCCGTTGTGGGGGGTGGGCTTGATTTCGCTTGGCTTTATCTTCGCTTTTGGGTATGTATGCTTGATTTCGCTTCGCTTCATCTCCGCTTTTGGGCGGGCTTGATTTCGCTTCGCTTCATCTCCGCTTTTGGGGCGGGCTTGATTTCGCTTCGCTTCATCTCCGCTTTTGGATGGGCTCGATTTCGCTTCGCTTCATCTCCGCTTTTGGGTGTGTATGCTTGATTTCGCTTCGCTCCATCTTCGCTTTTGGGTATGCTCGATTTCGCTTCGCTCCATCTTCGCTTTTGGGTATGCTCGATTCCGCTTCGCTCCATCTTCGCTTTTGGGTATGCTCGATTCCGCTTCGCTCCATCTTCGCATTGAAAGCAGGGGATCGCGGCATCGACTCCGCAGTGCGCTCGATTCCGCTTCGCTCCATCTCGCTCACGGGCTTCGCCCTATGAAAAAAGGCAGGCAAAAAGCTGCTTACGTGCCAGCACGACGCATCTTTTTGCCTGCCTTTTTTCGCACTGCTCATTGCCTACGTGGATTATACCACATCTCTTCCCCCTAAGGAAGAATCAATTTTTGACCGGAAATAATTTTGTCCTGACTTTCTAGATTATTTAATTGGCATATCTCTTCTACTCTGCTTAAACTGTTATATACTTCTAAACATATGCTGTACAGCGTCTGCCCGTCTTGTACGATATATGTCTTGTGGTTTTCGGTGCCGGCTTGGGCGGGTTCGGCTGGTATGGCTGTCTCTTCGGCGTAGGCAGTGCTTTCTGGCATGCCGCTTTGTCCGTCTGTCGCTGCTTCTGCCTCTTCTTTTGTCTGCCCGGCCTGGACTGCCTGTCCTGCAGGAACGGTATTTCCGGCTTCAGCCTGCTGCTCACCCGGATAGGTAGGCGCCATGGTTTCTGTTCCGACGGAAGGTGAAACTTTTCCCTGGGCCTCTTCTATCAAAAGCTCATCCCCTTCTTCCGCGTTGCTGTTAACATTTGCGTCTCCATAAAGCTGGTCCCCTGACAAGGCGGCAGGGTTGTCCTTTTCTTTGGAAATTACAGGAAGGGCGGACGTAATGACGGATTCCATCTCTCTCATTTTCTCGAAATTATTGAACATTACCACGCCTCCTGCCAGCACTACAATGGACAAGGCGCTGCAAAGGCTTCCTAAGACGCGGATAGTCCCCCGCCTTGATACTGCCTGTATTTTATTATCTTCCATTCTCTGGCGGAAATCACGGATTACGGTATCCCCGGTTCCCGATTCCACGCGCCGGGCGTCTTTTCGCAGAATCATATAGTCCTGCATCATCTGATTGCGTTCATAGTAGATGCTGTAGCCCCGCAGTTTATAAAAGCCGTCCTCCGAGGTTATGTACACAGCTTCTTCTCCCTCCAGTCCGGAGTTGAGATACATAAGCTGATTTTTCCCGGCAAAATACTGCCCGTGTTCCTTCCAGTAATTCAGCGGGCTTAACGTGCTTCCCGGCGCACCGCACAGAAACCATCCCAGGATCACCCGTTTGGGGAACATCTGCTCCATCCCCTGATAGGCTTTTTTCCAGGCAGCCTCTGTAAATGACACCTTTTCTCCGCTTTCTGTCGCTTCTTCCATTTCCATGGCTCCGTCTACAAATAAATACGGCGTCCCGTCATGCTCCTCTACATTTCCCAATAATATCCCTACCCGCAGGTCTTGTCCGCCCCGCGGATAAAGCCGTTTCAGATACGTGTTAACATAGTCTTCCAGGTATAACCGGACAGACTGATCTCTTTCTCCTATCTGCCTGATATTTTTCGGCAGCTTCGGAAATGGATTATATAATTCTCCCATAGGCTCACCCCGCTATCATTCTTCTTTCCGTTAAGATGAATCATAGCACGGCTTTTATGCAAAAATTGTCAAACCAGGGCCATAGATTCCCATAATTTTTCGACAATACACACACTTTCGCTAATGCACTCCGCCATCCTCATAACCACGCTAAGTCGTATGCTTTGAAGCATTACAGGGTCATAGTCTCCGCAGCTGCTGACAACCCCCGTAATAAACAAATCTCCGACGGAGCGAAGCTCTTTGCTGACCCCCAGCCCCGGCTTTAGCGATCCCCGTCCCACGGTAATGCAGCCAATATGATCATGCATTCCCACAGATGCGTCTACTGCAATAACCAGATGATCCTGATAATATTGCTCTACAATGCTTAACGTATCCTCCAGATTCATGGCATGAACCGGGCGGTTTAAAGTTCCAAGGACTCTGATATGTTTCAGTTCCCGGTTTTTCAGCAGATATCCGATCAAAGGCCCCAGACTGTCCCCTGTAGAACGGTCTGTCCCAATACACAGCAGAAGCACTTTCTCTTTCCTGCCCTTTTCCAGTTCCTCCCGAATCATCATATATAACCTGGCTGCCAATTCAGCCGTTTCAAAGTTACGGTTCGTGTCATAATAATAAAGCTCCCTTTGTCTCAAGGGAGCCATTCGTTTCCACATGCTCATCAATGTCTCACCTGGTCTTTATTCTTAATCCTATTATAGACCAGGTTTGTCCTGTTTATGCGTGCTGTTTTTTATATTGATCCATGGCCTCAGATAAATTGGCCGCTGTTCCGTTTTCTACAAGATCCAACAAGGCATCAAGCCTCTGGGGCTGCAAAAACTCCTTTTCCAGATAGGCTCCGAACCTATTGGTGACAAAAAGGCTTTTATCCTTTAATTCTTCATTTAAATTCCGCAGTTCTCCCTCCTGAAATTCACAGGTTTCTTTCAGCAGATCAATCTTTTCTTTGTTATTGGCGCTGATTTCATCGGCAATGATGTTCCTGGTAACGGTTTCAAATGTATTCAGCGCCTCTTTTTTCTTAGCCGCCGTCTCAGACATCATCTGTTCAATCTGGGCAATCTCATCATCATGTTTCTGCAGATTATAAATGGCCTCATTCTTATCTCTTCTGATATCCCGGGTAATCCGCTTAATCTTCCTCTCATTAGCGTACATCTGATTCAGGATCTGCCGCCCCTCTTTAATCGTGTCCGAATATTTGTCTTTTGTCTTATTGCCTATGAACACATACAAACCGCCAAACACAAGAATGCATCCAAAGTAAATCATCCCTAAATACAGCGGCCTGCGCTCCGGAATCAGCAGATAGCTGCCATAGGGAATCACAAGAAAACATATGAGAAGAACAGCCAGAAATGCAGCGAATTCCGCCAGTCTTCTGGGAAAATACAGCCGATAATACCAGCTGCTTCTGCAGAACATCGGTACCCGGTTCTGCTGAAATATAGTTTTCATCTGCAGTTTCAGCTTCCGGTTCTCCTCCCAAAGCGGCGAAGTCTCCTCCGCAATCCGCTCTTTTACCCCCTGGCTTTTAGCCTTCTCCCTGCGCGATTTAGCCTTGCGCAGCCGCTCCTGCCCTCTGCTTAATTCTTTATCGTAGCCAGATGCAATGTCCGCCGCTCTCCGCTTTACGGTCTGGCTAATATGATCCGCAACCGCCTTTTCCTCTGTTTCCAGCTGACGCCTGCTTTGCCCCAGCTGCTGAGACAATGCAGACTCTCTCTGCTGCATCTCGTTTAAATCAGTCACTGCCTGTCTGGCCTCTTTTAAAAATGCTCCGTAATCAGTAATGGGCTGATCCATTCGCCTTTCCTCCTTGGCACATTGTGCATATGGCACTATAAAGCTATTATAACTCCTGAAAGGCGGGTTTACAATAACAAGTGTTGGCAGCTTCCGTTTTTCTTTACTCCTCAATCACCTGAATTTCCAAAAAATCAAATTCAATATGCTCTATAAAATTATCCTGTCTGAACCGTGTCTTTGCATGGATCTGAAAATCCCGCACATTAGAGTCCAGCCAAATAGGTTTCCCCAAGTCAAAGTAATAGCACATTTCTTCCAACCCCTGAAATACCATCTGAGTACGGCTTAGGCTGTAATCTCCAATGCAAATAGTCGTGTCATCTACCAGCCGGTTATTTTTCATCAATTTTCCCCACATGCGAAACATTGCCTTTTCTCCTTCCAATACTGATCTGTGGCTTTCAGTATAACGGAATTCAAATATTCTGTAAAGACATAGGGACAAAATCCCCGGCTCCTGTTAAACAGAATCCGGGGATTACGCTATCTATCTTCTATTTTGGCCAAAATCAAATTTTCACTTTACGGCGGCCGCCACTATATTCAGCCTGTCTGACAAACCATCCGCTGATCTGCCGGCTTTTCAGCCCTTATGCCTTACAGTCTCTTAAGCAGCGCTTCCCTCTCTGCCTCATAGCCCGGCTTCCCAAGAAGCGCAAACATGTTCTTTTTATAGCTTTCCACTCCCGGCTGGTTAAACGGATTCACGCCCAGCAGATATCCGCTGATGCCGCATGCAAACTCAAAGAAGTAGAACAGCTGTCCCAGGCAGTATGCATCCTGCGCAGGAATGTTCACTTTAAGATTTGGAACCTGTCCGTCCGTATGGGCCAGAATCGTTCCATTCATAGCGCTCTTATTAACAAAATCCACTGTCTTTCCAGCCAGATAATTCATACCGTCAGTATCCACTTCTTCCTCTTTCAAAACAACCTCTGCGGAAGAATCCTCTATCTCCAGAACCGTTTCAAACATAATCCTGGCGCCGTCCTGAATAAACTGTCCCATAGAGTGCAGATCCGTAGTCAGATCCACTGCTGCCGGAAAGATGCCTTTCTGATCCTTGCCCTCACTTTCGCCGTACAGCTGTTTCCACCACTCAGACACGTAATGAAGACTTGGCTCGTAATTTGCCACGATCTCCACAGATTTGCCCTTGCGGAGCAAAATATTGCGGACAGACGCATACAGCAGGGCCGGATTCTCCTCATAAGGCGTGTCAAGAGCCTTGCTTCTTCCATATGCCGCACCTTCCATCAGCTTGTCAATGTCCACGCCGCTGACTGCGATGGGAAGCAGGCCTACTGCCGTCAGTACGGAGAAACGTCCTCCCACGTCGTCCGGAACTACGAAGCTTTCATACCCCTCCTGAGTTGCCAGGCTCTTCAGAGCTCCCCTTGCCTTGTCCGTGGTTGCATAGATTCTCTTGTTCGCTTCCTCTTTTCCGTATTTCTCAATAAGCATCTCTTTAAACACACGGAAAGCAATGGCTGGCTCTGTCGTAGTGCCGGACTTGGAAATAATATTGATGGAAAAGTCTTTCCCCTTCAAAACATCCTGAAGATCTTTTATATATTTACTGCTGATGCTGTTGCCCACAAAATAAATCTCAGGCGTCTTACGCTCGTCCTTACCCAGAACATTATAAAAACTATGGGTCAAAAATTCAATGGCTGCCCTGGCCCCCAAGTAGGAACCGCCGATTCCGATTACCAGAAGGACATCGGAGTCGCCCTGAATTTTAGCAGCTGCTTTCTTGATTCTGTCAAACTCCTCTTTATCATAATCAACCGGAAGGTCAATCCATCCAAGAAAATCATTTCCTGCTCCGCTTTTCGCCAGCAGCACCTCTTTTGCGCACATTACAGGCGCTTTCATATTTTTTACTTCCTCTGCTGAAATAAAGCCTGCTGCTTTGGAATAATCAAACGTTACTTCTCTTCCCATTGTATTCCTCTCCTTTTCCTTTTCTGGTATTCATACCGGCATTTATGCCCTGCTCCTTAGAGGCATCTCAAAACAGCACCGTCTTTTCCCACCCAGATATTAGCAGTGCCGCCCGGACGCTGACATATATGCATATCAGTACGCTTTTTTATTATACCACAATTTACCTTTCGTAGCGATACAATTTACAGAAATTCCCTACAATATTTCTTCAATAGTCTCTCTCCCTCAGCGGATGCCAGCTTATTACGGCTGTTCTGCCCTGTTCTTTCTGACAGTACTGTTTCCCGCACCTGTTTAAACTAAATACTGCTTTAAAATCTGGCCCACCAGCTCCAGTTCATCCGGCGATAAATCTTTTATCCACTCCCCATCCGTCTGATTCCGCTCCCTGCTTGCGGCAATCTGCTCCAGGCTGTTTTTCAGATAATCCGTATCCCGCCGCCCGTTTTCCTCCTGATTTGCACCTTCTGTCTCTGATAGCTTCTTTCCCCCGCGCCCGGATCTTCTCTGGCTTCTTACGGCAATTTCTTCGGTTCTGTCCAAACGGTTTCCGTTTTTCCCCAGACGTTCTGCGGGCATTCCCTGGGCTTGTCCGTCCGTCTTCCCATATTCCTCCTGGCTAAGGCTTTCTAAATCCTTTCCCTTAAAATCCTTGTCCTCTTCACCGCTGTCTTTCCCGCCCTGGCGGGCCAAAGCCCTTGCCCCTCCGTCTCTTTGGCTTCTCCTGTCCATGGCGCGTATGGTATCCCGGTTTCCCAAAATCCCCGCTGACTTTCCGCCTTCCCGCCTTCCGTCGTCAGGCGCCGCTGCCGTCTCCCTTACAAGACGGTTAAACAAAGAATTTTCCATATAATCCTGCAAAGCATTTAAAAGCTGCTGCCTTCTCTCTGATAAGTTTGCCCAGTAATCTGCAACCATTGTCACCAGTCCGGTTAAGATCCCGATGGAACTGTAAAGCACTATGTAATAGCTGTCGCACCGATACCAATATGCGCCGAAAGAAGCCGCGCCTCCCAGCAAAAAGCAGAGAATCGTCATCTGTCCGCCCAGGCTGCTCCATCCGCTTAAGGTCATGCCCAAAAACCGGTAATTGGTAAGCTGTTTCTCCAAATATACTCTGCTGTTGTGAATTCCCTGATTTAATCGGTAAGTATTTTCCGTCTTCTGTTTCAGATCCCTCAGATAACGGTTCTTGGTCAGTGTCATGTTGTCCGTTTCTTTCATTAATCTTTTGTACAGGTTCCGCGCTACCAGCCGGCTGAGAATTCCCAGACCGCATACGGCTGCCAGCACATACAAAGCTTTTCCGGTTTCTAAAAATTCAAGCATCATAAAAAGCTCCCCTTTCTTCACAAAATGATTTTTCAACGACTTTTATTATAACCGTCTCACTCCATTTTGGGAAGTTCAGGGAGCCTGGAATCGTTCGTCAAATTCTCCTTTAAAACGATTATGAACCTAATCCAGTTTCTCAACCAAGGCCATTACCAGCTTCACACTGTGCTCAATCGCTTTTGCCTCAAACTCTTCATAGCTCATAATAGCGCTGTCATCCGCTTTATCCGAAATAGCTCTGATAATCAAAAACGGGATCTTGTTAAGGTAAGCTGTCTGGGCAATAGCCGCACCTTCCATCTCTGTGCAGTATCCGTCAAATGTTTCTGTCAGCCATGCCTTTTTCGTCTTATCCGACACAAACTGATCCCCGCTGACAATGCGGCCCACATGAACCCCGATTTCCGGGATTACCCTGGCACAGCACTTCCTGGCTGTCTCAATCATGCGGCTGTCACCCTGAAATATCGAGTTATCCATCTGGGGAATCTGCCCTATGGGATACCCAAAGCCAGTTGCGTCCATATCATGCTGAAGTGCATCCTTTGAAAGCACAATATCCCCAATATTAATCTCATTCCTCAAAGATCCTGCGATTCCCGTGTTGATGATCCCTGTCACATGATACCTGTCCGCCAATATCTGGCTGCAGACAGCGGCATTTACCTTGCCGATTCCAGACCTGACGATCACCACGTCTTTTCCGCCCAGGGTTCCCTGATAGAAATCCATTCCTGCAGCCGCAGAAATACTCACATTTTCCATGCAGTCTTTCAAGTTTGCCACTTCCTCGCTCATGGCGCCAATAATTCCAAGCATTGTTTATCCTCCTCTTTCCTATATCCTATCTATCAATCCAAGTTCTTTCATAACCTGGCAGATTCCGTCCTCATCCGGATCTCCAAAGTAATGCGCAGCCAATGCCTTCAATTCTTTTGGCCCGTTTTCATAGGCCACTCCCGTGTGAACAGTCTCAAGCATCTGATAATCGTTCATGCTGTCCCCAAAGCCAATGGTATCTTCCATAGCCCCGTCAAAATACTCCATAACTTTTCTAATGCCGTCCCCTTTTGTACAGTCCTTCAAAATAATTTCGCCGTTAACACAAGGGTCCTCTTTTTCTGAAAAGAATACCACGTGGAAATATCTCTCCAAAAATGGCCTGCAGGCATTGATCTGATCCATATGATCTGCAATAAAGCACATCTTTGCCACCCCGGTCTTTGTAATATCAAAGGATTCTACAGGCTGAATTCTTTCCTTTCTCTTTACCTGTTCCCAGTACCGCATCAATTCCGGATTATCCTGCATACGCTTTATCTCTTTTTGTTCAAAAAACTTCATGGCTCCCGAAGTCTGATAAATCATGTTCTTTGTTTCCAGGGTAAACTGGAGCCCGCTTTTCCGAAACAGCGCCATGACCTGCTCTACAAGCTGCGGCTCCATATAGTGTTCGAAAATGTATCTGGACTCTATCTCCACAAAGCTTCCTGCACCGCTGATTGTTCCGTCTGTCCCCAGTTCAGTCACATCTCCTGTAATGGATGCGGGCACCCTTCCGGTACATACAAATACCTTATGTCCTGCTTCCCTCGCCCTGTTAACTGCCCTTTTTGTTTTGTCCGTAATTCTTCTGGATTTTCCAGCCAATGTGCCATCTATGTCAAAAAACAAGTATTTTCCCATTACTTTCTCCTCAATATCCGCCTGTCCCCTGGATGCTGCCATAAGCATGCCAGTTCTTTACGGCAAACCCTCACACAGGCGCACCGCCAAATACGGCTCCCCACCGGGCCATGCCGTCCAAGGCGTATTCTAGCATGGTTCCCCTCTCACGTCAAGAGATCCTCTTTCCTCTAAAAATAATGGAGTCATATAGTGTAACTGTTCGCTGAACATCGGCAATCAGCAGCACAGTATAATAAAGGACGCCGCATTCCCTTTATGCAGCGCCCTTCACCCCGGAAAATTCTGCTGTCCCCCTTACGGATTCGGGTTCACGATCTCCAACAGCTCAAACTCCCCGTTATTATACTTAAATTTTAAAATGCAGCAATTCCCCAGGCGTCCCTTTGGCATCACTGAACTGGTATGCTCCCAATACCTCATAAATTGTCTGCATGAAGCTCCATGGGATACAGCCAGCACTGCCTGATGCCCCTCATGTTCCATGATTTCAGTCAGCGCCCGGTTCATTCGCTCCCGTACTTCTATCTCCCCCTCACCACCAAAGGCCTTGAAGTAATCCCCATAAGGAAGTTTCGGATTGAGGTCTTCGCTCTCCCCTTCAAAAACCCCGAAATTCCACTCCTTTAATCCTTTCGTACGCTTATACGGCATATCCGTAACAATCTCCAACGTATCGCAGGCCCGCTCTGATGTAGAAGAATATGCATGGTCAAATGTAATCTGATGCTCTGCAAAATACCGGGCTGCGTTCTGCGCCTGCTCAATTCCCAGCTGTGTCAGCGGCGCATCACATACTCCCTGAATTTTGCGTCTCACATTAAACAAAGTTTGTCCGTGGCGCATCAAATACAATATCTTTTCCATAATTTTCTACTCCTGTTGTTGTCTCCCCTCGAATGTCGTCTCAGGCGTAATTATCCCTAACAGTCCATGGTAACCGAACCGTTATGATTGTTCCAGTATGTATGCTGTTTTGACAGTCCCTTTCCGGGCACCCCTTAATCCCCGGAAAACCTCCCCCTGGCTGGGACTGCCGTCTGTCATCACTTTTGTATTAGTCGCCTAAAGCTTTCTTAACCTGGGCAATAACTTTCTTGCCGTTCATGGTTCCATAAGCCTGCATGTCAATATCCTGCACGATCTTGTCTGCGCCAACTTCTCCCTGAACTTTGCCCTTAGCAAAACGAACCTGGGGCCCTAACAGAATGATGTCAGCATCTGCATGATCTCTTGCGCTTGCAACCGGGAATGCTGCGATATCGCAGTCATAGCCTTCATCTGCTGCTGCTGCCTTCATCTTGTTTACCAGAAGGCTGGTGGACATACCCGCTGCACATAACAGTACAATCTTTCTCATGATATAAGTTCTCCTTTCAAACCTTGATTATATAAATTTATTTATTCTTCAGCATTTCAACCATTTCTTTTACAAGGTCGATTACAACCATTGCACACATCAGATGATCCTGAGAGTGTACAACCAGAAGGCTAATGTCGATCCCCTTGCCGTTTAACTCGTTCTGAATCAGCTCGGTCTGAACTTCATGTGCGCCCAGCAGAACCTCATCAGCCTCTTTCAGTTTAGCTTCGGCATCTTCGAACTTGCCTGCTCTTGCATCACGGAAAGCTTCCAGCGCCAGGCTTCTGGCATTGCCGCTGTTAACCACCAGATTCATGATTGCTATCTCGTCCATTGGTAACCCCTCCTTTTTTTAATTTGATATAGGGATATTCCCCATATATCCATTCCCAGAGCCATGCTTAACTATATCCATGACTGCCTGAGTCTGATATCTTAAATTTATGAAAACAGAATGAGCCATAAAAAGCGCAGCATATAAACAATGATCATAAAAGTCCAAACCACTTTCTCCGAACGTACAAATGTGGATTCTTTCGACCAAACCCGGTACAAACCGTATGGCGGAAGGAAAACGATCCATGCATAAGTGGCTATGCGCCATTTGGAAAGTTTTTCCAGAACCGTCCCCTGCCCAGGCATGGCTGACATGGACTCCAGTTCCTTTTTCAATTTCTGATTACGTTCACTGAGCTCCGATCTCTTCTCTGACTTTTCCGCCGAAGATTTCTTCTTTCTGCCTACCTTTGAACTCATTCCATCTCCTCCAAAGCCATAACACAGTTGTGCCTGTATAACTTACTCTTCTGCAGTTGCCTGCTGATTGTTCAGCGCAATAACGAATGGCGTATAGATCACCGCTGCCACAAGAATAACGATTATCTGTGATAATCCTGCAGTAATGCTGCCGCCGCCAGCCAAGAAACCGCACAGGAACGGAGGCGTCGTCCATGGTGCATTTACCACCAGTCTCGGGCAGAATCCAATAGCCGTCAGAATATAGCCAATACCTACGGATGCAAGCGGAGAAAGCATGAACGGAATCATCAGCATCGGGTTCATAACGATCGGGATACCGAAAATCAGCGGCTCATTAATATTGAAAATTCCGCAGGGAAGAGCCAGCTTGGCAATCGCCCTGAAATCCTCTCTCTTAGAGAACAGGAAGATAGCGATCAGCAGTCCGCCTGTAATGCCGCTTCCTGTAAGGGAGAAGAATGTACTCCAGAACGGTGAGCAAACAATATTGGGAGCTGCCACGCCTGCTGCATAAGCAGCCTCGTTCTCAGCATATGCCGCCAGGAAAATAGGCTCAAAAATACCATTCAAAGTGTTGGGGCCATGAATACCAAATACCCACAGCAAAGAACACATAAATGCAATAACAAGAACTCCTAATGGATGAGTCATAACGCCGCTCAACGGAGTCTGGATAAATTTAATGATAGCTTCCGGTACCATCATGCCGGTAATGGCTGTAAATGCAAATCCAAATGCTGATACAGCGAAAATAACCACTGCACAGGGAAGCAGAATGCTGAAAGATTTTGCAACATTAGACGGAACGCTGTCCGGCATATGTATGGACAACTTACCGCTGGAAACCAGTTTGCAGTAGAACTCGGTCGCAACAAGGGAAACCATCAGGGCTACAAACAATCCAGCTGCAGCTGTAACGTTGGAACCAAGGCCGTTGCTTGTGTCAACTACAGAAATGTAGCATGCCAAAGCTGTAACCGGAATGGCCCAGTCATTCTGACCTAAAGTCATGCCTAATTCCATCGAAACCAAGACACAGACACCAATAGCCATCATGTTCATAGTACCATAGTTTGCAGCATCGAAAATAGGCTTCAAAGCACCTAACCAGGCCATGCCTGGAAGATTGGCAAGGCTGACATAGCCTTCTGTGGTGTTACATACAACGTTAGAAAGCAACGTACAGACAGAACCCACAATGATGATAGGCATCAAATTAGTAAAACCGTTTTTGATAGCATTAATATGCCTCTGACCCTGGATTTTCGTCGCAAACATGAGAAATCCATTCATCATTTTATCTTTCATAGCGAACCCTCCTAAATTTTCATTCCCTAATGTGCGCGCATTTATTAGGTCTGTCATATTGACTGATATTTATCATACCATGCCAGGAAATAGAACTCCATATCAACTTTTTCCATTTTAAAGTGGAACCTTTTTCTCTTCGCGCCGCTTTTCATGTTAAATATGTCAGTTTTTGATAGGAATTCCCATATATTCCTTGTGTAATAATACGCCTTATTCTTTTTGATTTAGCCTGTTTTTGGGAATTTTCACTTTTCAGGAGTTTTTTACAGCCTCACTGCTCCTCATCCTCTACCTGCTGCTCCATCTTTAAAAGGAGATTTCTCAGCGTATCATAACTCTGATATTGTATTAGTTCCTGCATGCTTTCCCCATCCAGCAGTAATTTAGCCGTTACCTGATAAAAACGCTGAACATCAAAATGTTCATAGTTAGCCACGGACACAAGGAAAATAACCTGGATCAGGCTGTCAGGGGCATCTTCTGTCCACACGATCGGTTCATCGAGAACTGCCACGCACACAAAAGGACACTCCCCCATAACCTCAATGGGATGGGGCATTGCCACAAAATTCCCAAAGGCTGTCTTGGCCAGAACCTCTCTTGCCCGCACCGAATCAATAAATTCTTTGGGGGCAAGTCCTTTTTCGCACACAAATCCGCATAAAGTCCGCAGAGCTTCCTCTTTATTGGCAAATTTCATATGGGGAAGAAACAGCTCTTTGGGATAAATATCCAACACCGGGCTGTCAACCTTTCCCATAAGAGTCTTTTTCACCGCCTGAATGTCAGAACTTTTCAAGAAATATTCTACCTCCTGAATAGGAACCGGTATCTTCACCGGAATCGGCACCGTAGTAAACACATAGTCAATTTCCGTAAAATCCTGCTCGCCAATCCTCCCCACATCACATACGCTGACTTTATTAAGGTAAGGGCCAAACTCTGTCTTATATCTGTGAAGGAGCAGCTGCGCACTGCCTCTTCCTGAAGCACAGACCAAAAGTATGTTTTTCTTGGCCACCTCCGTCTTTTTTCTCTCCAGAGCCAAAGCAAAGAGAAGAGCAATATAGCCAATCTCATCCTCTTTCATTGTCTTGTGGAATTTGTGGTTCAGCACTACGCAGGCTGTTGTCGCCATTGTATAAGCAAAGGAATATCGCTCTTTTATGTCCTTCAGCAAAGGGTTTGTCAATTTCATGTCGTGCTGCAGCCGCACTACCAGCGGCACCATATGCTGGCTTAAAGACATGCGCAGTTCCAAATCTTCGCGAAAGTCAAATTTAAACGCATCATTAACTGCTCCCAGCATTTGATCCACCAAATCACTTATCTCCTGGCTGATAATCAGGTTTCCTTCCGCCTCTTCACCGGCACCTGCATTAAGCACCATCTTTTTTCCTTCCAAATGAATGGCTATGTATACAATCTCGCTGGGAGGAAATTCCACAGAAAACTTCTCCTTTATCATACTAAGGATCTCTTCTGCCATCCGGTATGTCTTTTTGTTGCGGACTTTCTCCCCGTCGCCTTCCACCATGGGCACATAATGCCCTCCCCGCATCCGGAGGATAGCAATCTGAATATGAAGGATCAGATTCTGGAATGCCACATTAGAAATGTCAAAATTATATTTTGACAGGCATCCCCGTACACACTTATAAATCCACTGGATTTCCTCTGTCACGTCCTGATCTCCGCCCAGTTTCTCCGCAAGCTTTATTTTCTCCGCCACATACCCTGCAATGCATAAACGGCGGTCAAACTCTTTTCCCTCCACACGAACTCCATAATTAGGCTTTCTCTTCAGGCTTAAATTATACTCCCCAAGAAGGCTTTCAACTTCCTTCAGATTATTGGTCAGCGTTTTCTTTGAAATGTAAAGCAATTCGCTTAAATCATCCAGCTTTACATACCCCTCCGCATTAAGGAGGTATTCCAAAAGATACTGCACCCGCTCCTCTGAGGAATTGGGAATGGCAGACTCCTGAAGTTCCCGCTTCTGCATCAGTTCTTCCAATTCTTTCCTTCGTCCTGGATTTGCTACCACCAAGCGGTATCCTGCCCCATGCTTTGATTCTACATATACCTCAAACTCACTAAGCAGCTCATTCAGATTCTTTAATTGGTTCCTTATGGTCTTGCTGCTTACCCCTAGTTCCTCGGCTAATGCCTCCGCTGTCTGATATTCGCTTTCTGACAGTCTCCGATAAATATCACTCATCTGTCTGCTAACCATGTGCATCTCCACTTCCCGTCATCGCTGTTACACTAATAGCACCTGCTATGACTTTTTATGATATTTCCGCTGTTTGCTTGATAATAAGTCCTATTATAGCAAATTAGCCTTTTTAATCCAAGTAGAATTTTTTGTAATTGGGTGGGAATTTCTATATGCTGAAGTATTAAATGCAAGTATTTCATTGAAATTAATAGGGGCCTTCTATATCATAAGATCACAATATCATTTAATAATATCCTATTTCCATCTATAATTAACGCACCCTTTTTAGCACATATAAATTGTATATCTTTTCCTCAAAAAATAGGAGTATCATTTTTGCATGAAAATACGCATGCATTGAAACGATACTCCCATTTATCAGAAAACTAATCTTACTAAGCCAAGCTCACCATTTACTTAGCTTCCTCTGCGCTACGGTATACCGGATATGAAGTAAGAAGCACTCCATCAGTCTGTGTATTTTTAGTCTCATATGACCCACTCGGAGTCTTCACTTTATGCTCGCACCTTACGCGATAATAATAATCTGTTGTTAAACCGTAAACATCAAAGGCCGTCTCTCCAGCAAATAGTAAACCATCTGGTTTATCAGTAGCAAAAAACTCTTTTGTGTATGTATCTACTAAACTCCAACTTCCAGAAGTCCCTTTCCGTCTTTCTAACTTTACTGTTAGGCGTGCCCAATCTACTGAATTATACGAAGTAAAATCTGCGTAAATTCCCAGCACGCCCTCTCCTTTATTAGTTACTTCTGAAATCCCGCTTGCCAAATAGCTGCTCCTTGGTTCTATCATAGAATTAACACTATCTTTTCCAGATGACGAACTTGTTATAATCCCATCATTAGCAAATGCAATGCTAGAAGCCAGCATTACCATAGTAGTCACTAAACCTATTACTTTTATTATTCTTTTCTTCACAAATAATTCCCCCTTTAATACTTGATTCTTTTCAATTATAATACTTAATTCCTTGTACAATTTGAGCAAACTCACTCTCATCAATCTCTCCTTGTAAAATATAATATTGATGGTCATGAATAAGTCTAGCACTAAATTCAATTTCTCCTTCATCCAATTCATTCTTAAAAATAACTATCTCTTCATCCAAGAAAGAATTGTATACCTTACTATGTCTTTTCATATCTGAGGCATAACTAAAAGAAGTTGGTTTATCACTTGAACCTTGATAGAAAAATATAGATGTATTATTATCATTAATAAATATCATTCTACTTCTATTCTCTACCACTGTTAATTCATAAAATTTAAATTTTTCAGGTAAATATGATAACTCCAGAACCTGTATTTGTAACTCTTCTTCAATTTGTCTATAAGCTCTGTCCTCTTCTGAACTATCATCCTCAACCACATTATCTGGGCTATTATTAATTGTTATCACATTCTCCAAATCTTTCCGTTCCCGTACCTCATACACATAATGCCTTTTGGCTCCAACCCACATACCGCCGCCAAGCACCATTGTCCCTAAAATCGCCGCAACTGCCAATACCTTTGCCAGCTTTCTTATCCGGCCGCCTCTGCGCCTGCGGAGATTATGTTCCCGTTCCACCCTGTCCCAAATTCTCTGAAATTCGCCTTCCGGGGCATCCAGCGCTCTATTATCGCTTTTCTCGGCTTGTTTTGCAAACCAGTCCAGCTCCTCTGCCAACTGTTCGTCCGTAGTTCCGAAAGCCTCAGCTATTTTTCGATCTACGTCCAGCTGCCTTTTATCATTTCTCTTCACAGGGCCTACCTCGCATATTTCTTCTGATTTCAGGAAATCATTTTCTATAGGGGTTTTGGGGTTGACTTTTTTAGGTGATTGTTTAGTATATATAGGTATACAGCTGCCCGCACGGGTCTGCGTTCTGTAAAATTGGAGGCTGCATCTTATGAAAAAAATCATTTTAACCGGCGGCGGGACCGCTGGCCATGTAACACCAAATCTGGCTTTGATTCCTTCCCTGCAGGAACATGGGTACGAAATCCGCTATATCGGTTCCTATGAAGGAATCGAGAAAAAGCTTATCGAAAGCACTGGCATCCCCTATGATGGCATTTCCTCTGGCAAACTGCGCCGGTACTTCGACCTAAAAAATTTCTCGGACCCATTCCGTGTAATCAAAGGATACATGGAAGCAAGGAAGCTTCTGAAAAAACACAAACCTGATGTAATCTTTTCCAAAGGCGGCTTTGTGGCTGTTCCTATAGTACTAGCTGCAAAACATTACGGCATTCCTACGATCATCCATGAATCTGATATGACTCCAGGGCTTGCCAACAAGCTGTGCATCCCCTCTGCAAAGAAGGTCTGCTGTAATTTCCCCGAAACGCTCCACTACCTTCCTAAGGACAAAGCCGTGCTTACCGGCTCTCCTATCCGGGAAGAACTTCTCCAGGGAGATCGTCTTTCCGGCCTTCTGCATACCCGCCTGTCAGCCGACAAGCCGATAATTCTGGTTATCGGAGGAAGCCTTGGCTCCGTAACCGTCAATACCGCAGTACGGGATCTTCTGCCGCGTCTGCTGCCTGATTATCAGGTAGTACATATCTGCGGAAAGAACCATCTGGATGAAAATCTTACAAACACCCAGGGATATGTACAGTATGAGTATGTCGATGCACCGCTGAAACATCTGTTTGCCGCTGCTGATCTGGTTTTGTCCAGAGCAGGCGCCAATTCCATCTGTGAAATTCTGGCGCTGCGCAAGCCCAATGTGCTAATCCCGCTGTCAGCCGCTGCCAGCCGGGGAGATCAGATCCTCAATGCCAACTCTTTTTCTAAACAGGGCTTTAGCACAGTTCTGGAAGAGGAATCCATGACCCCCGATCGCTTGTACCAGGCCATTCGTGATACCTATGAAAATCGCTCCTCCTTTATTCATCAGATGGAGCAAAGTCATCTCACCAATGCCATACAAACCATCACAAGCCTTATTGAAGAATGCGCATCTCACAAAAGCTGATTCAATCCTTAAGCATTTTCATTATAAGTCTTCTGATTCTGGATATACGCATTCTGCACGTAGCATCACTGATATTGAGAATCTGACATACCTGTTCCCGTGGCCTTCCCTCAATCATATGGAGGATGGCCACTTCGCGCAGGGCCGGTGTCATGGACAGAATGGTTTCACGGATTCTCCTAAATTCTTCTTCCTCAATCACACCATTGCTGACATCCTTCTCGATCTCTCTTTGCAGGATCTCAGCCTCAGTGGAAGAATCTTTTTCATCAATGCTTACTTCCCCATGCCGTTTCAAGCGGCGGAAATAATCATTGCATCTGTTCCGAAGAATCTTCATCAGCATTCCCTTTCTTTGTGCCATATTCCATCCAGGGAATTCATCTCCGTATTTGTCCATCAACGCCACAAATGTATCCTGAATAATATCATCAATTTCGCATTCCGGTACATTTCTGCTTAACGCTGCCAGCCGAAGGGCCTTTTGATATGTTTCGTACAGTTCCTGCAACAATTCCTTTTGCTCTTGATGCATGGTATTCTCCTAATATTCAGGTTTCTCATCATGTTTGCAGGAGTTGCTGCCTGTGCATAGTAAGCCTGCCTTCCTGACTACAACCGGGACGTCACTGCCTCTACGATGCTCTTGGTTTCTTCCGCAGAAACAGAGCCTGGCTTCCATGCTACCATTTCAGGCCCGTTTTTATAGCGGGGGATTATATGCATGTGAAAATGCATCACCGTCTGCCCTGCAGCTTCTCCATTATTCTGTACCAGATTAAAACCGGCGCAGCCTAATCCGCTTTCCATAGCCTTTCCAAGCTTTGCTGCCACTTTTAGAACCTTTGCTCCAACAGCTTCATCCAGCTGGCATAGATTCTCATAATGCTGCTTTGGCAAAATCAGGGCGTGTCCCCTAGAAGCCGGACCAGCGTCCAGAATTGCACGGAAATCATCATCCTCGTACAGAGTCGCCGTAGGTATCACTCCGTTAGCAAGTTTACAGAAAATACAATCATCCTTTACCATATGTCCTCCTCCATCCAACCAATTCTTTTTACAGGCTTCCGATACAAAATTATCCCCATAAGAATTCCCAGCACCAGCCCTGCCACATGAGCTACATTATTCACTCCGGTGCTGGTAAAACCATGGTAGAGAGAAAAAGCCATCAGAATCACCATCTGTCTGGTACTTAAGTCCTCCAGCCGCCCCCTGTTCACTGCCACAGCATAAGCCAGCCCTCCGACCACGCCAAAAATGGCTCCCGAAGCCCCCGCTGATACTGCATAATCTTCCCGCATGATATTTATCCAAAGGGATACCACGTTTGCTCCGATTCCGCATATCAGGTAAAAGGCTGCATATCGGACTTTTCCCAGCGCCCGTTCCAGATTATCACCCAGAACGAACAAAATCAGCATATTATTAGCAAGATGTTCCACGCCAAAATGCATAAAAACAGCTGTTAGAAGCCGCCAATATTCCTTCCCATACAAAACCGCCGGTTCAAACAAGGCTCCATGAGCAATCATAAACTCTGCGTCCTGAGTGAACCCTTTTGTCTCCAAATATAGAAAAACAATTATATTTGCGGCAATAATGGCAAAATTTACATAAGCGGTCTTTCGGTATCTTCCCGGTTCCATAACTGTCTCCCTCAAAACTTATGTAATCCTATTCTACCATAGCTTTGCGGTTTTGTTAAGATTTTATTTCAGCTGGAACTTTAAATCCGCCACTCCAATCTCATCTCCCTGCTGTATTAATGCGGTGCCATTGGCATCTAAGAGTTTTCCGTTTACAAACGTTCCATTAGTGGAGTTTAGATCTGTCACCTGATACCCGGCCTCTGTCTCGTCGATGCGGACATGAAGGCGGCTAACCGTGCTTTTATCAAGTACATAGTCACAAAGCCCCTCCTGTTTTCCGATAATAAACGGGTAATATGGCAGCAAGATGGTGATTTCCCCATCTTGGCTCACAAGTCTTCTCTCCGTCTTGTCTTCACTCTGATTCCACAGCAGCACTGTGCGCATCTCCTCCTCATTGGAATCCGTGGGCATAGACATTTCTTCTGTATTCTCTTCATTGGGCTCTTGAAATATCATTTGCCATGGGCTCTGCGGGGCAGATGTATTTAATTGGAGACGGGGGTTACTGTTTGGTGGATTATATTCTGATGTTTCAAAAGAAGTCTCTCTAAAAGATGTCTGTTCATGAAATAACTGGCTGTTAGATGATGTGCATGTTGTTGCTTCCTCGTAAACCAACTGGCCGCAAGATGACGGATCACGAAAAATCTGGCAGTCAGGCTTTGTCCGCCTTCTCTTTTTGTCGGAGAGCTTCCTATAACCCTGTATGGCTGCGCCAGCTACCAATAGCACAAGCCCAGCTGCTGACAGATAGATACTATATGGCACAAGTCTGTATCTCCCTGAGAAAAACCGAAGCCCGGCAGCAAGCAAAAGCATTGCAGCTCCTGGAAGAAAATAAAAATATCCCGGCTTTCCGTCAGAATCTGCACACCGCCGAATCCGCCTGGACTCGCAGGCATCCGTGGGGCTTTCATCTTTTTCAGCGGCTATCCCCAGATCCTCAAGCCTATTTTCCTCTTTTTCCAATGATCCTGAGTTTGTATTTTCCTTTTTTATTTTCTCACAGTTTTCATCTCCATTTCGATACCCCACAATTGGATAATTCTCTTTCATAAGCCATCGCAGCAGATTGTCAAGGCCGTAGTTTTCTTTCAGGCTTTCACGATACAGGCCATAGATCAGAACTACTGCGTCTTTATCTTTATGATCTGCTTTCCCTAAAAGGAACTGCAGAAACAGGCTGAATTCTTCTGGAAAATTTCCTTTTTTTCCTGGAAGCAGGCAGAGAAAGGGCTGGTATTCCTCTGGGTCTACATAAATGTAATCCGGAGCCAGCAGTATCTGTTCTTCTGTCAGAAGATAATCTTCCATTCTGGTCAGAGTCCGGGCAATTCCCAAAAGCAATTTCCGGATCTGTACGGCGCTGATTGCTTGTTTTTCCAAGAGTCTGCTTAACGGCTGTTTCGAAGTAATCTCATAGCAAAACCTGCACTGGTTATCTGTCTTCTTTATTCGGAATTTTAACAGGCCTTCAATGGTGTTTCCTATCATCATCTTGGCTTCATAGCCCTGCCCCTGATTTTCTTCCGCTTGAATCATCAGATAGTTCTGTCTCATTTCCCGCAGATATTCTACTTCCATCCTTCATCACTCCTTCTGGTCTTTTTGTATGCCGTTTTTCTCAAATGCCGCCATGTTCCGCAAAATCCTTTCTGGTTCATAGACCCCTGCTGTAATCTCCTTTTTCCATGTTCCCGTATCAATATATCCTTCCACTTGTTCCAATGTTCTTTCTGCCTGTCCATGGGGCAATATTTTAATCTGCTTATCTTCCCTGGAACGCAGGCATTCCACAATATAATGAAGTCTCATGGTTTCCACTGTCTTTTGGCATTGAAAATATGCCGTTCGTATTAAAACAGCCATAACCAGAATTACCATCCCCATTATATAGGAAGCTTCTACTGTTATACTGGCAGAGCATTTATTAATTTTTCTATTCTTTCCGGTTATTTGCAATTTAAAATTGTGGCAGACAGCCATCGGATCTCCTCCCCCTGCAGCAAAATCCACATTCCTGCAGGCCACATACATGCCAAAAAAGGCAGAGTCATAGTTCCTCCATTTCTTCCCTTCCAGGCGCTGTATAAAATCAGCCCTGCACTCCAGCACCAGCTGACCGCCAGTCCTCCTAAAAGAAGCGTCCATGCCTCTTCTGCATTCAGATACCAGGCACTTGCTGTAAAAAACCACCCGTCCCCCGCTCCTATGGCTCCCCGGGTTATTTTGCCTGCCAGTAAAAGGATCAGCCCTATCGCTATCCCCTGAACATGGCATGCCAGTCCGGTTGCCGCGCCATAAGCCATGCCGGAAATCCCGCAGGCCGCCAAAACTATACAGGAAACCATCCTTTCTTTTATATCTGTTATTGCTGCAATCGTCAGACACAGAAACCAAAACCACCGCATATGGATCTCCTTTTCCCTTAAACCGTTTACAAGGCATCTGCGAAATCCAAAGCTTTGCTAAAAGCTGCTGACAGCTTTAGCCTTCGCAATTGCCTGTATAGTTATCTCTTCTCTCCCCCTGAGCAGTAAGAGCACCTGCCTAAATGCTCAACCTGGGATTTTAAAACCGGCCTGACATACGCATTTATAGCCGTACAGGAAATGCTGGTGTGGTAATGTTCACCTGACGGCATAACATAAACCATTGCTGCATGTTTATCTCTGCATCGGGCACAAGGGGAATATCGTCTCCCGTTCTGATTTCTCCAGACCTGGATATCTTTTACAGGTACTGCCTTCAAATCATTATAAAGGTAATGACACGTTCTGCTTATATGATAACGGGTACTGTTTTTTCCCACATAAACCACGATGTTATCCTCCTCTTCCTCTTTTCCTTCTCCGCTTCGTCCTTCCTGCCCCACCCACGCTCTCCGGCAGCTTCTGTTTGTCTGTTTTATAGAGCCTAATCCCAAAACCGAAAACGGCATGGATATCTCATAGTCTACAATTAAGTCCACTGTCTCCCCATCTTTCAGCAAATCAGAACGCAGCAGCGAAAATTCTCTGATCGGCAGTTTTTCCAGCTTTGCCCTCATTGACAGTTCTGCATAAACATAGGCTGAGGCAGTATCCAGAGGACTTTCATCCTCTGTATATTTTGACAAATAAGCTGTTTGTCCTATATGCTCGCTGACCGATTCCGCCGCTGCCTGTACCTGCCTGTGTATGTCCATTATCTGAAACAATGTTATAAAAGCTGTGGCTGCGTACAGAAACAGAGGCAAAGCCAGCGCTGCCTCTAAAGTCAGACTGGCGGAGGCAGACAAGAATGCCTTTTTTCTGTGTTTTAAATCTTTGATTTTAAGGATTCGTACTTGGAGAGTCACGCTTCTTTTTTTTATTTTTTTTAAAAAGGAACAGAAAAAAGGCATCCTTCTCCACCTCCGTCTCTTCTGTCTGTTGTTCAATATGCCTTCTCCCCTGCTGCTTCCAGGTAATATCCGTCCTGTCCGCCTGCAAGGTTTTCCACAATTGGAAGGGCAAAAAACAGATGTTTTCCACACGCCCTTCCGCAGATATCCACACGGTATGCGCATTTTTTTATAGAAAATCCCGGTTCCTGCCACCTGATATTCATCTGCATCAGATCCAGCATTCTCAAATGTTTTGTCTGAAAATTTTCTTTTAAAAGAAGCAGTTTTAAATACTGCCCATAAGAAAACCCTCTCTCTTCACCTTTCTGCTGGCCTGTCGATGTGTTTATATCTGGCATCTGTCCCCTTCCCATGCTGAGAATGTTATCCAAGCCAGTACTCCAGTCTCCTTTTTGCTTCCACAAAGGCACCTTTCCTCCAGCCATAAGTATCCGCAGATCCTGAATCGACTCACCCAGCGCCCAAACGCCCATGATTATGCATGCGGTAATTTCCACCAGCGGCGTCAGGCCGGCTGCCCCTGTTATTACAAGAGCCAGCGTTTTTGCCTCCTGCCGTTTCTGGGCATCAGACAAAATATGAATCAGGTTCATGCCTTCCCGGACGGCTAATAATTCTGTCAAAGTCTTTTCCAGATTCTCCCTGTCCTCTAAAGCCCCCTGAAGAAGATACTCTAATTCGTATTGAACCGGATGGCTGACTGTACTCAGTGCATTTGTAAAGTAATGGCCGCAATATTCATTTATCAATACCCGCTCCGGCAGAGAGTTCCCCTTTGCACTGCACAATTTGTCTGTTTCTATAGCAGATATGCATTGGGACGGCATGTCCTCTGCCGTAATAGTCCCTGAAGAAATCATGGTTCCTTCAGGCATGACAAGCTCCGTCAATCCGCCTTCTGTCAGTCTCTTTACCTGATCCAGAAGATTTTGCTTTTCTTTGTCGCCAGAAGATGCCTTTAATGCAAACTTACATTTTATGTACTGGCTTTTCCAAAGGGCAGCAGCCGCTTCCAGGGATTCTTCTGATTCCTCTGCCGAATCTTCCTCGCTGCCGTTTTCTTTTCCGGTATCACCGCTTTCCTGAACCAGCAATTCCGTCTCTTCTAAAAGCATCAGATTACTTTCCGCCGTATCCTCCCACGCAGCAAATTCCTTTCTTCTGTCCCCGTCCTGTGCAATATAATCATTATAAGGGTTCCACCTCTGCCTAAACAGCGCTTCTCTGTCTTCCTGCAGATCCTCCTGTACCTCATCAATTTTTTCCAGAGCCTGCTGCTGGCTGTCCGCCAGGGCCAGGGCCTGTTTCTCATACTTTCTCATCAGCCCCGAATACTTTTCTGTTGTCCGCCGGAAACTTTTGGCTGCCTTGAAAAACCCCTGTTCGTCCCCCTGTTCCAGCGCTTCTTCTATCTTCTGTCCCATGCGTTCCTGCTCCTGAATATTCTCAATGAGCCTCTCTGCAGCCTGTTCCAGCTTTCGCACTTCCCGTCCCTGATCATCATAAAGCCCTGACAGTGCATGAATGCTTCCTCCTTCTGTCACATCCTTTAAAAAACGCTCCCCCTCCTCCGGTTTCAAAAACATCCCCGCCGCTGCACCGGCTTTCATAAAATCCAGCACTTCTTGTGCCAGATAGCTGCCCTGATCATCAGCAATGCCAATCAGCTGTGTCACATCCACTGATTCTAATCTCGCAGGATACCAGTTATCTACAGATAAATACTCATTTATGTAACCTTCCAAATCCCGGATGATATCTTCCTCAGCGCCATATTCCAGGGCGAATATTCGGTACTCGTCCCAGAGGCGGCGGTGATAACGGCTGAACAGAGTATCCAGCCCGCTGTTCGCCGCCACCTGGAAATAGTACCTGGAACCGGCTGTTCTCGCCGATTCCAGCATAACGCAAAGAAGCGCCCATACGCATAAGGTACACATGCTTAAGAATACGGTTATTTCTCCGCTTCTTTTCATCAATACACCTCTTTGGTCTGTTTCTCAATCTCCTTGAAAATACCATTCAGCAGCGTTGTAATCTGCTTCTTAAAAATAATCACCAGTCCCACCAGAACCACCAGGATCAGCACCACTTCAATGACTCCGATCCCATCTTCCTCTGCCAAAAATTCTCTCAGTTCTCCCTGCCTCATCTTTTCCTCCTGTATCTTCCATCTACTGTACTGCCATTAGTGCCGGAACCATAATAATCACCATGACCACAATCAGCATCAAAAACAGCGGTGCCAAAAGCCGGGTTCCCGCTTCCTCTCCCAAGCGTTTTGCAGTATGTTTCTGTTCCTCCCATGCGGCAGTCATCTCCTGTTCCAATAGCTGCGTTAAATTTTTTGTTCCTGTCCTGCGGTTCTGTTCCAAAAGACTGCTTAATTTCCTATATGGCTGCAGCCGGCACCGCTTTCCAAATGCATCAATTGCCTTTCCCTCTGGTTCTCCGTACTGAATCTGGTTTAAGGTCAAAGCCATCTCCTCATACGCAGGCCTGGCCTGCACTAAGCCGTTTTCTCTCCTCCTCTCATAGTTGTGCACCATGCACTCCCATGCCCTTCTCACCGTAAGGCCTGCCCCTATGTATACCATCAGCTGATATACCACGTCCGCATAGTCCAGAAGCAGCAACTGCTTCCTTTCCCTTCTCTTTCTCTCCTCTTTTTCCTTTTCCTGTCCATAGAAAAGCGCTGCTAAAACCACTCCCAAGACAGGAATAACCCTATAGTCAGAAGTTTTTGCATCCTGATATCGGATTTTTCTTCCGTTATACTCTTGAGGCAGCAATACGTTCCGTGCTGCCAGATCTTCCTGGTCTGCCTTTTCAATCAGTCTCTGAAGATCTTCTGCCGCCCTCTCTCTGTCACTTTGCAAAGGCGGACAAACCCGAAGTTCAATTTCCCCTTCTCTCTTATATCTGCCGTCAGTCAGCGCAACTGACAGAACTGCAGAGATCCCCTGGGAATCTATTTTTTCTGCAGTAATCCTTCCATAGGAATCTACTGCTTCAGGGTTTTTGCTTTGCCACACTGCTCTGATGCCCAGATCCTGAAAAGAGGTTACAAGCATTAAATCTGTTGTGACCTGATTTAATGATTCGTTCTCCCCAAGAATCATCTGGGGAATCTGAGCAAACAGCTCCTCCATCACTTTTAATGCTTCCTCTTCTCTGTATTGGATGGATGCTATCTCCACTGTACAGGCCAGTGGTTCCTCCCACGCCCCGTCCGCAACAATGTCATAATATCTGCTGTCTTCCCCATAGTTTCCCCGCTCCAGATATCCTTTACTTAAGGGGTTGTTTACATTCTCCCCATACACGGCTGCCGCAAAAGCAAGAAGGCTTCCCAGGATGCAAAGAATCTGCTTTTTCCATTTGCTTATCCGTTTTCCTGCTGTCATTTGCCTTACCCAATCCGGATATCCAGAATTTTATGTGACAGGTAACATGAAAGCAGATACATGGCAAGGCATCCGGTCATAATCAGCCGCCCCAGTACGGTTTCATACATTACTGCAAAGAAGCCGGGGGAAGTCATATCAATATATATAATCATAAGAAATGGAATGACTCTCATAACTTTCTGCTCAAACTGAACCGATGCGGACATGGTCCGGATCTCTTCCTTTACCTGGCTTCTGTCCTCCATAATAGAAACCGTATGGCAGATTACAGAGGTCAGCTGGCCGCCGCTGCGCTTTGCGATCTGGAATATCTGCGAGAAACGTTCCGCTTCTTCCAGCCCGCTGCGGTCAGCGAAATCCTGTATCACCTGTTCCGCCGACCGATTCATGTTCATCTGTTCTCTCATATAGAGAAACTCTCCCACAATCATCTCATGAGGGCCATAAAGCTGTTCCAGCTCCCCGCATCCTGCGGCAATGGCATTTTCCACGGAATACCCTGCATGAAGGGAACCGGCCAGAATCCGGATGGCCTCTTTAAACTGCTGCTCCAGACAAAGAAGCTGCTTTTTTCTCCATGACTGTTCATAAATCCTCAGATACCAGCAGGCAGGGATCAGCAAAAGCAAAAATGCCGTCATGCTGCGGTAAAATCCGTATGCCGCTGCCGCCGCTATAAGAACTCCCTGGCATAGCCCAAGCAGCATCCGTCCGGCTCCCATAGTTCCGATTACTTCTGTTGTGCTACAGTTTTTCCCCTGCGGTCCGCAGCTTCTCCTGATGCTTAAGTTCTCCCACCTTTCTAAGGCTCCCTGCAACCGTCTTTTCCTCTGCCGTGTATGACGCTGATTTTCCTTCCTGTTTCCTTCCATTTTCCGTTTCGTCATCTTCCTGAAATTCATAGAGAGTGCGGAGCCGAATCTCCCCTTCCTCATAACCGTCCACCTCCGTAATCCACAATACTTTCCTGCTTTTGTCCCGAAGCCTTCCCAAATGAATCAGAATATCCAGCGCAGAGGCAATCTGGCTTCGAATGGCAGCCAAAGGCAGTTCCGCTCCCATAAGAACCATGGTTTCCAGCCTGGCAAGCATATCTGCCGGGCTGTTGCCGTGCCCTGTGCTAAGTCCTCCGTCGTGACCGGTGTTGTAGCTGTTAAGAAGCTCCAGCGCCTCCTTTCCTCTGACCTCCCCCACCACGATCCTGCTTGGATTCATCCGCAAAGATGCCCTTATTAAATCTCCGATGGTAACGGCTCCCTCGCCCTGGGGATTTGCAGTGCGGGTTTCCAGACGTACCAGGTTTTTTACCTGCTGAATCTGCAGCTCCGCAGAATCTTCTATGGTAATCACCCGCTCTTCTTTAGGGATATAAGCTGACAGGGCATTTAAAAACGTTGTCTTGCCGGAATTGGTTCCTCCGCTTATAAAAATGTTGTAGCCGGATTTCACCAGCTTCTTTAAAAAGTCTGCTGCTTCACGGCTTATGGTTTTGCCTTCAATCAGCATTTCCATGGTGATCTGCCTGGGGAATTTCCGGATCGTAACCACCGGCCCGTCTAAGGATACCGGGGGAAGCACCACATGAACCCTGGAACCGTCTGGAAGACGCGCGTCTGCTATGGGCGAGGCCACATTCACCGTACGGTTGACCCGGCTGACCATTTGCTGGATCATGTCTTCCAGCTGTTCCTGGGAATCAAACTCCTGATCCCAATGCTCAACACTCCCTTTCTTCTCCATAAAAATATGCCTGGGGCCATTGATCATTACCTCTGTAACGTCAGCGTCATCCAAAAGCTGCTGCAGAATATCCAGTTTGCGGAAAGAGTTATACAAGCCTGTCCGAAGCTCTATCCGCTCCTTTAAAGGCAGATATTCCTCCTCCCCCTTTTTGAGAATCAGATTGTCAATAATCTCATACAGTTCTTCATCGCTGGTTTCCCTGCTGCCTTTCACCTCCTCCCGAACCATCATTCTTAGTTCTTCCCGAATTCCTTTGGAATTGCTGCCCTTTCCCTGTCTGACTGCGTCTGCCCCAGTACTGCCATATTCCGCTTCCGGTTCTTCTTTTCTCATCATTTCCACGGTACTCCTTTCAGCAGTTTTCTCACGTAGTCTCCCAGTTCCCCCCAGAGAAGCTGCTCCATGTAAGTGTCTTTTCTTCCAAAGCTGCTGTGATACGGCAGTTTCACCCGCATGATCCGTTCCCTTAGCATTTTCTGGTGAGACACGTCCAGATACTGTTCAAAAGTCTCCAGCTTGGCAGAAGAAACCCCGTCTTCTTTTATGGGCATGTACACAATGTCGCACCTGGCCAGCACCGGAATCACGTTACAGATTGCCTGGCCCATGTCTACGATTATGTACTCATAGCCGCACTCTGCCGCCAGCTGCTCCACCAGCCTTGCCGCTTCCTCCCCGGTAAGCTGTTCCAGGTCTTCCGGATATCTTACCGGAGGGATATAATCCATGTCTTTCCAGTTATATACAATGCTTTTCAGCCTTATGACGCTGAAGCTTTCCTGGCGGAAAAAATACAGTACATCCGATAAATCTCCTTTTCCGTTTTCTCCAAGGAGGCTTCCGAATCCGGAAAACAGTTCAAAGCCTATATAAAGCACTTTTCCGTCTCTGGCCAGCTGCTGTCCCATGGTAAGAGCCAGAGAAGTTTTCAGGCATCTTGCTACCGGCGAGTATATCCCAAGTATCCTGGCCCTCTTTCCCACTGCCACCAGCATAGGCTGAGGCTTTTCACAATAGTATGCCATTACCTCTCGAATGACGCTGTCTGTAGACTGGTATTTATATACGCTGGGGTAGTCTCCACTGGATGATACAATCTCCCCTTCCGCCAAAGTAACCACTGACCTGGCTCCCATATCCTTCAGCTG
This sequence comes from uncultured Hungatella sp., assembly GCA_947089145.1. Classification (GTDB taxonomy): domain Bacteria; phylum Bacillota; class Clostridia; order Lachnospirales; family Lachnospiraceae; genus UBA3402. The sequence goes on along the minus strand of CAMUJH010000013.1, from coordinate 24,123 downwards.
TTCTGCCGGCACCGCTCCGCTGACAAGGAGAATCTCTATGGCATGTTCTTTTGCGTAGGCCTTTAGAGTCTCCAGCGACGTAAACGGCACCACTGTAAACGGCACCTTTTCCTTCTGGTTTACCACGTCAGCAAACCGTTCCGCATAACAGGCGTCCACATCCCAGACCGCCATAATTTTTTCCATGGTACCTCCTGCTATAACCTTTTTACACAGTCAGCCTTCTCCTTAAAGCCCTAAACACCTGAGTTTTCCTATCGAATTATATTCAGCAAATACCACCCATACCCTCCAAGCAGGCAGGCTGCCATAGGGATTACCGCATTTCTCCCGTCTCTTGATGCCTGATAATAAGGCACCGGTTCTTTCGTCAGGAATAACCGCCTGATATAGGCGAAAAAAAATGTAAGACGCTGGAGCAGATTCCTGCACGCCAGCATTTTCAGAAAAGCCAGAACGGCTCCAATGAAAAATCCATATAAAATAACAGATGCTCCGTTTTTAAAGCCCAGGAAGCCCACGATCAAAGCCATCAGCTTCACATCCCCCGCTCCTATCATGCGAAGGCGAAACAGAGGAAACCATACTGCCACTACTGTCAAAAGCCGCGCTCCGTAAAATATCAGCGGCCACGCCTTCCCTTCTGCCGGAGCCCTCTGCCATATCAGATACATGCCGCATATGCAGGCAATGGCGCACCACCAGTTGGGAATCCTCTGTTCCCGAATATCATACCAGGCCCCAACAGCCAATACGGCCAGCAAAAGCCCTGAATTTATAAAAATAAACACTCCCCCCTTTCTTTTCTCTCATCCATCTTTCACGATACGGAAATCTTTGCCCGAAGCGGGCGGTATTGCTGAAATAATCTGACAAAATCTCTGTGAATTGTGCTGACTGCTCCTTTATTATGCACGGCTTTATGTAAAATGTCAATAGGTTTTTCATTTTTTTCTGCTGTTTTGTCTATTTTTTATCAGTGTCCGTTGACCATCTGCTTGTTAAATGGTAAAATAGAGTTGATTTCCATGTATAAAAATTCCATTTTGGTAAAATACTGTTTCTATATCAGTATTACAGTTTATTCAGGAGATGATGGAATATGAAACGTGGAAAGAAATTAAGCGCAGCCCTAACCCGCTTTCGGGAAAGACAGGCTCTTCGGGCGCAGATTGAGCAGACCCGCCACAGCATTGATTCTGCAAGGAATCATTTTGAGCAGGTGGTGGACCCCACACTTATTGACTGCTATATCTATGAGCTGAATGCCGCACAGCTGCGGTATCAGTTTCTGCTCCGCAGATTTAAAAATCTGGAAATTGATGCATGAAAGCTGCCCGCTGTCATGGAAGTGCTGCGAAGTAATCTTATGCCGGAACTTATCCGTTAAATGGTTATTTCGCAGCCGGCCTTACATCCATGGCAGGGGCAAAGGGGAAAAGGCAGTAAGATTTATGGAGGAGGAAGAGAAAGTATGGCACGCAAGAAAGAACTCGGAACCGGCATTATTACGGAAACCGATCGATATCTTTACGGAGAAGGAACCCACTATAAGATCTATGAAAAACTGGGAGCCCATCCCAAAACCTATCGGAGAAAAGAGGGGATGTATTTTGCCGTGTGGGCGCCTCATGCTCAGGCAGTCAGCGTTGTGGGCGATTTCAATGACTGGAACCCTGATGCCACCCCCATGGAGGTTTTGGGATCTTCAGGCATTTACGAGGCATTTGTCCCCGGCTTGGGCGTTGGCCAGCTATATAAGTACGCCATCACCACTGCCAGCGGAAAAGTTCTGTTTAAATCCGACCCTTATGCCTTTGAAGCGGAATACCGCCCCGGAACCGCCTCCGTCACTGCCGATATATCGGGCTTTGCATGGAAAGATGACGTGTGGATGAAAAAGAGAAAAGAAACGGATCTTCTCTCCTCGCCGCTTTCTATTTATGAGGTTCATTTAGGTTCCTGGAGAAAGAAAAACAGAGAAGAAAAAGACGGCTATTATACCTACATAGAAGCTGCCCACGAGCTGGCTGATTATGTAAAAGAGATGGGGTACACCCATGTGGAGCTGATGGGAATCGCAGAGCATCCTTTTGACGGCTCCTGGGGCTATCAGGTAACCGGTTACTATGCTCCCACTTCCCGGTATGGAACAGCCAAAGAGTTTATGTACTTTGTCAACTATCTGCACAAAAAAGGGATCGGCGTTATTTTGGACTGGGTTCCGGCCCATTTCCCCAGAGATGCCCACGGACTGGCAGATTTTGACGGGGAGCCTTTGTATGAATATGCGGATACCAGAAAGGGGGAACATCCTGACTGGGGAACAAAAGTATTTGACTACGAAAAACACGAGGTATCCAATTTCCTTATTGCCAATGCCCTTTACTGGATTGAGCAGTACCATATTGACGGACTCCGGGTAGATGCCGTTGCTTCCATGCTGTATCTGGACTACGGGCGTTCCGGCGGCAACTGGGTTCCCAACAAATACGGAGAGAATAAGAATCTGGAAGCCATTGAATTCTTTAAGCATTTAAACAGCATTGTAAACCAGCGGTGCAGCGGCGCCATGGTCATCGCTGAAGAGTCTACGGCATGGCCCATGGTCACAGGGAAGCCGGAGGACGGCGGCCTTGGTTTCCGGTTTAAGTGGAATATGGGATGGATGCACGACTTTTTGGAGTATATGAAGCTAGATCCCTATTTCCGCAAATATAACCATCACAAGATGACCTTCGGCATGACTTATGCCACCAGTGAAAACTTTATTCTGGTGCTTTCCCATGACGAAGTTGTACATCTGAAGTGTTCTATGATCAACAAAATGCCTGGACTTCATGACGATAAATTTGCCAACTTAAAAGTGGGCTACACATTTATGATGGGACATCCTGGAAAGAAGCTTCTGTTTATGGGACAGGATTTCGGACAGCTCCATGAGTGGGACGAAAAAGTTTCCCTGGATTGGTATCTGGCTGAAGAACCGCTTCACAAGGATCTTCAGAATTATTTTAAAGATCTACTTCATATTTACAAAAAATATCCAGCTATGTATAATCTGGATTATGACTGGGACGGCTTCCAATGGATCAATGCCAATGACGGCGACCGCAGTATTTTCAGTTTTGTGCGCCGCAGCAAAACCGGTAAGCAGAATCTGCTGTTTGTCTGCAACTTCACGCCTGTGGCAAGGCCTGACTACCGGGTGGGCGTTCCCAAGCGGGGCAGTTTCTCGCTGATTTTGGATCAGACCCACGGCTTGTATAAGACTGGGGATGACAAAGTAAGCTACCGCTCCACCAAGTCCGAATGCGACGGGCAGCCATTCTCCTTCGCTTATCCGCTCCCGGCCTACGGAACCGCCATTTTCAGGTTCTAAACAAACCATAAGAATTAAATGCACCTTTTGTAAACGAGGGGTAAAAATCCCTGCAGAAGCCTGCCAGTCCCATTTGCCGGCAGCCTTCTGCAGGGATTTTCTGCTGTCCATGCTCAGTTTAACGAATTCCGCTTTTGACCGCACGCTTACTGTTCACTTTCAATGTCATTGACCGCACATATTTCTTGTTGTATACTGTCTATAGCCATCGGCATGGTTAAAATATATACATGCTGCTTATGAGTTGTCGGCAAATTTTATAAGGAGGTATTTTATATGCAAACGATCCTGGTTTGTGATGATGATAAACAGATTGTAGAAGCCATAGACATCTATTTAACCGGCGAGGGATTTCAGGTTATTAAAGCTTATGACGGCTATGACGCCCTGGAGCTTCTGGAAACCAATGAAGTGGATTTAATGATTGTAGACGTTATGATGCCCGGTCTGGACGGCATCCGCACCACCCTGAAAGTCCGTGAAACCAGCAGCATCCCCATTATTATTCTGTCCGCCAAATCTGAGGACAATGATAAAATACTGGGGCTGAATATCGGGGCGGACGATTACATTGCCAAGCCCTTTAACCCGCTGGAACTGGTGGCAAGAGTCAAGTCTCACATCCGCCGCTACACCCAGCTGGGAAACCTGACCCAGCATAATACAGAAAACGTGTTCAAGTGCGGCGGCCTTCTGATCCATGACGACAACAAAGAAGTCTTTGTTGACGGCGAACCCATTAAGCTGACCCCCATTGAGTACAATATTCTGCTCCTTCTTGTAAAGAATGCGGGAAAGGTATTTTCCATTGATGAAATCTATGAACAGATCTGGAATGAGGAGGCGATCGGAGCTGATAATACTGTGGCAGTACATATCCGCCATATCCGTGAAAAAATCGAGATTAATCCCCGGGAGCCCCGCTACCTGAAGGTAGTGTGGGGAGTGGGGTATAAGATTGAAAAGCAATAGGAGCTGCCATGAAGAGAGATTCCTGGCCCATCGGCCTGAAAAAACAGCTTTCCCTTTTACTCCATGGATTGTTTCTCTGTCTGTTCTTTACCGGCATATCATTTATCTATTTCAATGAGAATTACGGGCGGGGATTAAGCTGGCTTCACGAAGAGTCCTACGCTGACACTTTGTCCTGCACAGAACAGCTGGAATCCGATGTGGAGATGATATTTAAATACGTCAAGTACAAGGATCTGTTTGAGACTGACGGGAAGCTGGATTATAACAAGGACATGGTCTGCGTCACGTTCAGTTCCGGAAAGACTTTGATTTACAATCTAAACGACATGATCCGGGAGGCTAAAAGCTGGGGCTATTACCTGACAGATGCCTTTGAAGTGGCAGGCGGCCCTGCCGTGTCGGAAAGGGAAACCCGGAACGCCGCCATTCCTCTAATCGAGTGGAAAGCTTACGATCCCGATGCGGCGGAACACTATACGGAACCTGGCGACGCCTATGCCACCAGGGAAGAATTGTCACTGGAAGTCCTTACTATCCTTGGAGAATACTATCAGATTCAGTATAACTATATGGATCGCCCTTCCAACCTGTATTTCCAGGTTTCCTATATGGATGAAACCGGTGAGGAGAAGCTTTACACCAATGCCCGCCAGTTTCCCATTGAGGATATGAAGAATCTGGGACGGTATCTGTATCTGTCAGGGGATTCTATCCTGATTGACACGAATTTGAAATATATTCCCAACAATATTACCTCAGAGCTGGAAAACTATAATCTTTACGGAAATAATGACTATTATATTATGCTGGCCCTGGATACCAGATATCCCCATACAGATCCTTATTCCGTTGCCCACAATGCCTATACCAAGGTGCGGGTTAACTATATTACCGGGCTGATTTTTTTTGCTATCGGAACCATGGGGCTTTTGGTTACTCTGGGATGGCTCATATATTTGGCCGGTTATCAGACTTCGGAGCGCACTGCCATAACCCTCAATTATTTTGACAGAATTCCTCTGGAATGCAGTCTGCTTTTAACGTTCTTCTGTCTTTGGGCCTGCGGCAGCTTCAAGGTAACCGTGGGGGCACGGCTGGCGCGGCTTCTTGTAAACCAAAGCCATCAGGATTACTTTCTCACTTTGTTTGAGATTGTTGCGTATTATCTCATCTGCCTGGGAGAGGGGTTCAGTCTGCTGCGTCAGTACAAAGCCCGTACTTTATGGCATGACAGCCTGGCCTGCCGTTTCTGGCGCTGGTCAGTGGCTTCCCTTAACGGCGCCACGTTTCCTGCGCGGCTGACCGCCTGCTTTCTGGCATATTTGGGGGCCAACATGGTGTTAATTTATACGATCTACTATTTGTATAAAAACCGGACGCTTCTGTCAGTTCCTTACCTGTACCTGGTTCCTGTAATCGTATTGTCCGGATTTCAGCTGTGGACATTCCTTTTGCTGTACCGGGAAGCGGGGGAAAGAGAAAAAATCTCCTACGGTATTTTCAAAATGTCGGAAGGGGAAACCGGATATAAAATTGATACCTCAGGCTTTTCGGGAAAAGCAACGGATTTAGCGCAGACCCTGAACAATCTGGCCGCCGGCCTGGATACCGCTCTTCAGGAAAAGGTAAAGAGCGAACGGCTGAAGGCGGATCTGATTACCAATGTCTCCCATGACATCAAAACGCCTCTTACCTCGATTATCAACTATGTGGATTTATTAAAGCGGGAAAAAATTCAGGATGAAAAGATACAGGGTTATCTGGAAGTTTTGGAGCAGAAATCTCAGCGGCTGAAAAATCTGACTGAGGATTTGGTGGAAGCCTCCAAAGCCAGCTCCGGCAATCTGAAACTGGACATTGCCAATATTGACCTGGTGGAGCTGATTCATCAGACTAATGGGGAATTTGAAGAAAAATATGAGATCCGCCATCTGGAGCTGGTTTCCAGCCTGCCCCCGGAAACTATCCTGATTGCTGCCGACGGGCGGCGGCTGTGGCGGGTTTTGGAAAATCTGTACAATAACGCATTTAAATATGCCATGGAAAACAGCCGCATCTACGTGGATGTAGTTCAGCGGGAAAACCATGTATATTTTACCATTAAAAATGTCTCTGCCAATCCGCTGAATATCAATGCTGATGAACTGACGGAGCGCTTCGTCCGCGGGGATGTGGCCCGAACCTCCGAGGGCAGCGGTCTTGGACTGTCCATTGCAAAAGATTTAACCCATCTTTTAGGCGGGGCGTTTGAGATCTACATTGACGGGGATTTATTTAAAGTACAGGTTGGCTTTCCTGTTTTAAATCAAAAGAAATAGCTGAGGCATCCGACCGTTAACACTGCTTTGCAGCGGTCGGATGCCTTTTTTTCATATTTACATTTGTTCCAGCAGATTTACCATTTCTATGGCTGACAGGGCGCAGTCATATCCCTTATTGCCTGACTTGCTTCCCGCTCTGGCTATGGCCTGTTCGATATTTTCCGTGGTAACGATGCCAAACAGTACGGGAATTCCTGTTGACAGCCCTACCTGGGCAATCCCCTTTGACACTTCATTGCACACATAGTCATAGTGGCTGGTATCCCCCCGGATTACAGCGCCTACGCAGATTACAGCGTCATATCTGCCGGATTTAGCCATCTTGGCTGCTGTAACGGGAATCTCGAAAGCTCCAGGCACCCAGGCCGCTGTAATGTTGCTTTCTTCAACCCCATGGCGGATCAGGCCGTCTACGGCGCCGCCCAGCAGTTTATTTACAATGATTTCATTAAACCTTGAGGCAACAATCCCTACCTTCATTCCCTGGGGGGCTACTACTTTTCCTTCCAATACATGAATCTCTTTCATCTGTTTTCTCCTCATTTCATAGTTTTTATGTCTCCGCCTCTTGATAAAAGGCATGAATTATGTCGGGGTACGATCCCGATTATCCTTACACACAGATCTTCTGGAAAATATGACCCATTTTCTCCTGTTTGGTCTTCATATAAAACACATCATACTTCTGCGGTGCAATCTCAATGGGAAGGCGCTCATCAATCGTCAGCCCAAAGTCTCCAAGGCCATAAACCTTATCCGGATTATTGGTAAGAAGCCGAAGTGACTTCACCCCTAAGTCTGACAGAATCTGCGCCCCTATCCAGTATTCTCTTAAGTCCGGGGCAAACCCAAGACGGATGTTCGCTTCCACTGTATCCATCCCCTGTTCCTGCAGCTCATACGCCTTCAGTTTATTAATAAGGCCGATCCCGCGGCCCTCCTGGCGCATATACAGCACGATTCCGCGGCCTTCTTCCTCCACCATACGCATAGCGGTCTGAAGCTGGCTGCCGCAGTCGCAGCGGAGGGAACCAAACGTATCCCCTGTCAGGCATTCGGAATGCACGCGGCAGAGAACGCCTTTGCCGTCGCCGATCTCTCCTTTTACCAAAGCTACATGGTGTTCCCCTGTAATGTCATTGACATATCCGTAAATCCGAAAGTGCCCGTATTTTGTGGGCATATCCGCGCAGGCTTCACAGACTACATGCTTTTCATGTATCCGGCAGTAATTCTGCAGATCTTTTATGGTAATGAATTTCAGGCCGTATTCCCTGGCCATTTTCCACAGATTGGGCGTGCGCATCATGGTTCCGTCATTTTCCATGATTTCGCAGCACACACCGCACTCTTCAAGTCCTGCCAGGCGCATCAGATCTACGGTAGCTTCCGTATGGCCGTTCCTTACCAGCACGCCTCCTTTTTTGGCAATGAGCGGGAACACATGGCCTGGCCTGCGCAGTTCTTCCGGTTTTGTATTTTCATCTGCGCACTTCATCATGGTGTACGAGCGCTCTGCTGCCGAAATCCCGGTTGTAGTATCTGCATGATCAATGGATACCGTAAACGCTGTACCGTGATTGTCCGTGTTCTTGGCCACCATAGGCGGAAGCCCCAGCCTGGCCGCAATTTCTGCGCTCATGGGCGTACAGATTAACCCTTTTCCGTGACAGGCCATAAAATTAATGTTTTCCTGCGTGGCAAATTGGCCTGCGCAGATCAAGTCTCCCTCATTCTCTCTGTCCGGATCATCTGTCACCAAAATGATCTTTCCTTCCCTCAACTCGTTTATAGCTTCCTCGATGGTATTATATTTTATATTCATCCTTATCCTCCTTCCCTGGCTGTACGATTTTATAAATATTCTCTTAAAAACTCCATAGTCATTCCTCCGGACTTTTTCGGAGGTTCTTCGGAATTTTTGGGTCTTAAAAGCTGCTCCACATACTTTCCCACAATGTCATTTTCCAGATTTACCACATCTTTCAGACGTTTCTTCAGTAGCGTTGTTTCCGATCCTGTGTGAGGTATTACTGATACCTGAAAGGAACCTTCCTGTACCCGGGCCACTGTAAGGCTGATTCCGTCAATGCAGACAGAACCCTTTTCTATAATCAGGCGCATTATTTCCGGCTTTGTTTCAACAGTAACCCAAACCGCATTTTCCTCTCTTTTATATGCTTTTATTGTTCCTGTCCCGTCAATATGTCCGGATACCAGATGCCCGCCAAATCTGCCGTCTGCAGCCATGGCCCGTTCCAGATTCACATAGTCCCCTGCCTGCAGCCCTCCAAGGTTGCTCCTCCTCACTGTCTCCGCCATAACATCTGCCGTAAATCCGTCTCTCTCCGTGGATATGACAGTCAGGCACACTCCATTTACAGCAATGCTGTCCCCGATTTTTGTCCCTTCCAATACTTTAGAGGCAGAAACTGCAATTACCCCCGAATTTCCTGCAAGGGAAACGGATCGGATCTTTCCCAATTCTTCTATTATTCCGGTAAACATATATGTCCCTCTCCTATATCCTTCCTAGAGCGTGTATTCCATAAGCACATCTTCCCCGATGACAGACATGTTCTCGAGTTTAAGCATGGCTGCCTGCCCCGGATCATCCACCCCGATCCCTTCTACCGGGCTTTTTGCCCCTGCTCCTCCGAATATTTTCGGCGCCATAAATACTTTGACTTCTTTCACGATTCCGGCCCGCAGGGCACTGTCGTTTAACTCTGCGCCCCCTTCCAAAAGAATGCTGTCAATTCCCTGAGAGCCTAAATATTTCATAAGACTCTTCAGATCTACTTTTCCCTGGCTGTCCGGAAAAGAAACCACCTGTATCCCTGATTGTTCCAGACATCCTATTTTATCTTCTGCCTGTTTTCTTTCGATGCCGCAGGCAACAATCGTCTTATACTCTCTGGCTGTCTGACAGATTCTGCTGTTAAGAGGAATTCTAAGCTTGCTGTCGCAGATAATCCTTACAGGACTCCTCTTTCCCTCCAGGCGCACATTAAGCATGGGATCATCTGCTATTACGGTGCCGATCCCCGCCATGATTCCCATGTATTCGTGACGCATTTGGTGAACAAGGGCGCGGGATTTTTCCCCTGTAATCCAGCGGGAAGCCCCTGTCTTGGCAGCAATCTTTCCGTCTGCGGTCATGGCATATTTCATAACGACATAGGGCGTTTTCGCGGTTATGTAATGAAAAAAAACAGGATTCAGGCGGTCACACGCTTCTCTCATAAAATCTTCCACAACCGTAACGCCATTCTCCCGGAGCATCTTTACCCCTTTCCCCGCCACCTTGGGATTAGGGTCTTTGGAGCCGATAACCACTTTGGCAATTTTATTTTCCAATATGGCCTGGGTGCATGGAGGCGTCCTGCCATAGTGGCAGCAAGGTTCCAGTGTCACATACATCGTGGCTCCCCGGGCGCTTTCTGTCAGGGATGCTATGGCATTCCTCTCTGCATGAAGCTCCCCGCACCTGGCATGGAATCCTTCACCTATGATCTTTTCGTCCTTTACAATCACCGCACCTACCATTGGATTAGGATTTACCCACCCCCGGCCTTTCTGCGCTAAAGAAATCGCTCTCTCCATATATTGATTTTCAGTCATAGGGCCTCTTCTTCCTTTTCATATTTTTGCACAACTGAAAAAATCCCTGAAAATTGCTCTTCAGGGATTTTTAAATCATCTTTATCCTGGCTGCGCAGACAAAAAACTCTGAAACAGGAATATCCTATCTCAGAGCATCTGTCGATTCTATGGTTTACGGCCAATGATATCTTGTTTATCTTCTCTCATCCAGACTGTACTGTCGGCCCCGGAATCTCACCGGATCATGCCTTTCGGCTTGCGGGCTTTACCGCCGGTAGGGACTTGCACCCTGCCCTGAAGATTTATTCACTTTCTGTTTGGGATTATAACTCATTACAACCCATAATTCAAGTATATTTTTATAATTATCTTCATTTTCGGGCAAAGGGAAATGCTTCTATCCAAAAATCCTCCATCCGCAGATAAAGCTGTTTCTCCACCAGGAACCCAAGGATCTGTGTACTACCCGGCCATTGCTGGATGATGCATCTATCACAGTTCCCCCTCCCGCAACAATCCCCACATGGCCGCTTACCACAATGATATCGCCTGCCTGCAGATTGTTAAAGCTGGTTATCTTCGTATATTTTCCCACGCTTCTCCATCCTGACGAGGTAATGTAGCTCTGCTTCACCCCTGCCTGGTTAAGGCACCAGTATACAAAGCCAGAGCAGTCAAAGGAATTCGGCCCCTTGGCCCCGTACACATACGGGCATCCGATTTTGGAACTGGCGATGGAGATTAAAGTGCCTGCTCCGCCTTTTGCCCCGGAACTTCCTCCCGATGAGCTGCTTCCTGCCTTCCCTCCTGAACTTCCCGATCCCCCTGCCGCTGTACCGCCGGTGGAGCGCCGCACGTCGCTGCCTGTCAGCTTTGCCATGGTCTGCATTCCTACAGAACCGTCGCTGGACAGGCTGTTGTTTTTCTGGAAATTCTTTACTGCGGTTTCCGTTACCTCTCCGTAATATCCTGTCACATTAGCAGAAGACAGATAGCCATATTTACTAAGCAGCTCCTGAACCCGCTGAACGCTGTCGCCCTGATCGCCCAGTGACATGCCGTTGGGCGTTGCGTCCGGGCTGTTAAGAACCGCTCTGGTAGACGGCCCTAAATAACCGTCTACTACCAGGTCGTTTCGTGACTGGAACTGCTTTAACGCAATGGAAGTGTCAAGGCCGTAAGCTCCGTCCGGCTCCGTTGTCAGGTATCCTAAAGTTTTCAGACGCACCTGGGCGGCCTGAACCACTTCGCTTCTGTCACCGTACACCAGCATATTAGGCTTTATCTCTTCGCTGTAAAGCAGGTTCATAGTCTGGCGTCCCACCCTGCCGTCCTGTTCAATATTATTCACTTCCTGAAGCTTGAGCACCGCTTCCTGGGTTTTATCGCCAAAATTACCTGTCACCAAATCTTCTGTTGCCAGGTATCCCAGCTCGTACAGGCGGCTCTGTATCCGCTGTATATCATCACCCTGATCTCCGTTTCCTACAGCATAGTATTTTGCCCCTGGGTCCATAATGGCCTGCCAGGTAGAGGGGCCTACAATTCCGTCCTGAGCCAGATTGTTCTGTCGCTGAAAAGACTTTACTGCTGCCTGCGTTACGGCCCCGTAATACTCTGTAGGCTCGTCATTGTCCATAAATCCCAGTTCCATAAGACGTTCCTGCAATTTTGCCACGGTTTCATGCTCCACGCCTACCCGGTAGTATTCCGGGGCCGCCTCTGTCTCAGGTACCGGCAGATCTTTCAGTCTCTCATATTCCGGCCCTTCCGGAGTCATCTGGCTGATTCCTTCTAAAATTTCCTCTTCCTGGGAAGAGCTTTCTTCTATGACAATGTTTTTCTCCTCTGAAGACTGGGTAGGCCGCTGAACCTGTCTGCGGTATCCGGCGCTTTCACACCCAGCAAGGCTTAACCCTACAGAAACCGCCAAAGCGATTCCCATGGCATGCCGCCAAAGCCATCTATTCTGTATTTCCATAAAATCGTTCCCTCTCTTTGTCGAATCTTGTCTATTCTAACACATTTTTCGTGCTGTGACCAGACTCTGAGGGCTTAGAAACACATAGAAAAATGGATCAGCGCTTACTCTTCCCTGTCACCGCGCTCTTCCTATACTGTCAATCTTGACCATTAAGCGGATTCCGTCACACACCCCTCCCAGATACAAAGCCTCTCCTCTCTCCGCCTCCAGACTTATCAATTGATCCAGGTAGTCTCTTAGCCGGAGGCTCCTTTCTTCTTCCAGCCCCTGAAAAATGGCATCTTCTCTATCGACAATGTCATCGTCATTCTTGATCTCAGCCTCAGCCTTTTGAAGCAGCATGTCGATTCGTTCCGCTATCACCTTTTCTATAAATCTCTCTTCCGTCATGTTCCGTCTCTCTTAAATATTGCTTGATCCTTTGAATGTCCAACAGTATCTATAAAACAATATCCTGCTTCCCGATTTTTGCCAGTATTTCATTCTCAAATACAACGGCAATCCCGTTTTCCTGATCAAACTTATAATTGCACATAATGGCCGCCACATGCTTATCTGTATTTCTTGGAACAAACACATATTTCGGTGCCACATACTTAAATATATTTTCAATAGGTTCCGATCCAATCTCGTCAGGATTCATAGCGGTACAGTATTCTTTTACCTTTTCCAAAGAAGCCTCTATGGATTTTTCCGCCTTCAGAAAGGAGGACGCGGCTTCCTTCTGCGTCTCCAGTATCTCCTCCCCCTCATAGCAGTCATATTTTATTTCCATCTCAAATTTACGGCCCCAGATTGTAATTGTCTCTTTACTCATCAAACTCATCTCCTTCCGTATAGTTTTCGGCGTCGCGTTTTTTGCATTCGGAAACACCGCCCAAATGTCCAAAATAATCATTAACTTTTGTGGGAACAAGATCGCAGGTTTTCATGTCATTTCTTTCGTGCCATGTAAAACCGTTTTCCTGCCTCCACTGAGCTACTTGTCTCGGCGTCCAGTCTGTTCTCCCATCCCGGGCTTCTCTGTTCCACTGCTCTGCACATTTCTTGTCACACTGTTCAAAGTTGCCCGGCCTGTATGCAGTCATATTTTCAATTTCTACTGTAGACTCTGCGACCTTTGAAAAATCAGGGATGCCGTCTTTATACGTGATACTCTCGATGCCGTACTGCTTAAGGATCTCCTTAGCCTCCGCTTCTGTGGGAATAAAGTCTGACTCTCCCCGCTCTTTGGACCACTGGCCTCTGTCCCCCTCTTTTGGCGTACAGCCAATCCTTTCTCTGTAGGTGCTGTAATAGCTGTCTAATTCCGGATCTTCCAGCCTGGGCAGTTCTTTTCCAGGCCGTTCCGAGTCCTGAGAACGCCATGGTATATCTTTCATTGGTTCATATTCTTCTATGTACGGCAGTTCCATATCCCATGGTCTCTCTGACTCAGGGTTTCCTATCCGCCCATCTGCCTTTTTCTCTATTGGCAAAGGTCCTCTTAATGTATCTATATCACTGCACGAACGTCTTCCTGGCTCCATTACATCACCTTCCCCTTTAGATAATCGTTTCTCAGCCGTTCAATGGCTGTATTTTCCGGGTGCCGTTCGTGTTCCAGCCTGCAGATATAGTACATAACTGCGTACATCTCAGATTCATCAAATCCCTGAAATTCTTCCTCTATATTTTGACGCATGATATTACTTAGCTGGTCCAGATTCTCACATTTTCCGGTTCCCCGGAACACGCCGGACCGGTCATAGTTTTTCCCTATAAAATCCGCAACCGCCCACTCATAAGACAGGTTTCGCTTCTCCAGGTTCACAAGCAAATCCCTGCGTATCTTTGCGGAAGCGTTGGACAGCATTATCTTTTCTTTTGTCCGGGATACTTCCGTTGGTGACAGATGTTTTTTCAGAAACAGATGAAGCAGTTCATTATTCCAGTCTCTGCGGGCTCTGACAGCCTGGGCAGGCATCCCCTGACGGACAGCGCAGTCTAAAGGCTCGTATTGGGGAAGGGCACATAAAACGGTTTCCTGCCAGTCATTTTGGTACACAGCGGCTATACCTGTAGGCAGCTTGGACAATTCACTAAACTGCTGTTCTTTCAGCGCCATAGAGCCTCCGGTGATTTTTCTGTCTGTATTTTCCGGAAGTCTCAGCACAATCTTAGTGTTGGTATTCCTGATGGCTGCCGTATCAAGAAGATTAGGGGCCTGATCCACAATAACAAAGCCTTCTCCGTAAGTTCTCATTTCTGCAATGGCATTTGTTAGCATCTCCACGGATTTACCTGCTAAATTGGAAGTTTCCCCGGCTTGCTCTGCAGAAGTCTTCTTTAATAAATTATGGGCTTCTTCCAGCACCGTAATATGTCTCAGCGGCGAATTCATTCCCTGAGCATTTCCCATACGGTATTCCTGCAGCTTCAGAACAGTCAGGCCCATAATAAGGGACTTGGTTTCCATAGCCCCCACTCTGCTGATATCAATAATCGCATTGCTGTCAAAAAGTTCCGCTAGGTCCATCTCATCATTTACAAAAATTCTTCCGTTTATGCCGTTGGTAAGGGATTTTATCCGTGTGGAAAGGGAACCAATATAATCACCTTTTGTATCTGCGGAGTAGTCAGAAGAGTTTATGGCAGTGTTTAATTCTCTCAGCACATCATCAAAAGCAGGAAATAATCCAGGAACCTTTGTATTCTCCGACAGGTCAAGATCCCAGCCGGCAGAAACATACGCCTGTTCAATAGAATCCTTCAGCACTGCAGGCATTGCCGCATACATTGGCCAGCATACATTGAAAATCTCAACAATGCGGTCAATGTGCTCCAATACGTGTATTCCCTCGGGAAATGAAAAGGGATTGATTCTAAGCATACTGCCTGCCTTTGGGTTTGTCCCAAAGCATACTGCATCAGCAAATACATTTTTATATTCACCTTTTGCCGGTTCCACAACAAGGAATGGTATCCCTTTTCGCCTTGCCTCGGTCAGCAGATGATATACGGCATTGGATTTTCCTGACCCTGTAGAGCCGGTTACAAATGTATGCATGGCAAGGCTGTTTAAATCCAGTTTCACATGTGTGTCCGTATTCTGTCCAAGATTATATATGGTTCCCAGATCAATGGTCAGGCTGCCGGGATCTTTTCTTGTAATCACTTCCTGTGCAAATGGAGCATGCTCCACCACTGGCAGGCCTTTTACGGAATGGCGGGGCAGCCCCATATGGATAGCCAGCTCTTTCGTACTTACTAAAGCTGACGGATTTACCGCAACATACCTGTCTTTGTCATAGCTGAAGCCGCTGTATAAAAACTGGGGATGGACAAAATTCTGGATAGACAGGAAAAGATTGTCTATAGATTCATCATCCGTCCAGGAATTAATTGCATTTCTCTCAATTCCGCTGTCTGTCCCTGCAACTACTGATTTATATGTATTAGCTGCTGTCTCTGTCTCAGCTGCAGTCTCGCCAAGAAAATATGCGGCAAAATTCCACATTCCAAAGCTTTCACACTCTTCGATCCTCTCCAGATGCTTTTGGATTCTCCTAAGGGCAAACGTCAACGTCATGTTCTGAGCGTTAAGTGTCACGCCCTTAGAGGAACCGAATGTGTCTGTCATGGTTTTCGTATTTACAAGGCTGAACGCCTCTCCTGAGGTGTGGGCACTGCTCTGGCTTACACTGGTTCCCACGCTCCTTGATACGCTGTCATTTTCGTTTATTCCATAAGTGCTGCTGTCACTGTGGCTGTGACCATGGGAATCGCTGAAGCCATGAGTCAAAGTTCTGGATACGGAGTCTGAAACCGAATCTGTATGGCTGGTTCCTCTTGCCAAAGAATGGCTGCTGCCTGCTGATACTCCAAAGTTTTTTGATACCCCAACCTTCCATGGTCCGATTCCCATGCCTCCATTTGCTGATACCCCGGCATAGGTTCCCACATTTATTCCATTGGTAACGGTTTCGCTGGTACCGTCTGATATTCCGGTTGTATGGGTGCTGCCCTCTGACTTGTATTCCGAAACTGTATGGGCATACGTACCAGTCTCGGTTGTCCCCGTCGTCTCGGTCAGGCCGGTTGTATGAGTCTTCCCGTCTGTTTCAGTCCGCCCTGTTCCGCTTGTCTGTGTATGAGAAAAATTTTTTGTAGAACTGTCACTGCTGCCTGCAGAGGAGCTTTTGCCGTCAGAAACCGTAAAATTCATCTGCATATTTGCAAATGGGGATATCTGAGTATAAATCTGTTCATATTCCCGCTTTCTTTCCATCAGCTCCTCATGTTCCAGGCTATCTGCAATAAATACAGCCGTATAGCCCTTTCCCTGCATGGCATAGACAAACTTTTCCAATCCCTGGATAAAATCCTTGTTGGTCATGGAGTCATGGCTGTTCTTATAATCTGCTACACAGGTAACGCTTGATATGCATCCTATGTTCATGGACATCATATCTTTTTTCATGTGTTCGTCATAATATTCTGATATGCGGCTTCCCGGGAAAAACCCTAAAAGGCTCTGCTTCAGCATCTGAAACAGTGTCCCCGCCGAATTCCGGCTGTTCGGCCTCGCTCCCAGATAAAAATCCGTTGTGCCCCCGTCGCTTTTCAGCATTAAAACCAGGGTGCAGGGCCTGTTAGCCAAAGCATGGAAAACCATACCCAGTTTCTCAACTGAAAATTCATCTTCTTGATATACCAGCTCTGAAATCTTAAAAAAATGAATATCCTGAAGATCCTCATAGACTTCTGCATCTGGTCTTATAATTGGAAGCCTGTTCAGCCTTGTTACATACCCTTTCATCACTTCGTCATCTATAATTCTGAGACAATTTCCCAGGTTGTTCTGCAGAATATCCAGATTCATCTTTTCTGGAGACTGCTGCAGGTATGGCCTGTGGTTATACTTCTGGACATTCTCCCTCTTTTCAGTATAAACAGGCACAGGCATCTCCTCTTTTTTTACAGCATACGTTTTGTCGCCCTCCCATTTCATTCCTCAGGCTCCCTCCTTGCATAGAAAATCCAGTCCTTATCTTTGCCCCTTATAGCCAGAATTTTATTATGTGCGTCCCGCTCAACTGTTGATTTTGCCTTTTTAATAATCTTTATACATTGAGGTTTATTATCAGCACTCTTTTCTTCTAAAATCCAATAATTGCAGCCGCGCCTGTCTCCCCATACCTCCCAGTCTTTATTTCCAAAAACTTTCTTATAAAAAGTAGAAGCCCAGGAGGCATCTTTCTTGCGATACAAAAGTTCTCTGCCTGTATTAACAGAAGTCCTTCTTAAAGTAGTTTCTGACAATTCATATCTCACATGTTTACAGCTATATATTCTGAAATATCCAGGACCCTTTTCGCATTTGCCTGCCTGTATTGGTTTTCCAGACTTTCCTGCCTCTTCTGTTCTGTCTGCCGGGGGTTGTGATAGCATAGGGCTATCACTGTAAGTATAATTGCCGCCAGCACCGCTGCTGCCACCACAACCCCCATCCGTTTTTTTGATTGACTGTTACCTGGTCTTTCAGATCTTCTTCTTTTGTGCTCTGTTCTGTCCCACGCTTCTCTTTGAAGCCTGTCCTCCTCGATCCTCTTAGAGTCTGCCTCATATTCCTTTTGAAGTATCCTTCTTTTCTCCTCCAGTTCCTTTTCCTGAAGCTCGGCAGGAGACAGCCTTCTTCCTGACTGTAAGGCAGCGGGGGAAGGCGCTGCCCCCGCCTGGACGCCTTCCGGCAGGGATTGGGCAGTCATTCTCTCCGGCCTGACTGCGGCATGTTCCTGATCCGCCCTCCTCTCCTGATGCAGTCTTGCTATCTTGTCCGCATACACGACCTTTGCAACCCTGATCATATGTTCAAATCTTTTAGATGAAAAATTGTCCGTAAGGTCATCTTTCAGTTGATCCCAATAGCTCATATCCCACCGGGACTCATCCTGGATGAAAGGCGACATCTCCCTATAGGGTTCAAATAACCCCTCTACCTTTTGACAGCGCTGATAGTCCTCTTTATATTTTTCAAATGTGGGATCTACGTCCAGGCAATCCACAAATATGTATCTCAGGCCTTTTATGTCATGGCTCTCTATACACCTTTTTACCGCCGCAAGCATCTGACTTTCCTCCAATCCGCTTTTAAATATTCAAGATCTCATCAATCTCCGCCCTGCACCCTTCAATCCATTTAAGCAGGCTTCTGTTTTTGTTCAGCTCCGCCTCTTTTGTTTTCTGGTCCGTTGCGCACTGCTCCAGTTCCGTATATTTTTTCTTAATCAGATCATCCAGTTCATCAAACATTTTGGAAAACTGCTGCTTCATTCTATTAATCTGATCTTCTGCATATTGAATCGCATCTCCGATCCCTTCGTCAAGGCTTCTTCTCAGCTTACTAATAAGGCCTGACTGAATAACGCTTGTGTCAACGGAAAATTTTTCAATCTGTTCTGTGCGCTGCTCATAAATATCTCTCATTACAGTCTTGTACTTCGTAATGGTTTCGAATACATCCTGATCCTCATAATCATCTACGTCTCTATAGATATCCTCCTCCACAGTGCTGCTTTCCCAGAATTTCAAGAAGCCAAAAAAGCCTTTTTTCTTAGGATTTTTTATCGTGTGGGTGCCTGCCCATTCCTTATGAGAGCCTACTTTTACTTTCTTGGTTCCGACTTTTACTTTCTCCGTGCCGTCTGCAACCTGCTCTTCTTCCTGCCCTACCTTTTCATAATAAACTTTACTCTCATATGTAACTACTCCCATATCGTCAACCGTCTCCGCTGCAAAATCATCAGAGCACCAGGACGCCGCGCTTTCTCTCATGTTATTAAGGGCCCCTTTTATCAGATCCGCCGTGCCAAAGTCAAGCTGCTTATCCTCAGACTCATTATCTATTTTTGCTAATTTTTCCTGATAATCCAAAAGAATCTGCTCCCCTGTTTCCATTACCTCCCTGTTGATCACGCTCTCCAGCTCTGAAGTCAATTCCGCAATGCCATCAGAGCTCATCATGGTAAATTGCGATACCAGTCTTTTGGCTTCTGCCTTATTTGTAATTTTGTCTCCGTAAGGGGCAAATACACGGCTTGTTTTCCTTGTTGCCTCTGCTGCCAGAGTATTTGCTTTTGCTTTAATCGTATTAATAGGATTCAGGGCTTTAATCTTTTGTTTAAACACTGCCGCTTCTTTTCCGTTTGCAATCTTTTCCCTGACTGCCGCAGCCCTTGCTGCGCAGGCTCTTGCCGCCTCCTCGTCAGTAGCTACCTGAGTCTTAGCCCTTGCCAGCACCTGAGTGCTCTCAAGCACCTCCTGGAAAGATTCCACAAGGTCTTTTACCTTCTTTGTCTTGGCATACTTCTTAACATAAGCTGTAATGGCGGCCTCTATAGAATAAATTCCGCAGTGAATCAGTGCCTGCTCTTTTGTATCTCTGCGCATTTCCGCCTGGCTGAGCCTAAAATCAAGTTCCCGCTGCGCACTGGGAGACAGCGTTGAATACTGCTCCAAATGCATAGAGTTATATTCAATAAATTTATCAATCATAGGCAGCGTATCCCTGGCTGCCGACGGAAGTTTCCTTTCCTCGCTTCGCGTGAGATTTTCAATATCAATCCCGTCAAGATATGTTTTTATATTCAATGCCGTGTAGGCGGAGCAAGGAAATATCTGGGGATCTTCTATTCCGTAGGAAGCTAAATAGGTTCTGGCTGCTTTTATAGCCTTCCCAATGTCCTCCTCTTCCGGATTAAACCCATCCATTTTATTGATAACAAACAGAAATCGGTCCCTTACCTGTTTCCCTCCTTTTTTTATCTGCTCTGCAACATATTCCAGCAATGCCGCGTCGTCGTTGGTACTAAGCTGTGTTCCGTTCAGCACATATAGGATCAGATTATTCGCATCGCTGTTAATGGCTCTGTATGTAGTATTCTTGTGGGCCTGATTCTGCGAATTATTAGGCCCTGGAGTATCTACCAGCATCAGCGCCGTGCTTTTGGAATCAAGAAATGGTATGTTTCCCTGTGCTGCAATCCTGTAAACTTCCGAGTCATCATTTAAGCCACTCATAATGTCATAGGTTAGTTCAGAAACCTCCTGAATTGCCTGATTATCCTCGTCGTAAATTACAGCAGTAAACGGCTCTTTATCATTATCCAGTATCTCTGTTATTGTGGCCGTACAGGCCTCGTTTTTCGACGGCATCAGCCTTCTGCCAAGCAAGGCGTTAATAAGGGTGGATTTTCCCGAACTCATGGTGGCAATCACATTGATGGGAAACACGGAATTGTTAATATTAGAGAATGCCTTGGTAAGCTTAGGATCTCTGAAGTCGTCCAGAGGACCTTCCTGCAGATCCGTAAACACCGAAACGATCTTCTCACTAATGTCATCATCGGATTTTCCCTCGGCAAATCTCAGATTCAGCTCCTTAATGGTGCCTGATGACTTGGCCTGTCTGAATGCGTCCTCAAAGTCATCCCAGTCCAATGACATGCCATAAAACACCATATCAAAGTCAACAGTGTTTAATTCATCCTTAAGCATCTGCGGAAATCCTCCGATCCACTCCTGCAGCCTCTTCCCTTTTACAACCTTATATAGAGTGCTGTCATTGGAAATGGTCTTTCCGTTTACCTCAATCTTAGTTTCCATACGGTACGGATTATATCTGACGTACACCTGTGCCATTTACTTTTCCTCCTGTTGTTAATGATATAATTATCTTCTCTACAAACGCTATGCCGCTTGTTTTTAATAGCTGTATCTCCTCCTGATCCGAATCTTCTATGGCTATTTTGCCGAATGCATTTTTATAATACTCTGTCAGGTTCATCTGTTCAAACTTATCCACGTAATTATAAAGTTCTCGCTCTTCAGACTTTGACAGCTGCCTGGTTCCGAACTGCTTTGCAAGATACCCTGCTTTAGAAGAGACGGGACATATTAAAGGATTTCTAAAACCATGTTCCCTTAAATACTCTCTCTGCCGTTTTATAGTATCTTCTATGCTTTCTTCTTCCAGATTAAACCAGTCAATCTTATTAACAACAAAAAGTACCGGAGTCCTGCCGATGGTCTGCTTTACAAAGTCCAGATGCTGTGCCTCATCATCTGTTCCCAGAGTAGTAGCGTTCATCACATAAATGAGAAGGTTATAATTCCGTCCTTTTATCAGTCGCTCTGTAATTGCCTTGTGTTCCCTGTCACCGCTGTAGTTAACCCCAGGCGAATCATTAACGATTATTCTCTCCTGGTTAAGGTATCCTTTAAAGCTTGTGCTGACAACGATTTTATCTGAAGAATTCTCCTCATTGTCATTAAGAAGTTCTTCCCGTCCGGCCTTCATTACAAGGTCATGGTCATATTCATAGGAATACCCATCTTCAAAAGCCTTGTTCACAATGCAGTGAATTTTGCTTGTACAGACCATATTTTGGGAAAGACAGATATATTTTCCTGTAATCGCATTGATGAATGTGGATTTACCGGCGCTCATTGTGGCAGTAACCAATATGCCAAAAGGTTCTTTCTTTTTAAATATAAGATTTTGCCTAATACATCTGATATACTCTGCCTCCTTTAGAAAATCCCTGTTTTCCTGAAGCTTTCTGAGCCTTCTGTCACTGCCGCAGACAGATTTAAAAATCATGTCTACAACTCCTGCCTTTTCTCCTGAAAAGTCAAGACAGTACTTTTTCTTAAGCAAATATATTTTTTCCTCGTCTATCTCCTTTGTGTCATAACCCAACACATGGATCAAATCCAATAAGATGAAATACTTGTAAAACCCAATACCATGTTCTTCCTTTATTTCATCGGACCCCATTATAATCTGCTCATAGGAAAGCAGCTCTGCGCTTTCATATTTTCTGCGTTTCCACCCCCCTGCCTTTACATACCCTGTAAGCCTTCTTAAATACTCCTTTCGCGTATCAAAGCTGTCATATAGAATCGGATTAAACGGAACAATATGAGACATGGACAAGTACGCAATATTAATGCCGCTCACCTCCTGGCTGATATTTTTTATTGTTGAAAAGGAACTCTCCTCTCTCAATTTCTTTAATTCACGATATCTTCTTCCGTTTTTCTTCATATAAATCTCCTATGGCAAAACTTCTATCTGATCACCCTGGCTCCGAATCCACATATCAATTCCCTTTCCAAAGACTTCCGCACTTATGATATATTCACCATCATGCTCATCTAAAACAACCGCCGTAGGCAGCCTGTCCAAAATAGCATTAAGGTCACTGCCTGTATATTTAAACTTGACCTTCTGCAGCTTGCCGCCGTACATGAACTGAACTCTTTTTCGAAATTCGCCTTCTTCAAAACGGCTGTTGTAAGGAATATGAAATCCTTCCTCCAACACTTTAAGACTTTTTATACGATCGATTCTGTATATAGTTGGAAAAGAATCATTAATTACGTCAAAGTTTTCTCTCACTTTATCATCATCAATAAATGCCGTAAGATAAAAGTAGTATTCCGAAAACATGATTGCCACAGGCTTCACCTTTCTCTTTACCACAGCATTATCCTTTGTGCGTTCATACTCCATTTCAATATAGCGGCATCCTCTTATGGCCTGTCCTACATCCCACATCACATCAAGAAATTTTGTTTTATGCCTTGGCTCTACATAGTGGAATGCCTCATTGCTAATAAGTTCTTTTACTATCTTCTGATTTTTCTTAGGCACACAGCATGAAATCAGTTTATCCAGAAGATCATGCATCTCTTCTTTAAGTAAAGCCCTGCTGTCCAAAAGTATCTTACAGATCGCTAATATCTCTGCATTTGATAGTTTTAACTGATAAATCTGCTCTAAATAATATCCCCTTTTGGCCCGGTCATATATTACGGAATTTATAATGCCTGTATTCTCAGCATCTGATTCCATAAAGTTTCTAATATCGTCAATATCTCTTTGAATCGATCTTTCATTTACATGATAATGTTCCGCTTCTTCTGTTTTATTTACCAAATATCCGCTCATCAATTTCGTGTAAATACCAAGGACTCTGTCGATTTTTCCATTGTCCATAATAACCTCCCAGATAGAATTTGTATAAGTATATTATACTGTATTCCAATGACAGATTCTGTCACTATCAAATATTTTTTAAATTACCAATGCCTTAAAATTGTCTTTTTCCACATCAACGGTATAAACAATACTTTACAAATAAACGCCTTCGCCAATAGATTAACTGTAAAGACGAAGGCGTTTTAATCTGGATTATAGTTATTTTTACACTAATTATTGGCAATAATGCGTAGTAACGATATATATCATACTACTATTTCCACTTATTGTCTATTGCAATTTCAAAATAAAATTATGTTACACAAAAGCTGAACATGGAGGGCAAATATGTTTGACGTATTAGCGCGAATAAAAGAATTAAGAGAAGCCAGAAAGTGGTCTGTGTACAAATTAGCCAAGCTCTCTGGTATTCCGCAATCTACAATTGCGACCTGGTATCAAAAAAATCTGTATCCCCCTATTGACAAGCTGGAGCTGCTTTGCGATGTTTTCGGCATCTCCCTATCTGAGTTTTTCAGCACCGGCCCGGAAAAATCCCTTACCAGTGAACAGCTCTATCTCTTAGAAAATTGGAATTTACTAAATTGCAAAGAGAGAGAGGCTGTCTTAAGTGTTATAAACGCCTTTTTGCCGTAGGGTAATGCTTCTTTCCATTTAACAGCGTTCCATACCCTCCCCGTATTTTTCCTATATATTCTTATTTGATCCTTATGTACTTTTTGAAAATAAAAAAGAACCATATCTCTATGGTTCTTAAGAGGCGCAGACCGGATTTGAACCGGTGAATCAGGGTGTTGCAGACCCACGC
>CAMUJH010000012.1 GCA_947089145.1 uncultured Hungatella sp. | reverse complement strand
TACTAGAAGTCAAGATACAGCGTCCGTTGAACACGGAAGCAGAAAATTCAGGAAAAAAATTACCGTATTAGAACGGTAAGAAGCGTTATGGAAGTAATCCGCTGTTTTCTTTATAATTATGGCATAAGGACTAAATCTTAGCACACAGAGGAGAGAGTCAATTATGCGGAGGAATGAGAAGAACATGAAGTGGAGATCTACAGCAAGCATTATGCTGGCAGGGGCATTGACATTGACAGGATGCGCCGCCACTGGCCCGGCGGAACCTGCGGCGGAACAGACGGAAACCGTGGAAAGTCAGGCCCTGGAGCAGGCAACGGCCAAAGAAGAGGCGACTACAGAAGAGGAAATCTCTGAAGAAGAGTCTGCCAGTGAGCGAACCGGAGATGTTATGGAAAAAAATTCGCTGGAGACTGAGGGCGGGGAAGTGACCTACTTTTTTTATGACGCAAAAAACGACGGATATGACAGCAACCGCACAGACATTATGTCACCGGCATTTTACATCTTTGCAGGGGAGCTTGGCGGGGATGATGCCGGCAAGCTGGCAGACGATCTGGGCATAGTTGAACTTGTGCAAAAATGGGCGGGAACCGTTTCCATAATCAATCCTTTAGCCGGCGGGGAGTACGGCGGGAAAGATCTTGACGCTTTTCTGGAGCTGGTAAACGGCCAGGGTCCGGCTAAAAATGTAAAGGTTATAGGAATTGAAAACGGCGGCACATTTGTTAACAATTATGTGTCCCAGAGCTGCTATTTTGTATCAGGTATGTTTGTCTACGGCGGAGAGATGGAAGGAGGGCTTGACTATATGGTTCCTGTTCCGGTATATCTGTCAGGCGGAAGCAAGACTGCCGTTGACTACTATACGGCAGCCAACCAGGACGAACCGCTGGCTGTTGTGGAGACGGGAACCGAAGAGGATCTAAAAACGGCATTCGGCAATGCATGGGACAAGGTTCTGGCAAAAACGTACCGGATCTATGACTGGACCACGGAATTTTATTCCAGCAATATTATGGATCACAACACCCCTTATGAGCTGAATGAGATTGTAGATTTTGACGCCCTGGGGATTCGGTATATTACCTGCAAGGATGTCAGCGTAACCGGAATGGACGGGGCTTACTCCTGGTTCGAGTATGTGCCGGAATCTATTCTTGATAAAGAAGAGAAGACAGTCCCTCTTGTGGTAAGCTGCCATGGCAATAAAAATGACCCGCATATCCAGGGAGATACCACCGGATGGCCGGAAATGGCGGCAAAGGAAGGATTTATTGTGGTATCACCGGAATGGCAGCCTTCCGATATTAATTTTACTGGCTGCGACGGCCTTGGTGAAGACGGAGTTATAGCTTTAGTAGGCGATCTTATGGAAAAATATCCGCAGATTGATCCATCCAGAGTGTATATCAGCGGTCTGTCTGCAGGCGGAGCTTTCTCTTTTATGATGGGGATTAAACACAGTGATATATTTGCAGCGGCGGCGCCTGTGTCAGGGGTTAATTCCTATGGGGACGAGATACAAAAGGCTCTTAAGGATTACAGCGGTCATGGAACTCCTCTCTTATATATGTGCGGAGATTATGACTTTTTCCAGATGATCCCGGTAGACGGCAGCAGTCCTAACGGCATGCCCGGTGTGTGGGAATCTGATCCCAATGTGAGAATTTTCTCCGCACTTCAGGCATATCAAAAGACTCTGGGACTTCCTGTAACAGACAAGCCGGATATGGAGGCTAATCCTTATTACGGCATTGCTTTGGATAACTGGAAAATCGTAACTCTGGGAGACAAGCAGATGTATACAGGAACACTGTCTGATGATAAGGGCGTGGTGATGGAACTGGGGGCTATCCTGGATCAGCCTCACTGGAATTACAAGGCAGAAGCTGAATATATTTGGAATTTCTTCTCACGCTACGCCAGAGACACAGAGAGCGGGGAAATAATAGTCAACTGATAAAATAGCCGATGGCTGATGCTGAATCACAGCAGAAGCCATCGGCTTTCTTAAGTGGCGCATACACAGTACCCTTGTGTGATTTTTTTGCACCGCCATCTATAAAAAGGGGCCTGTGTACAGTCCGATTTTAATGGATTTGATAGTTACAGAAAAAAGAAAGGAGAAGTCAAAAGATATGATATATGCAGTAATCGGGTTAATTGCTTTATGTGCAGGAGTGATTCAGGGAGTCACAGGATTTGGAGCAGGAGTCGTAATGATGATGGCAATTCCAGGGTTTTTCCCGCTGAACCAGGCTGCAGGCATCTCCAGCGCCATTGCCGCCTCACAAAGCCTGTTAATGGCGCTGCGGTACAGAAAGTATGTGAAGGCGCAAAAGGTAATAATGCCGGCCCTCCTCTATATGGTCATCTCGGGTATTTCGATCTATTTTTCCACCAGGGTGAATCAGGCGGCAATGAAAAAAGGATTAGGAGTTTTTCTGGTGATTCTGTCAGCGTACTATCTTTTTTTTAACAAGAAACAAACAGCAGCTGTGAGTCTGCCGGTCAGTATTTTATTTATCGCCGCATCGGGAGCCTGCGACGGGCTTTTCGGGATTGGAGGTCCCCTGATGGTACTGTATTATCTTGGACAGACCAATAGCAAAGAGGAATATCTGGGTACTATCCAGGCATTGTTTTCTATAACCGTTGCTTATGGGACTGTGATGAGAGTGTACAGCCATATTCTGACGTCAGTACATCTGCCCTACATCGGTATTGGTATAATCAGTATTATAGCCGGGCTTGGAATCGCCAATAAAATCGTAGACAGGCTGGATGGGGAGAAGATTAAAAAAATTACTTACGTGGTAATCGGGTTAAGCGGAATCCTGAATATTGTATAGAATGCCCGGATTAAGTCTAAAAGCCCTCGCCTTTACAGAGACTGGCTGTTTTGCTATAATATCATACAAAAGCGAGGTAAAAACAACATGCAGTCTAAGGTAGATACTTATGGATAACAGGCTATGGATGCTTTTGGATATTCTGTCAGAGGATTACAAGACCGCAAAGCAGCTGGGGGAAGAACTGGGCTTAAGTGAAAAGACCGTGAGAACCAGGATAAAGGAACTGGAACAGGTTGTCCAGGAAAGCGGCGGGGTGATATGCTCAAAACCCAGGTACGGTTTTCGGCTGGTGGTGGAGGATACAGGGCAGTGGGAGAAGTTCAGAGCAGGAAGGTATGGGGAGCAGGAGAGGCCCCCTGCTGATTCCGGCGAGAGGGTGGAGTATCTTTTGCTTCTGTTCCTGAACCGCAGAGACTACATTAAAATGGAGGAGTTAAGCGATTTTCTCTATGTGTCGGCTAAGACCCTGACCAATGAGTTAAAGCGGGTGGAGTATATTCTTGGCCGGTTTGCCCTGATTCTGGAGCGGAAGCCCTATTACGGCATGCGCGCCGTGGGCAGGGAGTTTGATAAAAGGTGCTGTATTCTCCAACAATTTTATCTGTCCCCTAATCCGTTCTGGAGGGGAGAGGAGCGCCATGAAAAGGAGTATAATCGGATTGCCGGAATTTTTCTGGAGCTGGCCGGCCAGTATGGCATACGGTTTACGGAGATTGCTTTCCGGAATACCGTGTTTTATGTTTCTTTAAGCATATCCCGGATGAAAAAGGGCATGTTTATCGGGGAAAAGATGTGGCCGGTGGCTGACGACAGGATTGAGAAAGAAGCAGATCTGGCGGGAAAGCTTTTTGGGCGCCTGGATCTAAAG
This sequence comes from uncultured Hungatella sp., assembly GCA_947089145.1. Classification (GTDB taxonomy): domain Bacteria; phylum Bacillota; class Clostridia; order Lachnospirales; family Lachnospiraceae; genus UBA3402. The sequence continues at coordinate 80,432 of CAMUJH010000012.1, read as the reverse complement.
GAGTTGCAAATTCCCTGGGCCGAGGTTTATTTTACTGGTGTGTACATCGCAGGGAAAAGGATTCTGGAGCTGGACGGCGGCTGTCTTGAGAATATGGTGGCGACAAAGGAGACGGATGCCCTTGTTTCCCGGATTCTGGAGGAAATCTATGCCGGCTACGGGGTGGAACTGCGGGAAGATTTGAATCTTAGAATCATGCTCATACAGCATCTGATTCCCATGGAGATTCGCATACGGTATGGGATTCCCGTGGAGAACGTGCCAGACAGGGAAGTGAAGGAAAAGTATATGCTGGCCTACTCCATGGCCCAGCTGGCGGCGGTCATACTGTCAAAGCATTATAAGGCGGAAATGCCGGAGGACGAGGTCTGCTGTATTGCCATGTACTTTGCCATGGCTCTTGACGAGAAGAAGAACCTGAAAAAGAAAAAGAACCGGATTCTCCTTATCTGTGTCAGCGGAAAGGCCAGCTCCAGGCTTTTAAAGTACCGGTTTTTGAAGGAGTTCGGGGAGTATATTGATTCCCTGGAAATCTGCGGGGTTCACGAGCTGGAACAGGTGGATTTCAAAGGGGTGGATTTCGTTTTTACTACAGTGCCTATTTATCAGAAGGTGTCCGTTCCCATTATGGAAATCCACGATTTTTTGGAGAGCGGGGAGATTATGTCCATCCGCCATTTCTTTCAGGCAGGGAATCTGCAGTTTCTCAACCGGTTCTACCGGAGGGAACTGTTCTTCTCGAATATTGCGGCACAAAGCCGGGAACAGGCTGTCCATGAGATCTGTGTCAGAATGGCTCAGGCGGTGTGGATTCCTGATGGATTTGAAGAATCGGTTCTGGAGAGGGAGCGGTTTGGAGCCACGGATTTCGGCAACCTGGCAGCGATTCCCCATCCCAGGTACGTGATGACAAAAGAAACCGTGGTTGCGGTTGCGGTGCTGAAAGAGCCCATATTGTGGGCAACCAATATGGTGCAGGTGGTGATCCTCACCTCCCTCAATGAGGAGGACGACGAGGAAACACAGCAGTTTTATGAGATTACAGCGGCATTTCTTTCGGATAAGGAGGCGGTGGAGGGGCTCATAAGGGAGCCGGCATTTGAGAATTTTGAGAAGAGAATTACCGCATTAAAGCGGTAAGAAGCGTTGTGGAGGTTATCCGGCATTTTCACTATAATACAGGTATAAAGAGACTGAATCAAGGAAACGGAGGGAGGCAGATTGAGAAATATCCTATTGCTGTGCAACATGGGAATGTCCACCAGTCTGATGGTAAACAGAATGAAAGCGGCAGCCAAGGAGGAGGGATATGAATGCCAGATTAGGGCTCATTCACTTCAGAAGGCTGACCCCATGATCGAGGAGGCGGACATTCTGCTTATAGGGCCTCAGGTGGAGTACGAACTGCCCACGCTTAGGGAGAAATATCCTGACAAGCGGCTTGAAGTGATCGATATCAAAGATTACGGAAGGATGGACGGGAAGAAGGTTCTGCACCATGTGAGAAAGGTCCTGAGTGACTGATATGGTAGGTTTAGGTTTTCGTTAATCCAGGCGGCAGATGAAAAGGCATAAAAAGGAACAGGGAATGGCCCGCCAAAAGCTGCTGATTTGGGAACACAGTAGAAAATGCAGGGGAGAGAAAGAAAATGTCGGATACTAAGAGCAAATTTACAGATACGTTTCAAATGAAGCTTGGGCAGTTTGCCACTGCCATGAGCGCCAATATCTATGTGACAGCAATCAGGGATGCCATGCTGGCCTATGTGCCGTTTACGTTTATTGCATCTATATTCCTGATTCTGGCCTGTTTCCCTCTGGAGGGGTTTAACAATCTGGTGTCATCTATTCTGCACTGCGAGGCAGCAGTGTGGCAGGGGAAACTGATGTACGTTCATGCGTCCAGTTTGGCTATCGGCGGACTTTTGGTGGTTATGACCATGGCTCACTCTATTGCGGAGAAGATGAAGATTAACGAGATTCAGGTTACCGTGACAGCGGTGGTTAACTACCTGATTCTGACGCCGATGCTTGTAACGGATGCCGGAAAGGCCATAGCCCTCAATTCCGTAAGTGCGGAGGCTATGTTCTGTGCCATTCTGACCGGTATTTTTACGGCTAAGATTTATCAGTTTATTGACGGCAAGGGCATTAAGATTAAAATGCCGGATGCGGTTCCTCCGGCAGTGTCGGCTCCTTTTGAGTCTTTGATTCCTTCATTCGGTGCCATTGCGGCGTTCTGGATTGTGCGTCTTATCCTTGATGCCATGGGAACCAATGCGGTGGCTCTCATCAACAATACCCTGGGCCTGCCTCTGTTCCTTATCGGCGGTTCTATCTTCGGTGCGGCGGGAGCAAAGATTTTTGAGCAGCTTCTGTGGTTCTTCGGGCTTCACGGCGGTTCTATCGTGTCAGGCGTTATGACCCCGGTGTTCCAGGTGCTGGAGGATCAAAACCGGAACCTTTCCATGATGGGACAGATTCCCACCAACATTATCAGCAGCAGTTTTTATTCTCATTTTGCCTCCGTGGGCGTTGTGGGAGGCGTGATTGCGGCCCTGATTGTGGCGAAGAGCCGTCAGTACAAGGAAATTTCCAGGATTGCGGCAGTTCCCTATATCTTTGGTGTCGGGGAGCCGGCACTGTTTGGATTCCCTATGATGCTTAACTTTGATTTGCTGATTCCGTTTCTGTTTTCCAATGCCATTTCTGCGGTAATCGCTTACGTGGCATTTGCTTTGAAGCTGGTTCCGGTGGCTACGGGACTTGTGCAGCTTCCCTGGACCACGCCTCTTCTGGTCAGCGGGGCGCTGGTAACCAACAGCATCTGGGGTGCGGTTTTGCAGTTGGTGCAGCTGATTGTGGCCACGGTTATCTGGCTGCCGTTTATGAGAAAGGCTGACAGAAGGATTCTGGCTACGGAAAACGGTGGGTCAGCAGAAGAATAATTGAAAGGACAGCAACAGTGATTTTACAGGCAGGAGTTGGCTGGCATGAGTGAGGAAAATGTTTCAAGGATTGTACAGATGATCAGCACGGCAGGTCTGGCCAGAGCCAGGTACATGGAGGCGGTGAGATCAGCCAAGACCGGTGATTTTGAGAAGGCTGGCAGGCTCATGGACGAAGGCGACAAGTGCTTTGGGAAAGCCCACGAGATTCACGGGGAGTTTCTGGAGGCCGGGGCTGCGTCTTTGACAGACTGCGGCAGGGGGGCTGAGATTAACCTGATTTTGATTCATGGGGAGGATCAGATGATGTGTGCAGAAACCTTCCGCATGATGGCGGCGGAATTGGTGGATGTGTATCAAAGGCTGGAAAGGCAGATGTAAGGATTTCGCCTGCCGGAGTGCATGTCAGCTCCCCCGGTTATGGCCTATGCGGAAGTAGGGGAAGGCCGGGCCGTGTAAGCCCTGAGATAAAAGTTTAAATGTTTTGATTAGGTATGGCAGTCATGTTCCGGAAGGAAAATGGCTGCCATAAAAAATAGCAGGAGGAGAAGGAATTATATGGAAGCGTATTCTAATTGGATCTGGACGCGTAACTGGGACAGCGGGTGCGACAGAAGGCCTGTTGCCGTCTTGTTTAGGAAGAAGGTTTATTTAAACGGGAAGGCCAAGCAGGCGGATGTGAAAATTTCTGCGGATTCCAGGTATAAGCTGTTTGTAAACGGCACCTTTGTGGAGGCAGGACCCAGCAAGGGGGATGGGCAGATATGGTTTTATGATAAGGTATCCCTCATGCCTTATCTGAGACGGGGGGAGAATGTGCTGGCAGTGGCAGCACTCAGGTTTCCCCTGAATCCGTCAGAGAGCAACCAGAGCATGGTGGGGAGCCATATTCCCGGGCTTTTTGTGGAGGGGCAGATTGTGTGCCAGGGGGAAAGTACAGATATCTCCGGGAACGGGACTTGGAAATGCAGGATTGACGAGAGGGTTCAGTTTGTCAGGGAGGCGAAAGGGTTCTCGCCTCTGCATTTTTATGAGGATGTAACAGGGGATGAGAGCATGAGACGGTGGATGTGTCCCGGGTATGCGGATGCTGCATGGGAAGCAGCCTGTCCTTATGAGAGGAGCCTTATCCGTGATGCGGTGAGCCCGGGAAATCTGAATGCAAGGACCATCCCCTATATGAGGAGGAACCCGGGGCGGTTTTGTGAGGTCACGGCAGTAAGAAAGTCTGAGCTTTCCAGGGAACGCTGGGAGGATTTGATACAAGGAAACAAAACCGTGGAGATCGGGCCCAACCGGGAGGAGATCGTGGAGTTTCACGCAGGGGAGGAGATGACGGCTTATTTGCACCTGGCTTTTGAGCAGGGGCAGGGAGCGGTGATTGAGATTGTGCAGGCGGAGAGCTATGTGAGAATGGATCTGGCGGAAGGGAACGGAAAGCCTGTAAAGGGGGACAGGACGGATGCGGAAAACGGGGTTCTTCTCGGGTATCAGGATGTATTCAGACCTGCAGGAGGCGGGACGCCGGAGGAACCGGAGGTCTATGAGCCGTTCTGGTTCAGGACGTTTAGGTTCGTAAAACTTAAGGTGGTTACCGGGGATGCGCCTTTGGGGATACGGGATATTTCCTTTGAGGAGACCGGGTATCCTCTGGATATCCAGGCCCGGGCTGAGACTTCCGATGATTCGCTGGGGGATATCTGGAATATCAGCGCCAGAACTCTCAAACGGTGTATGCATGAGACGTACATGGATTGTCCGTATTATGAGCAGCTTCAATATGTGATGGATTCCAGGGCGCAGATTTTGTATACTTACAGTGTATCCATGGATGACCGGCTGGCCAGAAAATGCATGGATGATTTTAAGAGGGCTCAGCGATATGACGGGCTTCTTTGCAGCGCCTATCCCAACACCAGGCCCAATGTGATTCCAGGATTTTCGATTTTCTATGTGTGGATGGTGTTTGACCACATGATGTATTTTGGGGATAAGGATCTGATCCGTTATCACATGCCGGCTGTGGAGCAGGTTCTGGCGTTTTTTGAGCGGAACCGGACTAAAGAGGGATATGTCGGGAGAGTCGGCGGGTATTACAGGCAGGCAAAGTTCTGGTCCTTTATCGACTGGGCGCCCCAGTGGAAGGTCGGGGTTCCGAAAGCCGCAGAGAAGGGACCTCTGACCATGGAGAGCCTTTTGTATATGATAGGGCTTGAGAAAGCGGCAGAGCTTACAGGGTTTCTGGGAAGACAGGAGCAGGCTCAGGAGTACAGGAAGCTCAGGAGCCAGGTGGAGGAGAGTGTAAAGTCTTTCTGCGTAGACGAGAACGGCTGGGTGACAGACGGACCCGGGGTCCGGGAATACAGCCAGCACTGCCAGGTATTTGGGATTCTGGCCGGGGTCCTGGACGCAGAGACAGGCAAAAGGAATCTTATGGAAACCTTGAGGAACAGGGAGCGGTACGCCCAGTGTACCGTTTCCATGGCTTGGTATCTGTTCCGGGCTCTCGAGACTGCCGGGGCCTATGCAAAGACCGAAAGGTGCTGGGATGCGTGGAGGGATATGGTGAGGAACCATATGACTACAGTAGCGGAGTCGGATGACGATCCGCGAAGCGAGTGCCATGCCTGGGGAGCCCTGGCTCTCTATGAGCTGCCGTCTGTTATTCTGGGCGTAAGACCCGGAGCGCCCGGGTATGGGAAAATTCTGGTGAAACCGGAAACCGGGTATCTTCGCTGGGCCAAAGGGGAAAGCGTGACTCCCTGGGGGAAGGTTTCTGTGAAGTGGGAAAAAAATGAGAAGGGCGAGAAAGGGATTTGCGTTAAGGCCTGTGATGACGTGATGGATAGGATTGTGAAAGAAGCCGGCATTCAGTACGTGACAGAGTAAGCAGTAAAAAAGCGGCGAAAAATGGGTTGCGGGATCTCGGAGGACAGCGTCTTATATCACGGATGCTGCTTATATGATCGTGTGACATACCTTATCCAATTCCCTCTGACGAAATTCACCAAGTTCAGCCTCATTTTAACTTCCGGCTTATGGGGCAAAAGGCAAAATAAAGATGAGAGGTTAGGAAAACTTATGGAATATGGGAAGCTGACAAAAGGCGAAGCATTTCTCTGTCAGATGATTAACGCCATTATAGCAGCTGGCATTATTATTTTGTTCATAGGTGTATATTACTGCGTGGTTAAGGCAGGTATCCCCTGCCAGGAACCGCCGTTAGAGGTGCAGATACAGTATGCCATCCATATGGGGATCGGAGAAATACTGGTAAAAGACGGATTTCTGATTTCCATATGCGGAGGGACTGCCCGTTTGCTCTTGAAATTGGTATTAAAAAAAATGCAGAAGAAATAAAGCCGCCATCCCTAAATATGGAGTTCATAAGGAATCTTCTTGTCTGTCAGAACCGGGCAAAAAGATTCCTTATGGCTATAACAATAATTACATACATCGGCGAAAATTTCATTCTACTTGGTATCAAACGGGATGCATTGCTCCTTCACCGCCAGACACCCCCGCCCTTTCGAACATCCTGTTCTCACGATATCAGCGGAGTTTTTATTCTGAAAAGCTTCCAGGGCCGGGCAGTTTTCATTAATGTCCCTGCACGCTTTTTCCGTCTCCTCGTTGTCTTTTCCTGCATTGTTCCAGCACCTCCATCACCGTAAGGCTGTGTTCCAGCGCATCATAGCAGGCTTTGTAATCCCCGGCGTGAAACTGTCTGGCAAATTCCGTAATCTCCGCCTTCAGCCGCCCCTTATCGGGATTTTCCGCAATTACCTCACTTCCTGCGCCTGTGTTCAGGACAGCCTGTGAAGAGGAGCTTACAGGCCCCTCCGCCTTAATCCATCCTTTTTCACCCTGTACCAGACAAAAATTGTCGCCGTCACAGTCCATAGCCGCCGTACAGACCGCCTGAAACCCGTCGTAGCGCAAAACCGCCGTACCGGAAGTATCCACACCGTTAAACCCCTGCGCCGCCGCAGAGTATTCCACGCTCTTCGGCTTTCCGAAAAGCCACACCACAAAATGCAGGTTGTATATATTGACATCATACAAACTTCCCCCGCCGCACTCCGGATCAAGCACCGGCCGAACCACCCCTGCCAGATACTCCTCATAGACCTTTCCGGTGCGGCAATAGCTGCACTGCACCAGACGGACAGCCCCCAGTCTGTCCATATGCTTCTTCACGGCAGGAACCACCGGACCGTAAGGCAGCTTAAATGCCTCCCACAAAAAGAGTCCCTGCTTCCGGGCCAAATCAGCCAGTTCCCTGGCCTCTTCCCATGTGACCGTCAAGGGCTTTTCACAAATCACATGCTTTCCCGCCAAAAGTGCCTGTCTCGCATATGGATAGTGCTGGGTATTAATAAGTCCCACATAGACCACATCCATGTCCCCACGTTCCAGAAATTCCCCGTAATCCGTGTAAACATCCATTCCATAGGCAAGCGCCAGTTCCTCCCCCTTATTCCGGCTCTGCTCCCGCACGCATATGGCCATGATCTTTACATCCTCCACGTTACCTGCGTCTTTTAAAAATCTCTTCACGATATTCCCGTTTCCCACAACTCCGATCCTCATAACACGCCTCCTTCTTTTCCCTATTTTACCCCTTGAGTTCCCCTTCGTAAATAGCGTGTTATGAAAAAACAGTGTTTTAAAGTCCTGCCTCTTCCGGCCAAAACGTCAAAACACTGTTTTTATCGGTTACTCTAACTCTTCCCCTAAAGTGCCTTTTCCGTCATTATCCTTATCCACACAGATAAGCCCATACCTCTTTTTCATCTCCCCGGTTCCGGCGGACACCAGGTCAATGCATCCCCAGGTCGTGTAGCCCATCAGATCCACCCATAATCTTTCCGCCGGATGCCACAAAACCGAACAGGAAAGGCGGCATAGTCCAGGGAACGCTTATGTACATCATCGGACAAGGCCCTTTATGAAGCCAGCACAAAATTGCGGAAAGGCCGCGCCATGCGCATTTCCGCCCACAGCCCGGCCCTTCCCAGGAAGGTTATACAAAAATGTCATTTCAGACCTATCTCAAATCTTTAACGCCGTTTTCCAGCAGCTCCATCTGAAGCAAAGTCTGCCATGGTTTGATAATCGGCTCTTTCCCATTTACAATGCACTCATAAATCCCGTCATACACCCGTCCGTAATCCCCCGGCACGCTTGGCACCTTCTCCTCATGGAACACTCCATCCTCATCATAATAAGTCAGCACCCCGTAATGCCTGGGCTTATCCAATCCGAACCCCGGCTGCCCCGGCATATAGAACATCTTTAAATGCTCCTCCTGCCGGTCGTCCGTCTCCTTCACAAACATCCCCCTTTTGCCGTAAACAATAAACTTTGGCCTGGACTTCACCCGGAAATAGCTGGACTTCACCGACACCTTCAGGGTTCCGTAATACATGTCAATATCAAAATAATCGTTCATGCGGCCCTCCCCCAAAAGCTGCCGCACATCATAGTGAATCCGGTCAGGCTCTCCGAAATAGCTGATCACCTGGTCCAAAGTATGGCACCCATGGCCGTAAAGATAAGAACTTGAGGCGCTGAAAGAATTTCTCCCTTCCGGAACCTCCGGCCGATAATAGTCATAGTGCATCTCCAGCTCCAAAAGATCGCCAAGCTTTTTGCTCTCCATCACTTTCTGAACCGTCAGAAAATCACTGTCATAGCGACGGTTCTGATAAGCCGAACAGTACAGCCCCCTCTCCTTGGCCATCTGAAAAATCTCCCTGGCCTGGTCACCGGAAGGCATAAACGGCTTCTCACAGAGGCAGTGTTTCCCGCTCTCCAAGGTGCGCTTTGCGTACTCATAGTGGAAATCAGGACAGGTATTCACCACTACCATGTCAATCTCCGGGTCGCCGAACACTTCATCCACATGTTCCGTATAGTGAACCCCGGGAATCTCCCTCCAGATGTCATGGTGGATATGGGGGCTAAAAATCGTCTTAACCACAAATCTGTCCTTCCTCTGAAGCACAAAGGGAATGTGGTAGCGGTTTGCGCTTTTTCCATTGCCGATATAGGCCAAAACCAATTTGCTGTCAATCATTGTCAAATACAACCCCTTCCTCTTGTCATCAGCCTGGCAATATCCATGCTTAAATTCAGCAGCATCGAGTAGAACTGGTTTAGAAGGCAGCCGTGTGCCGAATGGATCTCCACTCCGTCAACTCCGGCTGCTTTCACTCTCCTGGCCGCCTGGGCAAAGCCGGATGCAATCTCCTCTATCTCTTTCTTTGTCAGTTCACGGGGAGCAAAAGAGAACCTTTTCCGGCATTGGGGTGGATTATCGCGCTGGGGCCCACCGGCTCACATCCGTTTATCTCCATTGGCTGGCTGATGATTTCCATAAATATAATTCTCCTATAAGGCTTTGCCAAAATGTATTTTTATCATATCATAAAAATACATTTTGGCATATCAAAAAAGTTTTTTCTTATCTTTGCCTTATCAATTATTTTTTGCTGATGAGGTCTGGAGCAGGATTCTCTAATGATGTGATACAGACCACGGTTGCTATTGCCGCACGCTATAACCAGCTCTGTGGTTACATCGTGTTTTATATCTGACATTAACTGCGCCTCACTTTCAAAACCGACATGAGCTTTCAAAGCTATGTACATGAACTATGACTGGTGTATTATTAAAAATTTCTAATCAACCCCTTCCCCTCAGCCTTATTCACCCCCTTAATCAGCCGGACTCACTGCAAAATCAACTGTTACAGTAAAATAGGTTCTCAGAGCAGTCAGAGCAATTGTTAAGCCTAGAAATAAAAAGTCTGTTTTGATTATACCGTATTATAAATCTCCCGCATCCTCATACCGCAGTATTCTGCATTTTCAGGAGTTGTATTCTCCAAAGTGCCGTAAATAAATGGTTTCTCCCTTTTTATAAATCTCATGATCTCTGTAAAATCCATTTCACCTGTCCCGGCGCCGACAGCCTTTAGGCCATAGCCTTCATTTACATGAAGGAAATCTTTAAAATGTACCATGGCAATATCCGGGCCAAGAAGTTCCATTGCCTCTGCAAATACTTCATCCCTGGAGTCCACATTATCCAAATCAAGCAGATTAACCGGATCAAACAGAATCTGCAGATTATGGGAGCCGATTTCATCCAGCACCGTCCTGGCCCGTCTGGCGTTCCATACAATATGACGGGCTACCGGTTCTATAGCCAGAATCACGCCAAATTGTTCCGCACATCGTACTACAGGTTTTAAGTTTTTAATAAAAACAGAAAGTGCGGCATCAGAGCGGCATTCCGGACAGAACCTGTATTCGGCATTGGGAGCTCCCGTCTCGGTTCCCACCATGCCGCAGCCAAGCAAAGAAGCAAAACGGATATGGGCATAGTACTTTTCCAGCGTCTGCCGGATTATTTCCCCATCTGGGTGTGCCAGATTCAGATAATTTCCCAGCACGGCAATATCCATCTCATTCCGCTCAAAAAGCCTCTTAAGATAATGGGCATACCCTGGCGTCAGCGCAGACGGCCCGGAAGGATACTCTTTCATAGCTTTGCTCAAAGCCAGATGAACACAGGTGTATCCTTTGGCCCGCACCACTCCAAGCAGTTTCTCCATAGGCAGCCTTTCTGCATCATGAATACGCAAACCTAGTTGCAGCATAAAATTCCCTCCTGTCATCTATTTATCAGATGCTCTATCTGTTATCACGTTATTGGCGCGGGGTTAAAAATACACATGTCATTGTGGAAGCCATACTTATCGCTGTAAGGCTCCTTTATGCCGCTGGCCACATCCAGAATCATATCAAAGATCTCCTGCCCCACATCGGCAATGGTCTTTTCTCCCGTAGCCACATCGCCTGCGGAAATATCTATCAGGTCAAACCAATGATCCTTCATCTCATTTCGGCTGCAGACCTTGATTACCGGGCTGATGTCCAGTCCGTAGGGGGTTCCTCTTCCGGTCATGAACACCTGCAGGCCGATGCCGCTGGCAACCTGGCAGGGACCGCATACAATGTCGCTGGCCGGGGTTGCCGCATAGATCAAGCCATGCTTCGTAGGCTTTTGAGCCGGGGACAGAACTTCCACGATCTGGCTGGTTCCGCTTTTTGCGATGCTGCCCATGGCTTTCTCCACAATATTGGCCAGGCCGCCCTGCTTGTTGCCGGGAGTCGGGTTGGCATCGCGCCCTACTCCGCCGTCGGCCAGATACTTATCATACCATTTCATCTCCTCAGCCAGCCTGTCACGGGTATAAGCATCCGGGCAGCGTTTTGCCAGTATATGTACGCCGTCCCTCACCTCGGTTACCTCGCTGAACATCACAGTTGCCCCGCCCCGTACCAGCATATCCGCCGCATAACCTGCGCTGGGATTGGCGGAAACGCCGGAAAACGCATCACTGCCGCCGCACTGCATTCCAATAAGCAGTTGGCTTAAAGGCAATTCTTCCCGTTTTCTTAAATTCAGCTTCTTAAGCTTTCTCTCGGCCATCTCCATAATCCCGTTCATCATAGCGTCATGACCTGCATAGTCCTGGAGAGTCAGCACATTCTCCGGGGTAATGTCCTCTTTTGGAAGCACCCGGTCATAGGTCAGCTTCTCGCATCCAAGGCCCACCACCATAATCTCCCCGCCAAAATTAGGATGGCGGATAACATTGGCGATGGCGCGGATTGGAATATACGCCATGGGGGCATTAATGGCAACGCCGCAGCCGTATGGATGGGTCACGGCTACTACGCCGTCCACATTGGGATACTTGGGAAGCAGTTCCTTTTTGATGCGCTCAACCGCCACTTTCAGCACTCCCGCCGCACACTGCACAGTGGTCACAATACCCAGCAGGTTTCTGGTGCCTGCCGGTCCCTCTGAATTTTTATATCCCATCCAGGTGGTTCTTGTGGGCATAGGCAGGTCCTCCCGCTTCACAAGATTTGTTCCAAACTCCATGTCATCTACGGATGGGCTCTCCGGCAGCTCAAGCATATGCTCATTGATCCAGTCTCCTTTTTTGATATCGTGGATGGCATACCCTAAAACCACGCCATAGCGGATGACCTCTCCCCCCGCCGGAATGTCCCGCAGCGCTATCTTGTGCGCCTGAGGAATATCATGATTGGTAACCAGGCCTTCCATAACCTTGGTTCCGGCTTTCAAATCCTGAACCGCCACAACTACGTTATCCTGCTCTTTTATCTTCACATATAACCGTGCCATAGCAAAACTCCTTCTTTCCTATATATTTCTAAATACCGTTTTCACCCTTATAAAATTTGATACGGATTCAGTCCCATTCCTATCCGCAGCATCCGGAACATGCGTTCCGCCCCGCTGCTGTACAGTTCTTCAGCCCGCTCCATAGCCTCATCAATATCCATAGCCCCATTGATGGTAGGGATGATGCTCTCCACCCCAAACTCATAAATCTTCTCCGCGCCGGTTCCCATGCCGCCTACTATGGCCACCGCCGGCACATTCTTTGCCCTGCATCTTTGCCCGATGCCGCTGGGCACTTTTCCGAAGGCGGACTGCCAGTCCATGCGCCCCTCTCCTGTGACTACCAGATCCGTCCCCTCCAAAAGTCCGTCGAAATCAATAAGGTCAAGAACCGTCTCAATACCGGATTTCAAACCTGCGTGAAGGAATACGCACAGGGCTGCTCCCAATCCCCCTGCCGCTCCGGCTCCCGGAATCTGAGCCGCATCCCTGCCCAGTTTGTCCAGAATTACCGCGGCATAGTTTTTCATTCCCGCCTCCAGCTCATCCAGAATTTCCGGCGTTCCTCCTTTTTGTCTGCCGAACGTATAAGCTGCCCCGTCAGGTCCCGTAAGAGGGTTATTCACATCGCACATTACCGTAAACTCCGCCTCCGCCGCCCCAGGATGGAGCCCTGTAATATCAATATCAGCCACTTTCTCAAGGTCAGCCCCAATGCCTTCCAGTTCATTCCCTTCCTTGTCCAGGAAACGGATTCCCAAAGCTCTCATGGCTCCCATACCGCCGTCATTGGTAGCGCTTCCTCCGATGGCGATGGATATTTTCCGATAACCATGTTCCAGGGCATCCCGAATAAGCTCCCCGGTTCCGTATGTAGTAGTATTAAGAGGATTTCTCTTTTCCGGAGGAACCATGGGAAGACCGGAAGCCGCCGCCATCTCAATGATTGCACAATCCCCGTGAAATACGCCATAAAAGCTTTCTGTCATCTCCATCAGGGGCCCATGTACCCAAACTTTCCTTTTTTCCCCTTTGGTTACCGTAATTACCGCGTTTACAGTCCCTTCCCCTCCGTCCGCAATGGGAACCCCAAGGGTCTTGCAGTCCGGGAAAACTTTAACCGCCGACGCAGTTAACAGCTCAATAATTCTTTCTGATGATAAGGTTCCTTTAAAAGAATCCGATGCAAATAAAAATCTCATATAAACCCTCCCGCATTTTTTGCAGCAAACGCCGGGACATTCCGGCTGTTATCTCCGATATCATCCGGCAGAGGCCGCTTTTCCCCTTCCCGCCCCACCGCCTCTGGGACATATTCCGCTGTGGGGTTCTGCGCACAACAGACCGGCAAAAACAGAGTATTGCCGGTCTGCTGCGCTTCCATTTTAGATTAATCCCGCTTTTTTCATCTCTGTTTTTATCTTATCCAGAACCGGGCCCTCAGGAGTGGGCAGATTGGGGGTATAGGGAACTCCAATATCCCGTCCCCTTAAGTTTGCCATGTCTTTTGCCGCCACGGGAAAACTGGCTCCGTCCATGGAAAGCCTCACCGGATTCAGCTTGAACTGGGCCTCCAGAGAACCTTTCAGATCCCCCGCAATGTACTTGTTGTACACATCCGTAATCAGCTCCGGCATAAAATTCGCCGCAGTACACACGCCGCCCACGGCGCCATGGCACATAGAGGCATACAGCAGAGTATCTTTTCCCCCGAATACCTTAAAATCCACATCTCTGGTTCTGCGGATAAATTCCGCAGTCTGGGTAATATCCCCGCTGGTATCTTTCATTCCCACAATATTGGGGACTTCATGGGCCAGCCTCTCCACCAGATTGCCGGACAAAGTATAATTCACCCTTCCCGGATTATTGTACAGCAGCACGGGCGTATCGGGAACCGCCTCCGCAATAGTCTTAAAATGAAGGAACAGTTCAGTCTCCGTAGGCTTTAAGAACATAGGCTGCAGAACAGAGATGCCTGCCGCGCCGCCTGCCGCTGCCATCTTCGCCAGACGGCAGCATTTCTTCGTGCTGATAGCCCCGATGCCAAAATATACGGGCACGCGGCCTGCAGCCTGGTCTGCCATGATCTTTAAGCCCCGCTCCATCTCATCTTCCTCGATAACATAGAACTCGCCGTTGCTTCCAAACGCCAGGATTCCCAGAACCCCGCCCTCAATTACATAGTCAACCTGTTCTCTTAACTTTTTCTCGTCAATAAGCTCGTTCTCATCGATTGGGGTCAGAATCGGCACTACCACACCCTTGATAAAATCTGTATTCATACCAGCTCTCCTTTTTCGTACCTGATTAAGACTCTACCGTTACATTAGCAATCTTCTCATAGTACTTCACAATACTGGAATGATCCTCTTTGTCATATCCCTCTGATTTTAAGAACTGCATGATCTCCATCATCTGGGCGGTCAGGGGAACCGGAGAACTGATAGCATGGGCTGCGTTAAGAGCATTGTTCAGATCCTTGATATGCAGTTCAATCCTGAAGCCAGGCTTAAAGTTCCTTCCCAGCATCATAGGAGCCTTGGCGTCCATAACCGTGGAGCCTGCCAAACCACCCCGGATAGCCTGGTATACCAGTTCAGGGTCAGCACCGGCCTTCTTCGCAAAAGTAAGGGCCTCTGACACGGCGGCAATATTTACGGCAACCACAATCTGGTTAGCCAGTTTCGCCACATTGCCTGCCCCAAGCTCCCCTACATAGACAACAGAACCGGCCATTACCATCAAAAGGTCATAATATTTATCAAACAGCTCTTTCTTTCCGCCTACCATAACAGACAAAGTGCCGTCTATGGCTTTTGGCTCTCCGCCGGATACCGGTGCGTCTAACATCTCAATTCCCATCTTAGCCAGCTCGGCGCCGATTGCCTTGCTCTCTGTTGGGTCAATGGAACTCATATCAATTACTACGGAGCCTTCATGAGCGCCCTCGGCCACGCCGTTTTCGCCCAGGACTGCCGCTCTTACGTGAGGAGAGTTTGGAACCATGGTGATCACCACATCACACTTTTGGGCTACCTCTTTTCCGCTCTCAGCAGCCTTTGCACCGCAGGAAACCAGGTCGGCAACAGCTTCCTTATTGAAATCAAACACCACTACCTCATGACCGGCCTTAACCAGATTCTTGCTCATTGGCCTTCCCATAATCCCCAAACCGATAAATCCAACTTTCATCTTTCCTTACCTTGCCTTTCTGCAAATATTTTAAAATCTTTAGGAGTTTTGCTGGCTGCGGAATTAAGGGACATTCTCTTTTCCCTCTTATCACATCCTCTGTCAGCTTGTATCTGGATTATAGGAGAAACCTGGCTTGAAAACAATGGTATTTTTCCCTAAACCGGCCTTGCTTTTCTGTATTTACTGCATAAGATTTCAAATTAATTTCATCTTTTTTTCATAAATGTTTCATTATTGTTTTATTCCATGTCCTTTGAAACCCTGTTTTGCACAATGCCAGTAACTTAGGCGAATTCTGCTTTTGCCTCCCTTTTTTACTCTAACTCATACTTTTTCATCTTCCTCCACAGGGTAGTCTTGCTGATGCCCAGCTCCATAGCGGTTTTTTCCCTGTTTCCGCCGTATTTTTTCAACACTTCCCCCATAAGCCTGGCTTCCTGGCACATTTCCTGCCCTGTCCCCTTTTTTCCAGCTTTTTCGCTGCTTTCCCCGTCATCTTCCCCGTAAAGTTCCCGAAGCAGCCTCCTTACCGCGATTTCATCTATGGAACGCCTTTTTGCAGTAAGAATCATCCTTTCACAGAAGCTGTCAATCTGAAACAGGTTGCCCCGCCAAGGGTATCCCATCAAAATCGCCATGGCCCCTTCTGTCAGCACATGGAATCTTCCGTACTGTTCACAGCACGCTCTTATGGTATCTTCCAGTTTTCTTTTAAGGTCTTCCGGCCGTTCCCTGAGAGGCGGAATGTTCAGCTCCATTCCCGACAAAAGGTAATAAAGTTCATCCTGAACCTTCCCTTCTTTTGCCAGTATAGCCAATGGCTTCCTTACTGTAACCATTACCCGCACATGAAGCTTTCTCATCTGGCCCATCTCCTGGCCATAGCAAAGGTGAAAACCAATCATCTGATACAGCCTGTACTGATTGGCAGGTGTAAGGCAGTCCCCATCCTGGAGTAAAAGGGTGCCTCCCTGGGCCTGCACCGCCGCCCCTTTATCTCCGAAGATTGCCTCCCGCTGCTCTTCGCCGGAAAGGCCGCCGCAGGGCACATCCAGGAAAGGCCCCCGTCTATAAGCGCTGCTTCCATGTATACTCTGGGCCAGAAGGCGTTTCTCTGTTCCCGCCTCCCCCATTATCACCACCGGCTGACAGGACAGGGCATACAGCCTGGCCAAATGCACGCATTTTTTCATGGAAGACGACTCCTGTAAAATATCCTGGAACCGGTCCGGTGACGGAAGAATCCCTTCCTTTTTGCCCTTCTCTTCCTCTGTCTGTTTTCTGGTCGTCTTGTGGCAGGTAATAATCGCTCCGTCTGCCTGGCCGTCGTAAAGGATTGGCGCCAGAACCGCAAATACCGACCTGTGGTTCAGTTCCAGAAACATGGAATATTCTTTTCCATTGCCCAGCACCCGCTCCAATACGTCCGCTCCCACTTCCGGGACAAGTTCCCCGATGGCCAGCCCCCTCATCTCTTCCTGGGACCGGCCCATCATATCCTCTAAAAGAGGGTTTACCCCCTTTACCACGCCGTCTCTGTCCAGTTGAATCACCCCGTTAAATGTATAGTCCAAAAGGGTTTCCATCCGGGCGGCCGATTTTCTTTCTGCATTCATGGCATAGTCCATGCTCTCCGCCATGGAAAACGCATTCTTCAGAGACTCTTCGGTCATGGACAGAAACAGGGACGGCACCCCCGCTTCCTCAGCCGCCTTTACCGCCGTATCCCCTCCGATAATCAGATCCGCCCCCTGGGCGATGGCCTGAGCAGCCAGCTCCTTTAAATCCCGCCCCTGCCCCTGGGCCGTATAGTACATGCGAAGCTGTACATCGTAAAGCTCGTCAAAATAAGACATATCGCAAAACATGTTTTTAAATCCCACCACCGCAATAACCGGCCGAAGCTTTTTCACCACCTGTTTTGCCCGCATAACCAGCAGCGCCATTTCCTGAGCCGTCAGCACGATCTCCACCACCGGGATATGGGTATACTGTTTAATCAGGGATGCCTGAAGCCCTCTGGCAATAATAATAGAGGCCCCGTCGGCTATGGACTTCCGGGCTTCTATAACCGCCGTTTCGGAACGGACTGCCTTCATTTCCCCAATGGGATATTTTCTTTCCTGAAGAATATTGTGCGCCTGGCAAAGCATCTCTTCCCTGGATACCAAAAGTGCGATTTTCCCCATGAACGTCCCTCCCAAAAACATCTTTTTCCGTTTTCCTGCTTATAATTCTTATTTTATCATACCTTCCATATGGATAATAGCAAAATGATTTTTTACTTCTTGCGGAATGGTCTAATCACCGGGGATTTAGCATAAGAAAAACTTATCAGCTTGCCCCGAAAGTAAAATTGATTCTTTTACAGAGGCGTTTTATTCAAGGGCAGACGAAAATTATTTCAGCGGAGGCCGCCGTTATATTACGGTGGGAAATACGGAAAAAGCAGCAAAGATGATTGCGGCCGCTACAGGAGCCAGGCTGTTTAAAATAGATCAGGAGATTCCTTATGCTGCGGACTATGACACTTGTATTGCCCAGACAAAGAAAGATCTGCAGGCAAAGGCAAGACCAAAACTGGCCTCCATGCCAGAAGGACTTAAGGAATATGATGAATTCTATCTGGGCTTCCCCAACTACTGGGAGGATATGCCTATGGCGGTTTATACATTTCTGGAGAATTTCCACTGGAACGGAAAGGTGATCCACCCTTTCTGCACTCATGAAGGCAGTGGACTTTCCGGCACAGTACAAAAAATAGAAAAAGCCTGCAAGAGGGCATCCGTTACAAAAGGGCTGGCCATTCAGGGAGGCAGTGTAGACAGCGCAAAGGCAGAAATAGAAAAATGGCTATAATGATGGCATGAAATCCGGCAGTGGGACAATAGACAGAAGGATCGGTTTTGGGAAAAAGATTGTTCTTGGGGACAAAAGCGTGAAAAATTGTGAGACGATTGCCAAGACCATGGTTGACGCAGGCTTTGATGTGGAGCCCTTTGAGATGGATCTGTCCTCCAGAGAGAGCATCCTGGCCATGACGCCGGCAGAAGAGCTGCTGTCGCTGGATATGCTGAAGCCGGAAAATATCCGGGACACTCTCCATGCATATCAGATGGCAAAACGCTGGAATGAAAAACGTATGATGTATGAGAGCGTCCGCTGGGGCAAGCGGGGCGCAAGGCTCAATGACATCGCACCGGGAATTATTGTGACTCCCCTTGCCATTGACGAATTCAACGGCCCAAGAGGGGACTTTTATAAAAATATGTTCGCCAAATGCCCGGCAAGAAGACCGGGAACC
This sequence comes from uncultured Hungatella sp., assembly GCA_947089145.1. GTDB lineage: Bacteria > Bacillota > Clostridia > Lachnospirales > Lachnospiraceae > UBA3402. The sequence continues at coordinate 61,751 of CAMUJH010000012.1, read as the reverse complement.
TCAGATGAGATGGCAAATATGGCAGAGCTTTTAATGAGTGACGCAGGGGCAACTGCCTCCTAATTACTATGGCCCCCTGCAGCCGGAGAAACAATAGAAAACCACGCCCCATAGTTTCATGAGTCATTTTTTCGCTATTAGGCAAAAACAAAAGCCAGAGGACGCTGTAAATACACTCCTGGCTTTACCTATATGTTATTCTGTAATGTGGAACCAGTTTGTGATATTACACATTACTCAGAAAAAACTTTCTCCTCTTGGCACTGGCATACAGCTTTTTATACCGTTCTTTATCTTTACACGCCTTTGTCCGTCAGATCATCTTTGCACTACTTTAATCCCTGTTCTGCAATTTCACGTGCTCCCAAATTATTTCCTGCATTACAATAACACTGAATTAATTCAATATACTCTTTAGATGTCCTGCTTAAATGCGTCTCCAAATATTGGATATACCTATCCGTTTTTCCATATTGACAATACAAATCCGCTGCCTCTCTTGCGTAAGTCTCATGCTCATTCAGCAGATCTGCAAACTCCAGTGTTTCCTTGTCTGTTATGTATAGCTTTCCTGCCAACTCTTTAATTGGAGCATAACAGCCATAGGAGTCATAATAGCCATGAGAAATCACATCTTGCAAAATTTCCTTTCTAATTCTTCGGAATAAAAAAGACGGGAAACCCGCCGAATCCAAAAGAATATAACCAGTAAAGCGTATTCCGGGACTGCTCTTTATATGGAACCGTTGAGACGGGCAGTTTCCTGTTCCCGGTGCCTCCCGGAAACAGAAAATTTCCCTGTCCCAACGGTTCCATTTCAGGCTTTCCCTATGCCAGAAGTCTGGCCCTGGCTGCGCAGCAGGCCAGACAGCCTGTAAGCGGTTACCACGCTACAGTAAATCAGTGCAAACAGCCACGCCATAGGATTGGACAGGCAAATGGCCGTAAATCCCAGCCCCCTTACTGCCAGAAATCCGCCCAGGCTCCTGCCGGCCAGCTCCCCAATGCCGGAGAGAATGGCTTCCAGACTGCGGCCCAGCCCCTGGAGGGTATTCCGCATGATCATCAGGGAGCCGTGGATAAAGAAGAATATGCTCATAACTGACAGATACTTTACCGCCCCCTGGGCTGCCTCACTCTCTGTCTCCCCCAGCACCAGGCCTACACAAGTCTTTTTTGTCAGGAAGATCACCACCCACACCACTGCACAGTAGACATACTGGATTTTCAGCCCGCTGCGAATCCCTTCCCGGATTCGGTCAGGCCGTCTGGCGCCGTAGTTCTGTCCTGCGTAAGTGGCCATGGCCATGCCCACGCTCTCCATGGGAAGGGTGAACATCTGCCGGATTTTCTCCCCAGCCGTCTGGGCGGCCACGGCAATGCTTCCAAGGCTGTTAATGGCCCCTTGCATCACCACGGCCCCGACGGCTGACACCGAATACTCTAAACCCATAGGCAGCCCTACCGAACAGAGCCGCCCCATATGTGCCCCGCTAAGGCCGGCGCCTTCCTTCCATCCTTCCAGAATACGGACCCTGGAGGTCAGCCAGTAGATGTCCAGCAGGCCGCTTACCAGCTGACTGATCACCGTGGCCCAGGCCGCCCCGCCTACGCCGCCGTTCAGGGGGACAATGAACACATAATCCAGAACGATATTCAGGACGCTGGAGCACAGCAGAAAGTAAAAGGGATGCTTCGAATCCCCCACTGCCCTTAAAGCGCCTGCGCAGTAATTGTAAAGAATGGAGGCCGGGATTCCCAGGAATATAATCCTGATATACTCCACCGCCATGGCCAGAATATCCTCCGGCGTCCGTATGAGCCGCAGCAGAGGCCCGGCCAGAACCACGGTTACTGCCGTAAGCACTGCACCTATGAGACAAGCAAGGACGCTTCCGTTGACAAAGTACTTCTGAAGCTCCTTTCTGTCATGGGCCCCAAAGCTTTGGGAAAGCAGGATGCCGAACCCTACACACATGCCCTGGACAAATCCCAGAATCAGAAAATTCAGGGAATAAGTACTCCCCACTGCCGCCAGCGCCGAAACTCCCAGAAATCTTCCCACAATCACCGTGTCCACAAAGCTGTAAAGCTGCTGGAACACGGTTCCCAGCACCAGCGGAACGGAAAACAGGAGAATCTGCCAGACCGGGATTCCGGTTGTCAAATCCATAGTGTTCTTGTCCATAACTCCATACCGCTCTCTTTACTCTTCTCCCATTCCGATCAGGTCAAACTTCTCCCGGGAGATCACTACCTCATAGCGTTTCTTTGACGGAACCGGATACTTGACCCAGATGGTTCTGTCAGACAGGTTGTAATACCAGCCGGATTCTGCTTCCTCCCAGCCGTCCCGTACCAGATAGCGGGTAATCTGCTCCCCGTCCACAGTAACCCAGAAAGCCCCCTTCTGCCGGCTCACCAGCCGGATGTTTATCCGCTCCAGGGGACTCTCATAGGTTCCCTGGGTGTCAAAGGAAAGCACAGTCCGATCTCCGGCCTTTACATCAATGGCAGTCCTGGCGTATACGCCCTTCTTATAATCCTCTGTATGGCCGTCGTCGTCATAGAGTACGAAACTGGTGTCCGTATCTGCACTTACCAGCAGATCCGCCTGCCTCATGGTATCCGCCAGAATATGCTTTACATCCTCACTGGTCACATACACGCCGCTGCCCCTTAGGAACATGGGTATGCTGCCCAGATTCACCGGGATGGTGATGGTCTGTCCCCCCTGGTACTCCTTCATATTGTCCTGCATGTCAAACCAGCGGCAGCCGGCAGGCAAGTAGATGGTACGTGTAACAGCACCCGGCTCCACCACATTGGCCACCAGCACGCTCTTGCCCAACAGGAAGGTCAGATTCTCGTCCCTGTAGCAGTTCACATCCTCCGGAAACTCCAGGAACAGAGGGCGCATGGCCGGCATGCCGGTGACACTGGCCTCATACATCAGGCTGTACAGATAAGGAAGCATCCTGTAGCGCTGGGCAAAGGCCTCCCGTACATACCGGTTATTCTCCTCATACATCCAGGGCTGGGTCACGGTATTGTCATCATTGGCTGAATTTAAGCAGAACCGGGGCTGGAAGATCCCGTTCTGTATCCACCGCAGCAGCAGCTCTGCGTCCGGAGCCCCTCCCGCAAAACCGCCGATATCACAGCCCATATTGGCACAGCCGGAAAGCCCCATGCCCAGGATGGTGGCAATGTTGAACTTTACGGTCTTCCAGTCTGTTAAGTTGTCGCCGCCCCATACCTGGGCATAACGCTGGATGCCTGCGTAGCCTGCCCGGTTGATGATATAAGGACGCTCTCCAGGATATACCTGGGCGATGGCGTCCTTTGCCAGAAATGCCATCAGGTTGGAATGGAGAATCTTAAGCTCTGCCATGGTTCCGTCTCCACCGTCAAAGTCACATCTGGCATTCCGATCCTCTACCCCGTCCATCTCGCAGTTGTCATTCCAGACTGTCTTAGTGCCCATCCTCAGGATATTCTCCTCCAGAAGCTCCTTCCATACCTGTCTGGCCTTTGGATTGGTAAAGTCGAAAAAGCGCCCCTCCCCGCCCCACCATCTTCCATAGTAGTCGCCGTCCCCCTCCGGGTTTTTGATAAACACCTGGTTCTTCTCAAAACGCTCCATATAGGGATGGTTCTTTAAGATACCCGGCTTTAAGTTGGGGATCACATTGATGCCCCGGGCATTCATCTTTTCAAAAAATTCCTTCGGCCTGGGGAACCGCTTGTGGTTCCAGTTGAACACATAGCGCAGGTTGTCCTCCTCCCCGCTGGAATAGCCGGAGGCCAGCCAGAAGTTATCTATAAGGATCTCCTCCTTCTCATGCTTATCCATGATCTGGTAGATCTCCTGGTCGCAGTCCTTCTCCAGCTCCGCATAATACATGGTGGAGGCACAGTAGCCCAGGGACTGGCGGGTAGGCATGGCCGTGCGCCCGGTCAGCAGGGTATAGTGGTCAATGACCGATGCCATGTCAGGACCATTCAGCAGGAACAGGTCTATATCCCCTCCGTCTGTCTGGTAGTAGCAGTACCGATCCCAGTAGCCAGACAGTTCCTGGCCCATGTCAAACACACTGTCATAGGAATTGTGGTAAAACAGACCCACGGCATGGAGAGTCTTTTCATTGATCCGAATATAGAAGGGGATATGCTTGTACATAGGATCGCCCTTCTCCGGGTCATGGCCGATGGCATCCTTAGGCGACATCCGCAGACGCCTTCCCTTCTTGTCCAGGTGTCCGGTCTTCTCGCCAAAGCCGTAGAAATGGTCAGATACCGGATCGATTCTCGAAAAGTGAGACAAGCGGCCCAACTGATCCTCCTCAAAAGCACGCTCCCGCAAATCCTGGTAGACTACCTTGCCGTCCAGAGTTTTAAGGGTCATGTAAAATGGATTCCGGCTTACCTCCAGAATACAGGTTCCTGTAGCAAATACCAGTTTATCCTCCTGCTCCTCACAAGGGATCTCCAGGGCTTTTATACGCACCCGCTCTCCCTTAAGCAGATCATCCATACGGTCTTCCCAGGCAGTGGTTACCAGGGTATAGGATTCTTCCTTAAATTCCTTCCGGAAGCTTACCCGAAAGCGGATAATATCATCTGTCATAAAAACCAGCAGCACATCGGCTGCATCCCCATGAAGGATGTAGCCTGCTTCTGTTTTTTCCATGGATTTCAGTTGACGCAGCAGCATATTCTCTTTCTCCTTATATTGATTGAATATTACCGTTTGATAGCAAGGCAGCCGCCCATATCCAGGACGGCTGTCCGCATGTTGCATTGGTTCTTTACAGTTACATACCGATCAAATCAAAATCCTCAAAGGATACCGTAAGTCGCGCATCCCTCCCTGGATTCCCATATTTCACCAGCACAGCCCGTCTGCTCTGGCTGTAGTACCATCCGCTCTTGGCCGCCTCGAATTTCCTCCGATTCAGATAATGTTCCAGCTTCTGCCCGTCCAGGCTTACCCAGAAGGGACTTCTGTCCTTGCGGATCATCTCCACGGTAACCGTCTCCACCGTATCCCGGTAGTCCCCCTCACCGGCAAAGTCTACGGTCACCACATCCGTACCCTGGACGTCAATGGCGGTTCTGCGGAATACGCCCTTCTTAAAGTCATTGGTTTTCCCGTCGTCATCATACAGGACAAACCGGGAGCCTCCGGCTGCCGGGGCAATGACCAGGTGAAGATCCTTCACACAATCCTTTTCCATATTCATCAGCTGGTTATCCGCCAACGCCAGAATCCCCCCTTCGCGCAGAAACATGGGAATGGTCTTAAGAATCACCGGAACCTCTATGGTCTGTCCGCCCTCATAGCAGCGGTAGTTATCATTCATATCATACCACTTACAGCCCCTGGGCAGATATACGCTGCGGCTTACGGCTCCCTTCTCAAGGACATTGGCTACCAGCAGGCTTCTTCCAAAGAGGAAGTCAAAGCTGTTGTCATAGGTATGCTCATCTTCCTGGAACTCGTACACCAGGGCTCTCATAATGGGGGCCCCTGTCTGTGACGCCTGATATACGCAGGAGTACAGGTAGGGCTCCATACGGTAGCGCAGAAGGATGGCTTCACGGATCAGATCCGCACTGCCTTGGAACATCCATGGCTCGGTCACAGTGTTGTCGTTGCTGGCCGAATGGATGGAAAACCGTGCCTGGAAGATTCCCTGCTGTACCCACCGCACAAACAACTCCTCCTCCGGGGCCGGACCGGCGAAGCCGCCAATGTCCGCGCCTTCGTTGGGCTGTCCGGAAAGCCCCATTCCAGTAATGGTGGGAATATTGTACTTTAGGGATTTCCAACTGGTGTAATTGTCGCCGCACCAGGTCTGGGCATAACGCTGGATACCGCTGCTGCCGCTGCGGCACACCGAATAGGGCCTTGCATCCTTATCGTGTTCTTTCACCGCATCATTGCTCAACTTGCACATAAGGGTGCTCATCAAAGGCTTCAGCTGTCCGATAGTGCCGCCCCTGCCGTCAAAATCCACCCTGGCATCCTTATCCAGAAGGCTGTCATACTCACAGTTGTCATTCCAGATGGAGTTGGTTCCTACTGCTATGACATTTTTAATCAGATATTCCTTCCATGCTTCACGGGCTGTAGGGCTGGTGAAATCCCAGAATGCCCCGGGACCGCCCCACCACCGTCCTACTGCACAGGCCTGGGGGTCCTGGCTGTCCTTTACAAATACGTCCCTGCCGGCAAATTCCTCAAACCAGGGGTGTGAAAGCAGGATTCCAGGCTTGATGTTGGGAACATTTTCCGCACCCTTATCCTGCATGGCATGGAAATAACCAGAGGGGTCCTTGAACCGCTGCTTATTCCAGGTAAACACGCACCGCTTGTTCTCCACGCTGGTGTATCCGGAGGACAAATGGAATCCGTCAATGGGGAAGCCCTCCTCCCGGATGGTGTCAATGAATCCCAGCACCGCATCATCGCTGTCCTTCTCCAGCTCCGGATAGAACATGGAACTTCCCTGGTAGCCTATGGCCCGCTTGGGAAGCAGCACCGGCCGGCCGGTCAGCAGGGTGTAATTGTCTACAATGCGGGCAATGGAGTTGCCTCCCAGCAAAAACAGGTCTATATCCCCGCCGTCCGCCTGCCAGTAAGTATACCGCTGCCAGTAATTGCTCTTCTCACAGCCCATGTTAAAGCAGGACTCATAGAAGTTGTGGTAGAACACTCCCACAGCCTTCTTCGTGCTGCGGTTTAACCGGATATAAAAGGGGATGTGCTTGTAAAGGGTATCTGTTTTCTCTGGATCATACCCCATGGCATCCGTAGCCCGCTGCCGCAGAAAAGTTTTGTTCTTGTTAAGCAGTCCGGCCTTCTCGCCAAAACCGTAAAAGCAGTCCTCTTCCTCCATGCAGGAGTAATGGTTCACCCTGTGATTGGAATCCAGGGTGCAGAAGGCGCCTGGAAGGTCACTGTAAAGCATACTTCCTTCCTTGTCATAAAGGGCAAAGCCGATGGGGTCCTTTGTAAACACCAGCCGAATCTTTCCCGTAGCAAAGATGATTTCCTTTTCATTTTCCGCCACATCCGGGATCACCGGCTCCACCCGTGTCCGCTCCTCTGCAAACAGGCCGTCCAGCCGATCCTCCCAGGCAGTTGTCATCAGCACATAGGATTCCTCCGGGAAGGTTCGTTCAAAGGATGTGCGCACCCGCACGATCTCATCGGTAACAAAGATCACCTGGATATCCGCACAGTTGGTGTGGATGGTCCATTTGCCCTTTCCTTTTTCAACACCTGTAAATTGTGTACAAATATTCATGATTCTGTCTCCATTTTATTAATATTTACCACATGCTGGGCACAAGACCGCACAGATAAGGAACCAGCAGCGGAATCGCCGGAATAAAGCTTACCAGAAACAGCGCCACCACCATGGCTGCGAAAATCGGCACAATGTATTTGGTAACGCCCTCAATTTTCACATGGCCCACCCCGCAGCCTACAAACAGGCAGGAGCCTACCGGCGGCGTCACAGAGCCGATTCCCAGGTTCATGATCAGCATCAGGCCAAAGTGGACCGGGCTCATCCCCACACTGGTAGCGATAGGCAGGAAAATGGGGGTAAAGATCAGGACCGCAGGGGTCAGATCCAGGAACATCCCCATGACCAGCAGGAACACATTCATAATCAAGATGATCACATAGCGGTTGCTGGAAATGCTCATGAGGGCACCGCTGATGGCTGCCGGGATGCCGGTATAGGACATCACGTAGGACATGATGGAGGAAGATGCAATCAAAAACAGAATGGTCGCAGAGCTCCTCATGGTATCTGCCAGCAGGTTATAAAAGGTTTTCAGATTCATTTCCCGGTAAATGATTGCCAGCAGACCGCAGTACAGGCACATGACTACCCCTGCCTCCGTGGCCGTGAAAATACCGGACAGGATACCGCCCATTACAATGATCACTGCCAGCAGGGAGGGGACTGCGTCCAACCAGATCTTCCAGGCCGGATCTGCCTCCTTGATGCTGGATGCCTTATAGCCCTTCCGGATGGCAAGGAATATCGCCAGGGCCGCTACGGCGATTCCCAGCAGGCCGCCGGTCAGGTATCCGCCCATAAACAGCGCAGCCACAGACACTCCGCCGGCTGTAATGGAATAAAGGATCAGCGGACCAGAAGGCGGAATCAGGATTCCGGTGGGTGCGGAACAGATATTCACTGCCGCAGAATAGTTGGGGTCATAGCCCTCGTCTGCCTCCAGGGGACTCATGATGGACCCCATGGCAGAGGTGGCTGCCACCGAAGAGCCGGACACTGCGCCAAAGAACATATTGGCAAGTACATTGGTAGCCGCCAGATAGCCAGGCACCCAGCCTACTAAAAGTCTGGCCAGGCGAACCAGGCGCTTTGCGATTCCGCCCTTATTCATGATGCTTCCGCCCAGGGAGAAGAAGGGCAGAGCCAGAAGCGAGAAGGAATCGCAGCCGGAAAAGCATCTCTGGGCAGCCGTCAGGGCAAAGATATTTCCATCCATTCCGCTCATAATGGCTGTAATGATGGAAGCGATTCCGATCCCCGCAGAGATGGGCACACCCGCAAACAGCATGATAAAGAATGAACCAAACAGCATTAACACAGCCTGCAGAACCATGCCTATTTACCTCCTTTGCTGTTGATGTAAAGCTGTACGTATTTGATCCCTCTGGCTATCACAATAAAGATGCCGGAAAGGGGAAGGCATGCATAAAGCAGCTTAAAGGAAATACGCATAACAGAAGACTGGTTGGTTGCATTCATCACAAGCTTGAAGCCCCCGAAAATAAATACATAGCACACGAAGAACAGGATCGCAGCCTCAATGAACACCAGCAGGGCCAGACGGGCACTGCCTTTTACCCGGTCTTTGACCAGATCCAGGGCCAGATGCTCGTCCTTGTAAAAGCAGTAGGCCGATCCAATCATGGATGCCCAGATCAGTACATAGCGGAGAAACTCGTCGGTAAAGGTAGATGGATTCTTAAGTATCCATCTGGAGGTAATCTGCCATGTTCCTCCTGCCAGAAGCGCGAACATGGCAACTGCCATGATCAGGCGCATAACCTTGTCTAAAATCTCGTCAAATTTCTTCAAAGTCTCACCCCTTTACTTTCCAGCGTTCTGGATCTTCTCCACAATTGCATACACCTCAGGAGCGCTGCTCTTTAAGCTGTCATAGATGGAGCTGCATGCTTCCTGGAAGGCAGCCGTATCCACATCCTCCACAAAGGTCACATTGTTCTGCTGGGCAGCGGCTTTTACTTCGTCTTCAAATTCGGCCCAGCGGGTCTTGTAAGCTTCCGTGGCCGCAGCCGCGGTTTCGGTCATGACCTGTTTCTGGCTGTCGCTCATCTGGTTCCATACCTTGGCAGAAATCACGATGATGTCCGGGATACGGGTGTGCTCGTCATAGCAGTAATACTGGGTCACATCGCTGTGGTCGCGAAGCGCCGTAATATTGTTCTCGGCACCGTCTACCACACCCTGCTGCATGCCGGTATAAATCTCGGAATAGCTCATAACCGTAGCAGAGCCTCCCAGGGCATTCATCATATCAATGGCCATCTGGCTGTCCATGGTACGGATCTTTAATCCTTTTAAGTCACCCGGCACACGAATGGGGGTGTTGGCCGTATAGAAGGAACGGGCGCCGGAATCCAGCCAGGTAAGACCGATGAAGCCGTCTCCCTCTGTCATCTTATAAAGCTCCTGGGCAATCTCTCCGTCCATCACCTGGTAGAAGTGCTCCTTGTCATTGAATACATAGGGAACAGACAGGGCATTCCAGGTGTTATTGAAGTTGCCAAGGGTAGATGCAGATACCTTGGCCATATCCAGCCCCCCGGCCTGGATGGAGGAAATATTGTCTGCCTCACTGCCCAGCTGTCCGTTGGGGACAATCTGGATATTGATGGTGCCGCCGGATTTTTCCTTTACATCTGCTGCCCACTCGGTCATCTGGATGTGGACGGCATGATCCTCCGCCAGCCCATGGCTCAACTTCAGATTAAAAGTCTGCTCACCAGAAGCTCCCTGTCCGGAACCTGAGGAATTACCCCCACTCCCTCCGCAGGCGGTCAGCATCAATGCCCCCGCCGCTACCAATGCCGCTACTTTCCTTGCATGCTTGCGTAATTTCATAACAAATTCCTCCTATATATATAATTTTAATTACTTCCGCGTGCTGGCTTTCTGCCTCCCTGCAAGGGCTTCCACCAGATCCCTCAGATTGTATTCCAGAAATCCGGTTGTAAGCCGTTTCCATTGTTTTCCGCTTTTCTCCCGAACCTCCGCCTTAAAAGACTCCAGCCGTTCTGCGCCTATGGCGGCTGCCGGAAGCATAACGGCTGTCTGGCGGCTGGCAAACAGATACAGATATTCCTCGTCATAGACCAGCCTGTCCAGGCTGCTGTAGGAAAGAAACCCGCCGCCCTGAACCTCCAGTCCTTCATCCTTCACACGGCAGACCACCTGGCTGTGCCGGCCCCTCCGCTGACTGATAACACCCTCGGCCTGGACCTTGCTGGGAAAGTCCCCGGCAACCAGCATCCACACCCCAGCCATCAGGCAGACTGTCTTACCTGCCGTGGGGAAATCCACAAACAGTGCGGCCATGATTCCCGCTGCTCCCAGGAGAAACCGCAGCAGACGCCGTGCCGTCTCATAGGTGTAATACTCCGCCCGGAACATGCGCCGGATCGTATCGTCGTCAAAAACCACCAGAATATCAAAACATTTATGTTCGCCACCCATTAGCAAGGCCTCATTTCAGAAATTTTTGTAGATATTTTTTACTATTTTCTTATTTTTTCCATTACTTTTCGTCTAATTTTACCAATTAAAATAAATAGAAATCTCATTTTTTTGTGACTGAAAACTTGCAAAATGTGATATTTCCAGATATACTCTTAGAAAAAGGAGGCCTCTTATGATTGTCCAGAAAATTAACCACTTCACCGATTCTCTGCTCACCCAGGAAATGGCCCGGATCAATCTGGAGGAATGCCAGGTGGCGGTAACCTGGTTCACAAACCAGAAAAATAAGCAGTCTGTAGTCCATTCCCACCCCTACCATGAGATTATTCTTCTCATATCCGGCAGTGATGTACAGTACTCCTTTCTGGGAAATCTCTACACCCTGCACCCCGGGGAGATGGTTTTCTTCCCAGCGGAGCTCTACCATGCCGGCAGATATACGGTGACAGACACAGTCTCCGACCGGCTTGTGGTCCAGATCAGTACCAGTGTCTGGGACATGGCCATCCGCCAGTCTGGTCTTAGCAATCCCCAGTGGCAGCAGAATATTGTCATACTCAACGCCCATGCCGTATCTACCTGGGATCTGCGGGGCCTTCTGGAAAGGATGGTCCAGATTCCCCACATCCGGAGGGACTGCCAGGAGATTATTCTCACCTGCGAGCTTATAGAGCTCCAGCTTTTTATCAACCAGCTTGTAGAAGACCGGCATACAGAGATGCCATCTCCCAGCTGTACCAGCACCCTGGTTTCCGCTGCGGTAGAATACATCCGGGACCACTACACAGATCCGGGCCTGACCGCAACGTTCCTGGCCAAATACACCTTCACCAGCCGGGAGCACCTTTCCCGGGTCTTTAAAGAATACACCATGGAAAGCATCCACGATTATATCCGAAACCTGCGCATGCAGCACTGCCGTCAGGAAATCGCCGCCGGACGCAGCGTCCTGGACGCCTGCACCAACAGCGGCTTCACCAACTACAGCAGCTTTCTCAAATCCTTCCGCACCCTCCACGGCATGACGCCCATGCAGTACCGGGCAAAGCTTAAGGCAATGGGCGCCCCAGGCGCAAACATGGATTTACAATAAAAATTATCAGCAGCAGAATAGCTGTTACATAAATACCCCATGAAGAGCCGCTGTTGCTGACAGCATTTCTTCATGGGGCATTCTATAGGTAACAGTTCAGATAACAAGTTTATTCTACACCGGCAGACTGTCCCGCAGACACAAAGTCCCCCATCCCGCTAATGTCAAGTTAATGTCACAAACTTTTTTCACTTTTTTTGAGCGAAAACCGCAGAAACCCGTATAACTCTGTGGGGAGAATGGTACAGTAATGCTAAGTTTAGGCAAAATTGACTGTAAATTAGTGTCAAGTTGTTCTCAAAAAACTTCTATTTACCTCCCATCATCCAATATCTTCGAGCACGAGACACCCTCTTAAAATCCTATCTTACCATCTCTTCTTCCCATCAATACTCTGCGAATTTCTTCAAACCGATGTATCTGTTTGGCCTCGTAATCTCTATAAATTGTCAACTCATTTACAAATTTAACAATTTCGTCCACTGGTTCTCCACTTTTGAACAAAGACTTTAATTTTTCTTTATCTTTTTCTCTAATACGACGATATGGAACCACAATATCCTTAAACTCTGTTGGTACAAGTTCACATACTCCTCCGCCATAATAGCGTCCATCAAATTCGCATTGAGCAAGAGTGATAGAATTAAAAAAACAGAACACCAAACTCTCCCCATCAAACTCGTCCATAAGCCGTATATGATACCCTGCATCCGTAGTATGTACCCCCGCTGAGTTATAATAAATACGAGGCAGTTGACCATAACGTTTAAAAAATACCACTTCTCCCTTTTTCACAATAGGCACACCATACCACGGCATCCGAGTCGAACATTTATAACAATCTTTCAGCGGTATATCACCCACCTTCTGGTCTCCCGCCCAGTTCAAGTATTTTTGCAGTGCAATAGGCAATCTTAGTATATCTTTCTCCCCAGAAAGGTTCAACAGATAAAGCGGCTTGTTATTCAGGCTTATCTCTTTTACTACTTCCTCAGAAATTTCTATGATATTCTTTGGTATATAAGAAGCTTTCTGAACAATGGGAAGCACAAACTCCCTACACTGATACTTTTCTACCATTTCTTCTGATAAAATAAAATATCGGTTCCCTCCTGTCACAATACCAGGTGCGATTTGCCCCATATTTTTGATTCGTGGATATCGATTCATAGCATTTTTTAATAAAGAAATATCACTATCATCGAGAATTGCGTTTGACCACTTTTTTAATGGTTTATTCCAACGGATACTATTTTCCTGTATTGGAACTCTCTTTCTGCAGTCCTCATATATCTCATAACGTATATGCCTTTCCGCATATCTTTTATTTGTCAGATATACCAGGCAGACCTCCTGTTCAATCTTCGGAAACAGAGCCTTTTGAAAAACAATAATATGAATCGTATTAAATATCTTCTCCAGATGTTCCCTAAGTCTCTCTGCATATTGCACTTGCAAAAATTCCATCGGTAATATAAAAAAAATACTGCCACCTGGTTGAAGTAAACGACAGGAGCCCATTATAAACGCCAGCCACATATTCTGCATCACCGTTTTGCTTAATCCTGCCTCTGTACAAATTACATATGCTTTCTCAAGATCCTCCTTACCCATCCGTTTTTTATTAATATACGGAGGATTTCCTATAATCAGTGAATAGCGCTCTAATGTATTGACAGCAAAGTCAAGAAAATTATCCTTTACGATTGTAAATAAGCCTCCTGTATATTCCCGGCACATCTGATCTACTTTTTCCTGAAATAGCTCAATAGCTGTTATATGTGACGCATTCTCTTGCAACAAAGGAAGGAACCTTCCATCACCTGCTGAAGGTTCCAACACATTAGAAAAATCCTGTTGTTCTTTTTTTAAATACTCCATCATAAACTGAATTGCATCGGGCGGAGTGTAATAGGTACCCGATAATTTATCACTGTCCATTTATTCACCCTTTGTAAATGCCTGGTCTATGTATTCATTAAAAATCATATTAGTCTCGATATAAATATCTTTTTGCCGCTCTGTTAATTTTCCTTCCTGAAATAGTTTCTCCAATTCTTTGAGCTGCCTCTTTAATTGAGCCGCATTCCAGTATAGATCTGTTCTTCTGATATCCAGGTGAAGCATATTGCACATACTGTCTCCAACAGGTGTTTTCCCAACCACATATCCTTTCTCATTCCGCTCCAAATGCTCGTCAAATTCTGGAACTGCCGGATCCACAAATCCATCTTTTTCATTATGTGGTTGCGTAATATCTCCTGTCGGCCATTTATCTGACTTAGACAGGTTACATCTTGAACAGGCTAAAACCAAATTATAATAATCATTTTCCCGGCTTTTATCTAAACTCTTCGGGACAAAATGATCCAAATGAAGTTTTTGGTGCAACACATTTCCATCTTTTCCACAGTAACCACATAGATAATAAAAATCCTGCTCCAACAGTTCTCTGCCATCCTGATACTTTTTCAATTCCGAGATACCTTTCCGTCTCCGAATTATTTTATCACCATGTACTCTCAATATATTCTCCTTTATCTATTGCTGGCTATTCTGTCTTATGTTCCGCAATGATCGCACTTCCCAATTCCAGTATCCGCTGTAATCGCTCCTCAAATTTTGAATTCAGCATATTTTTAGGCAACTTTTCTACTAACCCATAAGATGACAAGACCTTATACAACTCCAGAAATTCCTCCTCATCTGCCCCTAACTCCCCATGAAGTTTTTTGTCTAACAGTTCTTTATACCGCCCTAATTTTTGCTGTCGCCGAACCTGAAATACTTTTGCGCTCTCCAACAAAATCTGGATAAAAGCATTTAATTCCGCCTCTTTTTTCGGATCTGCTCCTTCCGTATCAAAAATATTTTTAGAAAATTTATCCCTATCGGCCACAAGTCCGTCCGTAATCTGCTCCGTATCTACAGCGGTCATAATAAAGCACTGGATATCACGCATAGAATCATTAATATAATTAATCAATGTAGTTCCGTTAAATCCATAATTCTTTACCATTTTATAGTCAATTAACAGTACATCAATTTGTTTCTCATAAATTTTATCCAAAATATCCTGTTTACTCTCACAATCCTCTATCAGCACCAGATCCAGTTCCTTACACCGCCGGCGCAATGATCTCTTATAATTTTCAAATTGTGTCGGTTCATCATCTATATATCCAACTCTATACATTTCGACCTCCTAATATGATTTTTGCATAAAATCCTGTTTCCGCTCTCAGATTTTCACTCAGATCAATAGTTCCATTATACTCGGATATAGTACGGTTTACGATCCACATCCCCATCCCGGTCCCATCCTCTTCATCCGCTCCTTCAAAATGATGACCGCTCTCAAATGGTTCTAGAATCAACTCCGGCCGCTTTTTATATTTTGGAATCAAACCCCATCCACTATCCTGATAATCCATTGATAATCTACTTTCAAGTTTGGATATATTCAATCTAATTTCCCGTTTTTCCAGCTTTCTGTCCATTTCCCTGTCAAAAGACGCCAGGCTGTTAGCAATTAAATTACTAATAATATTCTCAATATCAAACTCAAAGCACCAAAGCTCTATATCCGAGTCACACTTATAGATAAAATTGGTTCCGCTTTTATCCAGAATATCATTCCACGTATTCATATACTGTTCCAGCATGCTTTGAATATTATGTTTTTTTCTCTTTCGTTTATCCTTTTTGATGGATTCAATGGTGATGCCAAACCATGAAGCAAAATTCTTTTTAACTCTGATCGCACGCAAGATATTCTGTAAAGCATACTCCACATCATTATCATATTCTATAGCTTCATAGGCTGCGTTTAATTCCAGGCCAATATTATTGGTAGATGTTCGAATCTCATGCATAAACATATTGGTAATAATCCCTGTCGTGGCTAATGTCTGAAGCATTTTATTCTCGTTTCGCAGTTCTTCCAGTTCTTCCTCCTGTTTCTGCTCCATATTTGCCACCAGATTCATAACATCTTCCGGATTGGCCGAAGGCGGCAAACTCGATTTTGATGGCCGCTCCTCCGCGTTTTTTGTTTTTTCCGACTGTTCCCTGGCTGATTGTTCTGCTTCCCATTTTTTCCGTGCTTCCGCAAGTCGACGTATTTCTTCCAGTTTAGCCGCCAGTTGATCCTTTTTATCCGCATATCTGGCCAGCTTACGCCCTACAAACTGCCGATCCCGTTCAAACTCTGCAATCACAAATAACAGAATCCTTTTCAGCTGTGAAAAACCGATTCCCTCCTGAATACCGTTACGATTCGCCGCATCCTCCAGGTTTGAATTTTCTCTGGATATTGACACGGTTCCCAGCATCTGTTCTGAGCCGACACGCCAATTTCCCGTTTTCTTTCCAAGACCTGCCGGAGAACGATTCCGCCTGGCAGAAAGCTCTAACCAGTCAAAATCATTATCACCATACTCACCATAAGGGCGCACACGGAATTGATCACGATACAACTTAATCCCGCCAAATTTTTTGGCAAGGTTTGCCCGGCCTGTAATATCTTTATAATAAAATCTTTCCTGATCCTTTTTGTTCGCACTTATTTTATAAAAATATAATACGCCTTCAAAGTCCCCGATGAAGTTCTCTTTCTCCCCTATTTCTTCAATGGTAAACGACTCTTCCTTCTTTTTCCCCTGCAGATAGGCCTGCTCAAGTTCATCAAATCCTGCCTCTGTATATACTTCCTGCTCCTCTCCACGAAAATCGAATTCATTCCGTGTGATCTGAATATTCACTAAATTAGCGGTAACCTGAAAATCTATCCGATAGTCATAGGACTCCACATTTGCACTGGTTATCAATGCATCCTCCACACTGGTTGAATCATCAAAAAACCAAATGCAGAACTTCTGCGTCACATCTGGAGGTAACAAATTCTCCAAATGATTTCTGAGAGCGTTCATTGTCTTTTCATTCCAGACATCATGAAGATGGTCCAGGCAAAATGCTGTTCCTGTTCCCCCAAAATTACATTTCTCTATTTCTGCTGCCACTGCCCTGTTTTTCCAACTTTCAATTCCCACATGCTCCAGCAAACGAATATCCGTATCATAAACTCTTGCCTTTACCTCGGATATTCGTTTACTTCCATCAAAGTCCCTCCAGTCTACGATCCATTCCAGGCTTCCTTCATCTGAAATCGTAAGCATATCACATTGATCGGACATGCGATCCAAAGCAAATCGGCCAATTCCCTTTGCTCCTGTCTGTATTCTTCCATTTTTTGTAATATAAGAACTCTTTTTGGATGAATTTCCGATTGTCATCCAATGGGTGCGCAGCACTTCTTCCTTCATTCCCCAGCCATTATCCAAAATGTAGATTCGATCCTCTGTGTTGGAATAATACAGACAGCATACACTTGCATCCGCATCATAGGCGTTTTTCACAATCTCAAACACTGCACCCTCTAGTTTTGACACATTCTCCCGGCCGATCAATCTGGCAGTATAAGCATCTACGTCAAACCCGATTTCCCTGACTCGTTTTCTCATAGAAACTCCTTTGGCATCCATACTATCGTTATTGTACCAAACTATGAGCATTTCTACAACTTCTAATCACTTTTCTTCCCTCTGTCAGTTCCATTGCCAGCCGAATGAAACACTATGCGCCGCAAACAAAGCAGATTGCCAGGTCTGTGGCGGCAGGTCTTGCATCCGGCAAGAATCCAGCAGAGGGCTGATATCTCCTCTGCCGGAATTATTTGGACGGGAAAACCGCCCCAGTCAGAACATAAGGATTTTTTCCTGTCTCCCGGTGCGGGTTCCCGTAAAATCTGCATCATATCTAAAATATATGGAAAAATAAAAAAGACACGGACTTCCTTTCCTTTGCCGTATCTCTTTTCATAAAGTAACGGCTTTTATACGAACTAAAACCGTTACATGTCTATATCGCCCTTTATAGCACACTGCTACTCAGAACCAATCAACGGTCTAGCAGTGCCAACGTTTTCTATAAAGTGTGCGTTTCTTTAGTTACATACCAGTATATATCTTTTTATCAAATATCCTTTATCAAAACTGCAGGGGCAACATATTAAGCCCCACTTTGGAGATTGCCCCTGCAATGTGTAATTTCATTATTTTTGTTCCTTCTACTTATTTTTATCTTTTACAAATTCTCTTACCCAAACAGCTTCTCCTGGGTTCCGTCTGGAATGGGGCTGGCCAAAGTCAGCAGAATCCCAACTGCCGATACCCCCAACAGGAGCAGATACAGTCGCTCATAAGTCCCATGGTCCAGCAGATACCCGCACACAGTCTGAAATCCGACGGTAAACAGGCTTTTCAACGCCGCTACCAGGGCAAGGGCCGTCATTTGATACCGTTTATCCACGATGGATGCAATCGCTTTCAGATTAATCATAATGTATGCCATGGTTGCTACAGATTTGGTAAAAAATGCGGCAGCAGCCTGAAATGTCACAGCCGGTACAAAAGCGTAAACCCCAAACTGTATCACCAGAAGCGAAAATACCGCCAGTAGCAGCACTTTATTTTTCATACAATCCATAACCCTGCCGGAAAACATAACGATGGGGAACTCCATCAGAGTTGCCGCAAAAATCACCGTGGCCGCCATATCTATGCTCATGCCCCGTTCCTGAAACATGGAAGGGAGAAAGGTGCCCTTTCTTTGACGGTTTGCCTTCCTCCTCTCCTTTTTGCCGGACATCCTGGGTGCCAAGAATGCCTGCCATGCACACCACCATGCCGATACCGCACATCTGATACATGGCTCCTGGGGAAACATAGCGGTAAAGAATCCCGCTGATCTGGGTCCCTACGGCGTATCCAAGGGTCCCATACACCCGGATTCTGCCATATGGGAATCTGGAGACAGTAGCCATCTGCTCCACCACCGGATTGTCAAACCGGTCGCTTAAAAACCCCACAACCGGCTGCAAAGCCACGGAAACAGCCAAGGAAGCAGAAACGACCAGGCTTACCTTGGACGCCGAATATCCCCTGTCCATCAGGTAAAACTCCCTCTAAATCCTTTCATCCAAACCTCCCCAGAAACTTTTTCAGCCTTTCCGTTTTCACTCCCCCAAGCACTCTGCACAGATGCTCCAATATCCGTTCATATGATTCTTCAGGTTCTCTTTCATACACCTTTTTTGCGAAATCTTCCCCCATAAATTGTTCCGGAGTCGCATATTTGGCCACTCCCCACCCATACTGGCAGCCCTTCTTGTCTTTCAGATATACGAAATCGCTGATTACCACATAGCACTGTGACTGCAGCCTGGTAATCATGGTATCAAATCCTGTATTCCCGCCTTTTTTATAATTTCCAAGCCGTTTCAATTCTTTCGACAGGAGCGGGCCGTTTTTCTCAACAAGCTCGTAAAGCACCCTGTCCTTATAGGATGCCAGCCCGTCGTCGAACCGGGCGTCGAAATCATAGCCGTCCCTCCGGTAGTTGGCAAAGTCCGGAAACCATTCCCTGCTTATATAAGCCGCCTTTCTCTCAAAAAACTTTCCGTAAGCGTATCCATTTTCCCGAATCACCGGCCCTTTCCATTCCCAGGGCCCCGCATCCTGGGTAAACCAGATTTCCGGAGCCGTGTGTTCTTCAAGAGAAAACCCGGTTAGGGAATTAGCAAAAAAATTTACACAAAAACAGAATTTTCCTATTCCGAACACTTTCGGAAACTCTTTACGCCTCTTTAAAAAAATACGGCAATCATCACATACGCCAGGATGGATATGAGGGTGTAAAGGGAAATCTGGGTTGACACGAACCTTCTCTGCCCTTCCTCCGACACGTAGATGGGCGTAATAAACTGTCCCGGCAGGCAGAACATAAGGACAACCGCAGCCAAAAGCCCTCTGTCGCTCCAGAAAGAACGAAACAGGAAAAAGATCGCCGCCAGACCGCACCCATTAAGCAGCAGACGCGCCAACGACACTTTTGCCACGAAAACCATGACGGATTTATCCAGATCCAGGTCATATCCAACAGTAATCAGCACCAGCGCTGTCAACGGGCCGGTAACCATTTCCACCACGGAGTTATACACCGGGAATATTGGGGAAACCGTCAGCATCCTGCCCAGGCCGGTTACTGACATCGCCAGTCCCATAATCACCGCGATAATGATAGGGGAGCGGAGGGAATCCGTAACCATGCGCTTTTTATCCACGTTTCCGTTGGCAGCCGCTTTTATAGCAAACAAAAATATAGTAAAAGCAAATAAAATATTTGCAAGATCCACCCTTACAATGGTGCTTAAGCCTTCCTGTCCATAAAGCGTCATATACAGAGGATACCCCAGCATCCCCGTCTCGCAGCTTACGCAGAGAAAAGGGGCAAACCTGCCGTATGTCCCAAAAACCGGACGCATGAGAAATCCCAATGCCAGAATCACCGTGAATACCCCGTAAATCCCTGCCACAAGCTTTATGTCGTTGCCCGTAAACACCGCCGTGGAAATGGCGTTAAAGAGTACCGCCGGAAGCATGATATTAGAAATTATATTTTTGATTCCGCTAACGCACTGGCTGCCTATCATACCTTTTGACTTTAGAAAGGTTCCTAACACCAGCATTATAATTACCGGCAAGACAATTGCCCCAATCTCCATTATTTATCACTCCTTATTCTAACATAGCAGCGTCCTTTTCTCCATCATCCTTGCGGCCATGGCAGCGCCGCCTGCCTCAGTCAGCCGATTGACATCTGAACGATCTCCTGAAGATCCTCTTTTGAGATAACCCCCTTGGCGGCATACGCGTCAATCTCCTCCTGGAACTCCTCATAAGACGTAAAGTCCTTCCCTAAGTCCCTTAAGCTGTGGGCCAGGCCCAGGTCGTCAAAGATCTTCTGCAGGGCCTCCGCCCCTTCCTTGGCGATCTGATTGTCACATTTCCTCTCCGTGTTGATGTTCATCACGTTGATGGCAAACTGTACGAAAAGGGGGAGACAGTCTTTATAGCAGACCCTCATATATTTGGGAAATGTGATGGCAATGGCTGTGGTATAGTCCAGCCCTGCCTTCTCTTCAATAAGATTTCCCAGAGGGCCTGCCATCCACGGCGCCTCCTTGCCCCTTCCCAGGATCCGGTTGGTCACCAGGGCTCCCGCCCACAGAAGCTGGCCTCTGGCATTTACATTGTCCATATTTTTCTTCAGCATTTTCAGAGAACAGATGACGGTCCGGCAGATGGTCTCGATAAATCCGTCCTGGATGGGTGTGTCCTGGGTCTGGCAGAAATACTGCTCCAACGCCTGGATAAGGATGCAGACGCCGTGGTAAGCCGTCAGCTTAAAGGGAGCCGAGGCCGTCAGATCCGGGTCCAAGATGGAAAATGCAGGGTAAGTCTTTACATAGCTTCCGATGCTTCCGTGGACTCCTGTCTCCAGGTTGTCAATCTCGCTGCCGCTCCCGGCGATGGTTACCACAGCGCCGATGGGAAGCACGTCGCAGCCGGTCCAGGGGATTTTCCGATCCAGCACATCCCAGATATCCACATCCCCGGCAGCGCCCAGGGCGACGGACTTTGCCACGTCTATGCAGCAGCCCCCGCCGATGCCGATGACCATATCCACATGGGTTTCTTTGGCGATGCGGATCCCCTCATACACGGTCTTTAGGGAAGGGATGGTCACTCCCGGAAGCTCTGCCCAGGTGATCTGGTTCTTAGAAAGCTGGTCCGTGATCAGGTCGTAGGTTCCGCTTTCCTTCAAACTTCTCCCTCCGTATACCAGCAGCACCTTGTTTCCGTACTTTAAGATCTCGCTGCTCAATTTCTTCACCGCTCCCTGTCCAAAGATGATCCTGGTGGGATTCTGATATTCAAAATTAATCATGTTCTCTGTTCTCCTTTAATCATATTGGACGTCAGGCGTCAAATTCTTCGGAAACCTGTTTCAGAAGGGAAATGATCTCCAAGTGCTGGGGACATACTCCCTCACACTGTCCGCATCCGATGCAGGCCGAAGCTGTCCCGTTGTCGCCCTGTGTGTGATTCTTGTAGTAGGTGTCATATCTCCGGTTGGAACCGTAGGTCTTGGCGCTGTTGTAGGCCGTGAACAGATCCGGGATCTGGATCTTCATGGGACAGCCCGGCACGCAGTAACGGCAGCCTGTGCAGGGAATGGTGGGGAAGGACAACACCTTTGATGTCACCTGGCGGACAAGCCCGTACTCCTCCTCATCCATTGGCCGGAAATTCACGAACGTATCAAGGTTGTCCCTCATCTGCTCCTCGTTGGACATGCCGGACAGAACCGTCATGACCCCCTCCAAGGACCCTATGTACCGGAGAGCCCATGACGCCGCGGATTTTTCCGGCGCATAATCTTTGTAGATCTTTTCAATGTCCTCCGGGAAGGCTGCCAGGGTTCCGCCCTTCACCGGCTCCATAACCACCACCGGTTTGTTGTGCTTCCTGGCGGTCTCGTAGTTCTTCCGGGACTGGATCACCCCGTTCTCCCAATCCAGATAATTGAGCTGCAGCTGGATAAAATCCATCTCCGGGTGCTTCGTCAGAACCTGATCCAGAAGCCGGGCATTGTCATGGTAGGAAAACCCAATATACCGGATCTTCCCCTGTCTCTTCATCTCCTGAAGGAACTCAAAGCAGTGATAGTTTTCATAAGTGGGAAGATGGCTTTCCTCCACGCTGTGGAGAAGGTAAAAATCAAAATAATCCACTCCGCACAATTCCATGGATTCCTTAAAGATCCTCTCCACGTCCTCTTCCGATTTCAGCTTCCAGGCCGGGAGCTTGTCGGCGATGGTGAAGGACTCCCTGGGATACCTCTCCACCAGGGCCTTCCTCATGGCTGCCTCGCTTCCGCCGTAGGCGTAAGCTGTGTCAAAATAGTTCATCCCTGATTTCATGAATGCGTCCACCATGCGGGTGACTTCCTCCTGAAGAATATTTCCGTCTCCATCCTTTGGAAGACGCATAAGGCCGAACCCTAATTTTGAATCTGATAACATATTGTGAACCTCCTTCTATTAAGATAACAGCGCGCGCCGCCTCCCGTCACCTGCCAGTTCGTGGGAAAGCGCCTTAAGAAACACTGCGCGGTTGTGATAACCGGTCTGCCGTTCCCAGCAGTTTGTCTGTCCAGTTAAAGGAACAGAAGCCGGAATCTCTAAGTGTTTTTAATCTTTCTTCATAAGAAAGTGTCTTCAGCTTTCCCATCTCCTTTATGGCGGCCAGCCGGTTGTCTGTGGGATCGAATGTGCCGTTATAAGCTTCATTTTTGAACTTGAACATTTTTTTCTCCTCCTCATGATTATTGGTTCGTATCTGACCTTTATTTTAATAAATTTTCCCTTGTTGGCAAGGGATTTGAGGCCGTATGTAACGCCGTTTACATATTTGCCGTCTGACAGCAGGAAAAATGTAAATGCCGTTTTCAATTAAATAATGATGAGATAAACGGAGATCAGCGCGCTGAACAGCGCCCAGGACAGTTCCTGCCCAAGCGGTAACCGCTACCGCCGTGTGAAGAGTCTCGCTTAAATCCCGGTCCTTACCCGCCCCGGCATACTGGTCACAAAGCACCTTGGCCCCAACGGAGAGCCCCATAAAAAGAGTGACGATAAGGCTGGATATTGGACCCGAAGCGCTTACGGCCGCCAAAGCCCCAGCCCCTTACCGCTGCCTTTCATCCCTCTGCGTCTCTGTCTGCCGACCTTTTAAGATTATAAATATCGCCCCGTTCATAGTCCTTTAAATGCTCCGAACTACTGCCCAGATACCGATGCATCTCAAAATGGAGCCCGCCGGCTCTTTGCCCTCTCCCTGATTCTCTCCAGCACATACCGGTCCACATCCACGGCATAAACTTCCCCCTTTTCCCGTACTACCCTGGATAAAGGAAACGTGTAGTTGCCGATACCACAGCCGGAATCCACAACCCTGTCCCCGGCTTTAAAACCGCCCTGACGCATGGTTTCCATACATTCGCCATCCTGCCATCTTCGTATCTCTTCCTCAATGCCCATATCCGCCCTCCTGTTCATATCCAATGTCACTTCGTTAACCAAAACCTGCTTTGCCCCGTGAGGAACCGTTTCCTGTCAAGACTTTCCCTACAACTCCTCGCCGTTTGTCTTAGCAACGTTCTGATACCAGTAAAAAGATTTCTTCCTTGACCTGGCCATAGTCCCCTTCCCCTCATCATCCCTGTCCACATAGATATGCCCCACAGAGGCAAGAATCCTTATATCACATTCAAAATCCCGCTTATTCCAATCACCAAATAAGTGATCTTCTTAATTTTCTCCCCATCCATACGGTCTACTATTTTATTGGCAACCATCATCCCTCCAAGAATGCAAACCATGCCAATGCCGATATAAGGTAAATGCCCCAGTGTCAGAATATGGTTAAACATGCGCATCATGGTCCCATAAACCAGGTTCACCAGAAATACCGCCTGGATAGAGCCCAGATACTCCTCCTTGCTGCGAGTCTGACCCAAAAAGAACAGCACCATCAGCGGCCCTCCGATTCCGAAAAGCCCGTCGCAGGCACCGGAAACCGCAATAAATATCACGCTGACCAAAAGCCCCAGCTTTTTCTCCTGATTCTTATTAAAAAACAGATAATACGCAGACAGAAGAATCAGGAATACCCCGAACACCTTTTTCATAGCCGCCTGATTGACCATGGTAGAAAAGATGATGGATACGCTGGAAACGGAAACATACAAGATTGCAGGCCAGACAACTTTCTTTAACTCAATGTATTTTCTGTACCTAAAAAACATGGACAGGCTCAGCACAATGGCGATGGCGCAGGACACTCCTGCCGCCTGATTTAGCGGGAACAAAGACGGCAAAACCATCATCATGACAATCCCTGCCCCAAATCCTGTCACTCCCTGAAGAATCCCTGCACATAAAGCAATGGTACCAATTATTACATACATCGTTTTTCTCCTTTCAGTTTCTTCCTGATAAAGCATCTAAAATAGACGGCATTTGTTCCCGTAGTTATCAGATCGGCCGCCGGCTCCGCTAAAACTACCGCCATGACTCCCCATGGCAGCAATACTGGCAGCATGTAGATCAAAGGAATCAGTATGACGAACAAACATTCCCGCCACATAGATCCGCAGCATCCCCTTTCCCATGTGAATCAGCTCCTGGTCCGCGTTGAATATCCGGATAAACGGTTCCGGCCATATCATGACTATGGTTGTAACTCCTATGGTAAACAGCACGGCAGCCGCCAGGGAAAGCCTGATGGTTTCCTTCACACTTTCATCCTGTTACCTCCAAATCCGGTTTAACCTGATCCCCGTTCTTTACCAGCATTACCTTTCCCGCATTTGCTGTCCCATTTACTGCCGCAGCTCCTTTCATCGTTCCGCCTGCCGCCGCACAGATCCCTTTCAGCATACCGCAGGCGCAAAGCAATCCCATAAGGGGGACAAACACACTGATCACAATAGATACGAACTGAGCTACGATATTTTTATTTTCCTCTGTCTTTGTTTCTTCCTCCGAAGAGGCAGCCAGGCCCTTCAAATGACCTGCCTTTATGACAGCATCGTACACTTCTCCTACCTGCTCCCGATTACCACCTGGCAGAGGCCGCCGCTCTGCACCACGGTGACGATTCCGTCCGTTTGTTTTAACACATCAGTCTGTGCCTTTGACTCATCTGCAAGCCGGAAACGGAGCCTTGTGATGCAATGGGCCAATCCTGTGATATTTTCCTTCCCGCCAACATTCTGGACGATGATCTTCGCCAAGCCATCATACTTACCCATAATAATTCTCCTGGTAATTAACTTTTTGTCCTTATTTTAGTAAATTTTCGTACATTGGCAAGGGGTTGAGAACCATATGAAACGGCGTTTACATATTTCCATCCTGGTGGCAGGAAATATGTAAACGCCGTTTCAAAATATGTGGCCGGATAACCGGAAAGGACAAAAAATCATCCTGTTTTCCCTTATTTTCTTTATTCCAGTGATTTCTTCCGGAGATTCCAAAATACAGCACTCTACTCCCTTATCGGAAATTTCTGATAACACAGGTTACATCGACATCAAATTTTTAATTACACAGGCAAACTATCCCGCAAACACAAAGTCCCCCAGCCAAGCTGAGGATTCGGCCACACATTATACCCCGGAATCTGCCTGGCTCCCCGCATCAGATACGCCTTCAATTTCTCCCCATATAAAAATTCATCTCTCCCTTCCACAATCCCCCACTGCATCAGCAGCGCCCCGCTTCCAGTCACAAAAGGGGCAGCAAAGGATGTACCGGTCACCGCCTCATACCCTCCTCCACTTTTAGGCGCCATGATCCCCACTCCCGGCGCCGCAATATCCGGCTTGACCTGATTCGTCACTCTGGTGAATCCCCGTCCCGAAAAGTCAGCATACGTCTGATAATTACTGTTATAGGCCCCCACTGTTATGGCCATAGAGGCTGTAGACGGAATTGTCAACGTGGTATCTGGTGTTGACTGTAAAAAATAGGTAGAGTTGTTTAATATGGTCGATGACGGCAGCCAAAAATCATAATTTCCCTGAATAATTTTCCTTGGCGTTAAATGGAACACCCATATTCCGCTCTGCAGATAGTCCCGATGAAGAGGGATAAAATCAAAATAAATCTCTTGGGCTTTACTGTAAGGGCCTGGCTCTCCGTAATATAAAAGAATTCTGGTGCTTTCGTAATTATAAGTCTGCGGGCCAATCACCGGCGGCAAAGGCCCCAGAATATCCCCTGACGGAGTCACCAGAGTAATGGAAAAATCATCCACACAATGCTTCCACAGCTGAACTGTTATTCCGCTTTCATACGGGGCAACGGACAGTTCCACATTAACAGAATTGCCCATTGCCAGAACTCCTGAAGCATGGCCTCCGCTTCTTGCCTCATTTCCTGAACCAATTACAATGACATTTCTTCCATAATTGGAAATCCCGTCAATGTAAGTCTCCAAAAGGCTGGTTCCGTCGTGAGAGCCGTACGTATTGCCGATACTCACATTAACCGATACCGGCATCCCAATCTCTGCAGCCCGCCGCACCACATAATCCAATGCCTTCATTAATTCTGTCGTTCTTGGAAATCCTAAAGGATCGGCTCTTCCAAGTTTTACCACCAAAAGACGGCTTTCAAACGCCACTCCCCGGTATTGGCTCTGACTCTGGCTGCCCCTCCCGTTTCCCGCAGCAATCCCTGCCACTGCCGTCCCATGGCCGCTTCCGTCCACGCTTGGAACAACCCTTCTCGCCTCCCTGCGGCTTCCTTGACTAAGCGCCTCGTTTATCTCCTGTTCCGTAAAAATCCTATCAAGCGTCTGATCCCACAATTCCACGATCCTGGTGCTCCCGTCCTCGCTGCGGAAATCATCATGGTAATAATCAATCCCTGAATCAATCACCGCTACCAGGCACCCCCGCCCTGTCAAATACGGCCCATAGCTGCTGCCTTCGGCCTGGACATAGGAAATGCAAGAGGCCGTCTTTCCCACCCCTACGGAAAAGTACAGCCTCTTTGGTTTTTCAATATATTCCACCTGATTCAGCCTGCTTATTTCTTCAAGTTTTGACTCTGGAACCGTAAGGATAGAATACTGATTTAACAGCTCTGTCTGCCTCACTCCCATCTGCTCCAGCCCACTAAGGGGCTGCGAATGCTTCACAATCACTTCCCACGTTTTCTCTGCAGGATCATATCCTATGGCCAGTGTCTCCGACCTCTCTATTTCCTCCGGCGTGGCCTCAAGAGCCAGATTCAGTATATTCTCCATCTTCTGATTCTGCATAAAACCTCTTTAACAGCGTTCTTTCTTCCAAAATATGTATCCGTTCAGGAGTCTATGCCTGGGCGTTTCCTCTCTGTCATCGCATCCTTCTGCCGACTACCATATCCCGTCTTATCCGTTTCTGCCGTCTGTGCGCCATCTGTGTAACCTTAAGAATTTCTTCATAATCTATTCAAACATTATACAAACATTTTCCCGCTCCCTGTGTTATACTATGACCATAAGAAATGCACAATTATTAAATCCTTAATCCTTTTAATCCTAATCCTAAAGAAAAAGTGTTCCCCCGTATCACCTGGATACGGGGATTTTTCTGTCTTTTGCCAGACTTTCTCCCTTTTTCAGCCCGCTTCCCATTTTTTCCAAAGCAGGCAGGCAGCAGAGGAAAATCCCTGAAACCACCTTCCTCCGCTGTGCAGCTTTTCTGTCCTTTTTTCGTAAGCCCGCCTTTCGGTTTCCTTACAAATCTCTTACCGCTCTCCGTATTTCCCCATTACACTGCTGAAGTCAAACGTAGCAAAATAATCCTTTGGAGTCTCCGCCCTTCGTATCATCTCTACAGAACCGTCCTCCTTTAAAAGCAGCTCCGCTGATTTTAGCTTTCCATTGTAATTATATCCCATAGAAAACCCGTGGGCTCCCGTGTCATGAATCACCAGCAAATCGCCCTTTTCAATCTGCGGCAGCTTTCTGTCAATAGCAAATTTATCACAGTTTTCACACAAAGATCCCACCACGTCATAGATATGGTCACAATCTCTGTCCTCTTTTCCCGCCACGGTAATATGGTGATACGCGCCATAAACCGCTGGCCGCATCAGGTTTACGGCACAGGCGTCTACTCCTATATATTCCTTATGGGTATGCTTCTCATGAATCGCTTTTGTCACAAGGCATCCGTAAGGCGCCAGCATAAACCGCCCCAGTTCTGTAAACAGCGCCACGTCTCCCATCCCTGCCGGAACCAGAACCTGCTCATATACTTTCCGCACGCCGTCACCAATAACCTTGATATCATTAGGCTCCTGGTCAGGGCGGTAGGGAACTCCGACTCCGCCTGACAGATTGATAAAGCGAATATCCGCGCCAACTTCCTCATGAAGTCTTACAGCCAGCTCAAACAATACTTTTGCCAGCATGGGATAATATTCGTTAGTCACTGTATTGCTGGCTAAAAAAGCGTGGATGCCGAAATACTTCGCTCCTTTTTCTTTCAATATCTTAAATGCCTGGAACATCTGCTCCGTGGTCATGCCGTATTTGGAATCTCCCGGATTGTCCATAATGTCATTGCTGATCTTGAACACGCCTCCCGGATTATATCTGCAGCAAATGGTTTCCGGAATCTTCCCCAAAGTCTCCTCCACACACTGAATATGCGTAAAGTCATCCAGATTTATAATGGCACCCAGATCATTGGCAAACCGAAACTCTTCCAGGGGCGTATCATTGGACGAAAACATGATTTCTTTCCCTCCAAATCCGCAGGCATCTGACATCATCAGCTCTGTCAGGGAAGAGCAGTCCGTCCCGCATCCCTCCTCTTTAAGAATCTTTAATATAAATGGATTGGGAGTAGCCTTCACGGCGAAATACTCTTTAAACCCATGATTCCAGGCAAATGCCTCCTTAAGCCTTCTTGCATTTTCCCGAATTCCCTTTTCGTCATACAGATGGAAAGGGGTCGGGTAATCTTTCACAATCTCCTGCAGTTTCTCCAGTGTCACAAATGGTTTCTTTTCCATAATCCCTCGTCCTCTTTTCTCCCTGCATTTTCTGCCTGGGATCTTTATAGTAAATTCATTCCTACAGCAAAAAGCCTGCCATCTTCAGATGCAATGATGACACATTGTACCTGATAGCAGACTTCTTTGTCCAGTACTTTTTACAATATATTATAAAATATTCACAACCCTCATAATATTGGTATCCTGAGCCGGT
This sequence comes from uncultured Hungatella sp., assembly GCA_947089145.1. GTDB lineage: Bacteria > Bacillota > Clostridia > Lachnospirales > Lachnospiraceae > UBA3402. Next base: position 32,124 of record CAMUJH010000012.1, on the reverse strand, counting down.
TCATGGCGCCTCTCATGACTTACGACTCCCGCAGTGACCACTACCACATCACCTGACTCCAGAATTCCTTTCTGCCGCAGCAAATCTACAGAAGAAGCAATAAGAATATCCGTAGACTCCGCCCTCTTTGCCAGGAAGGGCGTTACTCCCCACATAATCTGCATCTGCCGGACCGCAGTGGCGCTGGGGGACATACCGATAATCCGAACGCCTGGACGATACTTGGAAAGCAGCCCTGCCGTAAAGCCGCTGATGCTGGGAGCCACAATGGCTTTGGCGTCCAGGTCATGAGCCGTAGATACGGAAGAAAAACATACGGCATTGGAAATCTTCCTCAGGTTCTCCGCCGAAACATTGCGTCTGCGGTATGAATTGTAGTCCAGATGCTTTTCCGTCTCCTCCGCAATCTGGGCCATCATCTTTAAAGCCTCTACAGGGTACTTGCCCATGGCAGTCTCCCCTGACAGCATTACCGCATCGGTTCCGTCATACACCGCATTAGCCACATCCGTAACTTCGGCCCTGGTTGGACGGGGATTGCGTATCATGGAATCCAGCATCTGAGTCGCCGTGATCACCGGCTTGCTGGCTTCGTTGCATTTGCGGATAATCTCCTTCTGAATGTAGGGAACCCGCTCCGCCGGAATCTCCACTCCCATGTCGCCGCGGGCCACCATAATTCCGTCGCTGGCAGCAATAATGGAATCTATATTCTCAATTCCCTCTGCGTTCTCAATCTTGGCAATGACCTTAAGGTTGGCGCCTGCCACATCAAGCATCTGCTTTATCTCTATGATGGCATCCGCATTCCGCACAAAGGAAGCCGCAATGAAATCGAATCCTTCCTCAATGCCGAACCAGATATCTTCCTTGTCTTTCTCTGTAAGAGCCGGAAGCTTTACCTTCACATTGGGCACATTGACTCCTTTTCTCTGTCCAAGCTCCCCGCCGTTGATAACGGTGCAGTAGATCTCTGTCCCCTCCACCTTTTCTACGTTCAGCTCAATAAGGCCGTCATCAATTAAAATCCGGTTTCCCTTTGCCACGTCCTCCGGAAGGCCGGCATAGTTAATGTGCCCGATAGTTTCATCTCCCTCTACCTTCCTGGTAGTCAAAGTAAACTCCTGTCCTTCTGTCAGCATCACCTTCTTTTCGTCTTTCAAAAGTCCTGTCCGGATCTCAGGCCCCTTGGTGTCCAGCAAGGCCGCAATGGGAAGATCCAATTCTTCCCTGACGCTTTTCAGCTGTTCCAGCCGCGCTCTCTGCTCCTCATAATCCCCATGTGAAAAATTAAACCTTGCAATGTCCATCCCGTTAAGAGCCAGGTCAGTCATTACCTGCCTATCATCCGAGTTCGGCCCCATAGTACAAATAATTTTAGTCTTCTTCATAATTTCCTCCATTTCCCCGTCTGAAGCCCTCTGTCACATATCGGCCCAGATGGCTTCATCGCACTCTGATATATACCGCTGTTTCCGCATAAAACCATCTTATTCATGAAGTTTCCCAATGTCTTCTGTCACATGCTGGTGGGTATACAGATGATCCATGCAGTACTCAAGTCCTCCTGCACATTTTGAACAATACCTGAATTCCAAATCCGCCCCATCCGCTTCGGTCCGTCCGCACACTGCACATTTGTGCATGCTGCGTCCTTTAGGCATAACTTTTACTTTTGCTTTAAAATCGTGCTTTCTCTTAATCTCTTTAGGCGAGTAGCGATGATAATTGCGGGTCATTGCCACAAACACAAGTACATTGATCAGCGACAGCACAATTTCGCATCTGGTGCTGGCAGTTCCCCTGAAAAAGCTGTAGGCGTACACGGCCGACTCTGCTATGGCCAGCCATTTGGCCTTCACCGGAATCACCATAAACATCAGAAACTGCACATCCGGAAAGCAGATGGCAAATGCCAGAAATATAGAAAAATTCAGGAACCCGGTGGTAATGTAGTAAGATTCGTGGAAAATCGCATATCCTGCAAAAGCCGCCAGGATCTGTCCGATAACTCCCATAAAGAAGAACACATTAAACCGGAAAGCCCCCCACACCCTCTCCAGGGTTATGCCCAGGCTGTGGTACATAAACAACGCCAAAATTCCGAAAAAAATGTCCATAAACGCCCAGGTTGCCAGGGTTGGGGGATAGACGAGGAAGGTTGCCAGACGCCAAATCTGCCCATGCAGAATTTTTTCTATATCCAGCGAAAAATATACCCAATAAATTGCCGGATTCAGCAGATTCATCACTAACCCTATGGCATACATAATCACGATGTAATACATCAGATTGTGAATCGCATATCTTCCGTACTTATGCTCCAATTTGTGGAAAAATTTCATATTTTTCTGCACCCTTTCTAACACATGCCTTTAACCCTTAACAAGACAGCGGTTCAACTTATTACATCGCTGCTAAAACAAGTCTTTCTTGGAAAAAAACAATGCCAGCACCATGGACAATACAGCCGTAAAGCCCAAAACGATCCAGAATCCGTAAGGATGTTCCGCAAACGGAATCCCTTTCACATTCATACCGTAAAAGCTGGCAATCATAGTAGGGATCGACAAAACCAGCGTAATCGTAGTCAGAAGCTTCATGACAATATTCAGGTTATTGGAAATCACCGACGCCACTGCCTCCGTAGTCACGTTTAAATTGCCGCTGTAAATATTGGCCATCTCAATAGCCTGTTTGTTCTCGATGATAACATCCTCCAAAAGCTCTTCGTCCTCCTGGTACCTTTTGATCTTCTCATATTTCATCAGCTTTTCCAGCACCACCTCATTGGAGCGGAGGGACGTGGAGAAATACAGAAGACTCTTCTCCAATTCCAGAAGCTCCATCAGTTCCCGGTTCTTCTGAGCCTTGTGCAGTTTCCGCTCTACTACGTCGCTCTTCTTGTCAATAACCCTTAAGTACTGCAGATATTGGGAAGCATTTCTATACAAAATCTGTAAAATAAACCGACTCTTCATGTAAGTATAGAACTCTTTCACCCTGCCGTCCATAAATGCCGTAAGTATAGGCGTTTCCTCCAGACATACGGTGATCATCATCTTCTCTGTCATGATGATTCCCAAAGGGATTGTCACATACCAGTCCTTGCCGCTTCTCTCCTCTATTGCGGGGATGTCCACCAATATCAGGGTATAGTTGTCCTCCGTTTCGATACGGGAACGCTCTTCTTCGTCCAAAGGCGCTCTCAAATGATCTGGGTCTATGCCATAGGCTTCCGAGATTTCCAGGATCTCCGTGGCTGTAGGGTCCGTAAGCGCCATCCAACAGCCATTCTGAATTTCATCTTTCTGATGGATCGCATCATCCTCTGTCATAAAGATCTGAACCATATTCTCACCCTTTTCCTGTATGCCAATTATTTCCTTGACCCTACCATTATAGTTTCTGACTGCGTGTTTGTCAAACAAATCAGCATTTTCACCAGATTTTTATAGGCCGTTAACAATTTTTTAACACTCACCTCCAATTGTATTCTTTCTTATTTTATGGTACACTACCTACGGTATAGAGTTTATAAATCTCTTAATGAATGCTCTCTCCCAGCAGGGGCATTTTATGCCATAAGGTATACCTAAAAGCACAAGAAGGTATGCTTTTTTACGCAAAGGAGGCAGGGACTGACCCCGCAGAATATGACGAAATACTATTCTTTAGGAATCGATATCGGTTCCACCACTGTAAAAGTAGCAATTATTGATGAAGCACATAAGATACTTTTTGCTGACTACAAGCGGCATTATGCCAATATTCAGGAAACGCTGGCTCAGCTTTTGGAGCAGGCCCACAAAAAGCTGGGTGCCCTCATGCTTTTTCCCACCATCACCGGTTCCGGAGGCCTGACTCTGTCCGGCCATCTGAAAGTGCCTTTTGTTCAGGAGGTTGTGGCTGTCGCTTCTGCTCTTCAAGCGGAGGCCCCGCACACGGATGTAGCCATTGAGCTTGGGGGGGAAGATGCCAAAATCATCTATTTCACCGGCGGAGTCGATCAGCGGATGAACGGCATCTGTGCCGGCGGCACCGGCTCTTTTATTGACCAGATGGCGTCACTGCTTCAGACTGACGCATCCGGCCTTAACGAATATGCAAAAAATTATCAGATGATATATCCCATAGCTGCAAGATGCGGCGTGTTCGCCAAATCCGATATCCAGCCCCTTATTAATGACGGGGCCACCAGGGAGGATCTGGCTGCTTCCATCTTCCAGGCCGTGGTCAATCAGACCATCAGCGGCCTGGCCTGCGGAAAGCCTATCCGGGGCAATGTGGCCTTTCTTGGAGGGCCTCTGCATTTCCTCTCCGAACTGCGCATGGCGTTTATTCGTACCCTGAATCTGTCTGGCAGCCAGATTATCGCGCCTGAACACTCGCATCTTTTTGCCGCACTGGGCGCCGCCATGAACAGCAGCAAGGGCACTGCGGTTTTCTTGGAAGATTTGATAAAGCAGCTGGTTCATGGCATTAAGATGGATGTGGAAATAAAACGGATGGAACCCCTGTTTGATGATCAGGCAGATTATGATGCATTTTTAGCCCGCCACAGCCGTCACTCCGTCCGGAAGGCTTCCTTAGCTTCCTATAAAGGAAACTGCTTTCTGGGCATTGACGCCGGTTCCACCACCACCAAGGTTGCCATTGTCGGGCAGGACGGTACGCTGCTGTACCACTTTTACAGCAACAACAACGGAAGTCCTCTGGCAACTGCCATACGTTCCATACGGGAGATCCGCGCACTGCTTCCTGAGACTGCTCATATCGCCTGGTCATGTTCCACAGGGTATGGAGAAGCCCTTTTAAAGGCCGCTCTGATGCTGGATGAAGGAGAGGTAGAAACCATTTCCCACTACTATGCGGCCGCATTTTTTGACCCTCAGGTAGACTGCATCCTGGATATCGGCGGCCAGGACATGAAATGCATAAAAATCCGGGACAATACCGTGGAAAGCGTCCAGTTAAATGAAGCCTGTTCTTCAGGCTGCGGTTCGTTTATTGAAACCTTTGCCAAATCGCTGAACTTTTCTATTGAAGATTTTGCAAAAGAGGCACTATTCGCCCGAAATCCTACGGACTTGGGAACCCGGTGTACGGTTTTTATGAATTCTAATGTAAAGCAGGCCCAGAAGGAGGGCGCCAGCGTGGCTGATATCTCTGCCGGCCTGGCTTACTCAGTCATAAAAAACGCCCTTTACAAGGTAATAAAGATAACAAACCCTGCGGATCTTGGAACCAATGTGGTAGTCCAGGGAGGGACTTTCTATAATGACGCAGTATTGAGAAGCTTTGAAAAAATATCCGGCTGCCAGGCCGTCCGCCCTGATATCGCCGGAATTATGGGAGCCTTCGGCGCTGCGCTTATTGCCAGGGAAAGGTTTGAAGAAGGACGTCAAAGCACCATGCTTCCCTTGGACAAGATTATCCGCCTGAAATATGAAACCTCCATGGCCCGATGCAAGGGCTGCACCAATCGCTGCGTTCTGACTGTCAACCGTTTCGAAGGCGGCCGCCAGTTTGTCAGCGGAAACCGCTGCGAGAGGGGACTTGGAAAGGAAAAGGCCAAAAAAGAGGTTCCAAACCTGTTTGATTATAAATACCGCCGTATCTTTGACTACGAATCCCTGACTCCGGATCTGGCAGTGCGGGGAACCATAGGCATTCCGCGGGTATTGAACTTTTACGAAAATTATCCTTTTTGGGCGGTTTTCTTTAAAGAATTAGGGTTTTGTACCGTGCTGTCACCACAGTCCACCAGAAGGATTTATGAACTGGGTATTGAATCTATTCCCAGCGAATCCGAATGCTATCCGGCAAAGATTGTCCATGGCCATGTTTCCTGGCTTATAGCTCAGGGAGTCAAAACCATTTTTTATCCCTGCATCCCTTACGAACGGAATGAGCAGCCTGATGCCGGCAACCACTACAACTGCCCCATGGTTACTTCCTATGCGGAGAATATCAAAAATAATGTGGAAGAGCTGGCGGAAAAGAATATCCGGTTCCTTAATCCCTTTATGGCCTTTACCAATGAAGAAATTCTCACCGGCCAGCTGGTATCTGAATTTGTAAAAGAGTTTGATATTCCCGAGAAGGAAATCCGTCTGGCAGCTCACAAGGGCTGGCAGGAACTGATGGACTGCCGCCTTGATCTGCAGAAAAAAGGCGAGGAAACCATTGCCTGGCTGAAAGAGCAGGGCCGCCACGGCATTGTCCTGGCAGGGCGCCCGTACCACATTGATCCGGAGATACACCATGGCATCCCGGAGATGATCGCTTCCTATGGAATGGCAGTCCTGACAGAAGATTCCGTCTCCCACCTGGGCCATGTGGAACGTCCTCTTATTGTCACTGACCAGTGGATGTACCACTCCAGGCTGTATGCTGCCGCTTCCTATGTAAAGGCAAACGACTGCCTGGATCTGATTCAGTTAAATTCTTTTGGCTGCGGATTGGATGCCGTCACTACGGATCAGGTACATGATATTCTTTCCTCTGCGGGGAAAATTTATACGGTTTTAAAGATTGATGAGGTAAACAATTTAGGGGCTGCCCGTATAAGAGTGCGTTCTCTCATTGCCGCATTAAAAGTCAGGGACAAAAATCACTTTGACCGGAAGATGGTATCCAGCGCCTATAACCGGGTACTGTTTACCAAAGATATGAAAAAGAACTACACTCTTTTATGTCCTCAGATGTCGCCCATCCATTTTGACCTGTTAGAGCCTGCTATCCGATCTTTTGGCTATAACCTTGAGATCCTTAAAAATGATGACCGTTCTGCTATTGATGTGGGACTTCAGTATGTAAATAATGACGCCTGTTATCCGTCCCTTATTGTTATTGGGCAGGTAATGCAGGCTCTCCTGTCAGGCAAATACGACCTGGATCATACGGCTGTATTCATGAGCCAGACCGGCGGCGGCTGCCGGGCGTCCAACTACATCGGCTTTATCCGCCGCGCGCTGGAAAAAGCAGGAATGCCCCAGGTTCCCGTCATCTCTATCAATGCCAACGGCATGGAAACCAACCCGGGATTTCAGATCACGGTTCCTTTATTGATTAAGTGTATGCAGGCAGTGGTTTACGGCGATGTGTTTATGAGGGTGCTTTACGCAACCAGGCCTTACGAAAAAGAGCCCGGGGCTGCCAACAGGCTTCACACCGCCTGGAAAAAACGGTGCGTTGCTGCATTGTCTAAGCGCTCCCCGTCCATGATGGAGTTCCACCGCAATATTAAAGGGATTATCCGGGATTTTGACAGCCTTCCAAGGACAGATGTGCAAAAGCCCAGAGTAGGCATTGTCGGAGAGATTCTGGTAAAATTTTCTCCTCTGGCCAACAACCACATTGTAGAGCTGCTGGAATCAGAAGGCGCAGAGGCAGTAATGCCGGATTTAATGGACTTTTTGCTTTATTGTTTCTATAATGCCAATTTTAAGGCAGAGCATTTAGGCGGCAAAGTCTCTACTGCGCGGCTCTGCAATATGGGAATCGCCCTTCTGGAATATCTGCGCAAGGCTGCCCGCAGGGAATTTCTTGCCAGCAGGCACTTTACTGCCCCTGCCAGGATTCAGGATCTGGCCAAGATGGCACAGGATTTCGTCTCTCTTGGCAATCAGACCGGCGAAGGATGGTTTCTGACTGGGGAAATGCTGGAACTGATTCACAGCGGGGTCACCAATATCGTCTGCACGCAGCCCTTTGGATGTCTGCCGAACCACATTGTGGGAAAAGGCGTTATTAAGGAACTGCGCAGGGTTTACCCCAGCTCGAATGTGATTGCTGTAGATTACGATCCAGGGGCCAGCGAAGTAAACCAGCTGAACAGGATTAAGCTGATGCTGGCTACTGCGCAGAAAAATTTAGAGAAACAGCAGCATTGACTGTAAGAAGGCTGAGAAAAATCTTTTGGACTTTTCTCAGCCTTTTTGCTTTAAAAATTATTTTCAGCCTTCATAGATCGGGTAGGCACTGCAGATCTTAGTAACCTCTTCCCGGATGTAGCCGGCCTTGTTCTCGAAGTCTGTAGCTGCCAGCCATACGCACTCTGCAATCTTTTCCATATCTGTTTCCTTAAGGCCTCTGGAAGTAACCGCAGGAGTACCGATCCTTACGCCGGAAGTCACAAACGGGCTTCTCGGGTCATTGGGTACTGTATTCTTATTCAGCGTGATATACACCTCGTCGCACCGGTTCTGAAGCTCTTTGCCGGATATATCCATTCCCCTTAAGTCTACCAGCATCAGGTGGTTGTCCGTGCCGCCTGTAAGAATCTTAAAGCCCTGCTTTTCCAAAGCCTTTGCCAAGGCTGCGGCATTCTTCACCACCTGCTCCTGATAAGTCTTAAACTCAGGCTTCAGCGCCTCTCCAAAACATACGGCCTTGGCGGCAATTATATGTTCCAGCGGGCCTCCCTGGGTTCCCGGGAAAATAGCCTTGTTGAAATTAAATTTGTCAGCCGCCTCTTTATTGGCCAGAATCATGCCGCCTCTGGGCCCCCGCAGCGTTTTGTGGGTGGTGGTGGTTACTACGTCTGCATAAGGAATGGGACTTGGATGAAGCCCTGCTGCCACCAGGCCCGCAATGTGAGCCATATCTACCATCAGATATGCCCCTGCCTTATCAGCTACCTGACGGAAGCGCTTAAAGTCAATGGTTCTGGCATATGCACTGGCTCCGGCTACAATCAGCTTCGGCTTGGCTTCCATTGCGATTCTCTCTAATTCATCATAATCTATATACCCCTCGTCATTGACACCATAAGGCACGATGTTAAAATAAAGGCCCGAGAAATTTACCGGACTCCCATGAGTCAGGTGTCCGCCATGGTCAAGGTTCATGCCCATAACCGTATCCCCAGGCTTCAGCATGGCCACAAAAACTGCCATATTAGCCTGCGCGCCGGAATGGGGCTGTACATTGGCATAGTCACAGCCAAACAGCTTCTTTGCCCGCTCAATGGCAAGGGTTTCCACCACATCCACGCACTGACAGCCGCCGTAATACCGTTTTCCGGAATATCCTTCCGCATACTTGTTGGTCAGAACCGTCCCCATAGCCATCATAACCGCCTCAGATACAATATTTTCTGAAGCAATCAGTTCCAGATTCCTCCTCTGGCGGGCCGCCTCGGACTCGATGGCCTGTCCCACTTCCGGATCAAACTTTGTGATAAACTCCATGACTTCATTAACCATGACTTTTCTCCTCTCAATCTGCTTGTAAATTGATGTTTTTTATTATATTGTTTTCCATAACCGCTGTCAAGAAGTACTAAATGGCTCTCTTCAGGCATTCCTGTCTCTGTATGGCACAAGGGCTTTCCGCAGAATACAGGCTCAAGAAAACCTCCACTCCTTAATCACCATCTGAATGCTCCGTCTACCATTATACTCATTAATCCCCGGATAATAAATCACATCCATCTCCCGCCGCATCCCCATCTCTTCCATAAATGTGTCGCCGTCGGTAAATGCAATCCCATCCACCGGCACTCCCCTTGGGGTTACCATGGACAGTTTCACCGCATTCCTGTTCTTGCCAATCACCCTTGCGCTGCGGATATGGATTCCTTTCTGGGCAAACTGAGGCTTTTCATTTCCCTGCCCAAAGGGCTCCAGCATCTCCAATTCCCGGATCAGCGGTTCCGACACATACTCCATAGGCATAGCCACGTCAATCCATATCTTCGGAATAAAGTCCTCCTCCGTCAGCTTTGCATTCTTGTTAAGAGCTTTCCGAAAGGCCTCCACATTGTCCTCATTTAAAGAAAGCCCTGCTGCCATAGGATGCCCTCCAAACTTGGTGAGTAGCTCCTTCACCTCCAAAAGCGCCTCAAACATGTGATAGCTTTCTATGGATCGCCCGGAGCCTTTCACTCCCTCCTCTGCCCTTGTAAGCACAATAGAAGGCTTATGGTATTTTTCCCGCAGCCGTCCTGCAATAATCCCCGCCAGGGATTCATGGCAGTCCGGCAGATAGACCACCAGAACTTTGTCGTTTCCGTAGCGTTCCTCTACCTGCCTGGCAGCCTGCTCTGCTCCCTGGCTGGTCATATCCTTCCTCTGGTCATTAAGCTGCTTTAACTCCTCTGCCAGCCTGTCCGCCTCTTCCTCATCCCCGCATAGCAAAAGCCTTAAAGCCATCTTTGCCGTCTGCAGCCTTCCCCCTGCATTCAGGCATGGCCCGATGACAAATCCGATATGGAATGCGTTTAACTTTTCAATTTCCAGTTTATTCTTCTCCACCAGCTTACGAAGCCCTACGCTTTTGGTAGACCGAATTCGTCCCAGGCCCTCTCTCACCAAAATCCTGTTTTCATCCTGAAGCCGCATCACGTCCCCCACCGTGGCAATAGCGGCAAACTCCATCATTTCTTCCCATTCCCTGTCAGATATCCCATACCGCTCGTACAGAATCTTGACCACCTTATATGCCACAACTGCCCCGCAGATTTCCTTCCAGGGATAGCCGCAGTCCTGCTGCTTGGGATTCACAATGGCATCTGCCTCCGGCAATATATCTCTCCCGTTTTCCCTGGCAATATCATGGTGATCCGTAATGATCACTGTCATTCCCAGTTCTCTGGCTCTATGCATCTGCTCCACTGCGGAAATCCCGTTATCGCATGTCAAAATGGTATCCACCCCGTCGCTGTAGGCTGCCTCAATAATCTGCTCATTAATTCCATAACCGTCCTTAACCCGGTCAGGGATCTCATAATCCGCCGCAGCCCCAATGCGTTTTAACGCCTTATAAAGTATGTAGGTAGAGCACACCCCGTCTATATCATAATCCCCCACAATCCGAATCCGCTTTCCCTGAGCCGTCTTCTCCTCCAAAATCCCGGCTGCCTTATCCGCATCCTTTAAAAGGTGGGGAGAATAAAAATCATGTTTCGTGCCATACAGATATCTGCGTATTGCCTCATCGCCTTCCACGTCCCGGTTCCTCATAACTCTTGCCGTCACCGGATTAATATGAAACTCCTCTGCAATCCTGTCAAAATCTGCCTTTTTCGCATATAGCATCCACTTCGCTGTCATAAGCCGTTCCTTCCTGTCAGTTGGTAGTTAGTAAGTAAGCGTTATCCCTTGCTGTTTATTTCTTCTGCGGATTCTCTTTCACCGTTCTCTGCCTCTCAAACTTTTATCTCCCGTTCTTCTGGAATTTCAGAGGCATTCTTCATTCCTCTGCAATCTCTATCTCTGTCTCATACTCCCTTAGCCTTCTCCTTCTCTCCCGGTAATCCGGCAGCTGCTCCTCCACAATCTTCCAAAATTTTGGCGAATGGTTCATTTCCCTGCGGTGTGCCAGTTCGTGAACCACCACATAATCCACAAGATCCTGGGGAACCAAAACCAGTTTCCAGTTAAAATTTAAGTTTCCCTTTGCACTGCAGCTTCCCCATCTGGTCGCCTGCTGCCGAATGGTCAGTTTTCCATAAGTCACCTGCATCTTCTGGGCCCACAGCCATGTTTTCTGAGCCAGCATCCATCTTGCATGCTGCCTGAACTCCTTAACCTGCTCCTTTGTGTAGACCGTCCTTTTTTCAAGCCTCTCCAGCACTTCCCGCTGATGTCTTGCGATCCATTCCCGGTGCTCCGCCACAAACCTGCGTATCTCCCTGTCCGTCATCCACAGGGGACATCTTACCACTACGCCTCCATCCTTTTTCACCTGAATGGCACTGGTCTTTCTCTTAGAACGGATCACCTCATAGGAATTTGTTTCTTCACTCTTTATCATAGTTCTCTTCCATATCTCCAAATATGACGCAGAGCCGTGGATTGTCCTGCTCTGCATCCTTGAAAACTTTCTTCACCCTTTCCAAATACAGGGACATCTTTGTATCTTCCTTCGGCGGGCAAAACACGCCTACACAGGTGTCCTCCCCAATACAGGTCAGCTGGTCATACAGTGCATCCAGGTTATTACCATAATAATCGTCAAATTCCAATTCAAATTTTAAATACTCATGAATCCATTCCGTTGAGCGGGCCGGATTCAAATCCAGCAAAACCTTTCTCATACTGCTCCTCCTCATCATTGGCCATATAACTGCTCAAATGTATTATAATGGTCTTCCGTATAAAAAATCAATCCGTCATCCGAATAAATCAGCCTTTTTGCACCCCGATATCCGCCCTCATAGTCAATATCACACTCAAAATATTTCCGTCCCTCTTTTTCCGGCAGCGCTCCCTCGTAATTTCCGAAGCGGCTGCCACCGATGCTCATTCCAGGAGCCACATCCCAGAGATTGCCTTCCTTGCTGTTCCACCCCAAATCCTCTGCTTTCCGCTTGGTAATATAATTATCCGGAAGGCGGCCATAGATATGAATATACAGCGCCACCTCATCCTTCGATGTGTAGATGCCGGATTCCTCTATTGTATCTGTTGTTCGTTCATCCTCAAGGCTTCCAGCATCTTCAGAATATTCCGGCTGCGCGGTTAATCCGGCTTTCGATTCTGCTGCTGATTTTTCCCTCAGCTCTTCTGCTGGTTCTTCCCCCGATCCTATATCCGGCACTGAACCCGTTTTTTCCTCTGGACCTGTATCGGATTCCCTGCCATCAGTCTCTTCCAGCCTGCCGCCCTCATCCTCCCCATTTGCGTCTGAAAGGCCCTTCTGGTCTTTGCCGCCTCCGATTTCCTCAGATGCCTGTACTGTCCCATTCTGCCCTGCGGCATTCCTGGAATTCCCGGAAGCCGCACAGCCCGCCAGACAGGCCATCACCAGCCATACAGCACCCAGCAGGCTCCAAAGCCTTCTACCTTTCTTTCTGTTCATGTCTGTTTTCTGTCCCATATTGCACTTCCTTTCCTTTCAATACCATATTATTTATGGCAATGGGGTTTCCAGCACCCCATCAAATCACAAACCGCCCCTCCAGTGCCAAAAATTGGTCAAGCAGCATTCTGCTGACTCTGGCACCAAATACTGTGGCGGGATGGCCAGGATAATACATGGCATCACTGAATTCCTTATTCAGCATTACCAGCACATAAGGCCCGTAGGGTGTATAGATAATTCCTCCGTCATTTCTACACGCATCCATGCTTCCGCTTTTCGAGGCCACCTGAATCAGAATGTCATCCGTATTATCGCTGTCCATATAAACCGGCGGAAAATCTTTTGTAATCATGCTGTTATAGTGCTGCCTTTTGAAAATCTCCACCATCTCCCTGTCCGACTTCTCACTGACCAGCCTCCCTTTGGCAAGCCTGGTAAACAAACTTCCATAGTCCCGGGCTGTAGTAGTCCCCAGTTTTCTGTATCTGTCAAAATGAAGCGAATTATGGAGCATGGTTTCTCCAAATCCCAGATCCTGAATACTCTGATTAATGTTCTGAATTCCCAAATACTCGATCAGCATATTCGTGGCAATATTATCACTGACAATAATCATCAAAGCAGCCGCATCCCGCACTCTCAGAACCGCCCCTGTTTCCAGGGAACAAATCACCCCGCTTCCGTCAACAAAATGCTCCTTTTTATAAGTCAGCATATCATCCAAATCCGCATTCCCTTTTTCCGTCTCATCAAATAGACATGCCAAAATATAGGCTTTTATCGTACTGGCTGTCTCAAATCTCTCATCCGCCCCTATAGAAATCACATTTCCATGGAAGTCGTCTGCATAAATGCACATAATTCCGTCATAACTCTGGAGCTCTGCCTCAATCCTCTTCTCCAGCGTAAGTCTTTTGTCCATCTTGGGTTACCTCCTGTGTTTTATAAAAAGTACTTACAGCGCACTTTTTGCCCCAACATGTTGCTTTTTTTGTCCCCTGCGCCTGCAACCTGATATGGCGGGAGACGCTGTTTTGCAAAACACAGCCTTCTCCCGCCACATTTTCAATCTGCCTATGTGCTTAAATATCAAACTTCCCTTCCGGGTCCTCTTCCTCAAAATATTCCCGATAATCCACGTCAATGGAATGCCGCATCCGCTTCATGCTGAAATACAGATGGTTTTTCAGTTCCTCTTCCATTCCGGCAATATCTTTCTTCTCCAAAAAGCTAATAAGCTTCTCATGTTCATGAATAATCCTGTCAAAATCCGTCTCTGTCACAAAATCCAGCATCCTGAACCGGGTATAATGAAGCTGCTGTTCCTGGAGGAGCTTCCAAAGCCAGCTTTTCTTCATGGCCTCAAACCAAAACTCGTGCATCTTTGCATCCAGCCGGTAAAACTGCTCCGGTTTAAAATCCCCGGTCTGCACCAAGGCTTTCTGCTTTCTCAGCATATAGTACACGTCCTCCATGAGAAACGGCGTGGCGATCTGGGAAAAATCCCTCATCACCATGGTTTCCACTGCCACCCGCATGTAGATCATCTGCTTAATATTGCTAAGGCTTAAAAGTGTCACATAGATCCCCCGGTAAGGTACCGTAACCACAAATCCCTGCTCCTGCAGAAGACGCAGTGCATCCCGAACCGGGGTCCTGGACACAGAAAAGCGCTGACAGATTTCATTTTCCTTGATCATCTGCCCTGGCTTTAATTCCAGATTCAGGATTTCCTGCTTCAGTACCTGATAGACCATCTCTTCCCGATTCTTGTAGGTTACTTCTTCCATGCCGCCATCCTTTTCTATCTATGCGCTCTAGAACTATCTTTACTTCAAGTCACCTGCCTCAAGGTTGTCCATATCGTCAAAGGCCTGATTCTCTCCGCCCATAGCCCAAATAAAAGTATAGTTTGCTGTCCCTGCGCCTGAGTGGATGCTCCAGGACGGGCTGATGACAGCTTCCTCATTTTTCATGACAATATGCCTTGTCTCTGTCGGTTCCCCCATAAGATGGAACACCACATGATTCTCCGGAATCTCAAAATACATGTATATCTCCATACGGCGCTCATGGGTGTGGCACGGCATGGTATTCCATATGCTTCCCTCATCCAGAACCGTCATGCCCATGGACAGCTGGCAAGTTTTAAGCACATCCGGATGGATAAACTGATTGATGGTTCTCTTATTGCAGGTCTTCTGGTCGCCCAGGTTTCTCTTAGCCGCATCCTTTATAGAGATAAATGTAGTCTTATAAGAGGTGTGAGCCGGTGCGCTTACCATATAAAATTTAGCCGGATTAGCCGCATCATCGCTGGAAAACAAAACAGTCTTGGTTCCCTTTGTAATATAGAGGCAATCCTTATATCCCAGGGAAAACGTCTCGTCATCTGCCTGAATCCTGCCTGGACCTCCGATGTTAAAGATACCGATCTCTCTCCGCTCCAGGAAATAATCCGTACCAAAGTTTTTCCAACAGTCAATTCCCTTGTCAATAGAAACCTGTTCAGTAGTAGGCATACATCCCAAAGTTACCATACGATCCACATGGGAATATACTGCATGAACTTCATTGGGGGCATACAAGTCCTGAATCAAAAACTCATCCCTTAGCTCCTCAGTAGTATAGCGCTTTACATCTTTCTGGTTTGCAGAATAACGAACATCCATGATATTTCCTCCTGTTTTGTTTTTGTATACTTTGTATACAAATAAGATAAAAGAATTATACCCTGTACCAACTGTTTGTGCAATATACACTTGTGCTAAATTATCCTTTATTTTTTGGTATGTTTGCGCAAAAAATTCCTTTTATTTGATTCTGGTAAAATATTCTTTCACTGCCGCATAGTATTCCTGGTCTACCTGCATCAGTTCAAACTTCCACCGCTGCTCCGCACGGCTGAAATAGCTCCTGGCCTCTGCCAGCAGCTTTCCTCTATACACAAATTCATACTCTATTATCTCCTTGCACTTGCGTATTGCCAGCCTTCTCTCAGCCTGTCTGTCCGCTTTCCCCAGCGCGTGCCACACATGTTCAATCTGCTGCTCAATCCAATTTGCCGTTTCCTTTATGGCAGCTTCCTTTTTCCCGGCCTGTGCCACTGTCTTTTGTTCTCCTTCCCTATTCCCCATATACATCCAAAGCTTCTCTGAGTCTGTACTGTCTTCTAAGACAGCTTTTGTCAAGCCAGAAGCTATTATACCGGTGTCCATCCATTCTATTTCTACAGCCCCTTTATTACCTCTAAAATTCCCTCCTCGTCATTAGTGGGAGCCACAAAAGCTGCCTGCCCCTTTACATATTCCTCTGCATTTCCCATGGCAAACCCATATTTTACGGCCTTAAGCATTCCAATGTCATTTTCTCCATCCCCAAATGCTGCCGCCTCCTCCAATGGTATTCCATAATAGCTGCATAGTATCCGTACGCCCTCGGCCTTATTAACCGCTTTATCCATTACTTCCAGATAATCTTCTTTAGAACTAATAACTGATAACTGCTCATATCTTTTCTGCAGAAAGCTTTCCGCCTTCCTGATATCCTCCGGTTCCCCCATAAACAGGAATTTATGGATTCCCCCTTCTTTTCCAAATATCTCTTCTATATTCCCAGCCAAAGACTTTCCTGATACAATCTCTTCCTCCTGTATTACTCTGGGTTCCTGATCGTTGTCTACGACCCACAAGTTTCCGCCATAAGTATTGCAGCATATTCCTGGGTACTGCTTCTTTACTATATCCCGAATCTCCACTGCCAGATCCAGTTCCATACGCCGGCTGTATATGGTCTGCCCATTCTCGTCCAGAATCAGTCCTCCTCCATAGCAAATAATCGGCCTTCGGTTTCCCAGCTCCTTCCGTACGACTTCCACAGCGTCCGGCATCCGGGCGGAAACCAAAATAAACGGAATCCCCTTCCTGTCCAGTTCCAAAATTTTTTCCCTGGTATCCGGGCTTATATGATGGCTGCTGTTCAGCAAAGTCCCGTCTATATCGCTGTATATTATCCTGCAATGAAAATTCTGCGGCAATCTTTCATTCATAATTCCTGTCCTCCGTATTTTTCAAACTGCATAAAGTTTTTTCTATCATTGTTTCAGCACTCCGTTAACCTCCCGCTGCAGCTTCAAAAGCCCGCTGTCCATGGGTACGTCCCCATTTATTATCCGCCCAATTTCCCCGTCCGCCAGATTCATCGCCGAAAGGTACAGCCGGAAATTAGGCGTTTCCATGGCTTCCTCCATGACCTGCCCGATAACTTTAACATCCATATCTCCGCTTCCGGGCGTATCACTGCCAAGAACCTGCCGTAATAACGGCGACTGTGCTGCCTTTTTAAGAACCGGCATGCCCTGGGACGCTTCCAAAAGGTGGATCTGGGTTTCCTCCTCATAACACAATTCCTTGATAAATTCCCATGCCATATATTCCTGTTTCGTCCTGCTGCTGACCCCCATTAAAAGGGTATCCAATTTCGTTTGTCCGCTGCCGTCGGGACCGGAAGGCAGTTTCACACAATCCCACTCAAAATCCGAATATTTTTTAATTCTCCACGGATAAGGTTTATATGTCCGATACTGAGAAAATGCAAAAGGCCGGAATGCCACCTGGCCTTTATCAAATTCCCTGGCTGTTACCACATACCCTTCATTAGCCGCATTTAGCTCTTTCACAAACCGTACAGCCTCTTCCACCCTGGAATCTGCAAAATATGATGTTTTCCCGTCCTTTTCAAATAAAACCGCACCATTGGAATCTACAGCTTCCTTCCATCCATAATCAAAACATCCAAACTGATCAATAACCCCGTCCCCGTCTGTATCCTTCGTGACCTGTCGGCACAGGGAAAGAAAATCATTCCAGGTCCAGTCCGCACCTGGCATCATGATACCTTCCTTTGCCAGCAATGTCTTATTGACAAACATAAGCGTAGGTACGCTTTCATAGGGAAGCGCATATTGGCCGCCCCGAATATTCCCATAAAAATAGGCAGCATCATAATATGCCTCTCGTTCAAATCCTTTATCCCTTTCCATAAGAGGCTCCAGCCTTTTGAGAATCCCCAGTGATGCAAAGGTATCCAGTTCCCCGGCCGGAATCATAAAGACATCTGGCTCCTGTCCCAAAAGCACCTGCTCTGCCAGCCATTCCGGATAATCCTCCTTCAGAATCCCGCTGGCATATTCCACTGTCACTCCCGGATGCTTTTCCTCAAACCGTCTGATAGCGGCATCTACCACCTCGTAGCAATTGCCTGTGGGTACATCCCAGTAACTTCCGGCCATCATTCCAAAGTGCAGCACCCGCTCCTGTCCCCGGCGGCCTATATAGCTGACTGCCGTCAGTGCTACAGCCGCAAGCAGCAGTGCCGCAATTATCATAGAAATCCGAACCGATCGTTTTCCTCCGTGTCTCATATTCCTTTCCTCCTGACCCCTTTGACAGACAAATGTGCCGGCCCTTACTCAAGATTGCGGGTGATAACGCCTGTCTGTACTGCCCATAAAGCAAGCTGGGTCCTGTCCCTCAGATCCAATTTGCTCAAAACCGAACTAAGGCAGTTTCTCACCGTTCCCTCCGAAAGGTTCAGAGCCGCTGCTATCTCCTTATTCGAACGGCCATATCCAACCTGCTGGATCACCTTCCATTCGGTCCTGTTAATCTCATCCATGTTCCTGTCATCCACCCTGATAGCATAATTTCCCTTTGCCATCTGGGAAAAAAGCCGCACCACTTTTACCGTAATGTCCGGGTTGATCATAGCCTTTCCTCCATAGACAGTACGGATCGCCGATGACAGCTCTGCCATGGAAACCCCTTTTAGCAGATACCCGCTGGCCCCATATTTCAGCGCATTGTATACGTATTCATCATCGTCAAAGGTTGTCAGGATAATGATCTTTATCTGTGGATAATTTTCTTTGATAATCTGAGTGCAGGATACTCCGTCCATCCCCGGCATCCGTATATCCATCAGAATTACATCGGGCTTTGCCCTGCGCACTGAACGTATTACCTCTCTCCCGTCGGCCACTGTGTCAATAACATCCATATCCTTGTTGGCAGACAAAACGATCTTTAAGCTGTCCCGTATCAGTTCCTGGTCGTCAGCAATAACGATCTTAATCTTTTCTTTCATTGATACTCCTCCCCCCACCGAATGGGTATCCGGGCAGTAATCAAAAATCCCTCTTTACCGTCATATTCCAGTGTGCCATCTAAAAGATGCAGCCTTTCCTCCATATGCTTTAACCCAAATCCTTCATGAATAAAATCACATCCCACTCCGTCATCCCTGACCATGATTGTCAGCCACTGTTCCGCCTTGGAAATATGAATCCATATCTTCTTTGCGTGTCCATGGCGTATAGCGTTAGTTGTGGCCTCCTGAACCACACGGTAAATCGCCTCCTCTTCATCCTCATGGAATTTTAAAGGCTTTACTTGGTTTTGAAATTGGATTTCTGTGCCTGATGCAGCTTCAGTATCCTGAAGCATCTTTACAACAGCATCCTCCAGATCCAGTTTTTCCAAAGCATCCGGCCTCAGTTTGCTGACAGAACGCCGCACATCTGTCATCCCCTGCCTTGCAGCGTTGCCGATTTTGATTAGCTGCTGCTTCGTAGCCTCTGGAGATATGTCAATCATAGTAAGGCAGGCATCCACTCCCGCTACAATTCCAGTAAGAGAATGTCCTAAAGTATCATGAATCTCCCGGGCCAGCCGGTTCCTTTCCCTCACCTCTGCATTTTTTTCCGCCTCCGCTGCAAATTCTTTCAGCTTTTTATTTGCTTCCTCCAGCTGCTCACTCAAGTTCTGAAAACGCTCCCGCTCCCTGTACTCTCCTTGAATCAGCATAGTCATATAGAGAATAAACAGAACCAGATTCATAGAACTGAATACACTCAGCAGCCCTTTCAGAAACGCCTGCGTGCTGCCTCGAAAACATATCAGATATGACTCCCATGGAATCATATTAAAATAACTTCCCGTCAGATTATAGTTGACAATGGTATACAGACACACCACGGCAAGCCCCAAAATGACTTTCTGCCGGCTTCCTTTCTGTCCCCGCACCATATCAGCCACCACCAAAAGAACAAGGCCATTATAGTTCATATTCATGGCAATCGTGGTTCCAATGCAGAAAATCATTTCTGTGGCAGTAATAAGAAGCCTCACCATTCTTCTCTTATGATCCCATAGCTGGCCCAGGCAGCTGAAAAATACCAGACAGAGATATCCTGACACAGATATGATCACCATGGCGCCTGGCGTCCACGGCCTGACCTGAATCAGGTTTAGAAACATCTCCGCCTGCATAGCCTCCACAATTGCAAAAATACTGTAGGCCATGCTCCCTGCCACCAGAATCACTGCCCCAAAGTTCAAAATATAGGCTGCCTGCTGCAGATTGCTAACCACTCTCTCCCTGGTCATCTTTATTGCCCTCTCCCGTTTGGTTCACATCCCTTTCTACTGCCATCCATCGCTTCCGTATACTCCCAAATTTTCCTTATCAATCAATTCTGTCTTTATTCTGATCGTCGCCTCCACTGGTTCCCCGTTAAGGATTTGGTACAGCGCTTCCGCTGCCTCTCTGCCGATTCTTCTGGGAAACTGGGCCGCTGTAGCCTCCATAAATCCTGCCTCTACCATAGATTTTCCGTCTGGTGAGCCGTCCACGCCATAGACTGTAATGCTTCTTTCCAGGCCTGCATCCTTTAAAGCTGCCATGGTTCCCATAGCCGCCAGATCATTGAGACACATAATGACGTCCGTCTTCGGATACTCTTTTAAAAGCCGTTCTGTCACCGGCATAGCCAGCTCCAGTTGCCCCAGGCAGTCTTCTTCTCCCAATATTACAAATTCCTCATGACCTTTTATGGTATCCTTAAATCCCTCGATTCTGTCAAAACCTGACTTGGCAGCACTGTGAGTAAGCACAAGGATATTTCCCTTCTCATGATGTTTAAGCAGATGTTCTGCGCACTGGACGCCTGCCTCATAATTATCTGAAACCACTGTGCAGTTTACCAATTCTGAATCAAAAACATCGCTGTCCACGACAATAATGGGAATCCCTGCTTCATATGCCTCTTTCAAAGCCGGACTAATCATCTTCCAGTCCACCGGATTAATAAAAAGCCCGTCTACCTTCCGATCGATCATCTCTTTCACCTGTTCAATCTGCTTTGAAACGTCAAGAGCCGGATCTCGGGTAATCAGCATATCTCCCCTTGCCTCCACAATGCTTCGTATTTCGTTATCAATAATCTCGTAAAATGGATTATTCATGGTCATATAAGTAGCCCCGAATTTACGAACCCTTTTATCTTCCACGGCATTCCCGATCCCCTGTTTCATCAGTCCCCAAGCTGCCAGGCCTGCTGCCAATGCAATTGCCAAAAAAGCCATAAGCCCTGGTATTGATCTGTGAGCCCTTCCCATTTTCTTCTGCCTCCATGGCTTTGTCTGTTTTGTAATCATTTTATCACTGTCTTACATTTTTTTGAAGATATATTTCCGCCCAGGCTCTCTTTTGGAAAGCCTTTCTCAGAAAACACAGGCTGTCTGGCTCCTAACCATGGCGAAAAACCCGCAGGGAGCCATTTATTCATGCCTCCCTGCGTTTCCTCTATTTTTGTACAGCCTTTAAAATATGCTCCACATTCTTTTTTCCGTTTTTATATCCTATATGGATGAGTAAAGCAATGCCCCCTCCTAAGACGGCAGTTACTATGCCAAATACTCCCCTCAGAATATTTATTTCCGTCACAAAGCCTATATATGCCAGCAGAATCCCAATACCTGCCACAGACAATGCCTCTCTTCTCCATGCGGCAATCCTCTCCAGAGCTCTTGCCTGCATTTTTGCTTCCTGTATCAGATAATGCTTGTAAGCCTCTGACATCGCTTCCTCACCTCCTGTTCCTTAGTAAGACAGTCCCGGATCAAAGAATCCAAGAAGAACGCCTGCGAATGCGATTACCACCAATATCAGCATAACCATGGTAGGAGAAATTTTCTTCTTTGTCATAAGCCACCAGCAGAAAATTACCGTGCCTGCCGAAAGCAGTTTTGGATAAACAGAGTCAAAGGTACTCTGCAGGTCAATAACTCCTGGAATATTAAAGGCAGTCGTAACGCTGATCCAGCTTGCCGCCACGGCTCCGATCACCATAGTACCGATCATGATAATAGAATCGCGAAGTGCCTGCGCCTGCTCACCTACCAGCATTTCCACGGCTTTGCCGCCCATCTCATAGCCTTTAAAATATGCAAACTTCATTCCGAAAAACATCAAAACGTTCCAGACTATAATATAAAAAATTGCGCCCAGTGGGGACCCATTTCCCGAAAGTCCAAGTCCGATTCCAAGAAGAATGGGAATCAAAGTTCCTACGATGAGTGAGTCGCCGATACCAGCCAGAGGCCCCATAAGTCCTGCACGGATACCATTAATCGTCTCACCGTCAATAGGCTCTCCATTTGCCTTAGCTTCTTCCAGGCCCGCCGTCATGCCCACTACAATCGTTCCAATCTGAGGCTCTGTATTAAAAAATGCGGTATATGTCTGTATTGCGTCCTTTTTTTCTTCCTGGGTATCATACAGTTCCTCCACAATGGGAAGCATGGAGCAAAGGTAACCAAAGGTCTGCATATGCTCCTGGGAAAAACAGGTCAGGTTGCCGTAAAACCAGGATAAGAAAGATTTGTTCAGTGTTTTCTTTGATAATTTTTTCATCTTAAATATCCTCCTCGTCATCATCATACGCCGCCGTGCCTGCTAATGCCGGGCGTACTTTCAGCATCTGAATCTTATAATTAATCACTGCAAAGAACCCTCCGATGACCGCTGCCCCAATCAGGTTTACCCCCATACATGCAGCCAGAGTAAATCCAAAGAAAAAGGTAAGAAAATCCGCAGCTTTGTTCACTACCTGCTTTAAAAGTATAGCCACGCCTACTGCCGGAAGCAGGCTTCCCACTGTAAACAATGTCTTCATAGCAATGCCGTCCATAGGCAGATATGTCTTCATCAAATCCACCATGCTGGAACCAGCCATGGTTATGATCACCGTGGGAATGAAAGAGCACAGCAGATGTGAAATCCATGGAAGCCCCATATCCACCAGGTACAATTTTTTAAAATCTCCTTTTTCCACTGCCTTCCAGCCCATGTGCTGCCAAACCAGGTTAACAGTTGCTGTCCCGTAAAACAGTACGGTTCCAAGAGTTCCAACAGCTGCACCCAAGGCTGCAGCCATATCTCTGGCTGCATCTGAGGCCGGGTCCAATCCCATACCCTTTATGGCGCAGATGGCAAGCGGGATGCCTATATAGCTGATGGCCCTTACGTCCGCTGAAACGGTTCCTCCTGGAGTAACCAATGCTATGTAAATAACCTGAATCGCTGCGCCTACGATAATACCTGTCTTCATATCCCCCAAAATCAGGCCTACTACCAGTCCTGCCACCAGGGGACGCCCCAATGTATAGTTTCCGAATGTGGTTCCGCCCAGTCCCGGCATACTGGATAAGCATGCGCACAGTCCCAGAAGAGCCGCCTGTATAATATTAATCTGCATAAAAACCTGCCGTCCTTTCCTAAATTAGTTAAAACCGAATTGCCCTCTGAATTTTGTCCAGTTACCGATTGCCTCGTCTTTTAACAGAGCAAACTCTACGCTGTAGCCCTTTTTCATAATGTCCTCCAAAGCCTGGGCTTCCTCCTGGGTAATGGATTGATTATTGCCTAATTTAACTGCTCCCGGCCTGTCATTGCAGGGGCCAATAATAATTGTCCTGATGCCTGGGTTAAATCCCTGATCCACCAGAATCTTTTTCATGTCAACAGGATTTTTAGTAATCAGAAAATACCTGTCTTTGCTGTCCAGAACCTTCTGGCATTTTGTCTTCCACTCTTCCATAGTCCACACAAAGGTTTTCTTTCCTGACGCACTTTTGTAAGCCGCCTTCAGCACCGGATTTTTTGCGGCCAAATCGTTGACTGCCACTAACCCGTCACAGGGATACTCTAAAGCCCACCTGGTACAAGTCTGCCCATGAATCATACGGTCATCTACGCGAACAAATGAAACTGACATTTTTCTTCCTCCTTATATTTCCGCTTCGTCGCTGTCTCCGACGTCAAGCTGCATTCTCTGAATAGCGTTTTGTGATTCCAAAATTAAGCTGGCCTCAAGGCTTTCCGTATCCATGGCGTCTTTCATCATGGACGCGGTCAGGGCCATAGCAAGGTTCATCCCTCCAAAAGCCACGGTCTTTTCCAGCATTCCCCTCCTCGACAGTACATCCAGCGCATTGTTCAGCGGCGATCCTCCGATAATGTCTGCCAAAAGAATGATTTCATCCTCATTTTTTATGGGAGTAATGGCCCTTTCAAACCGCTCTACAAATGCATCAGCTCCCATTCCATCCTCCATGCTGGCGCTTAACACATCCCCTCTCTCTCCTCCTCCAAGCATTTTCAATACGCTGTGGAGGCCTGGGGCAAAGGTGCCGTGACTTACCAGTACTACATACTTCATATAAATTCCTCCTTTGTCATTCCCTTTTGTAGTGTAATTGTACCAAGTGCCTTAGGGAAAAACATCTGTATATTGTCACTATTTTAGGGTTGGTTTTATTACATTTGTCATTTCGGATGTGACAAATAGCATTATGAAAACCAGAATATCAGAATCCAAGCTGCCAGGAACAGATTGTCAATATATCGGAACACATTGCTACGGCATCAGAAGCCCTTAGAATTGAAAAAATATCATAGCTATATTATACTTTTATCTATACGAATACTTCATGTCTACATCAAATAAGGAGTTGCCAATGAAAACACTGCAGAAAATCATCAGCCAATATATGCGTCATGTTACATACCTTCTAATAGCCATTATACTTGTAATCATTGTGTACATCCAAATAGCCAATGAGCAGAGGCAGGCCTGCGAAAATGCCACCAGAACTTTTTATCAGATAGAACAGGTTCTAAATCAGAATCAGGAAGAACTTGCAGAAGTCAGAGAAGCTTACAGTAAAACGTGTCTCCACAATGCAGAAGCCATCGCCTACATTATTCAGAATGAGCCTTCTATATTAGGGAGTATTGGAGGCTTAAAGAAAATTGCACAATTTATGGAAGTAGACGAGATCCACATTTTTGATAAAACAGGCCGTATTTATGCCGGGACGCATCCGGAATATTATGATTACACCTTTGATTCCGGAGAGCAGATGAGTTTTTTTAAGCCCATGCTGGAAGATCACTCCTTAAAGCTTGTCCAGGATATTACTCCAAACACCGCCGAGGCAAAGTTAATGCAGTATTCAGCGCTCTGGAGCAAGAATGACGACTTTATCGTCCAGGTTGGAATGGAACCTGTCAGAGTCATGAATGTCAGCGCAAAAAACGAACTGTCATTCCTTTTTTCCCTGTTTCGAGTCAATTTGGAGGCAGGATACTATGCCATCCATTCAGAAACCGGAGAAATCGTCGGTTCCACTGATTTAACATGTGTGGGAAAGAATCTTACGGAAATAGGCTTGAAGCTCGATGAGATTACAGATGATGAAAAAGGGTTCCACGCGGTTATAAACGGGGAGCATTCCTATTGTATTTTCACTAAAATAGGCCTTAATTATATTGGCCGGATCATTCCCAACCGTGTACTTTATCAGCGCATACCATGGAGCACCTTCATGTTGGCAGTATGTTTGATCATGATCACTTTGATTTTATCCTATGCAGTAACCGGATATATGAACAAGTACGTAGTAGGCGGCATCCACAGCATTAATGAGAGACTATACAGAATTGCCCAGGGAAATCTGGATGAAATGGTTGATATTCATACCAGCGTAGAATTTTCAGAATTGAGCAGTTATATCAACACCATGAAGAAAAGCCTTTTGGACAATAACAAAAAAATGTCCTATGTCCTGAGTAAAACAAAAATGTATATTGGCGTTTATGAGTATAACCAGCATATGAAAAGGGTCCGCTTTACTGAATATGTACCGCAGATTCTTCTGTTAGACCATAAAGAGGCTGCACGGTTATCTTCGGATTACCTCATGTTTAAAGAATTTATTGATAATCTGCGGCAAAATCCCATTGCCAATGACTCCGGTGTTTTTGAACTGAAAGATCACTATGTAAAGCTGGAAGAAATCACTGATAACAGCGGGGTATTCGGCGTCATAATTGATGTAACAAAGGAAATTTGCGAGCGCAGGAAGATGGAGGCCGAGCGGGATATTGATCTCCTTACTGGTTTGTATAACCGGCGGGGACTGGAGATGAAGCTTACCTCGCTGTTCAATAATCCTGACGAACTGGCTCATAGCGCTCTTATTATGATTGATGCCGACAATCTTAAAACCATTAATGACACTTACGGCCATGAGGCAGGAGATGTTTATCTCAAAAAAATTGCCCGTCTTATTACAAGCATAGATGTTAAAAAATCGGTATCTGCCCGGCTGGGGGGCGATGAATTTGTATTGTTCTGGTACCAGTATGATAACGAAAAAGACCTGCTTAACGCACTCAGTATGTTGGAAAATATTCAGGAGCATAATCCTGTGCCTCTTAATGACAGAGTTTATGTTCCGCTCCGTTTTTCCTTTGGCTATTGTTTGACGGCTAAAAATATGGATTATCACAGACTTTTAAAAGAGGCTGACAAGAGAATGTATCAGCAAAAACGGAAGCGGAAAGCTTCGGCTTCCGGCATTCCGCAGTCGTCTGAACCCACTTAAACGTGGGTTTTTTTATGCGGAAATGTTACGCGCTTTTTGGAAGAGCAATCTCCCTAGGGTTCTCTGTCTCCCATCCATTTGACTGCATGTTTTGACAGCGGTTTGCCGCAGATACAAAAAAGAATACTTAGTCTCCACTAAGTATCCCCTTTGTGCCAGCGTGCATGAGAAGGCTCGAACTCCCAACCTCCTGATCCGTAGTCAGGCACTCTATCCAATTGAGCTACATGCACATTCGCTATTTCTACAACGAATATAAGTTTACCTCATTATGCCTTATTTGTCAAGCATTTTTCCTTAAAAACAGTGAAAAAATTGCCGCTTCTGTCTGTCAAAAATACTGTCTCTTTTCCTTCTCTTCACACTAAAAACCCGGTATTCAATGCCAATGAAAAAGGCTGCGGAACCTGTTTCTCCACAGCCTTTTCACAGTCAGATCTTAACTGGCTTTACTCAAATACCACACACCCTACAACTGTCTTCTGTAAGTCACTGGCCTTCTCAATCTCCAGCGCCACCTGGCTGTACAAAGATTCTCCACACTGCTCTATGAGCACAAGCCCATCGCACTCCGGCAATTTTCTCAGACCGTCTGCACTGTGAAGAATATTTCCGCCTGATACTACAGTTATTCCCGGCAGCCTGGCAGCCAGTTCTGACGCAACGCGGCTGATGGTTTCTTCTTTCGCACTGCCCGCTATAAGCAGTGAATGCACATTCCCCGCATAATTGCAGATATTTGCAGAAATCAGGCCAAATTCATGATCCTCATCTGTATCATACGCACGTCCTTCCAGCCGCTTGAGCCATGCATCAATCTTACCTGTTGTTTTGTTTTCCGCAGGCAAAGCTCCTAATATCTTTATTTTAAAGCGATACTTTAGCTCCTTTGATGAATACACTTTGTCACTCATAACAAATGCAGCGGAGATTAAGAATGCTGCCAGAAAGGCGCCCATGATCCCGCCGATAGCGCCATACTTCACTCCGGTTAATGCAGGAGATGTCAGCGCTGGATCTTTTGGCTCCTCAGCGTTTTCTAATTCATCATTTTTTGTCTTGAGGCTTTCTGCCAGCCTGTCCAACCGCGCCCGCTCATTGTTTTGCTGATCAGCCAGAGAAAAGTCTATTTTAGAGCTTATGGTGCTGCTGACTTCATTTATGGCATGGGGGCCGATGCTGGACTGAATCTGGCCCTGATATTTCTTACCTGCATTAATAATGTCCTCCAGAATCTCCCTTGCGCCTTCCTCGTCTTTATATCTCACCTGTACTGTCAGGAAATTATTCTGCCAGTTCCGGATAATAAGCCCCCCGCCTGCAACACCAAGCAGCTCGTCATTCCCATAATAGCTGTCTCTTCCCATGGTTACCGTTACCAGCTCCTGAAGGTAACGGCGGTCAACTTCCATTTCTTCTGCAATTTCAGACAGAAGGCTGCTGCTGGTCAATACTGACTGATACGCCCGCATTATGGTTGTTGTAAGCTCGTCGCTTTGATTCCCTACCCTGTCTTCTGTCTTAATAAAAAGCTCTGCTTTTGCTTCCCATACATCATAGGGACTTATATTCATCAGGATAGAATTTTCCATGTACTCCTCCTGACTGGAAATATCGCGGGTCAGATTATCAATCTCTCTCTGGCAGGTCTCCATGCTTTTATTATAGGCTTCTAATTCCTTTGCATAATCTTTCTGAGCCTCTTCATATTCCTGTCCATTACTTTGGTATACAGACATGGTCTTATAGCCTCCCAGCGCCAGTGCCAGAAGCAGCGAAAAAACCAGAAGCATCCTCCATCTGCGGAGAACTGCAAACATCAGTTCCTTTAAGTCTATTTCACGCTCGTATGTATTATTATAATCCATGGCTTTTCCTCCTTCATATTTTATAATGCGGTTTTTGCCCTGCAGTCATAAAAAGACAATCATATATTCTAAATCTGTATTATCCGATGGTAAGTACATATACAAAAACCGTGCTACTGATTATACCATAGATCATTATAATAATATACGGCCTTCCATTATTTTTAAGCTATTCTTAAAAAAGTATTCTTTAAAATGAGACGGCTTTCTCCGGCAAACAGCTCACCAGTATGGCATCAAATCATGCGGTTCATATACAATTTCTTCTGTTCCATATTGCTGTGGACATAAATGTCCATCGTAATTTTTACGGATGAATGGCCCAGAATCTCAGAAAGCGCCTTACTGTCAAATCCCATTTCAATCCACCTGGAAGCAAATGCATGGCGCAGGGCATGAATATTTATTTCTGGAATGCAGCGTTTTCTTAATAGGTTCTTAAACCTTCTCTGCACTCCCCTGGGTTCCATGCACTTTGTTGTCCCTGTCAGAATATAACATGGCTCATCCCTTTTATAATGCAGCATTTTTAAAATAAGAAAATCCGGAAGTGGTATCTCCCGGATTGATGTCCCCGTTTTCGGGGTTCCTATATATACAATTGTTTTTGACAAATCATCCTCAATACCTGGCTGCGGCGGTTTCTGCGATTGAGTTCCTGCTTCTGGATTCCTGATTCTGGATACAGTACGGTTTATGCGAATCGTTCCGCCTCCCCAATTTACGTCGCCCCACTGCAGGCCGCATAATTCTCCCACCCGAATACCCGTACAGATAGAAATCAGCAGGCCCATGTCAAATACCTTGTCTGAATCTTCCAAGTAACGCAGCAGCCTTTCCGCATGATCGTGCTCAAACATTCTGGCAGAGGATTTTTTATATCTGGGAATGTGATAGTGAAGCCTTTCCAAGGGTTTCAGCCCCAGATCCTCCCCCATCTGTACAATTGCCTTAATTAAAAATACAATGAGACGCAGTGTATTCCAGGATAATTCCTGGCCTTGCTTATCCTGGAAATACTGTTCCAACATCCTGTTGTTCAATTCAGATACCTGAAATTTACCTAACTCAGGCAGAATATGCTTCTCGATCATGGTAACATATACTCCATAAGTGGAGGGCTTTACCTGATAGCGAACACACTCCGTCCACTGGCGGCATAGTTGGGAAAAATTTTTTTCTTTTGTCATGGTTCCATCTCCTTTGCTTTTTGATAGCTTTATCATAGCAAAGAGAATGGTTACTTACCCCTAAGCCATCGGCTTATTTTCTAGTTTCTCTCCAAATTTTACCATATTTTTTTAAATTTCTTACCATATAGAATACAAAATAATATGCTGACGAAGTCAACGGAAGCCCGATATGCCGGTAGACCCGCCAATGCATCAAAGCTGCCTTTGCCTTATTTCCTGACTTAGAAGCCCCGCTGACACGATAAATCAGCAGCGGCTTGTCCACCCCATATGCGTCTATCCCCTCATTTTTCAGCACGCCTAGCCATACTGCATAATCCTCATGCATATCCCCCGATGCCATAGGATATCTCTCCAGCAAAGCCTTTTCAATCAATACTGAAGAACAGGAAATAACATTCTGCTTAAGCAGCTGACGGAACGAAACTTTCTCCGGGACATTCAGGCAGTAATCCAGGCGTCTTCCCTCCTGATCCATAAAGGCAGATCCAGTGAAGACAAATCTGGCGCCTGATTTACGGATCAGTTCAACCTGTTCTTCCAGTTTCTGTTCTTCCCACGCATCATCACTGTCCAGAAACGCAATCCACTGGCCGCAGGCCAAAGATACTCCTCTGTTGCGGGTTTCGGAAACACCCAGGTTCCGCTTATTTTCTATATAGCGAATTCTCCCATCAGATTTTGCCAAATCCAGGATAATATCTCTGGTTGTGTCTTTTGACTTGTCATTGACAACCAGCAGCTCCCAGTCCTTAAAAGTCTGAGCCATAACAGACCCTATGGCTTGACGAACCGTCTTTTCTGCATTGTAGGCCGGCATCACAACACTGATCAGCATAATTCAGACTCCTTCCGTGCTCTCAGGAGTAAATATAATCTTGACAGTCAGCAAAAGCAGTTTTAAATCCATCCACAAAGAGTAATGCTCAATATAGTAAAGATCCAGCTTCAGCTTATCATAGGGAACTGTATTATATTTCCCATAAATCTGGGCAAACCCTGTTAATCCTGCTTTTACCTTCATACGATATGCAAACTCCGGCAGCTCCTCTTTATACTCTTCAATGATCTCCGGGCGTTCCGGCCTTGGCCCTACAAAAGACATATCCCCCTTAATCACATTAAACAGCTGCGGCAGCTCATCAATCCGCAATTTCCGGATAAATGCGCCAACCGGCGTAATGCGGTTGTCTTTCTTTTGCGCCAGCCGGGCCACCCCATCCTTTTCAGCATCCACCCTCATACTTCTGAATTTATAAATATAGAAGGGATTTCCAAACAAGCTGCATCTTACCTGCTTATATAATACAGGCCCTCTGTCATACAGTTTAATGAAAGCAGCTGTAATAAGCATAACCGGAGATGTCAAAAGCAGCAGTAAAACCGCTACAACAATGTCAATCAAGCGCTTCACCACCATTTGATCAATTGTCAGAGCATTGCTTCGGATCAAAAACAGCGGCGTATCAAAAAAATGCATCATCTCTGAACCCGAAAGTAAAATATCTGATATACTGGGCATAGTATATATTCGAATCCTGCGGCCATAGCATTCCTTCAAAATCTCGTTTCGTATAAAATTAGGAACATCCCATAACATCACAGTATCATAATCAGAAAGCTGATCCCAGACTTTCTCTATCTCAGTCTCAGCATTGATCCACTGCAAAACAGAAAATTTATCTTTCCGCTCTATGATTTTTTTTCGGGCCTCCTCTTCCTTCCCTCTCCCATATATAAGAAGAATTTTGTGGGGCGGAAAAAACTTCCCATACATCTTCATAGCAGCCTTTGTCCAAACAAGTACCAAAAAAATATTAATTCCGGTAACTATCACAATCGGGGTAATGGGCAAAAGCCGGTAGGCCAGCAGCACCACCTCAATATAGAAAACCGTATTGGCACAAAAAATTGCCACAATTTGCGAAAGCATTACATCAAACTGCTTATGATATCCTATTTTCAAACCGCCATATATGTGTGTAAAAAACAT
Source organism: uncultured Hungatella sp. (assembly GCA_947089145.1). GTDB lineage: Bacteria > Bacillota > Clostridia > Lachnospirales > Lachnospiraceae > UBA3402. Next base: position 467 of record CAMUJH010000012.1, on the reverse strand, counting down.
AAGTACCACAACATATAATGTCATCATATACCAATGCCCCTTTGTCCAGAAGGGGATTCTGATATAGGGATTATAATATTGCCGCCACATCCTGTCCATCAGAATTTCCTGCATCAAAATATTGATTCCTGCAACAGTCAATGTGTACAGCCTTCGTTTTATTTCCTGTATATTCAAATGTTTTCCTCTTTCTTGTTATATTTTAAAATTCTTCATCATTTTATCACAAGGGTATGTAAGATTCAAGGTGCCTTTTTATAACAAAAAAAGTCCCGAAAATCGAGACTCTTTAAGTGCCGCAGACCGGAATCGAACCGGTACGGGAGATTAGTCCCGCAGGATTTTAAGTCCTGTGCGTCTGCCAGTTCCGCCACTGCGGCCTATCCCATTTATACCACGATAAAGCTATGATAAATGGGGCCTATAGGGCTCGAACCTATGACCCTCTGCTTGTAAGGCAGATGCTC